>NZ_JAWOQQ010000030.1:0-12788 GCF_033337405.1 Vibrio sp. YT-16
GATGTCCTGCCAAACGACACCGATATTGATGGTGATAAGCTGTCGATTGAATCGGCTTCCGTACCTGAAACACAAGGCACAGTTGAGATCGTTGATGGCAAACTGGTCTTCACACCGGCTGAGAACTTCCATGGTGACGCCGAAATCACTTACACCATCACTGATGGTTCGCTGACTGACCAAGCGAAAGTAGCTGTTACCGTTAACCCAGTAAACGATGCGCCAACGATCAAGGTCGATGCTGTAGAAAGTATCACTGAAGATGCAGTGAATACCGATACGGTAGTGGCAACGTTGGAAGTCGCTGATATCGACACGCCAGAAGAGCAATTAACCGTTTCTTTAGAAAACAACTCAAACGGCTACTTTGCGCTAGTTGGCGATGAAGTCAAACTGACTCAAGCGGGTGTTGACGCGGTTAACAACGACGAACTCAACCTTAAAGACCTAACGATCAGCGCATCAGTATCGGATGGTGTTAATCCAACGGTTAGCGACAGTGATAGTTTGATTGTGAATCGCGTTAACGATGCACCAACAGTCGACAATGTGATTTCAGATCAAGTGTTAGCAGAAGATTTTACGATCTACACGATTGATTTAAACGACGCATTTAAAGACAGCGACTCCGCACTGAACTTCTCAGTGTCCGGCAACAGCAACGTGTTGGTGTCGATTGAAAATGGCATCGCGACCATTAGCCCAACTGCGGACTGGAACGGCTCAGAAACCCTAACCTTTACCGCCACCGATCCAAGCGGTGAAAGCGTTAGCCAAACGGTGAACTTCACAGTGGCGCCTGTGGCAGATATTGAATCTGACCGCGCGACGGTTGTGGAAGACACACCAACCATCATCAAGGTTTTAGGTAACGACACGTTCGAAGGCGACGACAAAGTGGTGTCGCTCGATAGCAATAACGGTCCAGCTAACGGCACGGTCTCGGTCAACCCGGATGGCAGCGTCACTTACACGCCAAACGACAACTACCACGGTACAGACAGCTTTACCTACATCGTTACGTCCGGTGGCGTCAGTGAGTCCACCACGGTGAACGTCGATGTGACGCCAGTCAATGACAAGCCTGACAGTGAGGACTTTACGCATGTGACTGACAAGCCTGTGACGCAAGTTGTATTTGATACTGATACGAAACCTTTAGGTGATGGCGACTCTCAAGATCATATCGCGGATGTTGAAGACGACTTAAAAGGCAACGATCTACATGTCCGAATTACTGAACTGCCAACCTCAGGTACGTTGTTCTTTAAAGATAGTGATGGTGAGTTGCACGAAATTAAAGAAGTAAGCGATACGCTTTATGACAAAGACAGCCTTTACTATGAAGCTGATAATGTGGGTTTCTTATTAGGTATCAAGGATCGCCCAGATACACTAAATAGTTCCGAGTCTACAACAGATTTCAATAATTGGGGGCTAAGTGAGGACGGAGGTCCATCACACTCCCGTACTGAGCATTTAGCAAATGGAGCTTCTATCACCATTTCTTCTGATAGCGGTGAGCTTGCGCAGTACAACCGCCAGGTGTCACACATCGGCAATGGTATCGCTGACAATGATGGGCAGGGTATTGAGAAAGGTGAAACGATTACGATCGATTTGTCTAATAATCCTGTGGGCAGCGTAAACCTTGGCTTAGATGGATTAGGTGGATTGTTTGATTACGGTGATGACAACGCAGCACTTATTACGGTTACATACTTAGATTCAAATAATGTCCAACAGACTCAAACGTTCGAGTTTTTGAAGCCTGAAGGCAACTTCATGCTATTCCAAGAAACAAGCGTTGGTTATGGGAAAGATCTAGCTCTTCCTGAAGGTTCGGTCATTACTCAGTTAGATTTTTCTACGAAAAATGAAGGGAACTGGGAGTTACGTTATGTAGAAGGTGTACCTGCCGAAGACAGCTTTGGATATGTGGCAGTCGACTCTGAAAATGGCGTTAGCGATCCATCTACAGTCAATATCGTTAATGAAATGCTAGATGGTAATATTGCTGAAAATGGGCCAAGCCTGTCTGTGGTCGGTGATAGCGTGACTGAGGGTGACAATGTCACGTTCTCGGTTGTTCTAAATGAAACCACTAGCACTGCCGTTAAGTACCAAGTTGATATGCTTGCTCAAGGTTCTTCAGTTGATAAGAATGACGTAAATCTATCAAATGCAACCTATACAAATGGTGTTGTTTTCTTAGGTGGTTACTTGATTGTTCCTGCAGGTATAAGTAGCTTCGAAATATCGATTCCGACTATTGATGACTTGGTTGTGGAAAGCAGCGAAACGATCGTTCTTGAGATCGGCGGTGAAACGGGGACGGCAACAGTTCTTGATAATGACAGTACAAAACTTAGCGTAGTAGATGCCGGCGATGTCATTGAAGGAACTGACGCAATATTTACCGTTTTACTCTCTAACCCTGTTCAAGAGGCCGTTGTCGTCAATCTGAAGTCAACAACAAATGATAGCTATACTGCGGAAGATGTTGATCTAGGCACTATGGTAGTGACCTATGTGGATACTCATGGTCAAACTCAAACATTAGATATAGCGCCTAATGGAGACGTTACTATACCTCCAGGTGTCGCTGAAATTAAAGTCGCAGTCCCGACCAAACTAGATAATGTCCATGAAGGTGATGAGAGCTTTGGTCTTACGGTTACGGAAATCGGTAGTGTCACCAGTAATGGTATTGCAACTGGTAACGCAAATATTGTGGATTCTGATCCTGCACCTTTAGTTAGTATTAGTGCCGATCAAAATAGCGTAAATGAAGGTGAAACGGCAGGCTTTACGCTGACACTTGATAAAGTTGCAGATGAGAGTGTTACGGTTCATGTCGAATATAGTGGCGTGGCCCAAGATGGAAAAGATTTTGTTGGCGTTCTGAGTGTTGAAGTTCCTGCGGGTCAATCTTCAGCTGCTCTTGACTTACTGACGGTCACCGATGGTATTTATGAGGGCGCAGAATCTTTCACAGTAACCATTAAAGAGGTTGATGGCGCTGATGCGAGCATTGCTTCAAATAACAGCGCAAGTGTTGTGATCGTTGATGCCCAAAGTGCACCGAAAGTGACTATTAGCTCAGATCAATCCTCAGTTGATGAAGGTAGTGATGCAAAATTTATCGTCAACATTGACCAAAAAGCAGATGAAGATGTACTGGTAACATTCACAATCGGAGGGAATGTTGATGACAAAGATTATATTGCTCCAAGTACGTACACAGTCACGATTCCAGCGGGTAAAACGTTGGCGCCGATTGATATAAAAACTCTCGATGATGGTATTTACGAAGATCTTGAAAACCTAACCGTGACTCTAATTGATACGGTTGGTGCAGATTCGACGCTTGCAAGTGACTCGAATGAAGCAACAGTCTCTATTATAGATGCTCAGCACGCTCCAGAGTTTATTTCTGGCGGCGATAGTGCTGGTGACAAACCAAATGATGATGTTTACGACTTCGGGTCAGTTAACGAAAACACGGTGATTGGGGCCGTTATCGGCACGGTCGTTGCTGAAGATCACGATAATGACGTGCTTGTATACCGTTTTGCAGATGGCTCGAGCACTAATGGTATTTTTGATATCGACCCGACAAGTGGAGAGATTTCATTGAACAAGACAATCGATGATGTTGACTTGGGCGATTATACGCTTCAGGTTGAGGTTATCGATGGAACTGGCGGGATTGATACTGCCGAGGTAAATGTTTCTCTGGTAAATGTGAATGATGCTCCTGAATCTTCGCCTTCAGTGGTTGAGATGAATGAAGATACTCAAGTGATGCTTGATTGGTCATCATTCGGTATTAGCGATGTGGACTCTGATGTATCAGATCTCTCCGTCCAAATTACAACGCTTCCTAGCGATGGCTCATTAGAGTACAGAGATTCGCAAGGCGATTGGCAGTCTGTACAAATCGATCAAGTCCTCGATAAATCGCTTTTTGAGGAAAACGGTGTTCGTTTTGTACCTGAATTAAATGAATCAGGCAGTGACAGCTTCGGCGGAAATCAAGTCGGAGATCAGGAATCTAGTTACGCTCAAATTGGTTTTAAACCGACAGATGGGCAGAGCTCTGGTCAAGAGTCGACACTGACAATAGACGTGAACCCTGTAGCTGACAAACCGAACTTAATTGCAGTGACGCCATTAAACTCATTGCCTCAACAAGAGTTTAACGTTACGACATGGAGTAATGTTCAAGTTGGTTCTAGTGATGGTATGGGGGTCAATGGAGAGACTCTAATCTCAGCGATCAACGCTCTTAATGAAGCCGATGGTACTCGATTGAGTTGGGCAAATGTGGAAGATTTAGGGACTCATGCAACCTTGGCAAATGAGGCCGTTCTAGTCACATCTCTTGTTTATCTCGAAGCTGGCTCGAGTTACGACTTTGTCGGTCAAGCCGATGATAGCCTTGCAATCAAGTTGGGTGGTACGTTACTTGATCAAGCTCGTTGGGGGAGCGACAGTGGTGATATTAAGGGAGCTAGCTTTACCCCTTCGGTATCTGGCTTTTATCCAATTGAAATTTATCACCATAACCAAAGTGGTCCGGGTAACTTTAATGTGGATGTATCCATTAATGGACAAGCGCCTGTCAACCTGAGCAATAGTAGTCTTTACGTAGTTAGTGATGAAAGTGCACTAGAAGCAACTGATATCAGAACGTCTGAACTACAAGAAGTTAATGGTGTTGCGTTTTACGAAACATACCAGCTGAACGAAGGGTTACAAGATACAGCGATACCGCTCTCTGAAATTAAAGCAAGCTTAAATGATACAGATGGCTCTGAATCACTTAAAGTCACGCTAACTGGCTTACCTGTAGGTGCGATCCTTTCAGATGGAAATAGTTCTATTACTGTCGCAACTATTGATGAAGAACTGGACGTGACAAGTTGGGCATTAGATGCACTTACTGTGACTCCACCTGCGGGCTCCCATGATGACTTCACTATCAATTTGACTGCAACGAGTACAGAAAGCTCGAATGGTGATTCAGCAGAATCTAACTTGGCGATCAATGTTGTAGTACATGAGAACTTACCTACGGAAACGGAAAGTGATTTGGGCGAAACCATAGAAGACAATACTCTACAAGGGAATGTATTGCTTAATGACTCTGACGGCGACAATATTCTGATGGTAGATCATCTTACTATCGATGGTGCTGATTACGAGGTAGGCGAAAGTGTTTCTTTGACTAGTGGTACGTTACTAGTAAACCGAGATGGTAGTTACATATTTGAACCTGCTGAGCATTGGTCAGGTGACGTTCCATTAATTAGCTATACCACAAATACTGGCGTAACAAATACACTTGATATCAATGTTGTTGCTATCGCAGATGCACCTACGATCACGATCAATGTTGGCGACTTAGTTAAACGAGATGCTATTGATCCAAACCATCACTTAGCTACATCGGCAATAAATAATACCAATACCGAAAATGAGGCTGTCGCAGCCAACCTTGGGTTGGATAATGCAGTACCTAAAATTAATACACACGCTGGTGTTGTGTTGGGAGTCAATACTGACTTAAGTGACACCGACAGCTTGTTTGTTGGGACAGATTTCAACGATGTATTCTATGGTGGCGGTGGCGATGACGTATTTGTTGGCGGTGGTAACAATGATACGTTTTATGGTGATGACGCGACCAGTCTTACTCTGCATGATGGTAAAGATACAGTCTACTTAACAGGGAACTTTGATGACTACAAAATGACCTTCAAAGACGATCATGGAGGTAAAGTTCCATATTGGATTTTATTAGATAGTCGTTCTATCGATTCGGTAAACGATCATACAGGTAGTGATGACCGAGGTGATCATTTATATGAAATTGAACGCGTTGTTTTTGCAGACAAAATTGTTGATTTGAAACCTGATGGCACTTATGAAGTGCTTCAAGATCGCTGGATTTCGGTCGATGTGGATGTTGATCTAGTTGATGTCGATGGAAGTGAGGATTTAGCGCAGACTGCTCTTGTACAAGCTCTACCAGACGGTGTTGACGTGTATGTTGATGGGGTCGCAATTAAGCAAGATTCAAATGGAGATTACCCTGTCACTCTTGGTACAGATGGTAAGCTTTCCCTGGATATCAGAGTGCCATTCGATTATGAAGGCAGCTTAGAGTTCCCGCTAAGCGTTACTGCTACGTCTGTTGAAGGATCAAATAATGATGCAGCTTCAACAACTGAATCCGTTGAGCTTACAGCTCGTGACTATGTGTTGGAGTCGGGATCGCATGGGAATGATCAGATAACGGGTAGTGACGATCACGATATTATTGTTGGTGATGTTCAAGGATTGGAGATCATTGCAGGTCAGGACTACAACATCGCATTTGTTCTGGACACTTCAGGGAGCATGGGTAACTGGGTAGGAACTGCGAAGCAAGAAGTGCTAGATGTGTTTGATGAGCTGTTAAGTGCGGTAAATCAAGGAGAGAAGCCAGGGACAGTGAATATTCACCTTAGTGAATTTGCTTCAAGTGCATCAGCGGTGATTTCTGTTGACTTGAGTTCTCTTACAGCAAGAAAAGAGTTTGTAGAAGAGTTGAATCGTGTAATTGATGATGAGGGTTCTGGCGGCACAAACTATGAGGCGGGCTTACAGTCGGCCGTTGAATGGTTCAGCAGTCAACCTAACCCTAATGGCCAAAATATCACGTACTTTGTTACGGATGGTCAACCAAATAGAGCAACATACCTCTATGGTGTAGCACCGAGTGAATTCTCGAAAGTGATTTTGGACGTCGATAATTCTGGCAAGCTTGTTACCCTGCAAGATATTGCGAGTAAAAACAATTACTCATACGGACAAACAGTTACCTACAAAGGTGATGTCGTTATAGATAGTTACGGTAAGGTTTATTCACCGCTAACAGGAAGAATCCTTGGCGATATCGACAGATATTATGGCTCTATCCGTTATTACGATGAAGGGAATAGCTCGACACAAGCTCAACACATGTATCAAGTACTAGCGGCATTGTCCTCTATAGAAGCGATAGGTCTTGGGAGTGGCGTTGATGAACATACACTCAAGCAGTATGACACTGATGGTGTGGTAGAGTCAGATATTGATGTTACTAAGCTTGCTGAAACGATATTGGGTCAAGATGTACCTCTCAAACAAGGTTCAGACACTATTCAAGGAGGTGAAGGTAACGATATCTTGTTAGGTGACTTAATTGAGTTTGGTGGTAATGAACAAGGCTTAAGTGCGATTCAATCACATGTGGCGCAGCAAACGGGTCAGGATGTGTCTACCGTTGACGGCGAAGATATACATGAGTACGTTAGAAATAACTTGGAAGAATTCAACCAAACTCACCAAGGAGATAAATCGGATAATTTATATGGCGGCGCTGGTGATGACTTACTATTTGGTCATGGTGGCAACGACATACTCGTTGGCGGTGAAGGGGATGATATTCTGATTGGTGGTTTAGGTAGTGATACTTTAACAGGGTCAGAAGGGGCCGACATCTTTAAGTGGAGTGAAGTCACTAACGATGTTGATACTGTCACTGACTTCAATAAAAATGAAGACGCTCTAGACTTCTCAGATCTGTTTGACGACTTATCTAAAGATGAAATTGGAGAGCTTCTTAATGATCTTCAATCAGGTGATCATACTGGTGATGTCGGAGAGTATCATGTAGAAGTGGCACCAGACGGGGGATCTGAGGCAAACCTGAGTATTACAAAAGGGAGCTCGACATTGGACATCCATTTTGACGGTGCAAGTGTTGATGATGTGACTCAAAGCTTAATTGCGAGTTTAGAAGCTCAGTACAAAGACATGTAGTAGCGCTAAACTGTAGTCAAATTTAAAATCAAAAAGGTCTAGCAATTTGCTAGACCTTTTATTTTTACGGTCTGTTTATTGTTGTGCTAGCTTTTTGGAAGTGTTGTGAAAACGGTCCATTCTTTCTTCACTTCACCCTTGTGGCCAATCACTGTTGCGGTTACTCGACGGTTCAATGCGTGACTAACTTGGTCTGTACCTTGTGTCGCAAGTACTGTGTCTCCATAGCCGACAATGGTAACTCTATCTCCACTAATGCCGTTCTTCATGAGCTCTTTTCTAACGTTTTCAGCGCGGCGCTTAGATAAGTCAAGATTATGTTCTGCAGTACCAGTGCGACTAGCATAACCTTGAATCTCTATAGACGTGTTCGGGTACTCTTTCAAAAAGTCGGATAGTTCAAGAATTTGTTGCGTAAAGATAGGGTTGATCACATCGGAATCGTTCGCAAATAGTACTCGAATTTGCATTTCTTGTGAGGAGTCAACGTACGAACCGCAACCGTCGTTGTCTATTTCGGCACCCAAAGGTGTACCCGGGCACAAATCTCGCTCGTTAATGACTCCGTCAGAGTCATCATCTATATGATCAGCCCATTGATCGGCAATTGGGGTATCTATGTAATCATATTCATCACCACGATCTGATGAACTGCATGCGGAGAGCATTAATGAGAGTGTAATAAAAGCTATGTGTTTCATAATTAATACTCCACTTCTTCTAGCCATTCTTTAGGCATTTCAACCCTTAATGCACTCAACAGTTGCCCAGTTGCGTTCATCACTCGATATTTGGCGTACTGCTCTGCGTATTTAGAATCTAAGTAGTCTTTACGCGCCTCAAAGAGCTCGTTTTCAGTGTTCAATAGATCAAGCAGTGTTCGTTTACCGATGCGATATTGCTTCTCGTAAGCAATTACGGTTTCAGACGCAGAGTCTACATGATCTGATAGAAACTCTTTTTGTTGTAATGTTAAATCAAGCGCACTCCAAGAAAGCCTTAACCCTTCTTCAACATTGCGATAGGCACCTTCACGCAAGTCTTTTGCTTTATTTAGCTGGTAGGCAAAGTTTTCTGAGTTCGCTGCATCACTGCCACCATTGAATAGGTTGTAGCGTAGACGCAGCATGGCAAGTGTCTCATCACTTCGACCTTTTAAACCATCAGCGTCGTCACGCCATGTTTGCGAAGCTTCAATTGAAATGGTTGGGTAATTAACACCTTTAGACTGTTTGTATTGAAACTTAGCCGAGTCTACGTCTGCGAGCGCCACTTGAATAACGGGATGAAGTTCAAATGCCAAGCCTACCGCTTCATCAACCGTGTACGGGATAAAGTTTTGGTCCGCTCTCGGAAAGATTAACCCTTGTGGTGTTTGACCGACTAAACGAGTGAACATCGTGTGAGAGTCATACAGGTTATTTTGAGCAGCAGCTAAGTTTCCGTGTGCTTTTGCCAAACGTGCTTCTACCTGCGTCAAGTCAGCAGTAGAGCCGATACCCGAGTTGACTCGTTTTTTAATGTCATCGTAAATATCTTTATGAACAGCAAGGTTGTTTTCTGAAAGCTTTAGGACTTCATACGCTTTAACAGCGTCCAAGTACACTTTAGTCACTTCAAGTGCCTTATCTGAAGCATCTGCTAAGAGTTGAAATCTAACAGATTCAGCATCAGCTGCGGTTCGATCAATATCATTTAATGTAGCGCTACCATCCCATATTAGTTGGGTCAGTGTCACTGAAGCTTCCTTTCGAGTGTAATCCGTGTCTCCTCGACCAACTTCATCTGACGGGTCTAATCCTTCATATCCAATTCCAGCATCTAGATCAACAGAGGGGAGGTAAGCACCTGATGAAGCTTCATTTATGTACTTCTGGCTCATAAACTCGTTAAATGCACTCTTAATATCGGGGTTATTTTGTAGCGTCTGTGCAACCGCTTGCTCTAGAGTTTGACCGAAAACTGGTGAAGACACTATTAAGCAACAGCAGGCTATATGTACTCGATTCCATCTCACGTTAGTTCTCCTAAAATCATGTCGCTCTTATTCTGTTTCATATTTGAGACGAGAAGTTACAAACAATGAATTTTCTTAGTGCGTATTATCAACTTGTTGATGTTTAAATGTTTAATTCAATAAAAAACAACAATCTTACTCTCTAAACTCTAGCATACGAGGCAAAGCTTGCTTGGTAAGTGGTCGATTTTTTCGTAGAAAATCTTTTTATCTTAAGAGCATAGCGGAAACTGGCTTAAATGAAGGCAAATTCTTCGGTTATTTTCCTTATTACTCTCAAAAAACTAAATCCTCTTGGAATAAAACGAAAAATTCATATTTTGTCTAAACTATAGACGTGTTTAGTGCAGTAACAAGCCTTTAATTAAACTAATACAAGGATGAAGAGCATGGATCGAGTAGCGTTAAGTTCATTGATGAGCAATGTCGTGGTTATAGGGCTTGATGGGAACCTGAGAAGTCTTGAAAGTGGTCAGCTACCTCAGCCTGGTGAATTAATTATTGAGGAAATTTCTGATACATCAGAATTAATTGTACAACAGGTAACACCGCAAGGTAGTTCAATTAACGTTACTGATGATGTCACTGCGCTAATCGAGGCTATCGCTAGTGGAGAAGACCCTACTGCTCTTGGTGAGGATTTTGAGCCAGCTGCAGGTGAGGAAAGTGGTTCTAGCCCCCAAAATACTGGTGCAATAGATCGTACTGGCGCTGAATTGTTGGCTAGTACGAATTTTGAGACCGTCGGTATTGATGGAATCGGACTATCTACAACTCAAGCACTATCTTTGTTGGATCTTTTCAGAGTAATTAATGGCCCTGTACCACCGACTATCTTAGTTCAAGAAATATCTAGTCCGACTATCAACGAAGGTGACCAAGTTGTATTCGATATTACTCTAAGTCAAACAACTGAAGACAACACTGATGTCATTCTTTCTCTCCTTGATGGAACCGCAACAGGCGGCTCAGCTGACGAGAACGGGAGTGACTACGTCAATGAGCGTGTCCTCATAACATTTTCTGATGGTACAACAGAAGAAGTTTCAGTCGGTGAAAGCGGAACCTTTACCATTTCGATCCCACCGGGTGAAAGTGACTTTACGGTCTCTATAGACTCTATTGACGACTCTGTATTTGAAGGCCCAGAAACGTTTACGCTCTCTGGCACGACAGAAGAACAAAGCACACCTGTTACTGGGACTGCCACTATTTTAGATGATGGTAGTGGACCTGGCTCAAATCCTGATGATGATCGCCCAGCGGTAACGATGAGTGATGCAGGTACGGTTAATGAGGGTGAGACAGCGAACTTCAAAGTGACGCTGTCGAATGCCTCCGAGTCCACTGTTCAAGTCGAGCTAGGCCTGAACTTAGGCGATACCGAAGTTGGAGATTTGGGCACCCTAGAATACAACACGGGAAGCGGTTGGGTTGCAGTGCCAAACGATGGCGTAGTAACGGTGCCAGCGGGGCAAACCGAGTTTGATGTGCGTATCGCTTCCATTGATGACGCTGTTTATGAAGGCCCAGAAGATTTCAGCGTGACGGTGACTGGCATTGGGGCGGTGCAAGGCAGCGATACCGGTACGGCAACGATAGTGGATGATGGCAGTGGTCCGGGCCCTGATCCGGATGATGACCGTCCAAGCGTGACTATTTCAGACGCTGGTACTATTAATGAGGGAGAGGCAGCGAACTTCAAAGTCAACTTATCGAACGCCTCTGAAGCGGAAACGCAAGTGGAGTTGGGTCTTAATCTCGGCGATACCGAAGTTGGAGATTTAGGCACCCTAGAATACAACACAGGCTCCGGTTGGGTTGCAGTGCCAAACGATGGTGTAGTAACGGTGCCAGCGGGGCAAACTGAGTTTGATGTGCGTATCGCTTCCATTGATGACGCCGTTTATGAAGGTCCTGAAGATTTCAGTGTCACGGTGACTGGCATTGGCGCAGTGCAAGGCAGCGATACAGGTACGGCGACGATTGTGGATGACGGCAGTGGCCCGGGTCCCGATCCGGATGATGATCGTCCAAGCGTGACTATTACGGATGCTGGCACCATCAATGAGGGGGATACGGCGAACTTCAAAGTCACTTTATCGAACGCGTCTGAAGCGGAAACGCAAGTGGAGCTGGGTCTTAATCTCGGCGATACCGAAGCCGGTGACTTAGGTACCTTGGAATACAACACCGGAAGCGGTTGGGTTGCAGTACCAAACGATGGCGTAGTAACGGTGCCAGCGGGGCAAACTGAGTTTGATGTGCGTATCGCTTCCATTGATGATGCGGTGTACGAAGGCCCAGAAGATTTCAGTGTGACAGTAACCGGCATTGGCGCAGTACAAGGCAGCGATACGGGGACGGCGACGATCGTGGACGATGGCACTGGGCCAGGCCCCGATCCGGATGATGACCGCCCGAATGTGACTATTTCAGATGCTGGCACCATCAATGAGGGTGAGACAGCTAACTTCAAAGTGACGTTGTCGAATGCCTCCGAGTCCACTGTTCAAGTCGAGCTAGGCCTGAACTTGGGCGATACCGAAGCCGGTGACTTAGGTACCTTGGAATACAACACAGGCTCCGGTTGGGTTGCAGTGCCAAACGATGGCGTAGTAACGGTGCCAGCGGGGCAAACCGAGTTTGATGTGCGTATCGCTTCCATTGATGACGCCGTTTATGAAGGTCCTGAAGATTTCAGTGTGACAGTGACTGGCATTGGTGCAGTGCAAGGCAGCGATACGGGGACGGCGACGATCGTGGACGACGGCAGTGGTCCGGGCCCTGATCCGGATGATGACCGTCCAAGCGTGACTATTTCAGACGCTGGTACGATTAATGAGGGTGAGACAGCGAACTTCAAAGTGACGCTGTCGAATGCCTCCGAGTCCACTGTTCAAGTCGAGCTAGGCCT
>NZ_JAWOQQ010000031.1:0-12623 GCF_033337405.1 Vibrio sp. YT-16
TTCAGGTAAAGGCAGAGGGTCTGGATATCCCTGTCATTCATGACCTTCAATGCCTGTTGTCTGACTACTGAGAAGGGCTGATTGTCATCAATATTCTCGTCAACAAACAGGTGAAGTAGCTCTGCCGCTTTCGTGACATTGTCCGCAGCTGACTGCCAGGACAGGAACACTGCTTGTTGTGCAAAGGCGTTGGCGGCTTCCTGTTGTTTTCGGATATGGTAAACAAACCCATCCGTCAGGCGCTCCAGTGCAAGTTGCATGCGCTCTGTCAGATGACACAGTAACCACAGGTGCTGCTGTGAGCGTTTGAAGCGCCGCACTTTACTGCCGTAGTAATCAATAAGGCCGCTGAAGTGTTGTCGATTTTTTAGCGACAGATTGAGCCTGTCCACAACGTCATTTATTTGCGTGTGCCATGGTGCTAACCGGTGGTAAATGGCGAGCTCTTTTTTAAGCTCAGGCACGGTCAGACTTTTGGCACCACCCCTGAGATGGCTCAGACTCAGCCCGTCGTCTTTAGTAGTGATTATGTTGTCCAGAAAGACGTTAAGTTCATTACTGGTAAGTTGATTCAGTTGGAGCGTCAGGTCTTTTCTGACCTGTTGCATTGTGCGGCTTATCAGTCTTTGAAGCACGGAGTACTTAGGAATGGCAATGTTATGGCTGGCAAGGTATTCAATGGCCGCATCAAAGAGGTGTCGAGGCTCCAGCCAGGCATGACCAATGTAAACCAGGTGGTGGCACAGAGCATTGAGGTGCTGTTTTTCATTCCACTTATTGTAATTTAGTAGACGCAGTATCCTTGAGTAAATACGGTCACGCTGCATTTTACTGACACTGAAAGGCCTGATCCCTTTACCTCTTTGAATTTGGGAGGCAATAAACTGCATGTCGATACTGATATCACGGAAACTCGGAGCAATGATCACTGGCTTAGATTTAAAATAGCCCAGAAGCGCCACGAAATAACAACGATGTTTAGTAAGCCTGATAGTACGGCATTCGGCCTGTTCTACATCGTTTAGCGAAAAATACAAACGTTGTTCCTCAATAGAAAACTGAGGTGCTGAATACAAGTCTCGTTGTTCTGCCTGAGTCAGAATCGAGAGTTCATTACTAATTGCCATGATGAATAAACGCCAATATGATTGATGGTGTTTATATAAGATGGCAGAATATTGGAAGGTAACCCACCGCCACAGACCATATAATATAATACCTGTAGCGTTCTATGTTACTTTAGAGGGGAAAATCCCTAGAACCCCAAGAAGTTACGTTCCTTGAGTGCCTTAGCTAGCAACGATTCTGTAGTCGCTTGAAGTACGTTTAAAGATTTTAGATGTCCTATTAGTCTACCCATCGTCTTATCACTAACTTCCTGATCAAAGCTATCAAACTTAGCCTCCCACTCCTCTTGGGTGTGCTTAGACTTTGCCTCTCTTTCGTATAAATCACAAAAGATGAGCAACTGAATAATCGATTGCTCCACACATTGAGCACGATACATCGCTAAACCGTAATATGCGTAAACTTCTTTACAATGTTCTGATTTGTCCATAATAATTTTTTTTCGTTTGGGTCATATTTTCTCCACCTAACAAGGTGGCTAGCTCAAGATCTACATTTATAGGTCCCAATTGCACAACATCTCTACAAAGATGTATTCATTTAGCAACTAATTGACGTAAATTATTCTTCAACTGTCTAACTGTATCTGATTGAGACACTTCCCATTCTTTAGAAAGATACTGAATTACGGTATCAACATCTGAGGGGAACAGTATTTTTCCCGAAACTTTCGCAAAAGGTCCATCTGTTTCTAGAAGAATTTTATCTTTAGGTAACCAAGATATAAGTCGCTTTCCACGTGCTGAGAAAAGCATTGCTGGTCCAACTGAAAAATAACAACCTATATCGACAGCTTCTAATAACTGTTTTTTTGTCCCCAAAAACCAGTGGAGAACAGGGATGCCTGCTTTCGGGTGTTTTTTCAGACACATTAAGGTTTCGTCTACTGCATTCAGGCTATGTATTGTTAGAACTTTATCATTGAATGACTCACATTTTTTCAGAATGTGATTAAAAACCAATAATTGGTCATCAAAATGCTCTCTCCAGCCTTTTGATCCATCTAGTCCAATCTCACCTATATATTTAGTTTTCTCTATAAGTCGATCGAAAATTGGTAGTTCATTTTTCCTTAAATGAGCTAGCTGAGGGTGCAATCCCAAAGCGGTTTTGCAATGCTTAAGCCCTTTTGTGAGATTAACAGTGCCTTCGAAGGCTGAAGGCACTGTTGTTACAGATAATACGTAATAGTTTGAGCGTTCAATGTCATCCAATACCTTCTGATGTTCGGGGTATAGATCAACATGGCAATGCATATCCATCATGATGTTTTGTTAGCCTGTATAAACACTTCAACTTCCATCAAACCACGCTTAAGCGTTGATTCCAAGGCATTACGTATAGACTTATCTAGTGGGATTGGACCAGATTTACGTAGCCAAGATTTGTAATTATTGGTTTGCTTCAACCGGATAATGGCTGTTTGAACTGCTTGCAGGTCGTCTCTTGTATCCTTCTCTTTAATTAGCGTTTTCAATCGCTTTGTTTTATATGGTGCGTCATCATCAAAGCCAGCATGATGAACAGATGCTCTT
Organism: Vibrio sp. YT-16; assembly: GCF_033337405.1. Classification (NCBI taxonomy): domain Bacteria; kingdom Pseudomonadati; phylum Pseudomonadota; class Gammaproteobacteria; order Vibrionales; family Vibrionaceae; genus Vibrio; species Vibrio sp. YT-16. Next base: position 2,664 of record NZ_JAWOQQ010000031.1, read on the forward strand.
CTAATTAGACAGGGCAAGCAGTGCCCACATTGTATGTGTTCTCTGTGCCAGTGGCTGCATGAAACGCTTAGCGGTACGGCTTTTTTAATAGCGTTTTGGTCAACGCACTCAGCCAACATCTCCCCCTTTGTTTTAAACTGATAAGGGTTTACGAATTTGACGTCAAAACCTATGCGTGTCAGCAATTCTTCCAACCTCTGCAAGAAGTTGGGGTGTGTGGTTCTCGTACTGTGACTACCTATTCGCCTTCTAGTTAGTGGTGGATTGATTGAGATATAGCCATTCTCAGGAACGATAATGGTTTTAATACTGGCATCACAGTTAGCACTTCTCAGTGCGGAAATGCCCAATACGGCCATCGCCAAGAAGTTAAAGCTTCTCCCACGCATACTTATGTCCGTTCTGCCTTCATATGTTTTAATTATATGAGGAGAAATTGAATAGGAGAGCTCAGCAAATGGAGAAGACAACAAAGTCTTAATTTCTTCCTGTTTTGCACCATCTCCACGATAGGCGTGACTTACTAAGAGAGGCTTATATTCTGACTCTCCATTAAGGATATCAATAGCACCCACTGCACTATCAAGACCGCCAGAAAATAGGCAAACAGCATTTTTTCCTAGAAGAGTTTTGGCTTTATATTTAGCCTGCTTACTTATCTTAGGTTTAGGCAGTTCCATTGATGTCTGCTCAAAAGTGAACATCCATTGATCGCCAGTAAGAAAGTTCAAAATTGAACTCAACTCAGCGCTTTCTGCATTCCATATATTCGGTTCACTTACAGGGATGTGAAGGTGCATTTGCCTTGACCAAGCATTCTCAGCCTTCTCTCTTAACTCAAAAGTATCTGCTGCGGTAACAGCGGAAGCAATTGTAATTAAATCGATTGCCTTAGGCTCAACAGCAACTCCCAAGTCTCTTACTGTTTGCAGTAGTCCTCTGGAAGCTAAGCTGTGTTTTTTTTGATCATATTCGTGAGTGTGGAATAGTTGTACAGGGTGGCATGACTCTGAATATTCAGGTAGTTGGTTTGGATTATCATTGAAGTAAAACTTAGTCATCGAAACTCTCCCATTCTTCAACGGTCATTGCGATGGTATCAGCTTGAATCTTGGTAATGTTATTTCTGGTGATATTGCTAGGGTTGCCATTAGTGACCTTGTCTAGCTGCTCCTGAGCTATTACCTTGATAAGCTCCCTTAGCTCAACTTCCATGCTATGGTGCTTGCTAGCAGGTTCTACGTGGAACCAAGCCCTGCCCATGCCTTCAACCACATCTTGGAAAATCAAGTCAGTTAAATAGCAGCCGATGGCTTGTTGGATTACTTCTTCAGTAAAACTATTTGGATCGAAATCTTCTGTATCTGGTAGCGCTTCTTCCAGCGCGTAATCTAAGGCAATTCTCACAGAGTCTGAGTCAGCATTATCAGGAGCCAAATGTGAAGCAATTCTATCAATAGCTTGGTCAGTGGATAGGCCTTTCAAGTCATTTAAGGAAAGGCTTTGGTTGTTGACAGTAACAGTGTCTCCACGCATTACTCCAAGTAAACCAGTACCAGCCGTTATCCCACTAGCCAACCTTCGGCTTGTGGTTTTTCCACCACCAGAGCCTTTTTTAGAATAACTCTTTAGTGCTCGCCTTAGATCAGAGCTTGAACCTCCGGCCTTGGCATAATTCCCGAATTCTCTTCTAGCTCCTGCAAAACGGTTTGCAGGATTGGCAGTACCAGATGGTTTGCCGATTTCCTGCTGAACTTTTTCATTGTCGATTTCCTTGTCACCTTGATTTTCCCCGTCCGGGCCACCAGTATCTTGAGCTGGCTCAATTGTTACAGGCGGACTTTGTTCAGCCCATGACGGAATGAGTGGGCTCTGGTTATTAGGGCCAGTTGATGATGCTGAAGTACCCATTAATACCTACTTTTCTAATTCCTTGATAATTACATTCAACCACCTTTGCTTTGGCAGTCCCTTCACGTAAGTTAGTAGCGCCTTTTTACATTTAGGCTCTTCAACTGCTAGTAGTCTCGCGCCATATATGCCTGGGGGAGCTTTTGACCAATCACTTACAGTCCTGAAGTTTTCAATTAGTCCATCCATCACAGCTAAATAGTCTTCTCTTGGGGTCGCTGCTATGGCATTTTGGTTTGTATGGCTTAGTCTTTCCGTTTGTTTCATTAAATCCTTCACAAGCTTTTGAGCAGCGCCGGACATAACTGCATTCACTAGGCCCATGGGGATACTCTCTCTACTTAAGTATGCCGCTGGGGTCAGGTTCACATTTGCAAACATCGGTGGTAGCTTCGACCACTTGTCAAGAAAGGCTAAATCTAGCTTCCACTCTTCTGGTAAATCCATATCATCGAATTCAGCTTCTGGATCTTCCAATTGAGCCAGAATCTTTGGAGAACCACTCTCTGTATCAATCAACTGATACAGTTTGTTTGTTGCTTGAGTCCCCAAACAACGCTCAAATATCACCAATTTGGTAATGGTTTTCTCATCCAGCTGCATACCACGACGGAGTGCTGTTTTTCTTCTCATTTTCACCTGATTTAAGAGGCGTTTAACAATTCGAGGGTTCCCATTTATATTGGAGGACTCTGCGAGCAATGGAGCAAGTTGTTCGGCCACGATGAACTTACTTCTGAGTTCGTCCTTACCCTGAACATCTTGAACTTTATCAACGTCCAAAAGCTCATCGACTGATATGGGTGACTGCTTCCAAGATAGCTGAAGAGACTGCTCTAGGCTTTCCCTAAGCCCCTCAAGCTGGTCACTCGTAACGCCATGATCTTGAGCTGTCAACATCATCAGGTAAGCTCTGATTTCTAGAGTACCAGGTCTTGGAACGTGTACTGGGATTTGAATTAATTTATCTAGGTAGTCTGTTTGGTGGCGCTGCGAAGCTCCCTTGTGATATTCCGGCACAGCTAAGCGGATCATATCTTCGTCTGCCGCAATCACGAATGCTGTATTTGGTAAAAACAAAAATAGTCGTATCGCTTCCAGCGTCGAAATTGCATTAAATGGCGAGCAACGGTCCAAGTTATCGACATAGACTATGAGTGGTTTATCAAATTCACTCAACAAGTCTGAGTACGCATTGCGGAACTCTTTAATTTCTTTTGGGGGTGAAAAAGCCTTTTTAGGCTTTAAAATTTCTTTGTTATCTTTAGCTATCTGCTTCGCACCATCTACTGCATCCTTGGCATCACCAAAGTCTAGTTCGCGATCCTCTCCACCACTGAATAGCCCCATCAACTTCTGAAAACCACCCATGGTGGGAACGCCAGCTAAAGCTGCACCACCATCCATCAATAATCCCAAAGATCTAATGATGTCAACACGTCCTGCAAACTCTTTAGCCTTCTTGCTCAAGCTGGCGTTGTCTTTCGCTTGGTTTACCAAGGTAGATGCAATTGTCTCTAATAGAGCCGCTTTAGCATCGTCATAGCCTTGATACATCCATGCATCGAAATGGACTTGAATGTAGTCTTGCTTCTCTTCAGATATTGATTTTTTGGTTAGCTCTAAGATTGTTGATTTTCCTGCCCCCCAATCCCCAAAAACGCCAACAGATATTGGCATCAATTCCTTTTCGGTGATTAGATCCTTAATCGATTCGGCAGTTTCACTAAAATTTAAAAAGTCTAGTGAGGACTCTTTATCAGACCACATTTAAACCCCATTTTGTCTACAAAATAGCTGTTTTCAACACGCACTATTTTCTGACTTTTAAGTCAAGCCCCAAAACTAGAGCGTTGGAACCATCTTTATTTGTTAAGACTTCTATTTTATTTGCCCGTACACTGACTTCTTCAGGTAACTCATCTTTAGAACAATGGATTACAAACTGAGTTTTGGTATTCTTGTAGCGGCTAATTAGCCCTTCATCTATGTACTTTTCAACATCTAATGGCGTTGAAAAAATATCCATATTCCTTTGAAGCTCTTCGGTTTCCTTAGTGTTCATATCTTCCTCATTTCTGCCAAAGCTATAACAGTCTATATCAAACTAAATATTCTGTTATTAGGAAAAATAGGTCAAATGATGACAAAAGAAGTGTGTCCCAAATCAGAGTCTGGCAAACTTCGGGGCATTTTCGATTTAGGAATGGCAGCGTATCGATTGCGATCGCGGCTATTTTAGCATGAGACTTTATTACTCTCTCACAGTAGAGTTAAAATAAAGCTAATCTGGTAAATAAAACGTCGGAACTGATTGCCAGGACTTTAAGTGACTATAAGACAGGAATCGAACTACCTGCCAGTTGCATTTGATACTTATTATCCCTGCTGGCAAGCGAGGTGACGAGCTGGTAGCTATTGCAATAGCTCAGAACAAGTGCTAGCCACTGGACGATAAACCTAACTTTGAAAGACTCTCTTCTCCTGTCAACACTGGGTGATAATGAAAGTGCGGTTTTAGACTTTCAGCAAACTGACTGACAACTTTTGGAAAGCCACTGTCTCCAGCTTGACTCTCGTAAGTTGAAATAAACGTAAAATCTAGTATCTCCATAGAAGGCAACGTCAACCATGCGTGAATATTGGCCATATTGGTAGGTGAACAGTCTAAAATTGATGACTTGATATCATCCTCAGTTAACTCAAAATATTTATTTCCATCAAATGTAATAGATCCAATAGTGAATATTGGTGGCGCTCCGTAAAAATGTTCTACCGCTTTCATTAGTTGAGAATGAATATTTAGACACTGTCCTACGAGATCGGTGTCTTTTAGTGGGTTATATAGATAATTTAGAAAATCCAAGCAATTTTGAAGGTTTTCATCACTACAAAATTTCGCATCTAAAGCCTTAAAGCGTGTATCAGACAATTTAAGGTACCTTGAGCGCTCAATCGCCAATTCGAACTCTTCCAAATATCTCAACTTCTGCTCCTAAGCATAAACGCCCTATTAAGGTTTGAGCAACGCAATACTGATGCCGCCGCATACCACCTTCATCACCTAAACCAACGCATAGTCAAAATGCCACACGTGCCGAATCACTCTTGAACAATTTGTTATGTTCATAGCTACTCTAAATCAACACTAAGGTTACTATCATTTTGGCCAACGGTTGTAGATCCAATACAGACATCTTGAAACACCACCAGCAATTCCTCCAAGTAGGATCAATGCCAGACCTTTAAACCCGGAAGATAGAGCATAGCCTAACTGTATTGATGTACTTCCCCAGCCGTTGGATAAGCCAGTTGATATAGCTAGTCCGAAGAGAATGATCAAGATAAAGCTAGTAATACTAATTTTCCACATTTTCATTACCAGAGAGAAAGCGAATGCAATGTAGATTAAGACCCTCAGCAATTCGATGAAGCCATAGTTAGCCATCCCAGCAAGAACATAGTTAATCGATTCGGTTAAGCTTAAAACCGCACTAAACAGAGCAAATATGGCCGCCCCCATGAAGATTACTTGTGGTAAATTGCTAACTGAAAGGTATACAAACAATCGGTTAAACAGCTGAGTAAAGAGTTTCGTCAATTTGTGTAATGAAGTGCGTACAGGGAATCCTATTTTGATCATTACTTATTTTCCATTGCTCTTAGCGCCTCACCCAGTAGCTCTTCTGTACTTAGATTTTTGTTATTAGCTAGGCTCTTATCAACTGTTCTCAGTGCCTTATATTCTGTACTTGTACTTTCGCCATCGATGTCTTCTTGTCGACGTCCATATGCAATGTAAATGTTATGAAAGACTCGATTGCGCTCCTCTCCAGTACAATCTAAATTTGCCAATTGCTTTTCAGCACCTTCAAACATGATGTCTAAGCTATCATCTGTTTTGGCTTTACAGAAATGCCGATAGGCTGTATCAATGCTTGTCTCTGTAGAAACGACAAATTTTTTCGTATTCATTTTAATAATTTTCTCATTCACTTAGCTAGAGTAATACTAAATCTATCCATGTAAGATAATATTTCAATTTCATTTTTATAAACTTCGGTAAGTTTACGTTTAGCTTTATTATACGCCCCTAACTTTCCATACTTCTCCACGGACACAACTGTAGTCTTTGTCGATAATGATCCGTCATCACCATATACATACCACTTGGCCAAATAATGGAGTTTTTTTCTTCGAGGGTCTGATTTGATAGGTGCGTTCTTTTCTATTAGTTTCGGCTCTAGACTATGGGGTAATCGGGTAAACAGTTCAGGCTCATTCAAGACTCTTTTCCAAAGCTTTTTCCCCCACAACTTTATGCCGATTTCGTTCCTTAACCTAATAGCTTTCTTTAGACCTTTCTTCTCTCCAATACGGATATAACCAACCGATCTATGAAGAATTTTATCTTCGGGTGTATGGATGTGAATCTTAAATGCAGTCTCAGCTTTTGAGATAAACCTAAGACCAGTGTTTGTCTCGAAATTGGATTTCATGTTCTAAGCTAATTATCCGTATAATTAATTGATATTTAATCTTCGTATTTACTGAGTTTGGTCTCCAAACTAGTGATCAATTCCGGTAGTTTAGATACATACTCTTTAAGCATAGTTATTTGATGTTTAGCTAGGCTTCGCGCTTGTTCAAGCTCCCTAGTTGTCACTAACTTTGAAGCATCTCCTCCAATATTTTTCCAAAGTCCTGCATCAAGTCTCTGGTTTTTATACTGTAGATCACCACCTTGAGTGCGAAAGCCGGTATCGGTTTCTTTGATTGCGATACGCTCTTTGATTTCCCCAGCTCCAACGGTGTAAATTTTAAAGGGAGCTTCGACCTCGGGTTTTCTTCTCGAAGACATGGGAATTCCTGCAATCTTACGACAGGTCTTGCAAATAGGTTTTCCGCTTAGTTTTGCATTTTCTATACTTTTGTGGGGGTCATTACTAAACCAAAGGTGTTTACCACATAGTGAGACCCATTGGCTTTCTTTGTTCTTACTCACATCGTGGTTAATATCAATAATACAAGGCATGTATATTCCTCAAACCTATCATGGCATTACTCACTATCAGAAAGTGTGAAGGGACTTCTTTGAAGTATCGCGTTTAAGGGGTAATTCAATCATCAAATTTACTCGGATAATTTAGCACATCACACACGTGCTGTCGATTAATTTCTATCCAATCACGATTTACTGCACCCCAATCTATTATCTTAAACTCACCACCTTTAGTGTGTTCAATTTTAATCTCCAATTCATGAATAGCTTTGATAGTATCCTGTGCCGTTCTACGAGGCATATTCGTTGCTTCCACTATTGCTGGGACAGTGTTAAAACCTCTATCAATTAGATATGCAACTAACAAACGTCTCAGAAATGAGGTTTGAGTTTTACTCGGCTTATTATCGTTCATGCTATCCTTCTTCGTTAAACAAGTTTTTTTTGAACAGTATTCATCATCTTCGGTAGGTAGTAATTCCCATTACACTGTAATATCTTACGTCATGACCTAGTTAACAAATGGTTTTCATTTAACCTAGCCTAGGCTTAGTAAACCATCTATACAACTAGACCACGACACAAGTGACAACGTCACGCAAAACTCAACCAAATTACTTTATGTTCCCGAACATATGCTTTAAGCAATGTGAAGTTCCAATATGCTGGTACAGTCTGTGTGAACGTAGTTTGTTTAATAGATTCGGACTCTTTAAATGCTTTATGCAGTCTTCGACTTCTCCCCGAGTAAAGAAACTACTTGGCATATTAAAATTAGTCGGGTGTACTGCCAAGCACCTCTCATTATTTGAGTCGGTATAAGTCATTTCAAACTCTAATTCCGGGTATATTTTCTGTAGCATGTTGATCTCATATACATAGCCCATATACTCATGATCAATGAACCTTTCGTGAATGTTTACGTTAGAAAGAGGGGAGGTATTTCTAAAAACTTCCTGGTTGTGGTGATAGAGGAACCGCGCAGTTATGGTCCTATGTTTTCCCTCTTCAATGAAGTAAGCATCCTCAACTTTTGTAAAAGAAATACCTGGTTTTACATGATGATCTAAATAGTAATTTGGATTTTCTTTGAGTTCCATTAGGGCTCGCTCAATACGTTTTAAGTGACGCCCACCTAAACAGTCCCCCCACTTCATCGCATCATAGCCTTGGCTATGACCAACAACGCGCTCTAAAGGAATACTGCCAAATCTCTTCTCAATATGTGGAAATAGATAAATTCCTCTACCCGTCAGATAATCGTCGAGAGGGAGTAATTCCGTATTGGTGAAATAAGCCGGATTTAGTCCATTTAGCTCCAGTATATTTGTTTTGATTGCCATACTCAGTTCCTCGTTAGTTTTTAAAGGTTTTAGCCACCGATTCGCTGGTGGGCTAATGAGCATATCAAGCAAAATGTCATCTCTACTACCTGAAGTCCCGCTTTTTGGAAGTCCAGTGATCGTATAGATAGAGTCGATTTATTCACATACAACCCCATCACCATCTCTATCGTTCATATAAGAGTATGCAGGATGTGATCTTCTTACTGGTGCAATACCATTTCTGATAGCTTCCTTGCAAGTAATCCTACCGTTATTATCTTCGTCATACATAAGTAACGGGGCGGACTTTGAAACGTTTCTCGTGGTTTTTATACTTTCCTCAGCAGGTTCATGTACGATCATTTCAGTGCTTGTGCAGTTTCTTAGTACCGAATCTAACGTTTCCACTTCTCTGCGGTCTACACTTAGAGCGTATTTCAACTTTACCTCGACCACTCTGGGGTTCTAGGGATTTTCCCCTCTAAAAAGACATAATCCTCTGTAGACCACACCAATAAATGGCTGCGGAGGTGGGTTACTACTTATAAGTGTGGCAAATTAGGTAAATATCGTACATTTAATACGGAACAGCCCTGATATGGCCATCAAAAACGAAATTACTATTCTCACGAGAGCAGAACAGGCAGATCTTTATTCCCCACCCATTTTTTCAATCGAAGAACAATGTCTGTACTTTTCTCTGAACGATGCGGAATTGGCAGTTTTTCGGTCAATTCGTCTCAGAGCTCATAGATGTTACTTTGTCGCGATTTTGGGATACTTCAAATCAAAGCCCGTCATCCTAGATATCGCTTACTCGCAGGTTTCTAAGGATTTAATGTTCATCAGTAAAGAGCTGCTTGGCGGCAAGGGGCTCAGACCATTCACTCCCTCACAAAAACAAAAAGATCGACTCTACGCAAAAGTATTAGACCTTGCTGGTTATCACAAATGGGACGAAAGTCAGCACTTCAATTCTCTTTTCGACCACCTTGTTCAGGTGGGCAATGCCTGGCTGGAGCCGCGTTACCTCTTTGATACTGCTATTGAATTCCTAACCAGTCACAGCATTGCTATCCCTAGGTACACCGTACTCCAGAGACTGATAAGCAGAGCGATGCAGCAGGTCAGAAAAGACCTGGCGCACCAACTTAATCAACTCACCAGTCCTGAACTTCACGTCTTTCTGGACAGCATAACAGCCATTGATGACGGACTAAGCCTGAACCAGCTCAGAGGCGGTGCAAAAAGTCTGACCGTACCTGAACTTAAAAAAGAGCTTGCCCTTTATCATCAGTTAGCGCCATGGCGCACGCAAATCAATGGCGTTATCGATGGGCTTAATCTGTCTCTTAAAAATCGACAACACTTCGGTGAGCTCATCAACTATTACGGTAGTAAACTCAAACGATTCAAACGCGCACAGCAGCATCTATGGTTGCTATGTCACCTGACAGAGCGGATACAACTGGCACTGGAACGGTTAACTGATGGGTTCATTTACCATATCCGCAAGCAACAAGAAGCTGCCAACACCTTTGCACAACAAGCAGTGTTCCTGTCCTGGCAGTCAGCCGCGGACAATGTCACGAAAGCGGCAGAGTTACTGCATCTGTTTGTGGATGAGAACATTGATGATAATCAACCCTTCTCAGTAGTCAGACAACAGGCATTGAAGGTCATGAATGACAGGGATATCCAGACCCTCTGCCTTTACCTGAA
>NZ_JAWOQQ010000032.1:0-8675 GCF_033337405.1 Vibrio sp. YT-16
TTTGCTCTTTTTCGTTGTTCTAAATATGCACTTCAAGTCGAGTTTCGCCACATAGATGAAACGGGCGTTCAATGGGTTAATGTCGCTAAGTCATACTCAAAGTCAGATTGTGAGTTATTTGAACAGCAAGTGTTGGCACTGAAGAAATTCGTATAACAAATTGTTCAAGAGTGATTCGGCACGCGTGGCATTTTTACTATGCGTTAGCTTTAGTGGTTAAGGTGTTGTGCGGAACCTTCGGTATTGCGTGCCTCACACCTTAACAAGGCGTTAGTTTTATGGAGGGAATATTGTGGAAATCTGGAAGTTATTGTTCTTTATACCTGCGTGTTTTGCGCTCAATATGACTCCTGGTCCAAACAATCTATTGTCCATGAACAATGCTCGTTGTTACGGTTTCAAGTCCGCTTTTATTGTGGGACTTGGTCGTATCGCTGCGTTCGCTGTAATGATTGCCTTGGCTGCTTCTGGTTTAGCAGTCATTCTCTATGCTTCTGAGACTCTATTTCTAACGATTAAAATTGTGGGCGCGGCTTATTTGTTGTGGATTGCCTTGAATCTTTGGCGTTCGGAAGCAAGTCCTGTTTCTGAACTAGAAAATACTCGCAACCGATTAGGTTTAGCTAAACAAGAATTTTTACTAGCCGCCGGTAATCCAAAAGCTATCTTAGTCTTTACCGCCTTTCTACCACAGTTCGTCGATGTTTCAGCGAGTGTAAATGAACAGTTCTTCGCTTTAGGGGCTACGTTCTTAATTTTAGAAATGGGTGCAATATCGATTTATGCGGTCTTTGGGATGTACTTAAGGCAGTGGTTTACGAAGCCGAAAATGGCAAAGCGCTTCAATAGAGGTTGTGCAACTTTTTTGGCTATGTCTGGAGCAAGCTTGTTACTGAGTCGCCAGCAATAAAACTAACAAACTGTTTAAGAGTGATTCGCAACGCGTGGCATTTTTGCTATGCGTTAAGTTTAGTGTTTAAGGTGGTATGCGGCAGCTTCGGCATTGCGTTGCTCACACCTTAACAGGGCGTTATGTGTGTTGAGGAATTCCATCATGAAGTTAGAGAATAAACCCAAGTTTCCAATTTCAGTTACTTTTCTGGAAGATGGGGAAGTATGGGTACTTGATAATATTAACGAGCTTGGTTCAAACCTTGAGTGGTTCGACTCAAGTGACCCAGAAGAGGAAGCTGTGGTAAAGGATGCTGAGAATCGAGAAGTTGTTCTTGTTGTAGAAAAACTTGAAGTGAAAGAGTTTAAGCTTGCTTAAAGCTGAATTATACAAGCTCCGATCGTCTTACAATAATGCAGGTAGTAGAGTCTGATAAACTAAAAGCCTTTAGCATTCGCGTTACCAAAGACCGGAATGGCAAGCGAAAATAACACACATAACAAACTGTTCAAGAGGGATTCGCAACGCGTGGCATTTTCACTATGCGTTGGTTTTAGTGTTTAAGGTGGTATGCGGCGACTTTTGTATTGCGTTGCTCACCCCTTAACAGGGCGTTATGTGCTAATGAGTAGGAGTAAGTAAAGTGCGTAAATTTTTGGTTTTGATTCTTTGTTGCTCATCGTTCTCACTTTCTGCGGAGAGTAACGTCGAAGATTGTCAATTGTTTGGCTCTTTATGCGAGCTTCAGGCGAACTTTGAGTTGGCAGATAACGAGTTGAATGATGTTTATAAAAACATAATGAATCGGATCAATTCAGGAGAACTGTCTGATAGAACCCTTGTGGATTCTGCTGAACTTAAGCAGAGCTTGCTTAGTAGCCAGCGAAGTTGGCTACAGTTCAAAAAGTCCAATTGTGATGCATTCTACGTACTCCAGAGTGGGGGGAGTCAGCGAAACGAAGCACGCATGGAGTGTGAAATTGAAATGACTAAGGAGCGTACAAACTATCTAATAAGTTGGTACTGACTTGGTTTGAATACGCACATAACAAACTGTTTAAGAGGGATTCGCAACGCGTGGCATTTTCACTATGCGTTGGTTTAAGTGTTTAGGGTGGTATGCGGCGGCTTTTGTATTGCGTTGCTCACCCCTTAACAGGGCGTTAGTTTGCAAGAGGAAAAACGCGGCTATATCCCAAGATTTAGTGGTAAAAGCTCAAAGTCTAAATTGTCGTACCGGCTTTCAATTTCAGTGTTAATTTACGTGGTAAAAGTCAAAATTAGGCAACCCTTCAACGGTTGATATGTTCTTTGGTGCGGCGACTTTTGGGTTAACTGCGTTGAACTTTTTTACTGAAACTCTGCCCCTTGAGTTTGTTGGTACAAAAGCCGATTTACTCGCTGAAATGGCGCTTTCTCTGATGTGGAAAGATCACGTGGTTTCAGTGACTTTGTTGAAAGTCCGCATTGTGAGATTGGTTTTCCAAAAGCACTTTTTGGTGTTGTTAGTTCGTTTTCAACGGTGTTGTTTGTTCCACGTGGTTTCATTGAGTAGCCGCTTTGAGACTACGCCTGACTTAAGTGCATCAAAATACATAGAGTTTATTGTTTTCAAAATTTAAAATAACGTAAAATCAACGCTTTGGGTTTGCAAACTAACAAACTGCTCAAGAGGGATTCGCAACGCGTGGCATTTTTACTATGCGTTGAATTTAGTGATTAAGGTGGTATGCGGCGGCTTCGGTATTGCGTTGCTCACCCCTTAGCAGGGCGTTATACGATTAAGGAGAGAAATGAAGCCTGATTTACACGGAGGTAGAATTGTTTTGAGGTCAATTCAAACGAATGATTCTGATGATTTGTTTGAAATTTATGGTGATATTCAAACAATGGAATTTGCCTCAGACCCAGTTTTTACATCGAAAGATATGATAGTTCAGATGCTAGAAAGTGTCGTCCGGCTGGAGAAATCAGGTGAATCGTTGGAATGGGCGATTATGGATCAAGCGACAAACAAAGTTATTGGAACCTGCGGCTTACATAGTTTTAGTGATAACAGTGATTCCTGTGAGGTCGGATGCTTACTAAATTCATCGTACTGGCGACAAGGGTATATGTCGGAAGCTCTTAGTTTATTATTTTCTCATGCTAAATCTTTGGGCATTGAAAGACTGTATGCAGATATTGATGAGGGTAACTTTCGGTCTCAAGCTTTGTTTAATAAGCTAGGTTTCAAAGCTAAAAACGGTCAGTTTCAGCGCTTGCTGTGAGGCATCGTATAACAAACTGTTCAAGAGGGATTCACAACGCGTGGCATTTTCACTATGCGTTGAATTTAGTGCTTAAGGTGGTATGCGGCGGCTCCGGTATCGCGTTGCTCACCCCTTAACAGGGCGTTAACTAACTCCTTCGATCCAGTTAATAAATTAAAGAGAAATGTTTATATGACATCAAAAGAACACTTTAAACCAATACCATGTCATGCAGACTACCTAAAGAGACTTTCTAACCCATATGGGATGAAATGTAATCGACTGCTTGATGACTTTGATTTTTACTATAAAAGTGGCAAAGTCGATTTATATGATGTGAGCCTTGCAGGTCTTTCTCTAACAAGTTGTCTATACCATAAGGTTGGTGACATAGAATCCAGTCTTAGAGCGATGGATATGCATCAGTACTTTGATATTAAATTAGTACAGTCACAGCTATTCAGTGATGAAGAGACGATTTCTGTGGTACTCCCTAAAGCAGAGGTGACTTTAGGAGCGAAGACAGTTCAACACATCGCCATCAGTGGGGCACATCTGATAGATTCAGCTTGGCTATCTTTATTCTGTGAGCAAGTGAGCGATATAGAATACCTTGCCAACTCAGCCGATCACCCAAGCACTGAGTGGTCTAATGTTCGGTCTCATACCTTCTTTGAACTCCAGATGGCCATGCTTGGAATAAAATCTGGCGACGTTAAGTCGTTAATTCAGAAGTTTATTGATGTAAGTACTCCTGAGTATCTTGAGGGTTTAGCCTTTGAACACGCAAACCTTATCAATTTACCAACGATTAATGTGATGATAAAAGTCCTAAATAAATCAGGTTGTGGTGAAGCGGAATATCAAGAAGTAATGTATGAAGCGGTCAAAGGGCACCACAAGTATTGGAGTCAAAAAAAATTAAAGGAAGAGTTAACTGGCTATTTTTCTGTGCCTTTATTGGCACTTGCAAAGCTTGCTTACCAGAAATACGGGTTTTGCTTGGGGTTTGAAACGGATTATGTTCCAGAAGCCTTCTATACCCGTAATATGCCCGAGCCGAGCTATAGCTTTTTAGATATTTACAAATCGTAGTTAGTTAACAAACTGTTTAAGAGTGATTCGCAACGCGTGGCATTTTTACAATGCGTTGCGTTTAGTGTTTAAGGTGGTATGCGGGAGCCTCGGCATTGCGTTGCTCACACCTTAACAGGGCGTTATGTAGCCGCGAGAGGACGGTAAGTTAAAAGGATTTATATATGTTAAATATTCGCCAAGCTCGCATTGAAGATATCAGTGTTATCAAGAAACTACAGTTTCAGCTTAATGAGTATCATCAAGCAAATTTACCTGATGACTTTTTGTCACCGGAAGAAATTGAACAAAAAATAGACCTACACAAGATAATCAAAAGTGAAAGCTCGATTTTTCTGGTAGCCGAAAGCAAAGGGCAGTTAGTAGGTTTTGTTTTTGGTGAGCTATGGGTTCGTAAGTCTTGGACGCTCAAACAACGAAAGATCGCAAGCGTTGAACAGATTGTTGTGGATTCATGCTTTAGAAGTCAGGGTGTTGGACTGGCGCTCATAGAGGCATTTGAGGAAAGGACTATTTCTAACGGCGGAGAGGAGCTGTGGTTAGAAGTATATTCTTTCAATGAATCTGCTCTAGCTTTGTATCGCAAAGCTGGTATTGCACCCAAAATCCAAATTGGACAGAAAGCACTAACCTGAAATTCGGCTACATAACAAATTGTTCAAGAGTGATTCGGCACGCGTGGCATTTTTACTATGCGTTAGCTTTAGTGCTTAAGGTGGTATGCGGAAGCTTAGGTATTGCGTGCCTCACACCTTAACAAGGCGTTAGTACGGGTTTGACATCAAAGGTCATAAGTTTTGGTGTTTATCTGTTTTGGCGCTCGTCTTTACACCTTTCAGCTTGTACCTTTCACGTTCTTTCCGGTGGCACTATATGCGGAGTGTTCGCTTTGATTTCGCCGTTTACGGCTTCTAACTCTTAGCCTATTTCTTTGGCGCTTTTTCATTTTTGTGGTGTTTTTTGAGAGAACCTTTATTACTTTTGGTGTGGCTGTTGAAGTACGAGGAAAGAATCCTTTTTTAATTTAAAGCCAGTGAAAGTAGGGCAGCTCAGTGCGTTTTTCTTCTAGCCAACTTTTGTCTTTCAATTGGGGTAAAGTTTTGTAGCTGCCCGTCTCACTTCAGTGTTTAAAGCCTTTCATATCATGCCACTTTTCAATATCTTGGAGCGCATAAATAGAAGTAGCGCATGTACTAACAAATTGCTTAAGAGTGATTCGTAACGCGTGGCATTTTTACTTTGCGGTGGCTTATGGTGTTTAAGGCGCTGTGCGGTAGCTTTTGTATTGCGTTACTCTCACCTTAGCAAGGCGTTATGTTTATTTTTAACCTTGGTACGAAAAAGGTAATGATTTTTAAAGGAGTTTATAAATGAGAAGTGAGTTTAATAATGTATATGAACATATAATTGAATCTTATGATGATGCCAGAGATTCAACTCCATTTCAAAAAAAAACATACATTGAAACTAAGAAAGGTATATCTGTTACCGTTCACGGTTTGGTTAACCACTATAGAAAGTCGGGATATGAAGTTAGACCTGATGCTGTTCATTTTTTGATTATTAACTTACATCAACTGGTGGCACTTCCTTTAGCTCTTGAAAGTCAAGTTGATAAAAAGATTATGCAAAAATTACATATAGATACGAAGTCAATACTCAACGAAGCCATAAAAATATCGGAAGAGAAAAATCAGTTAAGGAAAATTCCCAATACGAATGATTTTAGTCGTCCAGGCAATAAACTTACGCTAACTGGAGGAGATGTCATTAAAGCTGTTGGAAGAATGTACGATAAACTTAACTTAAGTCAAATTCAGCTTTGGGGGGGGTAGTATATGGCACTAAATGATGACACCAGAGCGGCGTCTGCGTTAATGGCCAACTTAAGTGGTTTTATTATTACTGCTAATTTATCAATGTTGGCGGTTCAAGGTGCATCGTACGCTTTTGTGGCTACTGACAGTGGAGAAACAACTTGTGTTTACAATGTTCTCTCTATTATTGCTTTTTGCTGCTTCGTTATTAGTATCCTCTTTGGAGGAAAAGGAATTACCGAAACTGCTTCTGCTTTGGCTGATAGTTCATGGACTATTAAAACTGCAACAAATAAGTTTAATTTACAGGCAATTATTAGTTTTTCCGGAGTTATAACGTTTTTGATAGCGTCAATTTTTTTTACAAACAAGAGTGAAGTGGAAAATCTTAATAAAAACTATTTGTCTGAATTGTCAACTATTAATTTAAACCTAAAAGAAATTAACGAAACTATTAAAACTGTTCCAGTGGCGACTGTCGAGGGTAAACTCAGAGTACTTGAACAAAAAGTCGTTGATTTGGAGAATAAAGTATTCAATGTATCACCTTCTACTTTGTGTAAAGTAATAGATGCAAAAATTGATGGTGAGAAACTCTTTTGCCCTATTGGATTTATGTTTAAAGGTGCAGAAAAGCACCCAAGTAAGAATGGAACGCTGGATAAAATAGTATGCTGTAAGTAAACATAACAAAGCATTTAAGAGTGATTCTCAACGCTTGGCATTTTTCATTCTATCGTTGAGTTCAGTGTTTACGGTGCTATGGTTGGGTTTCGTGGTCGCGTTGTTCACACCTTAATGCGGCGTTATGAGTATCTGGCATATTCCATAATGACAATTGAACGGCGTTCTGTATAATGGTGCAATTAATTGAGAATGGCACTAAACATGAAAAAATTAATTCTATTAGCAGGAATAGCTTTAAGTGGTTGTACTTTAAATCAAGAATTGGGAGTACTTTCTATGGCTACTGATTCAATGGAAGACCGTGAAAAAACTAGATTTGTTGCCGTACACTATGGCGTCCTATTAAAATGTGATCCTGACTATGAGCACTTGTCAGATTTGGCGACAAGGTTTAAAGAGCTATCTGAAGTTGCTCCCCAAACTGCTTGGGCTTTAAAGTCTGTGACTGGTGATTTACCCCCAGCAAAATCCAATCCCTTTATTGATTGTGATAAAGCGAAAAAGAATGTGGAGCATTGGATAGACACAAAGGAATACTATTATCACGGGCAGGGGCAGTGGGTGGTGTATAAGGACGAGTAAGCACTGAGCAAACATACTCATAACAAAGCATTTAAGAGTGATTCCCAACGCTTGGCATTTCTCATTCCATCGTTGGGTTTTGTGTTTAAGGTGGAATGGTTAGGTTTTGTGGTAGCGTTGCTCACACCTTAATGCGGCGTTATGCGACCCAGAAATAGGAGTTTCGAGTGGAAGAAATAATTGATCAGTTAGTTGCTCAGGGCTATGAAGTCTCTGGTAGCAATTCAAGTATTCGAGTGAAAATGGGGGCATTAACGGGTAAGGCGATTATTCGGAAAAGTGCCTATTCAAATACTTTTGTGGTGTCTACTCATACTTGGACTCAGCTTATCGCTTTGACGCTGGCACTTTTTTCAATTCTATCGTCGCTTTTTAGTCAGTGGGGACAGCCAGAGTTAAGTGGCGCAATGTGGTTTAGTTTTTCGGTTGGCATTCCCGTAGTGATAATGGGTTTTGTATCCGCAATTATTGCTGAAATTCATTTGCAGCCTGTCCGCCAGATCGTAAGAATGGCAAATTCAAAGCTATCATCACCAGTCGCATAACAATCTGTTCAAGAGGGATTCGCAACGCGTGGCATTTTTACTATGCGTTGGTTTTAGTGTTTAAGGCGGTATGCGGCGACTTCGGTATTGCGTTGCTCACCCCTTAACAGGGCGTTAAGTTTCATTGGAGTTCAGGTGGAATGGATAAAGAAGTAAAAGCGTCATGGGAAAGATTCCTCAATCCAGTGTCGCTCAAGAACAATATAATCACGGCTTCTGTACACTCGATGGCATTCGAGATGCTAAAAAGTAGTATCGAAGATAAAATTAGAGAGTTCTTTACAAATGGCTTTGATGAAAACGGCCCACTTGTTAGCGATGATTATAAGCTCAAAGTTTTAAAGCTAAACCGTAGTCGAACTTATGCTTCACTTTTATGGTTAAAGCAACATGACGCTATTGATGACGCTGATATTGAAGTATATGAGCGTATTAAACGTCATCGTAATGAACTGACGCATGAACTATTTAAGTTCGCTTCCCAAGGCTGCGACTTTGATGTGGCAAAAAGCTTTGATGATATGGTGGGCTTATTGCGGAAGATAGAAATTTGGTGGTTTGTAAACCTAGAAATGGCCATCGACCCTGAGAGTTATCCTGCTGACTTAGACTTAGATGAAGTCGTTCCAGGACGTTTGTGGAGCTTGCAAATGCTTATCAGCACCGCTTTGGGCTCTGAAGAGGATGCAATGAAATTCTACAATGAGTTTGTGCAGCAAACAGAAACTTAACAAACGAGTATGGCGTCAATAGCTAGTTTTTAACGAGATTCTTATCCCACATGACGCCGTCTCTTAGCATTGAA
>NZ_JAWOQQ010000033.1:0-8500 GCF_033337405.1 Vibrio sp. YT-16
CTATGCGTTGATTTTAGTGCTTAAGGTGGTATGCGGCGGCTTTTGTATTGCGTTGCTCACCCCTTAGCAGGGCGTTAAGCCCTTATCCATCCATTCAAGTAAGGTATTTTGAATGAGTCTAATATTTGCTAAGAAAGATGAAACAGGCAACGTCTGCATCGTTAGCGATACAAGATTAAACTATCAAGAGAGTCGAGAATTACCAGCACACTCTGATTATCAAAAAAACGGTGGATTGAAGTTATTTTTAGTCGATAGTCGGAGAGTTGCAATTGCGTTTGCAGGTTGTAGCGTCGAAGCACAAGATGCGTTCGATAAAATAGACGTTCAAACCTTTGAACTAGATAAAGTAGTTCATACTTTGACTCAAAGTAGCTTATCAAAAAACACAGACTACATAGTGTGTCATGCAGTTGATAACTTAATATATAGGATTTCATGCGGTCAGGTGTCGCAACCAGACTTTGCATATATTGGTGACTTTGATGGATATCAGCTTTTAACTCGTAATATTCAACACACTTCTGGGCTCGGTGATCTTGAAAGAGCTATGGATGTCGTAATTTCGGAAGCAAATGTAGAAAGTGTTGGTGGTTTTTGTATTTCAGCAATCTCTGATGTTGGTAAATTTAGGTATGTAAAAAAACACTATTTTTCTCAGTTTAAAGGTCGTATTCAACTGTCAACAACACCAGTCCAGATTCCGTTTGTATCAAATGCCGCAAATGACACCTATTCATACGCTTGGACTGGTGATGAAAATGGGTTTGGGTTCTTCTTCTATGAGGCAAAACTAGGTTTAATCTATTTACCTTTAACAATTCGACCTGTAGAGGTGTTGCCGGGGGTAGACCTTCAGCAGTTTGGTATAGTGCTAAGTAAATACAGTCTTACATTACCAGTCAAAATCGATGCAACAAATGAAGAAGAGTCATTAATCGATTTTGCCTATGAACTCTATAAATCGTCACAGTATGTACGTTGCATTGATAAGGTTGAGTCCTTTACAAGCAGCGTGAAAGTTAATCCTAAAGTCTATTTTCAAGCTAACTACCTTCTTAGCTGTTGCTACAAAGAGTTAGGCATTGCAACTGAAGCTAAATGCCAAATATCTGCTGTAGAGTATTTGGAGCGAGCAGTTCAGGGCTTTGAACTGCTAACTGTAAATTACGAGCCTGAATTTAATGTGTTGGCTAATAAAGGTATTGCTTTAAATTATCTTGGTTACATTCAAGACGATCTTTTGGTCAAAAAAGCACGTTTTGACAATGCAGTTCATGATTTTACATTAGCTTTAGAGTTGGACAGTAAACAAGCTCTTCCTTATCAAAACAGGGCTGCTGCAAATTATGAGTTACTGAGGTTTTGTCAAAATCAGTATGAGTTTGCCCAACTGATTAAGAAGATTGTTTTGGATTGTGATTTAGCTTTGGCTATCGAACCGAATCTTCAAATAGCTGCTAGTCTAAAAATGCACGTGCTTTCAATACGGGCTTAACAAGCTGTTTAAGAGTGATTCGCAACGCGTGGCATTTTCACCATGCGTTGGTTTAAGTGATTAAGGTGGTATGCGGAAGCTTCGGTATTGCGTTGCTCACACCTTAACAGGGCGTTATAACTCTTTTGTCAGTTTCATTGTTACACCTTTGATCTTGAAGAGCCTCAAGAACAATTAACTTGTTGTTAGTATGGTTGCTTATTTTGTGAGACCTTTTCGTTCAAACAATTGATGGGGAGGTTTTTAAATGGCAGCACGTCCTAGCTTACTAAAAATGAAAGTGGCTTTTGCAAAGGTTAACCGAGGTGTATCGGACGTTGGTACAATAATTGGTGGTAAAGTGAATCACAATATCAATGTGCTAACACCAGAGCAGGGCCGTTTTGAAAATGCATGTGCAATTCGGATGTCATATGCACTTAATTATGCTGGTTTTAAGGTTCCTTACATTAAAAATAAAACTGTATCTGGTGGACAGGGAAATTGGTATATCTACAGAGTCAGGGATTTGATCAGCTTCTTGCATCAAAAGTTTGGTGATCCTGAGGTTGTAATTGAAAATCCTAACGCGAATAAGTTGGCTGACTACAAAGGTATATTGGTCGTTGATGTGGATACTTGGCTAGATGCATCAGGGCATGCAAGTATTTGGACTGGCTCAAGATGTACGGATAGTTGTTACTTCCCACAAGCAAAGAAGGCGTACTTATGGAAACTAGAAGATTAGTCAGCACTATATTTGTTGCAACTTTTAGCGTGGGATTAAGCGCAAGTCCATTGAGCACTCAAAGTGATGAGCAGTTGTTTAAAAAATATGCGCTTTCTTCTTGTATTGCGACTTATTACAAGGGCTCCGATGTGGCCAAAGATGCGGTAACGGCAATGCAAGGCTACAGAGAGTTTTCTAATTTGCCTTTGGATGCATTTTTTGAGCTCAGTGAATTATTGAGCAATGAGAATATTGACTCTTATAAATCAAAAAGTGGTAGTGCAATAGAATTGGCATATTGTTTAGACTTCGCGAACTCAGAAGACGTTCATAAGCTATTGACTAAGGCAAAATCAGAGTTATAACAAACTGTTTAAGAGTGATTCGCAACGCATGGCATTTTTACTATGCGTTGCGTTTTGTGTTTAAGGTGGTATGCGGCGGCTTTAGTATAGCGTTGCTCACACCTTAACAGGGCGTTAGTACGGGTTTGACATCAAAGGTCATAAGTTTTGGTGTTTATCTGTTTTGGCGCTCGTCTCTACACCTTTCAGTTAGTGCATTTCACGTTCTTTCCGGTGGCACTATATGTGGAGTGTTCGCTTTGATTTCACCGTTTACGGTTTCTAACTTTTAGCCTATTTCGTTGGCGCTTCTTCGTTTTTGCTGTGTTTTCCAAGTGAACTTTGTCTTTCCTTGGGGCTGTCGTTTGAGTGCGAGGAGCGAATCCTTTTCTAATTTGAAGCCAATGAAAGTAGAGCAGTTCCGTGCGTTTTTCTTCTAGCCAACTTTCGTTTCTCAATGGCGGTAAAGTTTTGTAGCTGCCCGTCTCACTTCAGTGTTCAAAGCCTTTCATATCATGCCACTTTTCAATATCTTGGAGCGCATAAATAGAAGTAGCGTATGTACTAACAAATTGCTTAAGAGTGATTCGTAACGCGTGGCATTTTTACTATACGGTGGCTCATGTGATTAAGGCGCTGTGCGGTAGCTTTTGTATTGCGTTACTCACACCTTAGCAAGGCGTTAAGTGTTTAGGAGAATATAGTGGCAAAAATAGATTCTGATGTACTGATTAAAGCCGAAAGTACTATACCAATTGAGTTAGTGCAGTCGTCAAAAGACTTTATGGATATTATGTTTTCTAATATTCCATTTTTGGTAACCATTTGCGTTGTAGTTTGTGCTGCGACAGTGACATACCGCAGCAATAGAAAATCTGTTGAATCTCAAAATAGGCTATCTCAAGCTACTTTAGAGAAGCAAACCATATTGGCAAATGAAGCTAAAGACGCTGAACATCAAAACAAAATATCAGAGTTCCGTCATCAGTGGATTCAAGAAGTTAGAGGCACCAGTTCTGAACTATCTAAAGTACTCCATCAATGCAAAGTGTATTACACGTTAAAGCAACGTGAGTTTGAACATTCCGTACATATGTCTGGTACACCATCAGGCAATCAGAATCATCTAGATGCGTGCGATAAGTATGAGTCAAAATATATAGAATCCCGAGCAGAGTTTTATCAACTGTATTCGAAAATAGTATTATTGTTTAAACCAAGCGACTCCCAGACTGAGAATCTCTTGATATTGCTAAATCAAATGCGATTAGCGTTATACAATAATCCTTCACAAGTTACAGATGAGTCGATTGATGCAATATTGACTGAACTGCAGAACATTCTTAAGACCGAATGGGAAGTAACTAAATCAAGAACATGGGTACAAAACACTTAACAAACAATTTAAGAGTGATTCCCCACGCTTGGCATTTTTGGTTTGGGTTAAGTTTGGTGTTTACGGTGTCCAATTTGAGTGCAGTGGTAGCGTGGCTCACACCTTAATTGGGCGTTAGGGCAATAGGAGTATATTTTGAACAGTGATGATATTGGTGCGATCATTGAATGCTTTATATCGAAAGAGAGTGCACTAAACGATGTTAAGAACTTTTTTATTGCTAATAAAATGGAAGCACTCTCATTTCTGGCGGGCGTTGTATCTTTAGCTATTGCTTTGATTGCAGCTCTATTAGGTGACGCTACCACTTCTTACATATCGTTATTTGCTTTTTTTGCATTTCTTGTACTGTATTCATTGTCCTCATTCATTTCTACAGTTCGCTTCTTTGTGGGTGCAACAAAAGAAACTTTAAAAGATATAAATGAAAGATATCGGTCGGACTATATAGTCGCGGAAGAAATTTCAACCTTTGGTGATGACAGCATAGACTGCGTTAAGGTCCTCTTTGAGGATCGCATCAGGTATTTAGAATCGAGGGTAGGTTTCCTTGTTGGAATTGTTGATAAACTCGGCATTGTTCCAGCTATCATCATGCTCTACTTGGCATATGTTAAAGCATTGGGTTCCGAAGAAATATTCAACTTATCACCTTTAATCACAGGCATCGTTTCTGGAGTTTATTTAGGAGCAATTACAGCTTGTATTGTAATTGATGCTTTGCGAGACAAAATAGGCATCTTAGAGCTTTCGAAAAAAATATCTCAAAAGCGCAAGGGGTTCAAATTGCCCTAACAAACTGTTTAAGAGTGATTCGCAACGCGTGGCATTTTTACTATGCGTTAGGTTTTGTGGTTAAGGTGGTATGCGGAAGCATCGGTGTTGCGTTGCTCACACCTTAACAGGGCGTTATGGCGCAGGGCAAATTCAGCTAAGGGAACTAGATGAGTGATAAAGTTAAAGTAGCTTTACAGTGGCTCAAAGAGATCTTGGATGCAGAGGTTGTAGAGTATCAAATAGTAGGTGGATTAGCGGCAACTATTCATGGTGGAAGTCGGGAAATCGCAGATATAGATCTTTATATTCGAAACTCAGACGCAGACAAAGTGCTATCGCATGTAGCAAAATACATATCCAAACCGTTAACTCATTATGCCGAATATGGTTGGGATCTAGAGTATTTCCAATTGGTTTACCAAAATCAAAAAATTGAAATCGGTTTGTCTGAACATACTAAGATACAATCACGTCAAGATGGCTCTTGGCACCAGCTTGAAATCTACTTTTCAGAATCAGTTATTAAAGATTATCAAGGTATCGAGTTGCCAGTTATCCCAGTTCATCGTTTAGTCGAGTACAAGCGGATATTGGGCAGGGAAGTAGACCAAATTGACATACAAGAGCTAACGTTGAGTGTAGCGCCATAACAAACAATTTAAGAGTGATTCAGCACGCGTGGCATTTTTGGTATGCGGTGGTTTCTGTGTTGAAGTACCATGCAGCAGCATAGGTATTGCGTGCTTCACACCTTAATTGGGCGTTAGTTTTCTTTTGGAGTTTGCAGTGATAAATATTCCAGATTATTGGTTAGATTTTATATCCGATAACAACTTGAGTAATAAGTCATTTGAGATCCCAGATGATTTCGATTTGTCTGGGTTAGGTGCAGATTTTAAGGTCTTTACGTGCTCGGATATTGACGATGAAACTAGCAATTATTATCCGGGTATTAACGTCGTTAAATCTGGGTACATAGCTGTCGCTTGCTGTTTGTGTGGTTCTGGTGACCCATACTTTATTAATGTTAATGACGGTGAAAGTGGGAAGCTTTATCGAGTTTACCACGACGATAACTCTATCGACATTGTTGTAAATAATTACAAGGATATCTTGAAGTTTGCTGAACCGGAAAACTAACAATAAATTTAAGAGTGATTCACAACGCTTGGCGCTTTCACTTCAAGCCAGTTTAGTGTCTATGGCACAATGCTTTAGGTCGGGTGGTTAGCGTTGTTCACACCTTAATTTGGCGTTAGTCGCCAGAAAAAGCTAGCAATCAAAATCATGTTTCTGAGCTGAAAATTTAGCAGCTGTTTACCTGTTACACCGATTAATCGTCGATCATCAGAACTTAGTTTTAGCTGTTTTAAGTCCAAAGTTTTGTAACTGTCCTAGCGGTCGTTTTGTTCTTTGGTGCTGACAGAGCAGGGCAATCGAGAGTCTGTTTTTGGTTGCAACTCCGCTCGGTGAGTTTGTTGGTACAAAAGCCGATTTACTCGCTGAAGTGACTTTTTCTCTGGTGTGGTAAGTTCCACGTGGTTTCAGTGACTTTGTTGAAAGTCCGCACTGTGAGATTGGCTTTCCAAAAGCGCTTTTTGGTGTTGTCAGTCCGTTTTCTTCGGCGTTGTTTGTTCCAAGTGGTTTCATTGACTAGCCGCTTTGAGAATACGCCTGACTTAAATGCATCAAAGCACATAAAGTTTGTTGTTCGCAAAGTTTAGTTCGGCTTAAAATTGTCGCTCGGTGCCTCGCGACTAACAAACTGCTCAAGAGGGATTCGCAACGCGTGGCATTTTTACTATGCGTTGGTTTAAGTGATTAAGGTGGTATGCGGCGGCTTCGGTATTGCGTTGCTCACCCCTTAGCAGGGCGTTATAAAGCTCGAAGAAAAAGGACATTTCGTGGAAATTCGAACAGGTAAACTTGAAGATGTTACTGGTATTACAGACATCTTTAATTTTTATATTGAACACACCAATGCACGCTTTGAGGAAGTTCCATTTACTCTGGAAAATCGTCAGAAATGGTTTTCTCAGTTCTCTAGCAACACCAAATATCAACTATATGTCGCTATAGAAAACGGCGAATTGCTAGGTTTTGCATGTTCCCAACAGTACAGAGCAATTTCAGCTTTTGACGATACTGTAGAAGTGACCGTGTATCTGGCACAAGAAGCTAAAGGGAAAGGTTTAGGTTCTAAACTATATACTCAGTTGTTCTCATCTATTCGTGCTTACGGCGTCCACCGTGTATTGTCGGGTGTTGCATTACCAAACGACGCATCAGTTGCATTACATAAACGGTTTGGTTTCAGAGAAGTCGGAGTTTTCAATGAGTATGCGAAGAAACACGGGCAGTACATAAGCTCGGTGTGGTTAGAAAAGGCGTTTAATGTAGAGTCCGCTTTATAACAAACAATTTAAGAGTGATTCGGCACGCGTGGCATTTTTGGTATGCGTTGGTTTTAGTGGTTAAGGTGGTATGCGGAAGCATCGGTATTGCGTGCCTCACACCTTAATTGGGCGTTAGCCGTCATGGAGCTTGCTATACTCAAAGTGATAGAATAGTATCACTTTAGTATTCCTTTGGAGCAGCTCTCATGAAAGTAGAACTAGTTACATCACTTAAACGTCAAGCAACTAAGATCCTCGCCGATCTCCATGACACTAAAGAACCCGTGTTAATTACTGAGCATGGTAAGCCATCTGCGTATCTCGTTGATGTTGATGACTATGAATTTATGCAAAATCGTTTAGCTATTCTTGAGGGTATTGCAAGAGGTGAGCGTGCGCTAGCTGACGGTAAAGTGGTAAGTCACGATGAAGCCAAGGACAAAATGTCAAAATGGCTGAAGTAACCTGGACTGAACCAGCGTTATCTGACCTCAATGATATCGCTGAATATATCGCACTTGAAAATATCGTAGCTGCAAAGCAGTTAGTACAAACGATCTTCTCCAAAGTCGAACGCCTACAAACTTTCCCGGAGTCAGGTCGTATTCCACCTGAACTAGAACATTTAAGTTATCGTGAAGTTGTCGTTAATCCATGTCGCGTTTTCTATAAACAAGAAGGTGACAAAGTGTTTATTCTATTTGTTATGCGTGCAGAGAGAGATTTGCGTAAGTTCTTGTTGAGTAAGCAGTAACCTTTGGGAATGAGCGGCTAACAAACTGTTTAAGAGTGATTCGCAACGCGTGGCATTTTTGCTATGCGTTGTGTTTGGTGTTTAAGGTGGTATGCGGAAGCATCGGTATTGCGTTGCTCACACCTTAACAGGGCGTTAGGTTAATGGAGATAATAATTGAATAAATGGTATGAAGATGATGATAAAGTTAAATCATTGTTTGACGGAATTCGAAACTACATATATTGCGGAGTAATTCTCTATGTTGGTGTTTGGACTGTAATCCGTCCTGCTGGAAATTTATTTATAGATACACTCGGAATACTGTTTAGTTGCTTGGCTATTTACTTGTTTTGGGTGAATACAAAAATAATGGAAAGGAAACTTTTTCAACAGCCTAGAGGCTCTTTGAAAGGGACTATAGTAATTAGCCTGATCTCAACGTTGTTTCTTCTTTTAGGTTTTAGTCTTTTAGTTCAACAACTCACGGTATTAAACTACAGCGACTTCTTTCCTCCGGTTAACGAAAACAGTTAAGGTTAGAAATGAGCGTGCGTTGAGAAATTAACCTAACAAACGAGTATGGCGTCAATAGCTAGTTTTTAACGAGATTCTTATCCCACATGACGCCGTCTCTTAGCATTGAA
>NZ_JAWOQQ010000034.1:0-7173 GCF_033337405.1 Vibrio sp. YT-16
TGAATGGGTTCATGTGCAGCTCCATCAGCAAAAGGGGATGATAAGTTTATCACCACCGACTATTTGCAACAGTGCCCTATTTTTCGGGGATCTGATTGCCCTCTGGCAATATCATTCAGCACGCCATAGTCGGCATCATGGTCCATTCGCCAGAAAACCGAAGCACCGGCATCAGCCAGGCGTGGAGAAAACTGGTATCCCAGCAGCCAGAAAAGGCCAAAGACAAGTTCGCTGGCACCTGCTGTATCGGTCATAATTTCGGTTGGATTCAGCCCGGTCTCCTGTTCCAGAAGACCTTCCAGCACAAAGATAGAGTCCCTCAGCGTCCCCGGTATAACGATGCCATGAAAGCCGGAATACTGATCGGACACAAAGTTGTACCAGGTGATCCCTCTGTTATTACCAAAGTATTTGCGGTTCGGTCCGGCATTGATTGTTCTGACTGGCGTAACAAAGCGCATTCCATCTGCAGATGCCACTTCTCCTCCACCCCATATCTGTGCCAGTGGCAGCGTTGCCTGAAAATCAACCAGTCTGGCATTAGCGCTGGTGATAGTTTCAGCCCGCAGATAGTTCGCTTTTGTCCAGTTCAGCCGGTGTCGGGTCAGTGCAGGAACATTTGATCTGATCAGTGGTTCCAGACCGATATTGCAGGCTTCAGCCATCAGCACGGCGCTGATGCTGACGGGCAGATCATCAACTCTGGCACTGGCTTCACTAGCATGGAAAAACTCATCAGCAAATCCGGTATGGGCGTTAATTTCGAGCAGCAACTCCGTTAAATCCACCGGAGGGAGTAGATCACTGATCATTTTGCTCAGTCGTTTCAGACTGTCCGGCTCATCAAGACTGGCGAGGGGAGAAATTGTCAACCGGGGCTTCGGGCCAGAAACATCGAGTTCGACAGCCTCATTTTCGCAAAGACGTGCAGCAACCTGTCTGTAACGACTATCAAGCTGATGACCCAGAGATTTTATTGCTTCCTGCGGGTCTGTCGGGTGCCCCAAAGAACGATAAACCTTAATCCGGTTTGCCTGCCAGTCAGCACCCTGTAGTAATCTTGCACGAGGATCTCCCCACCGGTTACTGCCGGTAACGTAGACATCCCTCCGCCTCAGACTATCCTGCAGTTTACTGAGAAAGCAGAGCGTGTATCCCCTGCGGGTGATATGTTTTTCCTTGTTAATCACCAGCCGTTTCCATGACCGACTGATAATTTCCGTTGGTGCGTCGTCAAAAAACTGCCGCCGTGAGCTGAACTCCCGGCTGAGGTAGTCACAGGCATTCAGAGTGGTAACCCCGGCAGGTGCGGATGAAAATTTAACGGTATTCAGCAGATGGGGCAGGAAACGACGAACGCGCCCGTACTGCTCCACCATTTCTTCATGAAAATTATCGTCTGAGGGCCGGGCAATTTCACGGACAAGCGTGATGATTTCAGCCAGCTTTTGCCTTGGGATGTAGCTGAACACCTCAGCACGAATCGATTCGTCCGGTGTTTCTTCTTTCAGCAGGTACGAACATGCGCTGGCGAGCGCCAATGCAGATTTATCCAGATCCTTCAGCGAGCGGAGCCGTTTTTTCTGCCCAATCTTTCTGGCGTCACGGATGATAACGGCCAGCATGGCGTCCAGAACGTCCAATGCATCATCCAGCGCCAGCGTTTCCCATGCAAGGACAAAGGCAACCAGAACCGCCATCCTTTTCTGCGGTGACATCCTGGCAATATTGAACACCGAAGTCATACCAGCATAACGTGCGAGATTTTTCAGGCGCACAGCCGGGAGTGTACTCAGGTTTTCAGCATGCAGGCCAAAATCGTTCAGAGTTTTCCAGCGTTCAATTGCTTCATTAAACGCCGGACCACTGATGGTCACAGGGCCCTTTTTCAGTGATTCCAGTAAAGACAGGCGGCTGCAATCAGTTGGCCCCAGCAGCATCTCCAGCTGTGAACGCTGTTCGGCTGACGGTATCAGTGCCAGTTTGTTCCACAGGCGCAACGTCGCCTTTTCCCTTACCTCTGAAATCAACCGGGTCAGCGTAGTGGCTCCGGGGAGAATAATACGATGTTGCATAAGCCACCCTGTCGCCAGATCGAAAAGCAGGCCAGGACGTTCGTTGCTTATCCAGCTCCGGGTATATAAAAGACGGGTAAGGCGAAATGTCCAGGGCCAGGCAAATTCACGATACTGATAGTGCTGACGTATCAGCGCTGCATGCTCACGGCGGGTATTTTCCCTCTGACCGTATTCTGCAAGAACGGTGATATCACGAATCCCGAGCTGTCTGGCGGTAAAATGCCGGACGCCGGAAGGAATATGACCTGGGACCTACGTGCGCCCGCACCGACACCCTCACACCTTCGAGCTACTGTTGCCATTAAGGGGTCGTTTCGTGGTGCTGAATTTTGACGATCGGGGTACCGTCACCCATCGGGCGATATTGGGGGAAACCTGTACGGTGCTGGAGATGGCCGCAGGAACCTGGCATGCCGTGCTGTCGCTGGATACCGGTGGCATAATTTTTGAAGTAAAACACGGTGGCTATCAACCCGTGGCTGCCGATGACTATGCGCACTGGGCTCCAGCGGAAGGAGAACCAGGAACCACGGAGCTTATGGCCTGGTATGCGCAAGCGCAGGTGGGCGACAGCACTTTTGCCGTCTAAGGCGATAAACAAAAACGGAATGAGTTTCCCCATTCCGTTTCCGCTATTACAAACCGTCGGTGACGATTTTAGCCGCCGACGCTAATACATCGCGACGGCTTTCTGCCTTAGGTTGAGGCTGGGTGAAGTAAGTGACCAGAATCAGCGGCGCACGATCTTTTGGCCAGATCACCGCGATATCGTTGGTGGTGCCATAGCCACCGCTGCCGGTTTTATCCCCCACAACCCAGGAAGCAGGCAGTCCAGCCTGAATGCTCGCTGCACCGGTGGTATTGCCTTTCATCCATGTCACCAGCTGCGCCCGTTGGCTGTCGCCCAATGCTTTACCCAGCGTCAGATTCCGCAGAGTTTGCGCCATTGCCCGAGGTGAAGTGGTATCACGCGGATCGCCCGGAATGGCGGTGTTTAACGTCGGCTCGGTACGGTCGAGACGGAACGTTTCGTCTCCCAGCTGTCGGGCGAACGCGGTGACGCTAGCCGGGCCGCCAACGTGAGCAATCAGCTTATTCATCGCCACGTTATCGCTGTACTGTAGCGCGGCCGCGCTAAGCTCAGCCAGTGACATCGTCCCATTGACGTGCTTTTCCGCAATCGGATTATAGTTAACAAGGTCAGATTTTTTGATCTCAACTCGCTGATTTAACAGATTCGGTTCGCTTTCACTTTTCTTCAGCACCGCGGCCGCGGCCATCACTTTACTGGTGCTGCACATCGCAAAGCGCTCATCAGCACGATAAAGTATTTGCGAATTATCTGCTGTGTTAATCAATGCCACACCCAGTCTGCCTCCCGACTGCCGCTCTAATTCGGCAAGTTTTTGCTGTACGTCCGCCGTTTGCGCATACAGCGGCACACTTCCTAACAACAGCGTGACGGTTGCCGTCGCCATCAGCGTGAACTGGCGCAGTGATTTTTTAACCATGGGATTCCTTATTCTGGAAGATACGAAATAACAACAACATGAATAGTCCCTAAATTCCACGTGTGTTTTTTATTAGCTTCAAAAATCACTATTTCACGAAGAATTTAGACTGCTTCTCACACATTGTAACATTATTTACAACCACCTTTCAATCATTTTTGATAAATCATTGATTTCATCTTTGCTGCAATGATACTTAATAAACTCTGCAAGTTATCCACAGAGCAACACTCAATTTTATTGATGATATTCTTATTATACCAGACATTTTTCATACACTCCCTTGTACGGATAGTTTTCCGACAACTTCATGATTACATATCTTGCGGTTTTGATTATTTTTGCTGCAAGAAATACATACTTCAAACGAAAGGTCTTTATTTGCTGTCTGTATTCTGAAGAGTCCAAGGAATCAAACTTGAACAACAAAAATAGGTTATATGAAAGCATCATCATTTGAAACACGGCTTCATTCGCCCAAAATGACTTTAGCAAGAGATGACCCACCGCCATGTCGTATTTGGCTTCTTTGATATAGTTTTCAGCATTACCACGCTTTTCATAGTATATAACTACTTTTTCAGAAAGCAAGGTAGTATTTGTTACAAAGAAAAAGTAGTCGTATTCGGAACCTTCTAAAAGTGATAATTGTGCTCTTTCTTTTTCTGGTTTCAGTACGCGAGATACGACAAATCTTCTGTCTTTTTCCCATTTAACTAATTTTGTATACAGTTCTGTAGTTTCTCTACCTTCTTCTCC
Source organism: Vibrio sp. YT-16 (assembly GCF_033337405.1). NCBI lineage: Bacteria > Pseudomonadati > Pseudomonadota > Gammaproteobacteria > Vibrionales > Vibrionaceae > Vibrio > Vibrio sp. YT-16. The sequence continues at coordinate 4,349 of NZ_JAWOQQ010000034.1, forward strand.
TTTAACGAATACAATTGATGAATTCGTTGCTTGTGAGGTGAGTGTAGAATAACTTTTGGCTTTAATTAAATATTTGCATCCAAGAGATTCTATCGTTTCGATAATTTTTTCATCAAAGTAGCCACTATCCATTCGAAATAAAATTTCTAAATCGTCTGATTTGATGTTAGCAACAATTTCTTTGATCATTTCCGCAGCACCGTTTGCAGTGTAAGTATTGCCACTTCTTACAAATCCGGTAACATATGCTTTTAATTCGTCGCAAAATGCAAATTGGATATTGTAGCATCGGTTTCCCAGTTTCTTAGGATTATATCCTTTTGACGCACCTTCTTGATGACCTTCTACGTTAATTACACTACTATCAATATCAATCGTAATGGATGTCAATTTACTTTTAGTGAGCAGTTTTTTAAAGACTTTAAAATTAATGTCTCTAAACATTTGGGTTGTCTTGAAGTTGAAGTTTCCTAGAAACCGTGACACTGTTTCAGGTTCTTTTACGGAAATATCAAACTCGTTGACGAGGGGATCATTTTGAAGTAGCTTTAGACGTTCTAACTTATCAATGCCAATGAAGTGACCGCAGAGCATGGTCTTTATATTATTCATCTTGATTTTATTTGTTGAGTCATTATCAAATACGAGGTCATTTTCAATAAAATCAAAAATCCCATTGCTTTTTGCATTCTCAAGGAGCAGAAAAAGACCTGCATTTGATGTTAGATTCTTAGCTTTGAAATCAATTTTATTAATCATAATTAGAACCCCTTTTTACTACTTTTCTTACTATTATTTTACCATATATCGAGTCATAAAAGCTGATAATTTAACATATTTTTGAGCACTTTTCTTTCACCCAATGGGTGAAAGCTGAATTTCGAAGGAATGCATATTTATCAAGGCTTTGATTATGCTTTTTGAAGTACTGACGTAGAATCTAGGAATCCCATTCAGACGCCGGATAGATTCAAGCAAGCCAACTTGTCGTCAAAATCGGTGTTGCAAAAACGGGAGTGACCATAGATTCCGTTTTCTGAGACGACCCCGAGTATAACCCCATTTGACTCGGACCTTGTATGTTCGTCAGGCGTTAACCGTGATTTTTCATGATTGATTAGTGCGTGGGACACACTAAACCATAAATATTTAGTATAGTGACACTATATTAATGTCAAAATTTGCGTGATTTTTAAAGCGTGAGATAGTTTGAACATCGAAACTTAAGAGGGTGTTCCAAATGTCTCATTCCGTCATGCTAGCCGAACAAGGTGAGTTAAACTTTTCAACCGCACAACGTGTAAGGCACTTGAAGGCGGAAGAGCAGGATTTTGAGTGGTATCCTTCGTCTGAGCATATCATTGATGTAGTTCGACGCGACTTGGTTGAGTCCAAGTTCTTAGAGTCTTACAACAGAGAGTCATCCTTGCTTGATATTGGCGCCGGAGATGACCGTGACCTCATTGTTACTGTTGAAGGGTTCAAGGACAAGACAGCTTTCAAAATCATGGCGGGCATGGCTAGTCATGCTGAGCTGTTCGAGAAGATCAGCACCATTATCAAATTCCAGCAGAAGGTGGCCGTCGGCAAGCGGTTTGCTGGCCAGAAGGTTGTAATCACGGGGTTCCGTGATGGTGCGCTGGAGAAGATGATTGAGGCCGAAGGGGGTGAAATGCAGACCAGCGTGTCAGCAAAAACAACTCTCGTCATCGCAGCCAGCATTTCCGGCAGCAGCGGCAAACTCAAAAAAGTGCACGATTTGAACAATAGCGGCAAGGCGTCAATCAAATTGATGGACCTTGCAACATTCCGCAAGGAATACATCGAACAACAACCATTGGGGGTTGAGTTTTAATGCCAACAGTTGAGATTATTGTTGCAGTTGATCCTGTTGGGGGATTTGGCCGGAATGGCCAAATCCCTTGGACGTGCAAGGAAGACATGAAGCGCTTCACCACCATATCCAAAGAGATTCGAGTGTGTGTGATGGGGAAGAACACATACAAAGACATGCTCGATATGCAAATGAAGAAGGAAGGCGCTGAAGAACGAATCAAAGAGAAGGGAATTCTTCCGGAGCGCGAATCTTACGTCGTGTCCTCGACTTTGAAGCCCGAGGACGTCATTGGAGCCACGGTAGTTCCGGACCTACGTGCGGTGCTCAATCAATATCACGACAGCGATCAACGAATAGCTGTCATTGGTGGAGAAAAGCTGTACGTGCAAGCCCTCGCATCTGCCACAAAAGTCCACATGACGGTAATGCACAAGCCATATAACTGCGATCGGACGTTGCCGATGTCATACATCGACAAAAAGTTTGTTGCAGGTCAAGGGTCTATCACCATTCAAACTGCGGTAGATGGTGAGACCCATCCCGTGAAGTTCATCACATATGAGCGCGCTCGGCCGTAATATAGCAGCAGCTTTACTCTCGGTCTTTTCCTCGCTTGCGGTAGCCCAGCCCGCCGATGAGCTGGAGGCTCGTATATTGGCTGTGTGTCTAAACACAGCCAATGCTGCCGCTGTCATCATACACCATCTTGAAAAAGGTGGTGTTCCTGTTCCCAGCTCCCAACTAAAAGATTTAGCGTTGGAGTTGTCTGACCCACTTCCCCAATCTTATAATGCGGTAAATGTTGGTTTGACTAGTGCGTCAGAAGCTCTCGACAGTACTAGCCACACCCAAGCTATACCGGAAGCGAGAGCTGCGGTGATCGGCATGTGGTGCATCAATGACATTGTATCGGGCACTGTTGCAAATAGTCGGTGGTGATAAACTTATCATCCCCTTTTGCTGATGGAGCTGCACATGAACCCATTCA
>NZ_JAWOQQ010000035.1:0-6304 GCF_033337405.1 Vibrio sp. YT-16
TGTCACGCCGGGGGTCGCGGGTTCGAGTCCCGTCCACTCCGCCACTTATATTAAGCCTCAGTCGAAAGACTGGGGCTATTTTCGTTTCTACTGCGACGTTTCCCTGAAGAGTGTTTATACACCTAACTAGACTATTTCACATAATCCCTACTAAGCGAACTCTGCGTAATTACACACTAGGCTTTAATTAATTATAGGCCGGTGATGCTGTGGAAAGGCAATATGACCTACAAACAAGCCTAAGTAATCTATGGTATTCAAAGGCGTTCAACGACTTGAATCTTGATGAGAAAGAAAAAACGAATTGGAAGATGAAAGATTGAAGGAGCTCTTCATTAGCGAGGTGATGATTTTCGACGCTGAACATTTGATGAGTCTCAGAAAAAATATATCGCCAAAGGGTAAGAAGCGCCAGAACAGAGAGGGGTAGCTTAGCTCGAGGCTGTAAGCTATGCGGAATACTCACAAACGTCAAAGCTCAAACCCATTAAGAGAGTCGCTCTAGATCTAAGTGGTTATGTGCTCACTAGCGGTACTAGAAAATAGTTAAGTATTCCAAATGGACTATATGAAAAAGCCAACTGCTAAAGCGGTTGGCTTAGTATAAAAATCTCGACGTACTTTAGAGCGAGAAATGATGTCTAAAGAATACGTTTTAAAACACCATCTGCCTTTAGGCGGGTAATTTTTCTGACCAGTCGCTGTACCTCTATAGGATAGTCTTCTACTTTCTCTAATTGCTTATAAGTACAGATAAGGTGAGTATGCTCTAGAATACGCGAAACTTCGTCTTCAAACTTCTCAGTGAGCTTCGCATAATTGTCTTGTATGAGTAGCCCATTTTCTAGGTCGAGTGACCAAGCACGTGGATTTAGGTTATTCCCAGTAAGTAGCATATAGCGTTTATCAACCCAAATACCCTTAAGGTGGAAGCTGTTATTGTCATGCTTCCATAGGTGAATTGACAATTTACGTGCGGCGATATTCGCTTCATTGGCTTTCGCAAAGCGACGCAAATTCACTTCGTAAAGATATGGAAGTCCGCCAATGGTTTTAAAGTCTTCCTCAGGTGCAATGTAAAAGTCATTGGCGGTTTTATCGCCCACAACAATAGTTACTTTCACACCACGCTTCATGGCTCGTTTCACTTCACGATGAAGTGCTTTAGGGAAGTTAAAGTAAGGCGTACAAATGAAAATTTCGTCTTGGGCTGCTGCCAATAACTTTACAATCTGTTGATTGAGCAGATTACGGCGTTTGCCTAGCCCAACTAACGGAGTGACTTTTACACTTTCTTCTGTTGCAGCTTGGTCTTCAAACTTATAGTTGGCTTGAGCAAGAGAAGCCCTCAGTTGGCGAATCGCCGACTTTATTTCTTTGGTTTCTGGCTTATCTTTTCCTGCAAGATCATTAACGGCAGGGTGAGCAATCATTTCTTCCTGAATGAATTGCACCATTGAATTCGCTAAAGATTCATGTCGAATCACATGGTAACGATCAAATCGATAACGTTCATGATAATGGAGATAAACGTTATTTAAGCTCGCCCCACTGTAGATAACAGTATCATCGACAATGAAGCCTTTTAAATGCAGTACCCCAAAAACTTCTCTGCCACGCACTGGTATGCCATAGACAGGGATTGGGTGCTGGTACTTACTGGCATATGCTTTGTAAAGCGCTGAATTACCCTCAGATGTCTCCGCACCAATCAGGCCACGCTGCGCTCGATGCCAGTCGACACAGATATTGATGTCCAACCCAGGATTGCGCTGTTTCGCTTCATAAAGCGCAGTGAGAATTTCACGTCCAGCTTCATCATCTTCCAGATATAGAGCGACTAGGTAAATTCGCGACGTTGCTTTGCTGATAGCATCTAAAAGACGGGTTCTGAATGATTCTGCTGAATACAGAACATCAAAGTCTTCCGGATTGACAGCGAGACTTGGCAACTGTTCGAATGGATTCCTACTTACTATCATATCGGTATGAGTACCTTAGTTTAGTGCAATATTGCGAACCTGCCATTTTATCAAAGATATGATTTACCTGGCTACAAAAGCACGCGTTTTGATGTCGTTGAAGAGATGAATTGCATTGGAATGAGATCTTTACCGCTATCTACGTAACGTTGAAATGCCATTTTTAGCGGGTGTGGTAGCTCAGAGCAATCAATTGTTGTGAATCCATGCTTGGAATAATAGGATTCGAGATGTGTAAACGCGAAGCAATAATCGCCATCAGTGAAAACATTGTTTTTACAATGAGTTAGTAGTTTTTTTCCAATCCCTGTTCCCCTAACTTTCGGAATGACCAACATTCCTGTCAACAGACGAACTTTATCTACACCTTTTAAACGTAGTAACGCAATGATTTCACCCTTATGGCTTGCTGTAATGATCAATTCATCCTTTTTGGCTCGACCCGCAGGGTAATACGCTTTGTATAGTTTCTTAATGAGGGGGAGCTTGATGGGATTTAACACTTCTATGATTAATGAGTCTGGTATTGTCACTGCGGTTAAAAGATAACTAATGTAGAATGTCGACAGTTTAAGAGAATCTTATCTGGTGTTGCAAACCTACTATGCAAATTAAAACAAATGCGAGCCTAAAGGCTTACCATACTTTTGGAATTGAACAATCGTGTTCCTATTTAGCTATCGTTGAGTCGCTCGAAGATGTTATTGAGCTATTTCAAAACCCAAGATTCACCCATTTACCGAAACTTTTTTTAGGTAAAGGAAGTAATGTTCTTTTTACAGAACATTTTGAGGGATTAGTGATTGTTAATCGAATCATGGGTAAAGAAGTCACGGAAACGGATGAGCACTACCTATTACATATTGCCGGTGGTGAAGATTGGCCTGAATTGGTTTCCTGGTGTGTGAATCAGGGGATCGGTGGGATCGAGAACTTAGCTTTGATTCCAGGTTGTGCTGGCTCGGCTCCTATTCAGAACATTGGTGCGTATGGCCTAGAGCTAAAAGACATCTGTGATTATGTAGATGTTCTTGACCTAACTACGTTTGAAAACAAAAGAATGCACGCCCAAGACTGTGAGTTTGCCTATAGGGATTCCATATTTAAACATGCGTTGCACGGAAAGTGCTTTATCACCGCATTAGGGCTTAAGTTGGCGAAGCAATGGCAGCCGATTAACCAGTACGGCCCTTTACAAAGTATCCCAGAAGAACAACTCAGCCCTGCTTCTATCTTCGAACGAGTATGCCAAGTGCGAAAGGCAAAACTACCAGATCCAACCAAGATAGGTAACGCAGGTAGTTTCTTTAAAAACCCAGTGATCACGCAAGATCACTATGATCGACTCACAAAAAAATACCCTAACGTAGTGGCCTACCCAGCTTCTGGAGGAATGAAAATTGCTGCTGGTTGGCTTATCGATCAGTGTGGATTAAAAGGGAAGTCTGTACACGGTGCGCAGGTCAACCCTATGCAAGCTTTGGTTTTGACCAACATGGATAATTGTAGTGCAGATGACATTGTCGCGCTTGCTTCTTTAGTGAAGCAGACAGTATGGGACAAATACCAAATCATACTTGAGCATGAAGTACGCTTTCTCAATCGTACCGGGGAGACCAATTTGGCTCAGATCGAGGCATCTAGATGAGAAAAGATCACTCTACGAAACTTCATATTCTAAAGTTATTAAGTGATGGAGAGTTTCATTCAGGAGAAGCGTTGGGCGACGATCTTAATGTTTCTAGAGCGGCAATCGCTAAGCACATTAAAGGTCTTAGTGAATGGGGTATTGATATTTATCGAGTGCAAGGGCGCGGTTACCAATTAGCCTCACCATTGCAGTTGTTAGACGAGACTCTCCTTACCACTAGCTCGGAGTCACTTGTTGAACTCGTCCCTGTGATTGACTCAACGAATCAATATTTGCTCGACAGAGTCGCGGATTCGGAAAAGGGCCGTGTTTGTATTGCTGAATATCAAGCACAAGGGCGTGGTCGCCGCGGTAGACAATGGGTCTCACCGTTTGGCTCTAACTTATATCTCTCTATGTATTGGCGACTGGATGCAGGAATGGCTGCGGCAATGGGCTTGAGCTTGGTGATTGGGATTGCCGCAGTGGAAGCTTTGGAAGAAGTAGGCATGCAAGGTGTTAAACTCAAGTGGCCGAATGACTTGTATTATCAAGATAAAAAACTGGCCGGAATCTTGGTTGAAATGTCGGGTCAGGCCGGTGGGGCTGCTCATCTAGTGATTGGGATGGGCCTGAATATTGGAATGCCTGACGACCAGCCTGAGATTGACCAGCCATGGACCACGTTGAACCAAGTAAATCAGAGTCTCAAGATCGATAGAAATGTTCTAGCAATGACACTTATCAAGCATTGGAATTCCGCACTTGTCGAATATGAAATGAAAGGACTTACTGGCTTTATCGAACGTTGGAATCGGTTAGACAATTTCCTTAATCGTCAGGTCAAACTGCTTATTGGTCCTAGAGAGGTATATGGCGTCGTTCGAGGCATCGATCATCAAGGTGGAATATTAATCGAAACCTCCCAAGGACTAGAGACTTATATTGGTGGTGAAATCTCGTTGCGTAAAAGTGACTAATCTTCGATTACTTTCGCAACGAAACTTTATCAACTAAGTGGTTAACGCCTTTGTGTAGAATCAAGTGGGCTCTCTCACGAGTTGGAAGAATATTCAATTCTAAATTGAGCCCATTAATATCATGCCAAATTTGCTTCGCTTTTTTCTTTGCGTCATCGACAGAGAGTTGTGTGTAGTGGCTAAAATAAGAGCCTGGTTTCGTAAAGGCCCCTTGGCGAAACTTTAAAAAGCGTTCTACATACCAATGTTCAATGGTTTCTGTTTCTGCGTCGACATAAATTGAAAAATCTAAAAAGTCAGAGACGAAGACACGATGCGGGTCATGTGGATAGTCCATTCCACTTTGCAGAACGTTTAAACCTTCAATAATAAGAACATCCGGTCTATCCACTTTCCTTAGTTCATCAGTAATGTCATACGTGATGTGAGAGTAGATGGGTACTTCAAGATCGGGCTTTCCTGCCTTTACGTCAGACATGAACTCGACTAAGCGCTTGATATCATAGGATTCTGGGAAGCCTTTACGATGCATGATACCGCGTTCTTCTAGTACTTTTTTCGGATATAGGAAGCCATCTGTTGTAACCAAGGACACTTTGGGATGATTCTCCCAACGAGAAAGCAATGCCGTTAGAATACGAGCAGTCGTACTTTTGCCTACAGCAACACTGCCAGCGATACCAATTACGAAAGGGGGAGCATGTTCCTCTGTATTTAAGAATTGTTGTAATACGGAATTGCGGCTTTGACGAGCCTGGACATACAGATTCAAAAGACGAGACAAAGGAAGGTAGATCTCTACCGCTTCCTCCATGGTTAGGTTTTCATTAATGCCCTGAAGCGCAGTCAAGTCGTCTTCAGAAAGTGTCATCGGTACAGAGTTTCTTAACTCGGCCCAATTTGCACGGTCAAATGACAAAAATGGACTCATGGGTCTCTTTTATCCTTGGTTTAATAGAAGCAAGAACATACATCAAGCGAACTTCAAAGCAAACGACAAAGGTCGAAGTTTACTTTAAAAAAGCTAAGTTTGTACGAATTTGCAGCAAACGAATCTAAAAAATCGAAATTTATGATTTTTTTTCAAATTACTATTGCAACCTAGAAAATCATTCAATAGAATGCGCACCACTTATGCCGACTTAGCTCAGTAGGTAGAGCAACTGACTTGTAATCAGTAGGTCACCAGTTCGATTCCGGTAGTCGGCACCATTCTTTCCTTTAGTAGTCTGAATGGCTTGAAAATTTGGAGGGGTTCCCGAGTGGCCAAAGGGAGCAGACTGTAAATCTGCCGGCACTGCCTTCGATGGTTCGAATCCGTCCCCCTCCACCATATTCTTTAGGAAATAGCTCTCAGAGTTACGTGTTGCGGGCATCGTATAATGGCTATTACCTCAGCCTTCCAAGCTGATGATGCGGGTTCGATTCCCGCTGCCCGCTCCACTCTAATTTGAGTGCTGATATAGCTCAGGTGGTAGAGCGCATCCTTGGTAAGGATGAGGTCGGCAGTTCGAGTCTGCCTATCAGCACCAGCTCTCAAGTTTATTTCCTTTTGATATTAGATTTACCAATTATCTTTTTTTGGTTGCGTGGTCAATTTGGGCCACCTAAATCCGTACCTAGAGGGACCACTCATGTCTAAAGAAAAATTTGAACGTACGAAACCGCACGTTAACGTTGGTACTATCGGCCACGTTGACCACGGTAAAACA
>NZ_JAWOQQ010000036.1:0-6232 GCF_033337405.1 Vibrio sp. YT-16
GGTTGATGAAGTACTGCCTGAACAACCCATGCGTCAGTGGGTGTTGAGCTTCCCGTTTCAGCTGCGTTTCCTGTTTGCCAGCCGGCCCGAGATCATGGGGTGGGTGCTGGGCATCGTTTACCGCGTCATTGCCACGCACCTGGTCAAGAAAGCGGGCCATACCCACCAAGTGGCCAAGACGGGCGCGGTCACCCTGATCCAGCGTTTTGGATCGGCGCTCAATCTGAATGTTCACTTCCACATGCTGTTTCTCGACGGTGTGTATGTCGAGCAATCCCACGGCTCAGCGCGTTTCCGCTGGGTCAAGGCGCCGACCAGCCCAGAGCTCACCCAGCTGACGCACACCATCGCCCACCGGGTGGGTCGCTATCTGGAACGGCAAGGCCTGCTGGAACGGGATGTCGAAAACAGCTATCTGGCCTCGGATGCGGTGGATGACGACCCGATGACACCCCTGCTGGGGCACTCGATCACTTACCGTATCGCTGTCGGTTCACAGGCGGGGCGAAAGGTGTTCACTTTGCAAACTCTGCCGACCAGTGGTGATCCGTTCGGTGACGGGATTGGCAAGGTAGCCGGGTCCAGCCTGCACGCCGGCGTGGCGGCCAGGGCCGATGAACGCAAGAAGCTCGAACGGCTGTGCCGGTACATCAGCCGCCCGGCGGTATCCGAGAAGCGGCTGTCGTTAACACGAGGCGGCAACGTGCGCTACCAGCTCAAGACGCCGTACCGGGACGGCACCACGCACGTCATTTTCGAACCATTGGATTTCATTGCAAGGCTGGCCGCCCTGGTACCGAAGCCCAGAGTCAACCTAACCCGCTTCCACGGGGTGTTCGCACCCAACAGTCGGCACCGGGCGTTGGTCACGCCGGCAAAACGGGGCAGGGGCAACAAGGTCAGGGTGGCTGATGAACCGGCAACACCAGCACAACGGCGAGCGTCGATGACATGGGCGCAACGGCTCAAGCGTGTTTTCAATATCGACATCGAGACCTGCAGCGGCTGCGGCGGCGCCATGAAAGTCATCGCCTGCATTGAAGACCCTATAGTGATCAAGCAGATCCTTGATCACCTGAAGCACAAAGCCGAAACCAGCGGGACCAGGGCGTTACCCGAAAGCCGGGCGCCACCGGCTGAGCTGCTCCTGGGTCTGTTTGACTGACGAGCCTGAAGGCCAACGATACCAATCAAAATGCTGCGTTCACAGCGCCGCGGCAGGGATCCGCCGTGCTGGTTGTCGGAAAAGGAGCCGCTAGTGGGAAAGAGGAGGGTAAATTTTCAGCGTTGCTGGCTCCCCGTCAGCCGGATTGGGTTGCATCGCAGGGGTGTCGAAAGAGTCAACTGCGGTCCAAAGCTGTTGGACTTGGGTGAAAAGGGCGTTTATTCTTCCTATACGTATGATTCAAACTGCAGATGAGTTACATTTGAAAGAAAAGGTGAAAAAACCAATTGAGAAATTATTGCATGTGCTTAATGCCTCAAATAAAAAATTAATTATTCAATACCGATCATTATGAAACTATCATTAATTGTTGCCATGGATAAAAATTTTGGCATTGGTAAAGACAACGATTTGTTATGGAAATTGCCGGCTGATATGAAATTCTTTAAAGAAACTTCAACAGGTCATGTAGTAATAACCGGACGTAAAAATTATGAATCTATTCCTGAGAAATTTAGACCCTTGCCAAATCGTGAAAATGCCGTTTTAACTCACCAAATCGGCTATCAAGCACCAGGAGCTCATGTCTTTTTTTCACTTACTGAATGTTTAGAGTTCTATAAAAATGAAACCGAAAGAACTGTTTTCATCATTGGTGGGGGACAAATTTATGCAGAAGTTATGCAGCGAAACATCCTTCAAGAAATGTATATCACACAAGTAGATGGAGTGTTTGACGCAGATACTTTTTTTCCTAAATTTTCTGAATCTGAGTGGAATAGTGAAACTGTACTGAAACAGGGTATTGATGAAAAACACGCTTTTGCTTTTGAAATAAAAAAATATACACGTAAATAACTCTAAAACTTACTGTTTTTGTTGAAATGTTTTGTATGTAACGGTTTCAAAACTTCAACGACCTTACTAACTTTGCCTCCTTATGATTTTATGTATAGCTGAAAAACCTTCTGTGGCAAAAGATATTGCCGAAGTAATTGGTGCAAAACAACGCAACAACGGCTTTTATGAAGGAAATGGCTATTGGGTAACCTGGACTTTTGGCCATCTGTGTACATTGAATGAACCCCATGATTACAAAGAAAATTGGAAATACTGGAAATTGGAAGATCTGCCAATTGTACCTAAAAAATTTGGCATTAAACTAATTGATAACGATGGAGTAAAAAGGCAATTTGCTGTTATTGAAAAATTGGTAGCATCTTGTTCTGAAGTCATCAATTGCGGGGATGCCGGGCAGGAAGGGGAGTTGATACAAAGATGGGTATTGGCACCTGGTCAAGAAAGCGGGCCATACCCACCAAGTGGCCAAGACGGGCGCGGTCACCCTGATCCAGCGTTTTGGATCGGCGCTCAATCTGAATGTTCACTTCCACATGCTGTTTCTCGACGGTGTGTATGTCGAGCAATCCCACGGCTCAGCGCGTTTCCGCTGGGTCAAGGCGCCGACCAGCCCAGAGCTCACCCAGCTGACGCACACCATCGCCCACCGGGTGGGTCGCTATCTGGAACGGCAAGGCCTGCTGGAACGGGATGTCGAAAACAGCTATCTGGCCTCGGATGCGGTGGATGACGACCCGATGACACCCCTGCTGGGGCACTCGATCACTTACCGTATCGCTGTCGGTTCACAGGCGGGGCGAAAGGTGTTCACTTTGCAAACTCTGCCGACCAGTGGTGATCCGTTCGGTGACGGGATTGGCAAGGTAGCCGGGTCCAGCCTGCACGCCGGCGTGGCGGCCAGGGCCGATGAACGCAAGAAGCTCGAACGGCTGTGCCGGTACATCAGCCGCCCGGCGGTATCCGAGAAGCGGCTGTCGTTAACACGAGGCGGCAACGTGCGCTACCAGCTCAAGACGCCGTACCGGGACGGCACCACGCACGTCATTTTCGAACCATTGGATTTCATTGCAAGGCTGGCCGCCCTGGTACCGAAGCCCAGAGTCAACCTAACCCGCTTCCACGGGGTGTTCGCACCCAACAGTCGGCACCGGGCGTTGGTCACGCCGGCAAAACGGGGCAGGGGCAACAAGGTCAGGGTGGCTGATGAACCGGCAACACCAGCACAACGGCGAGCGTCGATGACATGGGCGCAACGGCTCAAGCGTGTTTTCAATATCGACATCGAGACCTGCAGCGGCTGCGGCGGCGCCATGAAAGTCATCGCCTGCATTGAAGACCCTATAGTGATCAAGCAGATCCTTGATCACCTGAAGCACAAAGCCGAAACCAGCGGGACCAGGGCGTTACCCGAAAGCCGGGCGCCACCGGCTGAGCTGCTCCTGGGTCTGTTTGACTGACGAGCCTGAAGGCCAACGATACCAATCAAAATGCTGCGTTCACAGCGCCGCGGCAGGGATCCGCCGTGCTGGTTGTCGGAAAAGGAGCCGCTAGTGGGAAAGAGGAGGGTAAATTTTCAGCGTTGCTGGCTCCCCGTCAGCCGGATTGGGTTGCATCGCAGGGGTGTCGAAAGAGTCAACTGCGGTCCAAAGCTGTTGGACTTGGGTGAAAAGGGCGTTTATTCTTCCTATACGTGCCGCGTTCCAGGCGGCGACTATGAGGGCTATGTCGATGCCCATGTGCGCCGGCTGGAGGCGCTACGCCGGGCCGGTATCGTCGAGCGGATCGACGCCGACCAATGGCGCATCCCCGATGATCTGGTCAGCCGTGCCGCCGCCCATGACGCCGGCCGAGACAGTCAGGCCAGCGTTCGCGTCCTTTCCCCGGTCGATCTGAACAAACAGATCGGATCGGACGGCGCGACCTGGCTGGACCGGCGGCTGATCCACGGCGAGACGGCCGACCTTGCGCCAACCGGCTTCGGGCAACAAGTCCGCGAAGCCATGGACCAGCGCCGCGAGCACCATATCGAACAGGGCGACGCCACCCGCAGCCGGGACAGCCGCGTCTTCTACCGGCGCAACCTTCTCGCCATCCTGCGGGAGCGCGAGGTAGCCGGCGTCGGATCGGATATGGCTTTGAGTAAGGGCCTGCCGTTCCGCGCCGCCACGGACGGCGAGAGCGTCAGCGGCAAGTTTACCGGAACCGTGCATCTATCGAGCGGCAAGTTCGCCGTGGTCGAGAAATCCCATGAGTTCACCCTTGTCCCGTGGCGGCCGATCATCGACCGCCAACTCGGCCGCGAGGTTATGGGCATCGTGCAGGGCGGGTCGGTGTCGTGGCAGTTAGGGCGGCAGAGGGGGCTGGAACGCTGAGTGCGCCCATGCCGCATTGCGAAGCAAAAGATAATCGGATAAAATGTAGCAATTCATATTCGTAAGCGTGGAGTAATCAGATGGGAAATTCCAAGTCAGCAGACAAGTAAGCCGCAACAACCAGTATTGTTGTTGCGGCGCTCTGTAAGGCTAGTCTCATCTGATTGCTGACGAGCAGACGTCGCCCGGTATTCCTTAATCGAGGGTTGATTCGTCATGACCACCACACGCCCCGCGTGGGCCTATACGCTGCCGGCAGCACTGCTGCTGATGGCTCCTTTCGACATCCTCGCTTCACTGGCGATGGATATTTATCTCCCTGTCGTTCCAGCGATGCCCGGCATCCTGAACACGACGCCCGCTATGATCCAACTCACGTTGAGCCTCTATATGGTGATGCTCGGCGTGGGCCAGGTGATTTTTGGTCCGCTCTCAGACAGAATCGGGCGACGGCCAATTCTACTTGCGGGCGCAACGGCTTTCGTCATTGCGTCTCTGGGAGCAGCTTGGTCTTCAACTGCACCGGCCTTTGTCGCTTTCCGTCTACTTCAAGCAGTGGGCGCGTCGGCCATGCTGGTGGCGACGTTCGCGACGGTTCGCGACGTTTATGCCAACCGTCCTGAGGGTGTCGTCATCTACGGCCTTTTCAGTTCGATGCTGGCGTTCGTGCCTGCGCTCGGCCCTATCGCCGGAGTATTGATCGGCGAGTTCTTGGGATGGCAGGCGATATTCATTACTTTGGCTATACTGGCGATGCTCGCACTCCTAAATGCGGGTTTCAGGTGGCACGAAACCCGCCCTCTGGATCAAGTCAAGACGCGCCGATCTGTCTTGCCGATCTTCGCGAGTCCGGCTTTTTGGGTTTACACTGTCGGCTTTAGCGCCGGTATGGGCACCTACTTCGTCTTCTTCTCGACGGCTCCCCGTGTGCTCATAGGCCAAGCGGAATATTCCGAGATCGGATTCAGCTTTGCCTTCGCCACTGTCGCGCTTGTAATGATCGTGACAACCCGTTTCGCGAAGTCCTTTGTCGCCAGATGGGGCATCGCAGGATGCGTGGCGCGTGGGATGGCGTTGCTTGTTTGCGGAGCGGTCCTGTTGGGGATCGGCGAACTTTACGGCTCGCCGTCATTCCTCACCTTCATCCTACCGATGTGGGTTGTCGCGGTCGGTATTGTCTTCACGGTGTCCGTTACCGCGAACGGCGCTTTGGCAGAGTTCGACGACATCGCGGGATCAGCGGTCGCGTTCTACTTCTGCGTTCAAAGCCTGATAGTCAGCATTGTCGGGACATTGGCGGTGGCACTTTTAAACGGTGACACAGCGTGGCCCGTGATCTGTTACGCCACGGCGATGGCGGTACTGGTTTCGTTGGGGCTGGTGCTCCTTCGGCTCCGTGGGGCTGCCACCGAGAAGTCGCCAGTCGTCTAACCGACGACTGGTAGCAGGCCCGCTCCGATGCGGCGCACTAACCATCGAAACCTCGTGAATGTCGGTATCCTGTCTGGCAGGATACCGCTCATTTCCCTTGTTCAGTTCATCGCCGTCGCCGAGCATCTGAATTTTCGGCATGCGGCCAAGGCACTTGGTATCAGCCAGTCGAGCGTCAGCGCGCGTGTGAAAGCGCTGGAGGATAACCTTGGTGTCCTGCTATTTGAGCGCCATGCGCGGGGCGTTCGGCTAACAGACGCAGGCAGGCACTTCATGGAGCGTGTCACGGCGGGTGTCGATCAACTCGATCACGCAGTGAAGACCGCGGAGTGACGGGCACTGGCTGGCAATGTCTAGCAACGGCAGGCATTTCGGCTGAGGGTAAAAGAACTTTCCGCTAAGC
>NZ_JAWOQQ010000037.1:0-5258 GCF_033337405.1 Vibrio sp. YT-16
CCGTATGAAATGGTGAATTTATCATCTCAGAACTAACGGCTGAGTGATAGGGAGGAAGTCCATTCCATACGCTAAGCCTCTTACCCCATAAACAAAAAGCCACGTCTCAATGCGAGAAGCGTAGCTTTGTGTTATCTGCTGTTTGTATAGCTAGCTTAGCGCGAGTTTGATTCTTACCAAAGCCTCATCCAGTGTTCCTGCTGGGCAGCCTAGATTAAGGCGAACAAAGCCAGAGCCTTCTTTGCCGAAAGCTATGCCCATGCTCGGGACAAGCCCTGCCGATACAAATTTTTGTTCCAGCTCGGAGTCGGTCACTTTAAGCGCACGACAATCTAACCAAGCCAAATAGCCTGCTTGTGGGGCGACAAATCTCACATCTGGCAGTTCCGTTTCTACAAACAGCTCAAGTTTAGCGATGTTGGCTCGCAGGTAGTCTTTTAAGTCCACCAACCAACCGGAGCACTCTTGATACGCGATAGTCGCGGCACTCATTGATAGACTATTGAACACGTCCATGCCATGCGCATCTAGCCTGCGAGTAAACAGTGCTCGGAGTGATTCATCTGGAATCATAAAGTTAGAGATTCGCAGTGAAGACAAGCCAAACGTCTTACTTGCAGCCGTAGCTACGATCAGACGTTTTGTGAGATTTTGTGGAAGACGCAAAGCCGAGTAGTACTGCATATCGCCAACCACTAAATCCCCCCATATTTCATCACTCAGCAGCCACACTTGGTATTGCTCACACAGCTCGGCAACCTTTGTCATTTCACTTTCAGACCAAACTCGCCCCGTTGGGTTATGAGGGTTGCAGAAGATCATTGCTTTTGCGCCATTAGCAAAGCAGGTTTCAAGATGATCAAAGTCGAGTTGATATTCACCGTCGGTTTCCTTCAGTGGGTTCTCGACGACAACACGATCGTTGAATTCAATGATCTTACGGAAGGAGCCATATCCCGGACTCTGCATCACGATGCCATCACCTTTGTCGGTGAGCATTTGTAATGCCATCGCGAGTCCAGGAAGTACGCCATGCACGGTAGTGATCCACTCACGCTCAACGTGGGTATCATGCTGGTTCTGATACCAATCGATAGTGGCTTGGTAGTACGCATCATCACGTTCTGCGTACCCAAAAATCCCATGCTCCACACGCTGTTGTAGTGCGTCTAGCACCACTTGTGGCGCTTTAAAATCGTAATCGGATACCCACATCGGGAGTAAATCCGTCCCAGCCAATCCCAGCTTTTGCTGCATAAAGTCCCATTTAACAGAGCCACTTTCCTTGCGGTTCAGAATTTGGTCGAAAGCGTTCATCAATGATTTACCTTATTTTGTTTCTACTGCTGGTGTATTTGAATGCTCTTCAGCAATCTGTTGTTCGTTTTGTTCTGGCTTGGCTTTTGCGATACCAAAGCCAGTGAAGCCATAAATCAGAGCGAAGATGACGCCGGTGTAACATTGAATCGCCCATGGTAGGTAATCCAACGTTGCCACGCCTAGCGTACCTGCCATGTAGATACCTGCGGCTGTCCAAGGAACCAATGGTTCGATAATGGTGCCTGCATCTTCGATGGTTCGAGACAGGTTCTTAGTGTCTAAGCCCATTTTGCGGTAAGCGTTTTGGAATAACTCACCCGGAATCAACAGCGCTAGCTTGCCGTCAGAAGTGGTGAAAACCACAGTGATGGTTGCCACAACGGTCGAAGCAATCAGCTGGCCCGTGGTGTGAATCGCATGTAGGAATTTGCCTAGCACCACGTTTAGTGCGCCAGTTAGGCTCAAAATACCAGCGAAGGCAAAGGCACAGAATACCAACAAAATCGTGCTCATCATTGAGAACAGACCGCCACGGTTAAGCAGTTTAGCGATATCTGGCACTAAGCCATTTACGCTGTGACCATTTGCCTCAAACATGGCTAGGTTGAAGCCGTCTACGTAAGCTTGGAAGCCTTGTTTTAGTGTGAAGTCTTGGAAAAACATGCCTAAAACAATCGCGATAGCCGATGCGCCAAGCATCAGTGGCAGAACTGGCTTCTTAGTTAACGCGCCCCATAGAATCATCACTGGCGGGATAAGAAGTAGAATGTTGAAGTTGTATAGATTATCTAAGCCTGAGATGATTTGAACAACTTTCTCTGGCTCGTGAATGTTCGCGATATCAGCGCTTTGACCCGCAAAGAAGAAGACGACAGACGCAATCACAAAGCCCGGTAGGGTGGTGTAAAGCATGTGTTGAATGTGTTCGTACAAGGTGGTGCCTGAAACGACAGGCGCAAAGTTGGTTGAATCTGATAACGGTGAGATTTTGTCACCAAAGTACGCGCCAGATACCACAGCACCAGCCGCAGCTGCGAGCGATACATCAAGACCTGCTGCCACGCCCATTAGTGCGACACCAACAGTACCTGCTGAGCCCCAAGACGTACCGGTACAAACGGAAACGACACTGGTCACAAAGAAAGCGGCAATAAGAATGTATTCAGGGCTGATGACTTTTAGTCCCCAGTAAACCATGTAAGGGATTGTGCCGCTGACCATCCAGCTGGCAATCAAACCACCAACCGAGACCAAAATCAGAATGACTGGCATCGCCTTCGCCAGCTTTTCTACGATGGCGTTAATGATGTCATCCCAGTTGTAACCGATCTTCCACGCGATAAGACCAGTAAAGGCAGCTGAAATCAGCAACAGAACTTCAATGCGAAGTCCAAGTATTCCGTATCCGACAGCCAGAAGCGCAAACATCACCGCAATAGGGGCGAGTGCTAATCCGAACGACGGCAGAGGCTTAGAATTTGTCATGTTATTTATCCTCAGTATCGATGTAGGGTTTGTTCGGAATGGATAGTAACGGTCACATAGCAGGCAAAATGAGAGCGGTGTGTTGTTTTCATGTAAGCGATTACATGAGGTGTACGAATGTAAGATTCATCACAGTTTTATCCGATCTTTTTTATTGCTTTGACGGTTTGGCGGCTGACTAAGCTTGCTTCGAATTGATGTAAGTTTGGTGGAGAATAACCATCTTTACTCAAATTTAGCGCCAGTTTCGCCGCATAAGTCGACATTTCATCAATCGGGTTATGCATGGTGGTCAATCGTGGGTAGAGGTAGCGAGCAAGTAACACATCATCAAATCCAACCACGGAGATATCATCTGGGACCGACAAACCCTGCTCATGCAAACTTGCCATTAAGCCCGCTGCCATTACGTCGTTAAATGTCACCACCGCAGTGACACCTGGACAGGATTGAATAAGCTGGCGACCTGCTTGTTCTCCTCCAGACTCGCTGAAGTTTTGGTTAATTACCCAACCCGTTGGGATAGCTAAATTGGCTGCATTCATTGCGTCTCGATAACCTTCAAGGCGGTCGGTTCGATCTTCAATGGGTAAGTCACTGGTGACACAGGCGATCTTGCGATGACCTTGCTGAATCAAATATTCGACCGATTTGCGCGCACCGACTCGGCTGTCTACCCAGACAGAACGATTGGAGATTTGTGCAATGGTGCGGTTGAGCAACACCATCGCCGGAAGCTGCGCTGCGTATTGCATCAGCGTGGTGTCATCGAGCATCTTTGAGTGTACGACCATAGCGTCACAACCCTGACTGATGAGAAAATCGAGCCCTTCTTTTTCTCGTTGCGCATTGTGCCCGCCGCTAACCACGACCAACTGGCAACCATTGGCACGGGCCACTTCTTCAACGCTCTTGGCGATCAAAGCGAAGAATGGATCGGCTAAGTTACCAGTTAATAGGCCAAGCGTATTATTGCTGCGGTTCGCTAACGCCGTTGCTCGTGCATCTCGGCGGTAGTTGAGCTCTTTAATCGCGCGCTCGA
Source organism: Vibrio sp. YT-16 (assembly GCF_033337405.1). Taxonomy (NCBI): domain Bacteria; kingdom Pseudomonadati; phylum Pseudomonadota; class Gammaproteobacteria; order Vibrionales; family Vibrionaceae; genus Vibrio; species Vibrio sp. YT-16. Next base: position 3,848 of record NZ_JAWOQQ010000037.1, read on the forward strand.
CTCGTTCTTGCGTCACTGGTTCGACGTAACTGGTGCGATTGATAACACGCGAGACTGTTGCCGTAGATACGCCAGCCATGTCCGCGACGTCTTTCATGGTTGCCACTCGATTTCTCCAAGATGATAACAGGGTAAAACAAAGGAAGATGAAACGCAGTTGAGTGTAGCGGCTATTTATTGTTGGTTATGCTAGTAAGTTCAAAGGATAGAACTTTAGACTGTTTCCCATATTCGTTGATTACTGTTTCTATCTCTTTAACGGATTCTGTCGCAAATAGATGTAGTGACGTGACAGTTCAATCCTCCAGATACCATTATTCTGCGAGCCCATAAAAGCGCTCACAGACAGTTTATCCAGAAACATCTATCTGATCGCGTTTGAGCATCGTCCACATTTCTCGGCTATGAATACTTGTCATCGTTCCTTCAACTGACTTCCATTCCAAAGCTTGCCGAGTCTTCTGTTTAACCCAATGGTGGCTTTGTTCAACGATGTTATTCAGATATTTTATGTCCAGAGTTTCAACAAGTGACAGCATGAATTAACCCGTTAACCACAGTTGCACATTCAGGGCATCCAATGCTGCGTAGTTACTTTTGCTTCCGTTAATGACCACTTCCTCAGGCAAGCCATTTTGAGCCAACGCCTTATTCAGAAAGGCCTTCGCCGCAGCTTAATCACGGTTGGGACTGAGGTAATAATCCACGACAGCCCAAATTTATCGACAGCACGGTAGTAGAGCCACTTACCTTTGACTTTAATGTAGGTCTCATCCATCCGCCACGAGCCAGACACAGTCTTCTTTTTTACATCGAAAACAGTGCTCTAGGATAGGTGTGAATTTAATAACCCACGATTGATGGTGGCATGGTCCACAATCACGCTACGCTCGAGCTGTATGTCTTCAATTTCGCGATAAATGAGTTTGTAAGCTAGGTAGTAACGGATGGTTTCAAGAATAACTTCTGAGGGACAATGACAACCTTTAAACATTAAAGGACACATTTTTTGCTATTAAATGACTTATTTTTTGGGCTCTTTTCCGCTTGGCTTTGTTGCGTAATTCAGACGAGAAACCAAACCTCCTAAAGTTGAGCGACTTTTATACAATATACTGAGTTTCAGGCATACCAAGCCCTGTAAGTTTGTTCAGTGCTTTGATCATGGCGTAAGTCTCGCCAACCTGAGCGTTGTAATTTCTTAGACTTAATTTCCCACCTAGCAACTGTTTTACTCGGTACATTGCGGTCTCTGACAGAGAGCGCTTATGATAGCCATACCGCTTTTTCCACTTCTTGTTGGAGCCGTAGAGCTTCTGGCAACCTACCGCTAAGGGGTTCTAGGGATTTTCCCCTCTAAAAAGACATAATCCTCTGTAGACCACACCAATAAATGGCTGCGGAGGTGGGT
>NZ_JAWOQQ010000038.1:0-5171 GCF_033337405.1 Vibrio sp. YT-16
GTAGAGAACTTTAGTTGCTGCTAAAGTCTGGGTCTCACCTTACCCGAGTCGAGTGCTTATTATCCATACAAACTGTTCAAGAGGGATTCGCAACGCGTGGCATTTTCACTATGCGTTGGTTTAAGTGATTAAGGTGGTATGCGGCTACTTCGGTATTGCGTTGCTCACCCCTTAACAGGGCGTTATAACTCAGGAGGAAGAGTGGAAAATTTCCCGATAGAAAAGCTCAAATTTACAAGTGCAAAGATTTCTGACGTCGATGGTGACGTTTCACTTGAGATAGGAATAGAGCCGTTTGAACTTAGTCTAGACGACTATTCTGAGAAAATAGAAACTGTAATTAGCCTAAACGGTATAAATTTACCTACCGAACGTAACGAACTTGCTGGTAGAACATTTACTTTCCCTGTAAACCCAGATGACGGGTATATTGATGGGTCAGTTTACTTCTTTGCTGCTCATAGTCCTGTTGATATAACTGAAATTAAATTTGGCGAATCGACAAATGGAAAGTTACCTATGACACTTGAATCATCATGGGTACTGGAATTTGAGCTAACAGGGTTTAAAAACTTACATACAACAATCCACACGTATCTGAAGTTATAACAAACTGTTTAAGAGTGATTCGCAACGCGTGGCATTTTTACTATGCGTTAGGTTTAGTGGTTAAGGTGGTATGCGGGAGCTTCAGTATTGCGTTGCTCACACCTTAACAGGGCGTTAGGAGGGATTATTTTGAAGCGATTTTTACTAGCAGCTTTATCCATAGTGTTTTTGACAAGTGATTCAAGTTCTTGCAAAAGCAGAAACGACCCTAGTAGTCCTATAAATATCGCAATTTATCAGATGATTGAGGGAAAAAGCAGCTCGTATGCTCAACGTTTGTTGAAGAAGGGAATGGACGTTAATACAGTCAATTCATGTGGAGCGTCACTATTACTCATGGCGTCATTTCTTGGTGACCATGAACTGGTAAAAACTTTACTATCAAGTGGTGCGCTCCCCAACATACAGAATTATGAAGGGAACAGCCCAGTTTTTGCATCTGCTAACTTCTCCAATAACAAAATATTAAAGCTACTTCTTGATAATGGAGGTGATCCCAATTTACTTCTTACTCAGGAGTATGTTTACAACTCACCATTAATGATTGCTGCAATCAATGAGAATATCGAAGGTGTTAGGTTATTATTAGAGGCGGGAGCCGATTGTAATTACCGCAATCAATTGGGAAATTCAGCAAGAAAAATTGGTGAGGCTTCATTGAATTTAGAGCTGAAAGCATTGCTTATGGCGTGCGACAATCCCACCTAACAAACTGTTCAAGAGGGATTCGCAACGCGTGGCATTTTTACTATGCGTTGGTTTTAGTGTTTAAGGTGGCATGCGGCGGCATCGGTATTGCGTTGCTCACCCCTTAACAGGGCGTTAGGCTTTACTAAGGATTAAAGATGGAAATAAGAGTTAATGAACACGGATATCCAATTCTCGATCAGTTTAGCGAAGAGGGATTTATTGATTGCGTACTGAAAATTAAAAATCTAAAAGAGACTGATAACTTATATAAATTTGATCTCCGTGCGTCTTACAACGGCAATGAACTTGGGTTTAAAGTCGAAGTCGTTAAAGGAATTAAAAGTGGTTTTGATTCCGAAATGTGTCTCATACAAGAGCGAGTTTATAAAAAAGGCGTTAAGTTTTTGCGCTCCGGTTCAGAAAGTGACAATTTACTAATTGTTTTAGCCGAGCTTTATGGATTTAGAGAGGTTTCTCTTCGAATGTCAGCAGAGGAAACATTTACAGGGATCGCCCTGCATCAAGGTGAAATTGATATGACATCTGAGCCTGTTAAAATTAAATTATTCGGAAAAGATCAAGACGAAGATTTAGAAGAAAACTATTTCGAATCATTTTTTAATTTGGACTTAAAGAATGGTTTTGTATTTTGGAACGAGAAAGACCAAGAGTACAGACTACCGTTAATACGGGGGTTATCAGAACCACAAGCCTAACAAAGCATTTAAGAGTGATTCTCAACGCTTGGCATTTTTCATTCCATCGTTGGTTTTAGTGTTTACGGTGGTATGGTTGGGTTTCATGGTAGCGTTGCTCACACCTTAATGCGGCGTTATGTTTACATATGGGATTGATCGAATATAAAGATGGTTTAAAATACGATTGCCTATATATTTTGAGTCACAGAAAGTGGACAATGCTCGTATTATCATCTCGCGCCTAAAAGAATGGGCGAGATCAAATCAAGTACCAATTACCCAAGAGTTAAATCAAATTGACCGAAAGTTGGCTGAGTTTTATAAATGTTCAATATCGGTCAGCGCTAAAAATCTTACCCAAAAGCAGAGTAGCAAAAAGTCTAAAATTAAGAGGAAGCCCAAAACAGTTGTTAATAATCCGATAGAAAGCTGCCTTGACAAAATTAACTTCAATATCAAAAAAGTGATAATCCCAGTAAAGGGTTCCTGTCACTTTTGTAAAGTAAAAGGTATTTCTCAGGATGCATACAAACTTACAAATAACCAAACCGCAATTGTTTGTTCAAAGTGTGTAAAGAAGCAGCGAAAGATAAATAGCCAGAAAAATAAAGTTATTTATGTTGATGCTATGGAACGCCTAGTGCCTGGAAGTTATGGCAGCGGTAAAAAAGCGCGATAAAATGTAAACATAACAAACTGTTCAAGAGGGATTCGCAACGCGTGGCATTTTTACTATGCGTTGAATTTAGTGGTTAAGGTGGTATGCGGCGGCTTTGGTATTGCGTTGCTCACCCCTTAACAGGGCGTTAGTCGCCAGAAAAAGCTAGTAATCAAAATCATGTTTCTTAGCTCAAAATTTGGCAGCTGTTTGTTTGGTATACAGATTCATCGTCGATGGTCAAAACTCAGTTTCTGCTGTTTTAACCCCAAAGCTTGGCAAGTGTCCTAGCGGTTGTTTTGTCCTTTGGTGCTGACAGAACAGGGCAGTCGAGAGTCTGTTTTTGGTTGCAACTCTGCTCGGTGAGTTTGTTGGGTACAAAAGCCGATTTACTCGCTGAAATGACGTTTTCTCTGGTGTTGTAAGTTCCACGTGGTTTCAGTGACTTTGTTGAAAGTCCGTACTGTGAGATTGGCTTTCCAAAAGCGCTTTTTGGTGTTGTCAGTCCGTTTTCTACGACGTTGTTTGTTCTAAGTGGTTTCATTGAGTAGCCGCTTTGAGACTACGCCTGACTTAAATGCATCAAAGCACATAAAGTTTGTTGTTCGCAAAGTTTAGTTCGGCTTAAAATTGTCGCTCGGTGCCTCGCGACTAACAAACTGCTCAAGAGGGATTCGCAACGCGTGGCATTTTCACTATGCGTTGAATTTAGTGATTAAGGTGGTTTGCGGCGGCTTCGGTATTGCGTTGCTCACCCCTTAGCAGGGCGTTATGTACTTTGGAGAAAATATGGAAGTAGTCGCTACGGAAAAACACGTCTCAGAATATCCCAATCCGTTTTATTTGAAACAAGGTGATAAAGTGGCTCTCGGTGCAATTGACGACGAGTTTCCCAATTGGATTTTTATAACCAGTAGTGAAGGTCTGCAGGGTTGGGCTCCAGTTCAATATATCGAAAAGATTGAAGGAATCTCAGAAGGTGTTTTGCGTTATGACTATGACAATGTGGAGCTCAATACAGTCATTGGTGAAAAGCTGTCAGTGCAGTTTGAACTCAATGAGTGGTATCGAGTTTCGAGGTCAACGGGTGAAATTGGTTGGGTACCAGTGCGCTCGGTACAACGTACATAACAAATTGTTCAAGAGTGATTCGGCACGCGTGGCATTTTCACTATGCGTTAGGTTCAGTGGTTGAGGTGTTATGCGGAAGCTTAGGTATTGCGTGCCTCACACCTTAACAAGGCGTTAGGCTTCAAGGAGGAATTTGTTAGTGTTGATACCACAATGGGAATCCAAAAATTTGGTTTTCACTGAGTTTTCAAGTGATGAGGCGGAGCTAGCCAAGTCAATCTTTGACAGTAACTTAAATGTAAAAGCAATGGACCCAACGTTTAGGGAATGGTCTATCACCGAGTATGAAAAATTAATAGCTGAAAGCAACAAGTCAAAATTATCTGACGAGCAAGGTGCATTTTACCTAAGAAAAATTAGCACAAAGAAAGGTCAAGTGGTTGGTTATATACAGATGGAGTTTCATGCTCCGTCAACTGGCACACTTTGGCTTCCTATGTTAACAATTTTACCGAGTTTTAAAGGTAAAGGCTTGGGTTCAGAAATAGTTAGTAGTGTTATTGCCGTAGCCTGTGAGTACGCAAATCTACAAAACGTAGGTTTAAATGTTTATGCAGAAAACATTTCTGCTTTTAGGTTCTGGTACAGACAAGGTTTTACGCAAATTCGAGCTTTCGATCAAGAAATAGAATTCGGCAAAGAATACAATTGCTTAGTGCTATATCGTGAGCTGGAAGCCTAACAAACGCTTTAAGACGGATTCGCAACGCGTGGCATTTGTGGTTTGTGGCAACTTTAGTGATTTAGGTGGTATGCGGAAACATCGGTATTGCGTTGCTCACCACTTAAGCGGGCGTTAGCTTTCACGAGGAAAATACATGTTTACATTGCTAGGAATTATAATACTGTTAGTGATTGCGTTGGCTTTGCTGATGAACTATTTCCTATGTCGTGATTTTTATAGTTGTTGGAAAGAGTATGCTCGTACAAATTGGCAAGTACAGGGTAAACCTAGTTTTAACGAATTTTATCAGAATCAGCTTGGTTTATTTCGCACAATAGTTCTTGGCTCTGAGTTGGATTGTGTAGGTTCACAAGAACTGGTTGATAAACGTAAGTACGTGAGATGGACATGGTTAGTTGTACTCGCCATGTTGTTCTCTGGTTGTGCATTGGTTGGTTTTGAAGCTGATTTGCGTCCGGCTAAATGGGCAATTATTCCGATTGATAATATTAGGTTTTAAGCCCAAAAAGCTAACAAACAATTTAAGAGTGATTCGGCACGCGTGGCATTTTTACTATGCGTCGGTTTAAGTGACTAAGGTGGTATGCAGTAGCATCGGTATGGCGTGCCTCACACCTTAATTGGGCGTTATACGAATAGAGGGAAATTATGTACAAAAATACTGATTTTAACTTGGATTCAAAAGAGTTCAGGTTTAAGA
>NZ_JAWOQQ010000039.1:0-4939 GCF_033337405.1 Vibrio sp. YT-16
ACCACCTCCGCAGCCATTTATTGGTGTGGTCTACAGAGGATTATGTCTTTTTAGAGGGGAAAATCCCTAGAACCCCTAAATGGTAATGCGGCAGGCATACGTTGTCCATATGTTGTAACTATTCATTCTATAAATTTTACTTGATCAATATCAAAAGTCAGGATTATTATGCCGATCGGTACAAAACTAACATAAGGATAGCGAGATGGTAGGCAAACACCTTAGAACGCCTCTTCTACTAATCTCATTTGCAGCGCCATTGGTGTTGTCTGGATGTCAAGATTCACGCGCCGAAGCACCTGCATCAGCACCGCCACCACCAACGGTTGAAGTGGCACAAGTGCTTGTAGAACAGGTTACCGAGCTTGATCAATACACTGGTCGATTAGAATCACCTCAAACCGTCACCGTAATGCCTCGTGTATCGGGTTACGTAGACCGTGTTCACTTCCGTGAAGGCCATCTCGTAGAAGCTGGAGACGTGCTTTTTTCAATCGACAATCGTTTGTTTGTTGCTGAAGTTAACCGTTTGAAAGCGGAACTTAGCAGTGCTCAAACAAGCTTGAACCAAGCAATCAAAGATTATGAACGTGCACAAAGACTAAGCAAAACTAAAGCAATTTCTCAAGAGACCGTTGATGCGCGTTTTGCAGATCAGCAGCGTAGCGTTGCAAGTGTTTCAGCTCTTAAAGCTGCTTTGGCAAAAGCGGAACTAGACCTTGAATTCACTCTAGTTCGCGCGCCGATTGCAGGCAAAGTTTCTTTCGCAGAGGTGACCAAAGGTAACTATGTAACTACGGGTCAAACCGTTCTTACGTCACTGGTATCTACTTCGAAAATGTACGCTTATTTCGACATTGATGAGCGTAGTTTCCTTAAATATCAAGAGATTAATAACCTCATCTCAGCGGATGGTGAAATTGAAAATGTCGTCCAAATGTCGTTGGCTAACGATACCGATTTCCCTCATATCGGTTACATCGACTTTGTAGACAATGCGATTGACGAAGCAACGGGAACCATTCAAGTTCGCGCCGTTTTTGATAATGCGGATAAGAAATTTTTACCGGGTATGTTCGCCAAAATGCGTATCGCTGGCTCGGATAGCTACCAAGGTGTGTTGATTGATAACAAGGCGATTGGTACCGATCTGAATAACAAGTATGTCTTGGTTTTAGGCGATGACAATATTGTCCAATACCGAGCAATCTCTCTTGGTGAAGGCCTTAACGGTCTGCGCATTGTATTGGATGGCCTAAAAGGCGACGAAAAGATTGTCGTCAATGGCTTACAACGCGTTCGTGCCAACATGCCTGTTACGCCCGATGAAGTTGCAATGGCTGATGAAAACACCCTTGCCAATATTCGCCAGCAACAAGCATTACGAGACCAGCAGCGCAGTGAGCTACTGACTCTGCAAGTGAAGCAATAAAGGAACCATTGCAATGTTTTCCCAGTTCTTTATTCGTCGGCCGATCTTTGCATCCGTGCTGTCGATACTCATATTCATCGGTGGTGCATTGTCAGTATGGCAACTGCCTATCACTGAATACCCCGAGGTTGTACCTCCGACTGTCGTTGTAACAGCGACTTACCCGGGTGCGAACCCGAAAGTGATTGCGGATACCGTCGCGTCTCCCCTCGAAGAAGAGATTAACGGCGTAGAAGACATGCTGTATATGTCTTCTCAAGCGACTTCTGATGGCGTGATGACGTTAACCGTCACCTTTGCCATTGGTGCCGACGTAGACAAAGCGCAAACCCTAGTTCAAAGCCGTGTTGATCGTGCCCTACCTCGTTTGCCTGAAACCGTTCAGCGACTTGGTGTTGTGACGGAAAAGTCATCACCAGACTTAACCATGGTCGTTCACTTGGTGTCGCCTGATGAGCGTTATGACCTACTTTATCTTGCGAACTATGCAGCGCTTAACGTTAAAGATGAACTTGCCCGAATCGAAGGTGTGGGTGCCGTTCGCCTGTTTGGTGGTGGCGAATACAGCATGCGTATTTGGCTTGATCCAAACAAGGTCGCAAGCCTGGACCTCAACCCTAGTGAAGTCATTTCTGCGATTCGCGAACAGAACCAACAAGCTGCAGCAGGTAGCCTTGGTGCTCAACCAAGTGGCTCGTCAGACTTCCAGTTGCTTATTAATGTCAAAGGACGTTTAAGCGAAGTTGAAGAGTTCGAGAACATCATCATCAAGGTTGGTGAAGATGGTCAGATCAACCATTTGAAAGATGTCGCTCGTATTGAATTAGGTGCCGAAACCTACTCACTTCGTTCACTACTTGATAACCAAGACGCAGTTGCCATTCCAATCTTCCAAGCTTCTGGCTCAAACGCGATTCAGATCTCTGATGACGTAAGAGCGAAAATGGAAGAGCTGTCAGCTAGCTTCCCTCAAGGTGTGAGCTACGAGATTGTTTACGACCCAACGGTATTCGTTCGTGGTTCTATTGAAGCGGTAGTGCAGACACTGCTTGAAGCGGTATTACTTGTTGTACTAGTTATTGTTCTGTTCCTGCAAACTTGGCGCGCATCGATCATCCCATTAGTTGCGGTTCCGGTTTCATTAGTTGGTACGTTCGCCTTCATGTACTTAATGGGCTTCTCTTTAAATGCTCTGTCACTGTTTGGCTTAGTACTCGCTATCGGTATCGTTGTTGATGATGCGATCGTGGTGGTCGAAAACGTCGAGCGAAACATCGAAGAAGGTCTTGCTCCTATTGCGGCGACAGAAAAAGCGATGCGAGAGGTTACAGGCCCAATTGTTGCGACGACGTTGGTGCTCGCTGCGGTATTCATCCCGACTGCGTTTATGTCTGGCTTAACGGGTCAGTTCTATAAACAGTTTGCGTTGACCATTACTATTTCAACGTTCATTTCAGCTATTAACTCGCTGACTTTGAGCCCGGCTCTTTCTGCCCTGTTGTTACGTGGTCACGACCAACCGAAAGATTGGCTCACGCGTGCAATGGATGGCTTGTTCGGACGCTTCGTATTTACCCCATTCAATAAGCTATTTAACAAAGGTTCTATCGCTTACGGTTACGCGGTGAAGAAGAGCATTCGACTTGGCGCACTGATTGGTGTGATGTATGTTGGCCTGCTTGGCTTAACGGCTTACCAATTCGATCAGACTCCTACGGGTTATGTGCCGGGTCAAGATAAGCAGTACTTGGTTGCATTCGCGCAACTGCCAGACGCGGCTTCACTTGAGCGTACCGATGCAGTGATTCGTGAGATGTCCGAGATTGCTTTGGCACAACCAGGCGTTGAACACTCCGTTGCATTCCCAGGTCTGAGCATTAACGGGTTCACCAATAGTCCAAACAGCGGTATCGTGTTCACTCCGTTGGCTGATTTCGACGAGCGTCAAGATCCGAGTCTTAGCGCAAATGCGATTGCAGGTCAGCTGAACCAAAAATTTGCTTCTATCCCTGATGCATTCATCGCGATCTTTCCACCACCACCGGTTCAGGGTCTGGGTACGATTGGCGGTTTCCGTTTGCAGATCCAAGATCGAGCGAACCACGGCTACGAAGCGCTATACGGTGTCACTCAACAAGTGATCATGAAAGCATGGGCGCACCCGGCACTAACTGGTGTGTTCTCAAGCTATCAAGTTAATGTTCCACAGTTAGACCTGGATGTTGACCGTACGAAAGCGCTCAAGCAAGACCTATCATTAGACGATGTTTTCTCTACCCTGCAATCCTACATGGGGAGCACGTACGTCAATGATATCAACCGCTTTGGTCGCACATACCAAGTGAACGTTCAGGCCGACGAAGAGTTCCGCCAAACACCAGAGCAGATTCGCCAACTAGAGGTTCGAAATGCGAACGGTGAAATGATTCCTTTAGGCGCGTTTGTTGATGTGAATTACAGTGCTGGTCCTGACCGTGTGATGCATTACAACGCTTATACCACAGCAGAGATCAATGGTAGCCCTATGCCAGGTTTCAGCTCAGGTGAAGCGCAAGCAGCGATTGAGCAGATCCTTGCAGAGACACTACCGATTGGCATGACTTACGAATGGACCGAGCTGACCTACCAACAGAAGTTGGCCGGTGATACAGCTATGTTGATCTACCCACTGGTTATCTTGTTGGTGTTCCTTGTACTTGCTGCGCAATACGAAAGTGTACGTCTTCCGATGGCAATCATCTTAATCATTCCTATGACGCTTCTATCGGCGATCAGCGGTGTGATTCTATGGGGTAGCGACAACAATATTTTCACTCAAATTGGTCTAATCGTACTGGTTGGTTTGGCAACTAAAAACGCCATCCTAATCGTAGAATTCGCCAAAGAGTTGCAAGATAAAGGTCGCACTGTGATGGAGGCTGTTCTTGAAGCATCACGCTTACGTCTTCGCCCAATCTTGATGACGTCGATTGCCTTCATCATGGGTGTGGTTCCAATGGTGTTCTCTACTGGTGCCGGTGCTGAAATGAGACAAGCAATGGGTATCGCTGTGTTCTCTGGCATGATTGGTGTAACCATATTCGGTCTGCTACTCACGCCACTGTTCTACTACGTATTGGCTAAACGTACTCCTAAAGAGCAGAGTGACAACACAGAGCAAGTTGCACTAGAGCCGATTAACGAATCCACTGTCTAATCCTTTATTTTGAGTGATTAGAAAGGCAGCCCGTGCTATTTGGGGCTGCCTTTTTTTCGTTAAGGACTCAACGGCAATTCCAGCCGTTATTTTTTGTTCAGTCTAGAAACTGTTGAATATCGTCGACGTCCATTAACTCTGACGATAAATACCGCTCTGCATAGTTGCGATAAACACCGCTCGTTAAAAGCAGGTGGAAAATCTCTTTATCAATATGTTCATTCTCCGCCATTTTGGGGTTCTAGGGATTTTCCCCTCTAAAAAGACATAATCCTCTGTAGACCACACCAATAAATGGCTGCGGAGGTGGG
>NZ_JAWOQQ010000003.1:0-445950 GCF_033337405.1 Vibrio sp. YT-16
GCCGCCAGCGTTCAATCTGAGCCATGATCAAACTCTTCAATTTAAGATTTTGTTCGGCTCAATGAATACTGAACATTACATAAGTAATGCTTGAATTGACTGTGCTGAATCTTTCGATTCAATGGTCACTTCGTTTCATTGAAACCTAATTTGATACCGCTTTCCGTTAAGAAAGAAATATCTAATTGGATTATCATCAACGAGTGCCCACACAGATTGATAGGTCTATATTGTTAAAGAGCTTGCTTCGTAAGCTTTGCTATCGAAGCGGAGGCGTATTCTAAGGAATTAATTTTCAGTGTCAAACACTTTTTTAAATTAATTTTTAGAAGTTTTCTTTCGCCTTCTTGCCAACCGCTTTTGCGTTTCCGCTTTGCCCTGACAACGGAGGCGCATTATAGGGAGATGATTTTTCTTGGCAACCCCTTTTCAGAAAAAAAATCAAAAAAAGCGTCGAATGATTAAATCTCACTCAAACGCTTATTTTTAGCACTCAGTTGTTAACTTCAAGTAGCAAATAGGCAATCAATATGTGTCTAGCCAAGACTCTTCAAAGCCTGTGATATCGAGACTCATTGATTGCGCCGCTTCGATTTGCTCGATAGCCTCCAATTCTTTATTTACACTGCTCATCGTCAGTGTGTTGTTGTCTAGCTCAAACACCTGACTTTGAGTCGTATAGTAGAACTTAAGGATCGTCAGCGCTTTTACATCGCCATTGTTCGCGGCTGCTTTAATGCTTTTTAGTTTACGAAAGATCTTGTTGTGCAGCTGCTTGAGTTTCCAAACGTACAGCACTTCTTCCATGTATGGTCGAGTTTTAATTTGATTCAATAAAGAGAGGGAAGTTGCAACTGCGAGAACGACACCAATCAAATTCCAATGGAAATTGCCCGTTGATTGTTCTGGTACGACTTCAGTGTTGCCAAACAAAACAATCAACAAGGTACTAAAGGCAAGAGAGGAGATGGCGAGCAACGCAACAAAACCGCCAATCACAAGGTTTACTTTCTTTTTATAAATGTCTTTATTTATCTGTTTGATTTCCATATACCACTCCTAACAGGGTTGCCTCCTATTCTAGCCAGCACACCCAGCTCCACAATCGAAGCTTTGTAAGTAAGTTCACATTTGCTATTAAACTCGCATCCCTTCCCTGCTTGGGTATATACTTCCGCGCATTCACTCTTCCTATATAGAGGCTAAGTTCATGCGCTCTTTTGTTTTACGAGCTCGCGCGGCGCCAACCACCAGCAAAGCACTGTTAGAAGGTGTTGGTAATGAAGCGCATACAGAGATTCTTGCTCATACCATGATGAACACTATGTTCGTTGCTCAATCACACCGTGAAGATGTGGTTGTTCACTTGGTTTTAGAAAGCACAAAAGATTTCTCACGCACCATTACTATTCGCTCTAACGACATCACCAACATTGGCGGCTTCCATGAGTCAACCTTGATTGCAGCGGTGGCTCGCGCTTTGGATGCTTCGGTTGGTATGGGCAAAGAGCAACTTCGTGAAGTCGAACCTGGTATCACCGTTCGTACCGTCAGTTTTGAACGCCTAGTGCAAGAACTGGCAGAAGATCACCAACTATATATGTTGGATAAAAAAGGCGAATTTGTTCGTGATGCAGAAATCGGTGGAAACCCATGTTTCTTGCTAACCGACCATATTCCGATGCCGAAGAAGTCTTTTAACAGCTTGAAGCGCCTTGGCACAGAGAAGATCAGCTTAGGTCCTAAGATGCTGTTCGCTTCTCAGTGTGTGGTATTGATCCACAATGAGTTGGACATTCGCGAATTTTAATTCTCACGAGTTAATCATTCGATAAAAGAAAGAGGACTCCATTGAGTCCTCTTTTTGTTTCTATAGTAATGCTAAGTTTACTTACCACCAATGCTCAAACGAGCAAAACGAACGTCTGGCGAGAAGAAAGTTCGGCTATCGTTAATTAGCTGAGTATCACCCACTGCCTCAACTTCTTGCAGCATCTTGTAGAAGTTACCCGCTACAGTGATACCACGCACTGGTTGAACGCGCTCACCATCACGGCACAAGAAACCACTCGCGCCAAATGAGAAATCACCACTCACTGCATCCGCACCAGAATGGACACCTTGAAGTTCGACTAACTCTAGGTACTCACCCGCTTTTACTTCTGACGCACTGCTGTTACCTGTCGTAATCACTTTGTGATTCGCTGATACGTCTAGGCTCGATTTTGCATCGCGAGCGGCACTTGCTGTCGAGACCGCGCCCAAGTAACTTGCGGTCTGGCTGTTGTGTAGCAAGGTTTTCAACTCACCATTAGCAATCATCACGTTGTCTTGAGTAGCAAAGCCTTCACTATCAAAACTTGCGATTGCCATACCATTTGGCATGTAAGCCGTATCAGTAAAGGTAATTAAATCACTCGCAACACGTTGACCAAGCTTGTCACCCAGTGGCGTAATGCCTTTCATCGCGCTTACGCCAGAGAAAGCACTGCCGAAAGCACCGAATAGACTTGCTAGCGCATTGATATGGAAGATAGCAGGGTAGTTACCCGTCGCAACCGGTGCACCTTCAAGAAGATCTCGAGCAAGGTTGTAACCGCCTTCTATACAGTAAGCTGGATTCAACTCATCAAAACGGCGACCAAGTGACATTCTCCCCGCCATTGACTGTTTGCCGTCTTTTTCAAACAAGGTATAAGCGTAACAAGTGAACGAGCGCTCGAAGTGTTGACACAATGTGCCTTGAGTATTGGCAATGATTAGTTGTGTTTCGCCATCGCTGTAACCATTGTAAGGTGCGCTAGAAGCGTGAGGTAGAGCGACTACGCCTTGCTCAAGTGCGAGAGACAGCTCAATTTTTTCATCAACAGAAGTCGTATCTTCTTGTGAAATCTCAGCAACATCAGTCGCAATTTGGCTGTTCACGCAACTAATTGTCTGATGTTCATCTTGCTTGGAAAAGCGAGCGCTTTGCAGTGCGTTAGTCAGCATCAAATCTAAGCTTGGTTGCTCTAACGACTCAGAATAGCTCGTTGCAACACGCGCATCTTTCACAACACGAACACCCAGAACTTGGCTTGAGCTTACTTTGTACTCATCCAGCTTTCCTTGGTTCGCTTTCAGAGAAAAGCTGCTGTTGCGGTTTACAATGACGTCCGCTTCTGCACCTTGGCGTTTTGCTTCTGATAGGACGTAATCAACCGCATTAAGAAGTTGTTGTTCTTGGCTCATTAGTTACCGCCTCCTACCAGAATATTATCGACTTTCAGCGTTGGCTGACCGACTGTTGTTGGCACTGAGCCACTCACGGAACCACACATGCCCGGCGCAAGCGCCATGTCCTTACCAACCATGCTGATTTCTTTCAACACTTTTGGACCTGTGCTGATCAGCGTTGCTGTTTTCAGAGGCTTGGTGATTTTGCCATTTTCAATGAGATAAGCTTCACGAACAGCAAAGTTAAACTCACCCGTGCCCGGTTGAACCGAGCCGCCGCCCATCTTCTTCGCATAGATGCCACGTTCGATGCCTGCCAGCATATCATCAAGTGAATGCTCGCCTTCTTCGATAAAGGTGTTACGCATACGCGAGGTTGGTGCGAACTTGTAGTTTTGACGACGACCAGAACCCGTTGGCTCGTAACCTGTCTTCATGCCACCCATTTTATCGACCATGAAGCTGGTTAGCTTACCGTCTTTGATCAATTGAGTGCGCTGAGTCTTCATACCTTCGTCATCAACATGAATCGAGCCCCATTCGTTGGTCATGGTGCCATCATCGACCGCATTCACTGCGGTGTGAGCAACCATTTCGCCCATCTTGTCGTGGAATACTGAAGCTTTCTTCGCAACTGAAGTGGTTTCTAGCAAGTGACCACATGCTTCATGGAAGATAACGCCGCCAAAGCCGTTACCAATCACCACCGGCATTTCACCCGATGGACAAGCATCTGCGCCAAGTTTTACTAACGCTTGCTGCGCGATAGTTTGACCTAGCTCTTTGGCATCAAGCTGTTCACTGAATTCCCAACCAGCAAGAGCGCCAGGACCTTCCATACCAGAAGACTGCTCATTACCTTTTTGCGCGACAGTGTTACCAGCAACACGAATGTAGTGGCGAGTATCGTCAACGTGTAGACCTTCTGAGTTGAAGATAGACACTTGTTGTTCACGCTGAAGCACGCTGCCAATAAACTGGCTGATATGCTCACTCTCAGCACGTGCGGCTTGGTCAACTTTCAATAGAAACGCGATTTTTGAATCTAGGTTAGCATCCTTACTTAGCGGCATGCGGCAACCATGTTGGATTGGGTAGCGGTTCAAATTCAAAGAACCCGCTGACGCGATTTGCTCACGCTTGTCTTTTGCAGCAAGCAGCGAGGTTACGCGCTTTAGTTCGGCTTCATCTGTGCTGTTGGTGTAACCGTAAAGCACCTTATGACCGAAAAAAAGACGAATACCGATACCAAAATCGATACCCGAGTTAACCTTATCCACTTCACCAGATGCGATCTGGACAGTGTTGGTTTGGTGATGTTCAACGAATAGTTCAGCGAAATCAGCCCCCAAAAAGAGCGCATGATCGATCACTGACTTCGCTGTTACAGAATTAAGCATGAAGTCTCCTTGCTCGATGATCGTCTTAGCCATCCTAATTAACTGTGAAAAAGTTCAACAAAGTTAAATTGGCAACACGTTAAATTTTAACAGTTTTTTAACCTTGTTTTGTGCTAATCCTTGCTTAACGAGACCACGATTATTTATTAAATATTCCAGGTTCTGCTCATTCACCAGAGCGTTGCACTAGTAAATTCCACCCAGCAAACCATTTAGGTGCTTACTTTATCACTCACCTCGCATAATTGAATACTCATTATAATTACGCTCAAAAAACGTATCCCTTCCGCAATGGTCCTGCTATCATCCGAACGAAATAGTCGGGGGGCCACACGACAAGTGTTGGCTGAGATCGAAATTCGAGACCCGTTGAACCTGATTCAGTTAGCACTGACGTAGGGAACTATGCACACTTTGCCTTTCGTCGCCCCTCTTAGGTAAGCGATAGCGATCGAAAAATCGATCTATCTGCAACGGTCAAAGTCAGTTCCTATACGTCTTGTAGTAGGAGCGACCATGACGCAGCAATCACAACCTCATTCACATCACACGCCAGCCTTGCCTACCCCTATCGTATTGACCATCGCGGGCTCAGACAGTGGTGGCGGTGCAGGTATTCAAGCCGACATCAAAGCGATGTCCGCAACCGGCAGTTTTGCTTGCTCGGTAATCACGGCGATTACTTCGCAAAATACCCAAGGCGTTTCTGCGATTTTCCCCATTCCTCTCGACCATGTAGAGAGCCAACTTGATGCAGTATTTACCGACCTCAACATCGTTGCAGTCAAAGTGGGCATGCTGGCCGATTCCAACATCATCAAAGTCGTTGCAGACAAAATTAAGCAATACCAGCCAAAACACCTCGTGATTGACCCTGTAATGGTGGCCACTAGCGGTGATCTATTACTGGAACAGTCGGCAATCAGCACTTTAAAAGAAGAATTGATTCCGCTCGCAGACATCATTACCCCTAACCTACCCGAAGGCGCAGCATTGACGGGTAAGCCAATGCCTCAATCAGAATCTGAAATGAACGATATGATTACCGACCTTCGTGCGCTTGGCGCCAAAGCTATTCTGCTCAAAGGCGGTCACCTTGAAGAAAATGAAAACAGCAACGATCTGCTTATCATGCAAGACAGTGCCGAGTTAATCAGCGTTAAACGCTTTCCAACCAAAAACACTCATGGCACAGGCTGCACGCTGTCTTCTGCTATCGCGTCTTATCTTGGCCAAGGCAACAACCTACACAAAGCGGTGCACCTGGGTAAGCAGTACATCAGCCAAGCTATCGCACACGCTGATGAATTGGATGTAGGTAAAGGCCATGGCCCTGTGAACCACTTTTTTGCGGGTCATACTTATGTTCGCTAACGCGATTGGCATTCAGCTTTCCGATGCTAGTCTGCGATACAAAGACAGCCAAACACCAACGCTAGCAGGGTTGAGTATGACTATTCCTGCTAATCAATGGACAGTGTTACTTGGTCGCAGTGGCTGCGGGAAAACCACAATATTGCGTTACTTAGCTGGCCTACTGGATGACCAAGTTGACTGGCATGGCGAACTCATCACAACGGATGGCGCTGCACTGCATGACCGTATCGCTTACATGGCTCAGCAGGATTTATTGCTACCGTGGTTGAATGTGTTAGACAACGTCTGCCTCAGTTCTCGATTTTCTCAAGTGCAAGCACCAGAGCAAAATAGACAACGTGCACTGACTTTACTAAGCCAAGTGGGACTCGCCGATTACGCGGATGCTAAGCCAGCTCAGCTCTCTGGCGGCATGAGACAACGTGTTGCCCTTGCTCGCACTCTGATGCAAGACAAGCCTCTAGTTCTGATGGATGAGCCTTTCTCTGCACTGGACGCGGTTACTCGTCATAAGTTGCAAACCTTGTCTGCCGAATTGCTGAAAGATAAGACGGTTGTTCTGATTACCCACGACCCACAAGAAGCGGTGCGATTAGCTCACCAACTCTATGTGTTGCAAGGCACACCTGCGCAAGCTCAGCACTTGGTCGTTCCAGACTCCAAGCCGCCCCGAGTTCTCGATGGAGAGTGCGCGGCGTTACAACAAGCGATTTTGGATCAACTGGAGAAAGACTATGAGTGATATGACTCAGTACAACTCCGTTTCGGCACGCATTAGTAAAAAAGAACGCGTGACCCATCCGGCTCTGCGCTTGGTCATTAGCACAGCGGTGATCTTGGGATTGTGGCAGTTGGTTGTTGTGGTATTCGACATGCCAAGCTTCATCTTACCTTCACCAATTGAAGTGCTGGATAGATTGGTCACTCGTTACGATGTCTTGCTCAAACATACTTGGGTTACCGCGCAAGAGATTTTACTTGGTTTGGCGCTTGGATTATCAATGGGTTTGCTGTTCGCATTGCAAATGCTGATGTTCGAACCGCTGAAGCGTTGGTTACTGCCCATTCTGATTGCTAGCCAAGCGATCCCTGTGTTCGCCATCGCGCCAGTACTCATGCTTTGGCTGGGTTACGGCATTGCATCGAAAGTCGTCATGGCGGCGATCATCATCTTTTTCCCCGTCACCACATGTTGCTACGACGGCTTACGTAATACACCAACAGGTTACCTCGACCTTGCCAAGACCATGGGCGCGTCTAAATGGCAGTTACTTCGTCATATTCAATTGCCAGCCGCCCTACCAACTTTAGCCTCAGGCATTCGTGTTGCCGTCGTTATTGCGCCGATTGGAGCAGTGGTCGGTGAGTGGGTAGGTTCAAGTGAAGGCTTGGGTTATCTGATGCTCCAAGCTAATGCTCGCATGATCATTGATGAGATGTTTGCGGCGCTGTTTATCCTAGCCGTGCTGTCTATCTCACTCTACTTCATCACCGATAAATTATTGAAAAAAGCCATCCCTTGGGAAAGCAAATAATTACAGAAAATAACCAAAGAAAATTGGGAAAGAAAAGGAAGAACCCCGTGAATAAAAACAAACTTATGAGCGCTGCTGCTCTACTCGCTTCAGTGGTATCAACCAATGTGCTTGCAGCAGAAAAAGAGATGACACTGATGTTGGATTGGTTCGTCAACCCAAATCATGGTCCTATCGTGATTGCCAAAGAGCGTGGTTACTTCAAAGAACAAGGTTTGAAGGTCAACATTCAAGAGCCGGCAGATCCAAGCACGCCACCTAAGTTGGTCGCGGCGGGTAAAGTCGACATGGCGATTTCTTACCAACCAAGCCTAACTATCGATGTCGCGGCGGGTTTGCCACTAATCCGCTCTGCGACTTTGATTGCTACGCCACTCAACACGTTGATGGTGCTGGATAACGGTAAGAATGAAAACCTTGGCGACTTGAAAGGCAAGAAGATCGGTATTGCGATCGCAGGCAACGAAGAAGCGACAATCGGCACCATGCTAGCGCAAGAAAACGTGAAGTTTTCTGACGTACAAATCATCAACGTAGGTTGGGCGCTGTCTTCGTCTCTTGCGTCTGGCAAGGTGGATGCGATTTGGGGCGGTCTACGTAACTTCGAAACCAACCAACTGGCACTAGAAGGTTATAAAGCTAAGGCCTTCTTCCCTGAAGAACACGGCGTGCCAGCGTATGACGAGTTAGTCTTCGTAGCCAATGCAAAAACCTACGACAAAGAAGCCATCAAGGCATTCAACAAAGCGCTAGAGCAAGCAACCACTTACATCGTTAACCATCCAAAAGAATCTTGGAAAGAGTTTGTTGCTTATTCACCAGACACGCTCAACAACGAGCTTAACCAAGCGTACACGCATTGCTCGATTCTGAAATCGCCCACCACGTGACTTACTGTGAGCAATGGGGACTGACAGAATCCGACTTAGAAAACGAGCCAGAAGATTTCGGCACTGTGGCTTACACCCGTTACGTATTAGATGCTGGCATGACGGGCGATCTTGTTGATCTATACGCGGCACTAGCGCCATGCTCCATCGGTTATGCCGTAATCGGTAAGGTGCTGATTGAAGATGAAAAGACCGTAATCGAAGGCAACCCATATGCAAGTTGGATCAACCTCTACGGTGGTGAGGAATTCCAATCTGGTGTCGCAAAAGGGGCAGAACACTTTAATCAGTTGCTAGCAGAAATTGATATCAACAGCCAGCGCGGTCAAAACCTGATTCAGGTATTCAAAACCGCAACGCGTATGGAAGTAGCATTCTGGCAACAAGGTCTGAACGCTCAGCAAGATTAATCGGAGAGTCTCATGTTAATTGAACAAATCACCCAAGCATTAACCGCAGTACGCCAGCAAAAGCCGTTAGTCGTCAACATCACTAACTACGTGGTGATGAATAACACAGCAAACGCACTATTAGCGATCGGCGCTTCTCCAATCATGGCGCACTCCAAACAAGAGATGGCAAAGATGATGTCGTTCGCTGGCGCACTGGTTATCAACATCGGTACCCTAGACAGCGTTTGGACACCGCGCATGAGCTATGCCGTAGAGCAAGCCAATGCCAACGGTAAAATCGTTGTACTCGACCCTGTCGGTTGCGGAGCAAGCTCACTACGTACCGAGACATCACGTGAGATCGCACGCCTTGCCGACAAGTTGATCATTCGTGGTAACGCCTCAGAAATCATCGGTCTCGCTGGCGAACAAGCACAAAGCAAAGGCGTCGATGCGTTAGACAGCAGCGACGCAGCACTTGGCGCAGCGAACTTCTTAGTTTCAGAGTATGGTGCAAGTGTGGTGATTTCTGGCGAGACTGATTACATCATCACGAAAGAGCAAACTGTGCAGCTAAACAACGGTCACGAGATGATGCCATACGTAACCGGAATGGGCTGCACACTAACGGCACTGACGGGTGCTTTCGCTGCTGTTGGTGATCACTCCGGACTTGCTGCCGCGGCGGTACTGGGCGTTGTGGGTGAAATTGCGGCTGAGCAAGCGCGAGGGCCAGGCAGTCTGCAAATGAACCTGTTGGATGAGCTTTACCAACTGGATGAAGAAACACTGGCAAAACGCCTAAAACTCCAAGTGAGTTAAGCTTTCTCTAACAAATACCGGCCTCTCACTCCCTGTAGATGAGAGGCCCAAAGGAAACAAAATGAACGCCTATCGTTTATATTTGGTCACCGATGACCAACAAGATTTAGCCACACTAAAGCGTGTTGTGAGAAAAGCCGTGGAAGGTGGCGTGACCATGGTACAAGTCCGCGAAAAACACGGCGATGTGCGTGCGTTTATCGAACGTGCTCAAGCCGTGAAAGACATCCTTAAAGATACCAATGTGCCTTTGATCATCAATGACCGCGTTGATGTTGCACTGGCAGTTGATGCCGATGGGGTTCACCTCGGGCAATCAGACATGCCCGCAACTATCGCTCGTGAGTTGATTGGACCAAACAAAATCCTCGGCTTATCCATCGAAAATGAAGAGCAGCTTGCAGAAGCGGACTCTCTTCCGATTGATTACATCGGCTTGAGCGCAATCTTCGCGACGCCGACCAAAACCAACACCAAGAAGTTCTGGGGTATTGATGGCTTGAAGATGGCGTTAGAGACGACTTCACTGCCGATTGTTGCCATTGGCGGCATTAACGAAAGTAACATTCCGCAACTCAGCGCCACTGGTGTTCATGGCTTAGCTTTGGTTTCAGCGATTTGCCACGCAGAAGATCCAAAAGCCGCATCAGAATATTTATTAGGGTTGATGAGCTAACCTTGCTCACGCCTGAACAAAGCGCTTATGGATGAGCGCGTTTGCCTTTCAGTACTTTCAACAACCTCTCCTTTCACAACGAAGAGCTGCAATGTCACTTTCACGCTCGAATTGACAGAGCGTTGATAAGTTTTTCACGCCAGATAACGTAAGATAAGCCCCTTATTTTCACGTGGTTGAATAACCCTCAATAAAAACAAAACGCTCTCAATGAAAACCAAAAAATATGGATTGATGATGCTCGCCTTGTTTGTTCTTGGCATCATCCCAATGTCGCTGTTTGGCTCTTATCACAATCTCACTTCACAGGTGCCGGAAAGTCTGGGTATTACTTTTACTTTGCTCACAGATTCTGCTGGTAGCAAAGGCTTTTTAATTACGTTAACACTGCTACTGCTTTCTTTATTTCGCTTTAAACCAAGTCGCATTGAGTGGATACAAAAACTCTCAATGTTAGGGTTGTTACTGGTGATTGGTTTTGCCAGCAAAACGGGGCTAAAACTGATGACAGAAAGCCCGCGTCCCTACACGGAATTGCTCGCAGCAGAACAATTGATTGAGCACCCAGACGCGTTTTATCAGTTGGATACAAAGCAGCAAGCCAACGTAATTAACCAGATTTCTGAACACGTCAGTGATTGGCGAACGCGCCATTGGCAAGGCGAGAAAGACTATTCTTTCCCATCCGGCCATACGATTTTCGTTTCGATTTGTTTGGCTTTCTTTGGCGGGTTGTTCTTACAGAACAAGTGCTATATCTCTGCACTGTCATTATGGATGTGGGGAATGAGCGTCGCATATAGCCGCTTATGGCTGGGGATGCATCGCCCTGAAGATTTAATAGGCTCAGTCTTGTTTGTCGCGATTGTATTTACTTTACTCCCGACATTTCAAATTAAGAAACAGATGCCATTTGTTTCTCTCGCTTCGCGCTAATGTGAACGATTACTAGATAAAAAAGAAGCCAGCGATTCGCTGGCTTCTTGCTTTAAAACGCTACTTTTTTCTAACCATTTCTTGGTGGTTCAAACGCTGTTAGTTCTAATTCTGGGCCAGTGTATTTTTCAATACGAACCAGCGCCGAGTTCGCCGCACAGCCGTTTGCAAGTCGAGAGGTCGGAATATCCAACGTTAACACGTTACAACCGCCGTTCTTACAAATGCCGGTTTTCGGATCCAGATCCGGCCAGCCGCCTTCATGAATACACACTGAACCTTGCTTGATTCGGTCAGTCACTTCTGCACCTACCAATACTTGGCCACGGTTGTTAAACGCACGAACTAAATCGCCCGTTTTAATACCACGCGCTTTCGCATCTTCAGGGTGAATCCAAATAGGTTCACGGTTTGCAATTGCGTACTCTTCGCGAATCTTCGCGTAGTTAAACTGGCTGTGTAGACGATGCGCTGCGTGCGCGGTCATTAGCTGCAACTCGCCGTCTTTTGCATTGCCAGTGTACTCGGTTGGTGCCATCCACGTTGGGTGTGGAGGACAGTCTTCCAACTGATAACCTTCAATGGTTTTCGAGAAGATTTCGATCTTACCACTTGGTGTACCGAGTGGATTCATGATCGGGTCTTCACGGAAATCTGCGTAACGAACAAACTGTGCGTTCTTCTCGTTCCACTTCATCTCGATCAGTTGGTTATCTTCCCAGAACTTGCTGAAGTTCGGCATTGCTACGCGAGAGCCACGGCCACCTTGTTGCGCCGCCTTGTAGAAGCCGTACAGCCATTCCATTTCGGTTTTACCTTCAGTGTATACGTCACGGCCACCCGGAGCTAGCATCTCTGCCATGTCCGCGAATACATCGAAGTCATTACGCGCTTCACCTTGCGGCTCAACCACTTGCTTCATTGGCACCAAGTGTTGGTTACTGTAGTCACCCGTCATCGTTAAGTCGTTACGCTCGAACGATGTGGTGATTGGCAGAACAATGTCCGCGTGCTTCGCAGCCGCCGTCCAGTAAGGCTCTGAAATCACGATCAGTTCAGGCTTTTGCCATGCTTTAATCAAGCGGTTGGTATCTTGGTGGTGAGTAAAGTTCGCACCACCGGCCCACCAAATCATCTTGATGTCCGGGAACGTCAGTTCATGACCGTTATGATGGTAGGATTGACCTGGGTTTTCCAACGCCTCGACAATACGCGCTACAGGGAAGCTTTGCACCGCGCCAGACACCGCCCAGTCGTTCCCCGCAGAAGAGCCACCACCCAGTGATGCCGAAATCGCAGGAAGTACGCCAGCATCACGAGCAGGGTTACCACCGTTTGAGTAGTGGTAAGAGAAACCAAAACCACCGCCCGGTAAACCGATTTGACCCAACATCGTTGCCAGTGTAACCAGCATCCAGTGACGCTGCTCACCGTATTGTTGGCGCTGCATGCCCCAACCCGCCATCAGCATGGTGCGGTTTTTACTGAAGATGTCAGCCAGTAGCTCAAGTTGCTTCGCAGGTACGCCACAGATTTGTGATGCCCATTCTGCTGATTTTTCTACGCCGTCTTCTTCGCCCATCAGGTACGCTTCAAACTTGTCGTAACCTGCGGTGTATTTATCGAGGAAGGCTTTATCGTGCTTACCTTGTTTCACTAAGGTGTGTGCGATACCCATCATCATTGCCACGTCGGTCATTGGGTGAGGAGCAATCCACTCCGCATTCTCGCCAAAGAACTCGATGGTTTCAGAACGAATTGGGTCAATCGCAATGATCGTCTTGCCTGATTTTTTCAATTGATGGAAGAATTCAAGACCAGCACAGTCTGTTGAGCTCCACGCGATTTTTAGGGTGTTGATTGGGTTTAAGCCCCAAAGCACAACCACATCACTGTGCTCTAGTACCACTGGGTACGTGGTTTGTTGCTCGTACACTTCGATAGAGCCCACAACGTGCGGCATGATGATCTGCGCAGCACCCGTTGAGTAGTCACCCAAGTGGCCTGAATAACCGCCCGCCATGCTCATGTAACGTTGCAGCAAGGTTTGTGCTTTGTGCAGCACGCCACTTGAACGCCAGCCGTAAGAACCAGCAAACACAGAAGCCGGGCCATATTCTTTGCGAATTCGCATGTGCTGTTCGTGGATCAGCTTGTAAGCCTCATCCCAAGACACACGCACAAACTCATCACTACCGCGCACACCTTCTGGCGACGATGGGTTTGCCAAGTAACCTTTGCGAACCATTGGGTACTTAACACGCGCTTTAGTGTGCACTTGGTCAGGACCGGTGCTTTGTAGGCTGTTTGGTACCGTTTGTGGCAATGCGTTCGTGGTTGAAACCAGCTTACCGTCTTGCACTTCACACAGCATTGGGCCCATGCGGCCCGCCGTTAGAATGCCTTTGCCGCGAGCATTAGAAGAAGCAACAGACATAGGTGCAAATGAAGTGAATGCCATTGCACCAGCCGCCATACCAGTGCCTTTTAGAAATCCGCGACGGGTCATATTAGTCATAATCTTATCCTTCTATTTATCGTTAGTGACCAACCACATCTTTCGCGTGGTGCTGGAAGAACTTGGTTAGAATTTCTAGGTTCTCGGCTGAAATATCAGTTCGATCACCCATACTTTTCGCTACCGGTCCCCATGCATTCACTGTGAAGTGATTTGAAGGAATTTTCGCGTGACAAGTTGCACAGTAAACGTTGTCCAACTCTTCTGCGTATGACCATACTGGTTCAAGCGTGTCAACAACTGGAGAATCAATAGCGCCAGTTAGAGAAACCGCGCGCCATTCGTTGCCGTAAACATCTGCCTCAAATTCACCAGTTTCAAGCGCTTGTTGGCCTTGCTCTGTTAGCGTTGCAACGATGGCACGTTGACCTTCTCCCATGTAAAGCACTTGCTCTGCGCCTTTCATTTGGAATGCCTTCAACTTAACAGTGCGGTTGTCGCCTTCAGAGCTGATTACTTCCAACTTCGTCGTTGGGTTAATTTTACCCATCTCACCCATTGCGATTTCAGTCACAGGGTAAACGACTTTGGCACCAGGTGATGTTTTTGTGGTGAAGCTCATCAACGTTTCAAATGCCTTGCTGTCTAGCTCTGCTTCTGGTGCAAAGTGCGCCACACCTTTATGACAATCGATACACGTTTGATCGTTTGCTTTCGCGTAAGCGTGCATCTTCGCCGCATCACGTGATTGCTCAAACTCTTCCATTGCATCGAAATCATGACACGAACGACACGTCGCTGAATCATTTTCACGGAACTGAGCCCATACCGTTTCAGCCATGTCTTTACGATGTGCTTCATATTTCTCTGGCGTGTCGATCTTACCTGTCACAAATTCATGGTAGATGTCTTTCGACGCGCGAATTTTGGTGATCAGGTAATCCATTGGTTCTTGAGGAATATGACAGTCAGAACATTCCGCGCGAATGCCTTTCGCATTACTGAAGTGCACTGAGCCTTGGTACTCTTTGTAAGGGGTTTCCATAGAGTGGCACGAGAGACAAAATTCAGTATCTGAGGTGTAATGCATTACTGCCGCACTCCCCCCCAAAGTTAACCAGCCCACACCAATGCCGGCAGCAACCAGCAGTGCAACATATCGTTTTTTTATTGACATAATTAGCAACACTTCCAAATAAAATGTAATTATAGGTCGCAAATTACTACTTTATGGGTAGTCCTCTCTTGATCCACATCATTTCCGTGTTGCTCTGTATGCCTCAAGTATGAAATTTTGTTATTTGCATCTCAAAGATGAATATATGGCAATAATCCATTACCCAGCCAACTATTCACCACATAAATCACTTTTATGAATGCAACTATTTGATTAAACAGATAAGAGGATGAGAGACTGAATCTCCACATTGATGCAGTAAGGACACGCATGTCAGTTTACATCGAGACGCACAGAAGCCAATTAAGACCCATCAAAGCCAGTGACTGGGAACTCTTTCAACGATTACTCTCCGAACAAGAGGTTATTGCGCTCTGTTTCGATCGTCCCAGCGAAACAGAAATAAGAGAAAAATTTGCTTCGCGATTATTACCATGGACCCCAAATTGTCAGCATTGGCTTTGCCTTGTAATACTCGATAGGCAATCTGAGCAACCCATCGGCATCACTGGCTTTGCTATTGAAAACGGTAAGGCAGAGGTAGGTTACTTACTTTTGCCGGAATTTCATGGCCAACAGTTTGGAACAGAAACTCGTCAAGCGCTTCTATACTGGGCAACCTCGACACATAACATCAACCACTTTTCCGCGACGGTCACTGAAGGCAATATTGCGTCAGAGCGTGTCCTGATAAAATGTGGTTTCGAACTCATTGAGGTCATTCCAGACGCATACCAAATTGGTGGCAAACCCTACGCCGATAAAATCTACTCACTACAAAAATAAGGACGTATTTTGAATAAAGTAGTCATCATTACCGGCGCAAGCCGAGGCATTGGAGCCGCAGCGGCGAAAAAGCTGGCCGAGCAAGGCTATCGCGTTTGCGTTAATTACCGCACTCAGCAAGAGGCCGCCGACCAAGTTGTGGCAGAAATACAAGCAAACGGTGGCAAAGCGATTGCCATCGCCGCAGACGTAGCCGATGAGAAGCAAGTGCTCTCCTTGTTTGATGAAACAGAACGTGAATTTGGTGCAGTGACGCACTTGGTCAACAACGTTGGCATCCTATTTACTCAATCGCCTTTGTCAGAAATCAGCTTGGAACGCTTTCAGAAAGTAATGAACACCAATGTGAATAGCTGTTTTCTCTGCTGTCGAGAAGCGGCGAAGCGATTCAGTGCAGGCGGTGCAATTGTGAATGTCTCCTCTGGAGCGTCGCGCTCAGGCGCGCCATTTGAGTATGTCGATTACGCCACATCAAAAGGCGCGATGGATACCTTAACTAAAGGGCTCTCGCTAGAGTTGGCAGAGCGCAATATTCGCGTCAATGGCGTTCGACCTGGTTTCATTTACACTGATATGCATGCCGACGGCGGAGAACCAAACCGAGTAGATAGACTCAGCCCTCAAATTCCTCTTAAACGCGGTGGCACGGTAGAAGAAGTGGCAAATGCGATCGCTTGGCTATTAAGTGACGAAGCCTCTTATGTCACAGGATCATTTATCGATATTGCAGGGGGCAGATAGAATGCAAGTCCATATCCGACAAGCGATTCCCGATGATTTAGACGGAATTTTTCAGCTTAATTTTCAAATTAATTCACTGCATTTTGCGAATGCGCCAGAAGCCTTTGTTGCGCCTTCAGAAGCTGACCGTGAATTTCTTGCACAAGCACTAGAGAACAAAGAGCGACTCTTTTTGATTGCCGAACGCGAACAGCAAATTCTCGGCTTCTTAACCGCGATGATCACCCAAAACGACACCATCAGTTTTCTGATCAAAGACCCAATTTGTCGCGTGGGAACAATTGTTGTCGATGAAGCGCAAAAGCAGCAAGGAATCGGCCGCCAACTGCTCCAAGCCTGTGAGCAATGGGCGCGCGATGCCAATGCCACACAAGTTCGATTGGAAGTGATGGAATTCAATCAGCCAGCACAGCGCTTTTACGATAATCAAGGTTTTAAAACTAACTCACGCATTATGCTGAAACATTTGTAACGATAACGACAATTAAGCGCTTTTCACGACTAAACCCACCTAAATCGCATTTATCGATGCAATTTACCCCCTGATTTTAGAAAAAGACGATATGATGTGCGGATAAGGAGATTCGAACATGATTTATCTTTTCGATTGGGGGAACACCTTGATGGTAGATTTCCCTCACGCACAAGGAAAAATGTGCGATTGGGAACACGTAGAAGCAGTTCCTCAAGCCAGAGAAACACTGGCAATACTTTCCCAAAATCATCCCATCTACATTGCGACCAGTGCATCTGATTCCAACATGGAAGAGATTCAGCGTGCATTTGTTCGCGTCGACTTAGACCAATACTTAAATGGCTATTTTTGTTTTGCCAACCTCGGTATCGCTAAAAACCAACCTGAGTTTTATCTCGCCATCGCAAAACAGTTAGGGGTTAACGTAAGTGGAATAACCATGGTTGGCGATTTACCTCACAAAGATATTTACCCTGCGATGAAAGCGGGCGTAAACACAATTTGGTTTAACCCAACGGGCGCTGATGCACCAGCCGAAGCCATTCCTAACCAAATTCGTTGTTTATCTGAGCTTATCCCCTAACCGTTACTAACCTGCACTAATCAAGGAAGATGAATGCAAATCAGATCCATCAAGGTGAGCGATATCGCGCGCTTCACCGCGCTGTGGAATCGAGTGTACTCCGAAGGGGAATTTTTGATTTCTCCGGCACCCGATAACGCAACGCTTCGCAGAATCCTGCAACGTGTGGAAAACGAGTCCATCCCTCAGTTTGTCGCGTTTGACCGCCAAAAACTTATCGGTAGTGTTGAAATCTACCCAGCTGAGATGTGCGGTTACGAAAGAGGGCAACGCCTTCGCGTCGGTATTCTTGGTATTCACATCGACAAAAACTACCGAGGCAAAGGATTGGGGCGGAAACTATTGGCAGTCGCGATCGCACGTGGTTGGGAATTTGGTTACGACCAAATCGCACTCTACGTATACACAACCAACACACCAGCGATTGCTTTGTATGAACGGTTTGGATTTGAACATCAGGGGGAACTTGGGGAAGTGACCTTGCCAAATGGTAAAGTCTTGATGAGTCAAAAAATGGTATTGTATAAAGCGCAAAGCCGTTCGAAAAACCCCGATTTGTAGAGTCACGATAACCGTTGTTCGCAACACTTATTCGGGGTTAACACCCTTGCGTCACATGCCCTCGAACAATTGAATCGTTAGAGGCTTGATTCACGTAGTAGAAATAGCATGCTTCTTCTGCCAGTGTGTAACCTTGCGGCCAAATGTACACAACGCGATCAACACCCGATTTATCTAAGAACTGATAATCAGGAATCGCGACAAAATGAGCACTGTTTGGGTGCTGCTGACCGATGATGCAAAAATCACTGCCTTTGCACGGCACGTCAATTTTCGAATAACCTCTGGCTGGTAGATCGATTTCTAACAAAGCTCGAATACTATCGGCACTCGCTTCTGGCATGCCTTTGCGTGTTTTGACATGTCGGTCAATGTAGTGAACGTGCTCTTGGCCGTAAGCGTTATCAATCACTGATTGAGCATGAAAGAATTTGAGAGCCGTACCCAAAGAAGACTGAGAACTGTGCAGCATCGCAGCGTATGCTTGGCGATGAATATCGAGTAGTACTGGTAAAGCAGCTAATGCGATGAAAGCCAAAGTGGTAAGCACTATGGTGATTTCCATCAGCGTAAATCCCTTTGATTTCACGTTTCTTATCTCAACTAGCCCAAGACAATAGCCCCACATCCATGTGAGACCGAGCCAATATATCGCCAATTTCTTACGATTAAAGGCTTAAGGGGTAAGAAGAGACAAACACCACTCAAACTTGAGAACAGCAGCCAAAGAGCAGTGTAACAAAACGACGCTATGTGTCAGATATTAGACGGTTTTTACTCTCTAGTTACTGAGTAAAGGCACATTATTTCGCACCAGACCACGACGAACATTCGTGCACATTTTGCCAAAACGACGAATCTCATCGAACTGCGGAACAATGCCGCGCTCCATGGCTGACTCCCAATAAGTGACTTCTGAATCGACCATTTCCAACAATTTCTTCGGACAGCCAATGCACTGCCCTTCTGGTCCACATACAAACGTTTCTGGTTCATAAATTGGTAGTTCCGCTTTTACTTGCTCGATGATGCTACGCATGGCGGTCATTCGATCTGGCTTTACCTTCATCATTCTGCTCCACGGATTAAGATGAAGCAGATTGTACCCACTGGTACGCAAATGTCCCTACCCAATTTAGGTATATTCTGTTTGAATCGATTTCTTTATCGTCAGATCCGGCTTTTTAACCACCAAATACACCGCCGTAGCTGCCAGTACGAAACCAGAAATCCCCATCCAATCAAATGACTCTCCAAACGCGAGCCAAGCCTGAATCGCCGTCGTTGGCGGCACCAGGTAGAATACAGAAGCTACGCTCGATGCTGCACCGTTCTTAACCATGTACAACAGCAGTAGAATAGCTACACAAGAGAGCACGACGACCAACCACAACACAGTCAAAATAAACTCCAGTTCCCACTGCACTTGCATGGTTTCAAACTGCATCGCAACGGGCAGAAACATGATGAGCGCGGCCAAATATTGCACCGTCGCACCACCGACCATATCCACTTGTTGGCAATGTTTTTTCTGATAAAGCGTCCCTAGCGTGATACCAACCAAAGCCAATAAACACAAACCAATAGCCAGCACTTTATGCTGCTCGGATTGCCACTCCATTTTGCCCATCAACACCATAGCGATACCGACAAAACCAAGAGCCAAACCCAGCCATTGCGAGGGCTTAAACTCCTCACGAACAAACGCCACCAGCAAAGCCGCGGTTAAAATCGGTTGAATACCCACCAACAACGAACTCAACCCAGCAGGCATACCCAAGGCGATAGCAAAATAAGTACCGCCCAGATAGAAACCGTGGATCAACGCACCAACTACACAGCTGTGCCAAAAATCTTTTCCTGTCGGCAACCTTCTACGCAATACCGCCACAAGAACCAAAAACAGTAAGACATTGAATGCCATACGGATAGAAAGTAGTGTCGCTGGCTCGGCATATTGCAAACCAAAACGCGCACCAACGAATCCAGAAGCCCAAAGGATGACAAATACAAAAGGGATGGCTCGGATTAACATGATCGCCTCACTCACGCTTGTTTTATGTTTTGAGATACTGCTAATGTAATTAGGTACAGTGTTTTCAAAAAGTGACAGATGGAAGTATTTTTATGGGTACAGATTTATTGGGAAGCGGTGAAGGGAATAAGTACCTCGTGGTGGAAAAACACCTCAAACAAGCCATCAATGGTGGCGTTTATCAGGCGGATGATCGACTGCCCTCCATTCGCTCGTTGAGCCAAGAATTAAACGTCAGTAAAAATACCGTGATTCGTGCGTATCAAGAGCTGGAAGCACAAAACTTGGTTTACTCGGTTCCCAAATCGGGTTATCGAGTTAAAGTCGCCTTGCCGACCTCTCGCTCAATTCCGGATCCGACTCGCGTGGATTTGCTCTCGATCTGCAAAGAAATCCTTACTTATCCTGAATACCAAGAGCGTTTGCCTACCGGTTCTGCCCACCCAAACATTGACTCCCCCGCGATCAAAAGCTTGTACGCCGAGATCGGCCGCCACAGCCGGCAGCAAACGCATGTACCGAGCCATTACCAATTACCACCCGGTGATCACCTCTTAATCAAACAACTAGCGAAAATCACACAAGATTTGGGCACGCCAGCCAAGTTGGATGAGATCATGGTGACGCACGGCGCGCAACAAGCCATTAGCCTAGCGCTGCGCGCAACGACACAAAAAGGCGATATCGTCGCGGTGGAGTCCCCTTGCTATTTTGGCAACTTATTGATGCTAGAATCACTCGGCCTCAAAGTGGTGGAAATTCCGAGTTGCCCACGCGACGGTATGTGCCCCGAAGCCTTAGCAAAAGCAATGGCGACATGGGACATAAAAGCGATCATCGTAACGCCAAACTTCACCAATCCAACTGGTGCCATGATGCCGCTAGAAAAGCGTCAACAATTACTATTGGCGTCCGGCAATATTCCTATTATCGAAGACGATGTGTTTGGCGGGTTAAGTTATGATAAGCCATTGCCAAGCTTGAGATTGCTCGATGACAAGCAACGCGTAATTTACGTGAATTCGTTATCCAAAACGCTCGATTCGCGTTTGAGAATTGGTTGGATGTTGGCGGGGCGATATCGAGACCAAATTGAACAATATCTACTGTGTGAGAACATGGGCAGTTTGAACCTGATGCAATCCGCCGTGGCAACGTTTCTAACGTCAGGCAAGTATCGAACGCATACTGCGCGAATGGGGCGGGTTTATCAAAACAACATGCGACGATTTATCCAGATGCTTCATCAATACTTGGATGAATACGAACCTCTAAAAAATCGATACCAGATCAACGCCGTACAAGGCTCGTTCTTACTTTGGTTGCGACTGCCCGAAGACACGGACAGCTATGCGTTGTATCAAGCATGCAATAAGCACAGAATCAGCCTACTTCCCGGCACCGTATTTGGCACTCAAGGGCAATATCGGCATTGCGTACGCCTCAGCGTGGCAAACTTTGGTCATGAAACCGATTGGAGTCAAGCGATGCAAACACTGGCAAAATTGATAGCAAAGCATGCCTGTTAACTCGCTCTTGCTAAATGAACTTATGCCTACACACGCAAACACGTAACAACAAAAAACTCCACGCAAAGGTGGAGTTTTTCATATCGTCATCGCCTTCAGTGCGACTTAATTTGCCACATTCTCGCGACGTTTTCGGCTAAGTTAGCAACGTTGACGTCGGCCTCTTTCATGGCCTCAGGTAAGCTCATCGCCCTTGGTACACAAGCAAACACCGCATCAATGCCGCACTCATAAACCGCCTGATAGTTGTCGCCCACACAGCCTGCTAATGCAATGACTGGTAAATTACACTGCTTGGCGACCTGAGCAACGCCCATCGGCGTTTTGCCATGTGCGGTTTGATGATCGATTCGACCCTCGCCTGTAAATACGATATCCGCATCCGCAACATGCTGAGCAAGTTTGACCGTTTCAAGCACAATCTCAATTCCCGGTTGCAAACGTGCTGGCGTGTACCCGAGCAAGGCCGCGCCCATACCACCAGCAGCACCCGCCCCTTCACGAGTCAGTACATGCTTACCCGTCGCTTGTTCCGTCAACTCGCCAAACTTGCGCAATGCGTTATCGAGCAGAGTGACGTCTGATACGGTCGCTCCCTTTTGCGGGCCAAAGATAGCCGACGCGCCTTTGTCACCACAGAGTGGGTTATCAACATCGCACGCTACCAACACTTCGCAAGTTGCTAAACGAGGGTCAAGACCAGAAATATCGATGGACGCAAGCGCCGCTAACCCGCCTCCATTTGGGGTAATTGCATGACCAGACTCATCAAGAAACGCCACCCCCAACGCGGTCAACATGCCCACGCCACCATCATTGGTAGCGCTGCCGCCCAAACCAATGATTAAGCGTTGAATACCTCTATCTAGCGCGTGTTTGATCAGCTGTCCAGTACCAATGCTGCTGGTCAGTTTTGGGTCGCGAGCGTCACTCGGCACAAGGTGCAGCCCACTGGCCTCCGCCATTTCAATAACTGCGGTTTCGCCGTCGCCGAGGATGCCATAAAACGCTTCAACATCATTCCCTAATGGCGCGGTCACTGTTGTGAAGACTTGTTCGCCTTGAGTTGCATCTATCAAAGATTGAACCGTGCCTTCGCCACCGTCTGCGACCGGAACCGTAACAAACTCAGCATCATGCCATACGCGAGCAAGACCCGTTTTGATCGCCTCGCTCACTTGTTTGGCGGTTAAGCTTTCTTTAAATGAATCAGGTGCAATTACCACTTTCATACGTACTTCCAGAGACTTATAAGAGAACGAGGCTCAAAATGTACACCAATGCCATTGCCGTGACACCTTGAACGAGCGTAGCCATGGTTTGCGCGCGGTACGCTAAGCCCACCGACATGCGGCTAAACTGCGAAACTACCCAGAAGAAACTGTCGTTTGCATGAGAAACCGTCATCGCACCTGCACCGATCGCCATCACCGTTAATACGCGGCCCATTTCTGAATCGAGCCCCAATTGCGTAAGCATAGGCGCAACCAAAGCCGATGTGGTCACCAATGCAACCGTTGATGATCCTTGCGCCGACTTTAGCGCAGCCGCAACGATAAATGGCATGAAAATACCCACGCCCAGCGCCGATAGCGTCGTACCTAAGTATTCACCTAGCGGCGTGGCTTTTAATACCGCGCCAAATGCACCACCCGCACCGGTAATCAAAAGAATAGGCGCAGCAGCCGTAATACCTTGGCTGATTCGCTCGCCAAATTCTTCAATCTTGTTGTCTGATTTGAGTAGGCGAACAGAAAGGAACAGGCCAATCACCAATGCCGTTAGTGGCTGCCCTAAGAAAGTCAGAACATCAAACACAAAACCTTCGCCCAGCGGTAGGCTTGGGAATTTCGCGATAGAGCCAAAACAGATCAATAAGATAGGAACAAAAATAGGAGCGAATGCTTGGCTCGCCGTTGGCAATTTGCCGTAAGACGCTTTGAGTGCTTGCCAGTCTTGCTGAATTTCTTCTGCGGCTTCAATGCCATCTGGTTCAACATGTTGGAATCGGTTCGCCCACAACATCCCCGCTAACGCCGCAACCGCTGCAACAAACACACCCACACCAATCACTAAACCAAGGTTAGATTCCAGGCCTAAGTTACCCGCAGCGGCAATCGGGCCAGGAGTTGGCGGCACAAACGTGTGCGTTGCGTATAGGCCAGTTGCCAACGCCACACTCATCGCAACGCTTGAGGTTTTTAAACGCTTGGCGAGTGATTCTTTGAGCGAGTTCAGAATGACAAAGCCTGAATCACAAAATACTGGAACAGAAACGATGTAACCGATGATGCTCATGGTCAATGTTGGGAAACGCTCACCCAACACTTTGATGACCGTATCGGCCATGGTGATCGCCGCACCACTTTTTTCCAAAATAACACCAATGATGGTACCTAAAACGATAACCAAACCAATGTAACCAAGGATACCGCCAAAGCCAGAAGCAATGGTTTTGGCAATGCTATCTGCCGGTAATCCGTAAGCAAATGCCGCAAGAAACGCTGCGATGATCAGCGCTAAAAAGGGATGTAATTTGAATTTGGTGGTCGTGAGCACAATAAATGCGATCACCCCAAGAAGGATTAATATAAGGTTCATGATAACTCCATTTATTCTTATTTTGCTGAGCGAGTCCGTGTTGGCTCACTCAACATGTAGGGACGCATGAATTATTAATCGTTTGCTTTCGAATTCCTTTAGGCGGAGTGACAAATGATGTGGTCAAAAAATAACGCGTATTGTGCAAATGCACAACATCACGACATTTTTGAGAGCCGAGTCGCAATATAAAGCTCCGCTAACCCCACAAAATTGGTTGTTGGTAGCCCTGTTATCTCGGTGATTTTCTCTAACCGATAGCGCAGAGTGTTCCGGTGAATAAACAGCATTTTAGAGCATTCTGTTACATTGCCATTGCATTCAAACAGTGCATCTAGGGTTTTCAATAATTGCCCAGATTTGTCTTTCTCTTTCAACCGTTTCACACCATCAATAATTTGTTCACCTTGCCAAATATCCGCCAACGGCGCTAACAAAACAGGCAAACGAAGTTCATCGAACAGGTACTTACGTTTCTCTGGGTAGAACTGCTTGCCAATGGCTAATACCTGCTTCGCACTTTGGTATGACAACGCGACATCTTTAGGCTCATTAAACAGCTGCCCTAGCGCAATGTGAAACGTATGCGAATCGTGATCGCTTAAACGCGACATCAACTTATCAATGCGCTCACTTTCAACTTGGCTATCCCACTGCTTGGCGGAATGACACGGTTTCAACACCACAATTTCATTCACCGAGACAATCGCAACTAGGTTGTTACGCTCTGGGTATTCAAGCAGTTCAACAATATTGCGCACACTCTTCATGCTTTTTGAGGCCGACGGCGTCGAGACTTCAATCACCGTTGCCACCCGTGGTTGAGTAACATCGATAGAAAGACGCATCGCCCAATCTTTCAGCTCTTCATCGGTCAATTTCCCATTGATCCAAGCCAGAATAAACTCTTCGCGATGACGTCTGTCCCACTGAAATTTTTCCACCAGCGCGGCTTGCTCGATTGTCAATTCAGCGGTCATTTTAACCAGTTTGGCAAAATCTCGGATTTTCTCCGGCTCGCCTGTGACACCAACAATACCGACCACGTCACCATGCAATTTCAACAGCATATTGATACCGGGTTTGACACCCTGCAACGTCAAACATTGCTGCTCATTAAGCTCTAGCGAATCGCCATGATTCAGAGCCAGTACCGCGCCATCATGCACTTGCCCAACACGTTTAGGGTCGCCACTGCCAATGATGATGCCTGCCGAGTTCATCACATTCACATTGTGACCAATGATGGACATGGTTCGATCAACAATTTGTTGTGCTAAAGCGTGGTCGAGAATCACCATTTCGAGTTTCCAAATTGACCGTTTAATCACTCAATAAATCACAAATGGCAAACTATCGCGATGCTGCGGTTCTAAATAACGGAAGCAGCTCAAAGCATTATCCAATTACCCATATTTAAAAAGTGGATTAAACCTTCATTTTTAGCAGAGGGTTATATACTTAGAACAAAGGTTACCAATGCATTCTTCACTGTGCATTGATGCCACTCGTCTACCTACAGAGGAGAGCTCAACATGGAGTTACGGAATAAATCGGGGGAAGTTGCAAATATTGCTGATAACCTCACTTTGAAGGAAATCACAGAAATGGGCTACACCGTAGATTTATGCGATGAAGCATTTGCCCCTGGAGAGCATTGGAAAGCGGAAGGTAAAACGCAAGGTATGGGCGAGTATCCAGAGGAGTAAACGTCCTGACTAACCAGCGCACAAAGCGCTCCACAAACAGAAAAGCCGAGCGACTTAACGCTCGGTTTTCTACTTTTGAACTTCTTGAATAAACAAGCCCATCTCTTCAAGATAATTGCCGTTTGAGCATCCCCAATCGGTGACTTCAATCAGCTCGGTAACTAACTGTCCAGATTCATCATTTTGTACTCGCTGCACAAACGCTTCAAAGCGTTCCAGTTGCGCCTGACTCTTAACGCCATGCACGGCATATTCTACAAGCAAGCCGTTGTACGTCTGCCAGCGCTGATCGCCAGCAACATCATTGCCTAAAATCACAGAACACTTTTGTTGAATGCTTTCAACCGCATCATTTCTTGGCGGCGCGACTGTGGAACATCCAACTAAAATCGTACCTACCGCCAATAACGTAACTTTTGTCTTATTTATCATATCGTTTCCAACTGTATCGCCACGATATGGAAATCTTATTACACCTGATAAGGATCATCGATAGCGCACCGCAGATTAATTACTTAATAAACTGTAAACTCCATACCAGTCTTAACACTGCAAGCTCATAACTCCTATTAACTCACCCAAATGTAAACAAATAGTAAAATCACCTTTACGCGATGCAAAATCGACAAATGAGATTAGCGTTCCTTTCTCGCGACCAAGCGTGCAATAATCAACTGTCTACATAACGAAACCATTTGAAGGATCAAAATGACCGCAACGGATTACCTCAACGACCTCAATCAACGTTACCTTGCGATTCACCGCACCAAAGAAGATTTCTTTTGGGAAACTTACATGGGGATCAGCGATGACCATGATGGCTCGACGCAAGCACAAACGGCATGGACAAGCTTTTTAAGCAACGCCGAGCAAATTACTGCCATCAAACAACAGCTTGAAGCCGCGGACTCAATTACCGACCCACAAGAGAAACAACAAACCATTACGGGTCTATCTGGTTGGCTGGCGATGTTTGAATCTCACGCTATCGAGGGCGAAAAAGCACAAGCGTTGAAAAATCAGCTCATTGCCTTTGAAGCTGAGCTCTTCGAGAAAAAACAGAACCACGTACAAACATTTACCGATGAGAACGGCGAGCAAGTAGAAGGTTCACTTCCAGTATTGAGCTCAACCATTCGCACTAGCAATCATGAAGAAGTTCGCCAATCGGCTCATCAAGCGTTGCTGAACCTTGAACAATGGCTACTGCAAAACGGCTTTATAGAACTGATCAAACTGCGCAACCAGTTCGCTCGCTCACTGGGTTATGCGACCTTCTTTGATTACTCCGTGCAAAAAACGGAAAAGATGAGCTCCGAGCAGCTATTCGAAATTTTGGAAGATTTCGAACAACGCACGCGAGATGCGCATCTAAACAGCTTAGAAAACTTGGCGAAAGAGAAAGGCGCAAGCGCACTAGCAGGCTACAACTTTGTTTACTCATTCGCGGGTAACGTTATGCGTGACCTTGACCCATACGTGCCGTTCTCAAAATCTCTGAGACGCTGGGTAGAATCATTTGGTCGCCTAAATATTGATTACTCTGGCGCGACGCTAACGCTGGATTTACTAGATCGCAAAGGTAAGTACCCGAATGGGTTCTGCCACGGCCCTATCCCTTCTTTCTATAATCAAGGCGAATGGGTCGCAGCGCAGGTGAACTTCACCAGTAATGCCAAACCAGACCAAGTGGGCAGCGGCTACGATGGCATTAACACGCTGTTCCACGAAGGTGGCCACGCAGCACACTTTGCGAACGTAAAAATGAACGCGCCTTGTTTCTCGCAGGAGTTTGCGCCGACGTCAATGGCTTATGCAGAAACTCAGTCGATGTTCTGTGATAGCCTATTAACCGATGCCGATTGGCTAAAACAGTACGCACTGGATGATGAAGGGAATTCTGTGCCTGATGAGATTATTCAAGCAATGATCAACAGCCGTCAGCCATTCAAAGCTTATGAAGAACGTAGCATCTTGGTTGTACCATATTTTGAGCGCGCGTTGTATCAATTGAGCGATGACGAGTTAACGCCAGAGCGCATCACTAAGCTCGCTCGCGATTGTGAAAAACAGATCCTTGGTTTGGAATGCAGCCCTCGCCCACTGATGGCGATTCCACATTTGCTATCCGACGAAGCAGCTTGTGCGTATCAAGGTTATCTACTCGCGCACATGGCGGTGTATCAGACCCGTGCATACTTCCTTGAGAAGTTTGGTTACCTAACGGATAACCCAGAAATTGGCCCACTGCTGGCAAAACACTACTGGCACGCAGGCAATCACTTGTCGCACAACGAAACCATTGTCAGCCTGACTGGCGAAGGCTTCAATGCCAAATACCTTGCAGACGTGTGTAACCTGTCGCCAGAACAGGCATGGGAAGTGCAGCAGAAGAAAATCGACTCACTTGCGACGCGAGAGCGAGCATCAGTCGCTTCACTGAACGCCGCGATTAAAGTCGTCGACGGCAGTAAAGAGCTGGCAAGCAACACCATCTCTGACGAACAAATGTGTGACGATTTTGAACGTTACATCGTAGAGACTTACGGTCGATAACACGCAGAAAGCCAGGAGCTTGCCTTCTGGCTTTTTATTCTTTAGCTAATGCAATAGGAAGGAAGATCCATGTACCAAGAAGTCATCAAATTTTGGTTCGAGGAGCTATCGCCCCAAAATTGGTTTGAAAACAACCCAGAACTGGACAAGCGTATTGCATCGCGATTTGCCTCGGTATTAGAACAAGCCGCTCGTTGTGAACTGTTTAATTGGCGTGACAGCGCACAAGGACGATTGGCCGAAATCATCGTCCTCGACCAGTTTTCACGTAATGTGTATCGCAACACCCCAAAAGCGTTTGCACAAGACCCACTCGCATTAGCATTGGCTCAAGAGGCTATTCGGTTAGGTCACGACAAAGAATTAGCGCCCGAGCAGCTAAGCTTTTTGTACATGCCGTTTATGCACAGCGAATCTCGCCTCATTCATGTCCAAGCTGAAAAATTGTTTCGCGCATCAGGGCTTGAAAATAACTACGATTTTGAGCTAAAACACAAAGCCATCATCGACCAGTTTGGGCGCTATCCTCATCGCAATGCGATACTGGGAAGAAAGAGCACTCCCGAAGAGTTATCGTTTTTGCAACAACCTGGGTCAAGTTTCTAAATAACAATGAATAATGAGTTAACCATGAGAGACCACGCAGTATGTTGGCCATGCTTGCTAAAACTAGACGGCGACGATGAGCTGATCTACACGCATTCCCAGTCCGACTTAGACTCTGAATGCGAAGCCCTCATTTTTGGGCAAGATGATTACGTTATCGACTCAAATGGCAACACGTTCGAATTGGAAAATAATGGTTCGAACGCCACTCTTTTACATCCAAAAGAACGAACGCTGTCCGTAGAAGAGGTTACGTCATTAATCCAATCGCATGAATTCAGCCTCGCGCAACGGTGCATTATCAAGATTCATTTCACCTCGGTGAGGCAAGCTGTTGAGGCCTTAGCTCACTAAATCAATCCCAACATGCACATCATTAAATAAAATTATCATTTTTATAATTTATGATAATTTCATGTAATCAACATCACACCATATACTCTCCCACATCGAAACAAGACAACGTTCAAACACACATGTTGGGAGCAAACAAATGAAAATGAATCATGTCGGTATTATGGTCGGAGATATGGACAAAGCGGTTGAGTTTTACACGCAAGCGCTAGGTTTAAAAGTCGTTATGGGCAACACGAAAGTGATTGAAGAACGCGAAACGGCAATTGGCAGAATGTGTATTGCGGTCTTTGGGGAAGGCTTTAAAGGCTTCAACATTGCGCACCTTGTGACAAGTGATGGCATCGGCCTTGAATTATTCGAAATGAAAGAGCGTCAAGAGCGCCATGAAGTGGATTTTTCTCGCATCGGTATCTTCCATTTCTGTTTGCAGACAGACGATTTTGAAGGTGCTATCAAACGCACCGAAGCACTAGGTGGCAAAGTGCGCATGGACATCATGCGTTACCACCCAGAAGACGATAATAAGCCTGCGAAAATGGTTTACCTAGAAGACCCATTCGGCAACCTATTCGAGCTTTACTCACACTCATACGAAGAAACTTACGCTTCTGATTACGAGTAATAGCCCCATCCATATTCCAAAAGGCTAGCAATACGCTAGCCTTTTTTGTTTGCTTTGAGTTGCAGTGTTTCTGCACTCGCTCTAGCAAAAAAACATCTGGAATTTGATCATTTATCTCACCACTTTTAAGGTCACTTTATACTTACCTCAACACAATGCAAAAAGGAGTGAAGCATGCCCACCAAAAATCCAATCGCCATCAAAGCGCTTGATCATGTTGTATTAAGGACCTGTAACCTCGATGCTATGTTGCATTTCTATCGAGACATTTTGGGCTGCCCTGTCGAACGCGAAGTAACGGAACTTGGTTTAACTCAACTTAGGGCAGGTAACGCATTGATTGATGTAGTGACGGTAGACAGCGAATTGGGCCAACTCGGCGGTAAGCCACCAGTTCAAAATGGTCGTAATATTGACCATTTTTGCCTGCAATTGGCGCCTTTTTCCGAGGATGAATTACTGGAATATCTGCGTTCGAACGGCATTGAAACCGAAGAGTTTGCGAAACGCTACGGCGCACAAGGATTCGGTCGCTCACTCTATATTCATGATCCGGAAGGAAATGTAGTCGAGTTAAAGCCTCAAGTGATTGATGAGTAAGCGAGTAAAAAACCTTGTTATATTCTGAAAATAACAAGGTTAATTTCTAAAATAATTATTGAAGTAAGATCATATTATTAAGTCAAAATTCTAGCTGGTTCACCTATTTCTTTTTCTCGCCACCATTGTTTATTTATATGTTCTTGATGAACGTAAAAACTCTCCCCCGGCATTGGCGTCAGCAGCGTTATATGTTCTTTTTGACAATGGGTAAGCAAATCTAAAATCGGTTCGTCCCAACGGTGAGTAAATAGCTCGTATGTAGCCCAATGCACGGGCAACAGTTTTTTCGCATTTAAATCGTGAAACGCTTGCACGGTATGGTGAGCCTGCATGTGCCCCCAGTTTTCGACCGGATAACCTTGGCCTTTCACATCGGCAGCCACTTCCAAACAAGCAATGTCGATTGGCCCACATCGCTTTGCGATCTCGGAAAAGTGCGAATCGTAAGCTGAATCGCCACTAAAATAGAGCGTCTCTTCTTTACCTTTGATGACCCAAGAAGCCCACAAGGTCGAGTTTTTATCGAAATAAGTACGACCAGAATTATGATTAGCGGGCGTACAAATCAGTTCGATTCCGGCATAGTGCACGCTATCCCACCAATCGAATTCCACGATGTTGTCTGCGCAAACGCCCCACTTTATCAGATGCTTGCCAACCCCTAAGGGCACATAAAACGTCACGGATTTATCAGCGTAGAAACGTATGGTCGATGCTTCTAAATGGTCGTAATGATCGTGCGAAATCACGATAATTTCAGGAATCGGCAAACAATCTCTGGCATGGGTATTGGGAACATTGCGTTCAAACCACGCTTTTGCGATGAACGGAGAAGCGTAATCAAATACCGGATCGGTCAGAATTCGAATGCCATCGACCTCCACCAGCATGGTGGAATGGCCCAGCCAAGTAACGCGCATCGATTCACTTCGCTGCGCAAACTGCGTAGGTTGAATTGGGAAATGTGGCAGATGTTCGTTAGGACTCAATGGCGTTCTACCACCAAGATAGCTCCAACACACCTGCCAGAATGATTGCGGGCTAGGGACATTTGGCATCTCGTTTTTAACGCGGCCGTTTTCAAATTGAGGCGAGTGGTGAACACGGTGCGCCAACTGCGCATGGTAGGTTTGAGGGGAAATCAGTGAACTTGGCTTTTGTGTCTTTTGTTCACTCGTTAGGTATGTGCGCTTAAGTATCGTCTCAGACATATCGTAGTTTTGTCTCGCTTGTGAACGCTCAACAGTAAGTTTATTAAAACGTGCGTGTATGTCTATTTCGTGACCAAAATGAGGTGTAAGATGAAGATTCAGTTTCAATCAAACGTCTTCTATTTAAGGATACGGTTCTCAAACCTTCTGAATACTGCGTCGGTTTGAAAGGAGAAAACTATGGTGACTTGCAGCCAATACGATTTTATTGAAATCGCCTGTATGTTTAAGCTCCCTATCGAGATCACACTAAAAAATGGTGAAACTCATCAGGGCAACGCGTTCGACACAGGCTACGACATGCAGCGACAAGAGTGTTTGTTTTTAGATATGGATGGAGAGCACACCGCCTTCCCGACTGAACAATTAGTCGCAATGCGCGCGCTCAAAGCCAATCCGCATTTTGACGAAGTGACGTTTGAGTAAACGTCCTTCTTTCACTGACACCGTCCAATAAAAAACGCCTCTCAAGCTGACACAACTTGAGAGGCGTTCTCTTACACTATTCACCGGAACTTCATGTTATTCACGCGACCGAATGAAAACCAGCATCGGCATCATGATCACGAACATCACTCCCACAAGCTGGAAGGTGTGCACAAAGGCGACCATTTGCGATTGCTGCTGCAACATCTGTTGGTATTGGTCTAACGCAACCGGGTCGGTAATAGAAAGCCCCTGATTGGCCGCCCAGTCATGCAAGTTAGGATTATAAGGATTAATACCCTCTCCCAGCGCATGCCATTGCTGCTGACTATCACGATATTGGAACGTGGTTGCGATAGAGATACCAAACGAACTACCAATGGTACGGAACAGATTGTAAATACTCGCCGCCGCAACAGATTGCTCTTTCGGAATCGTTAAATACGCCAAGGTGGATAGCGTCGAGAAGGTTAAACCAAGCCCCATCCCCTGAATCATACTCGGCATCACAATCCAAAATGTATCGATCTGCAGTGAGTACTGCGTCATCAAATAGCTACCAATCCCGATGCAGCTCAAGCCAAAGACTATTTTGATTCTGGGATCGAATTGCGGATTGAGCTTAATCACCAAAATCAACATCGCCGCTGACGCCAACCCACGCGGTGCCATTAATAAACCAGTGGTTGAGACCGGATAATCCAGCAAGCTTTCCAACAGCATTGGTTGTTGAGTCGTCAGACCAAACATCGCCATCGACACCACGGCAATCATCAATGACGAGACCATAAGGTTTCGGTCTTTCAGTAGCCACAATGGCGCTATTGGACTT
Source organism: Vibrio sp. YT-16 (assembly GCF_033337405.1). NCBI lineage: Bacteria > Pseudomonadati > Pseudomonadota > Gammaproteobacteria > Vibrionales > Vibrionaceae > Vibrio > Vibrio sp. YT-16. The sequence goes on from NZ_JAWOQQ010000003.1 coordinate 33,113, forward strand.
TTGGTTTTCCAACTGCGATATATCCACATCACCAATCCCATGACTGCGAGCAATATCGCCGTCTGAATCATACGTGAGTCGAGCCAGTCGTCTTCATTCCCTTTATCCAACACAAACTGCAACGCGCCCACACCTAACGCCATGTAACCGATGATCCACCAGTCAAAGTTAGGTTTGGATTTGTTGTCGATATGGATATAGCGATAAATCAAAGAGGTACAGATCAAACCGAATGGCAAGTTGATGTAAAAAATCCAGCGCCAGTTAATGTTGTCGGTGATCACACCACCCACAACTGGGCCCAAAATAGGACCAAGCAAAATGCCGATGGAGAAAATCGCCATCGCTTTGCCTTTTTGCTCATACGGATAAATCTGCACTAACGTCGACTGCGCCAATGGAATCACCGACGCGCCGAAAGCGCCTTGGATAATGCGAAATAGCACCATCTCTTCAAGAGACTGTGCTTGCCCACAAAGCGCACTGGCAATCACAAAACCGATCACAGCAACCAACATGACTTTGCGTTCACCAAAACGCGACACCCAGAAACTGGTCATCGGAATGAAGATCGCTTCCGCCATGCTGTAACCCGTCAACACCCACGTAATTTGGTCTGCCGTTGCGCCCAACGCGCCCATCATGTGCGATAGCGACACGTTCGCAACGGTCATATCGATTAACACCATGATGGCAGAAAGCATCACGGCGACGGTGGCAATCCCCCGTTTGTCTGCCGTAATTTGATGGCTCATTGCACGCTACTTTGCAAATCAATGGTGACTTCTGAGCTCGCACCCACGCGAAGTTGCGGCGCATCGGCCGGTACTTCTAATGCCAAACGTACAGGGAAACGCTGTTTGATTTTAACCCAGTTACCCGTTGCGTTTTCTGGTGGCATCAAGGAGAACGATGTACCACTCGCAGGCGACAGCTGCTCTACCGTTGCTTTCCACACCACGTCTGGGTACATATCAATCACCACATCCGCATGCATACCAGGTTTGATGTGAGTAAGATCGGTTTCTTTAAAGTTCGCGCGTACCCAATAGCTGTCTTTTAAAATCACAGGGAACAGCGTTTGACCCACGCTAACAACCGAGCCTACGTGCGTATTGATCTCACCGGCAATGCCATCCACTGGTGACGTAATGTCGGTGTAGCTCAAGTTCAGCTCTGCTTGCGCTAACTGTGCTGCCGCTTGTTGAACAACCGCAGCCTCTGCGCCTTCTTCACCACGGTTCGCAATGGCTTTTTCTACCGTCGCGCGCTTGCTCCAGGCTCGCTTGGGCATTGGCTAGTTTGTTTTTTGCCGTATCTAAATCTTGGTCCGACGCCAGTTTGCGTTTCACTAGGGAATCCGTACGTTTGTACTCTACTTGCGCTTCTGTCAGGTTAGAGCGCGCCGCATCTAAGCCCGCAACAGCTTCAGTTACCTGCTTATCGGCAACGTCATGTTGCTGGACCGCCAATTGGTATGCCGCTTTTGCTTGCTTCACTGCCAACAAATATGGGCGTGAATCTATCTTCAGCAGTAGGTCACCTTTGTTAACAGATTGGAAATCTTTAACATTCACAGAAACCACTTGGCCTTTTACCTGAGGCGCTACCGACAAAATTTTTGCCCTAACGTAGGCATCTTCCGTGCTTGGGTGACTGTCTGAATACTGCCAAGACCAATACATCGCACCAAATGCGATAACACAGAGAGTAAAGAAAAGAGTTTTTACCAGCTTAGATCTGGAGGAGGAATGCTTTGCGATGTCGTCGCTCATTTATATTGTCCACTTGTTCAATTATGTGATCAGTGTAGGACTTTTCGATCTTCCGACAATAAAATGATCTGCAAGGTAAAGATCCAATTTTGCATGTTGCTAAGTGGAGTAAATGATGTGCAATCAAAACGAGGATAAAAAAGAGGGGCAGTCCCCGTAACCGCCCCCAAAGTCATGCCAATAATAGTAATGTGCGTGTAACTACTGGTTTTTCTTAGAACTTGTAACCGCCGCTGATCATAAATACCCAAGGGTTAATTTTGACGTCGGTTTTTTGCTTCACTCCACCTGCTTTGTAAGTTGCTTCTGTTTCAATGTTTGCGTACCACGCAGCAGCGTTGAAGAACCATTGATCGTTGATCATGTAGTCCACACCAATATTCGCTGCTAGACCGAATGAGTCATCCAACTTAAGATCTGAAAGACCAGCGCCTTTACCCGTACTATTGAAGCCCTCATCAAAGAACATGGTGTAGTTGAGACCTGCACCCACGTATGGACGGAACTTACTTTGTGGCTCGCCAAAGTAGTACTGCACCATAAGCGTTGGTGGAAGGTGTTTGGTGTCCGCGATATCACCAAGACCTAACAAGTCTGTTGAAATATCGTGGCTGAATGGTGTTGCTGCTAGAAGCTCTAAACTGATGTTGTCTGTAAACATGTAGCCAAACGTCAAACCAAGCTGCGTATTTGAATCCACTTTCAATTCTTCTTGAGAACCAAGAATCTTATCGCTGCTGTCGTTTGGAACGACAGACGCCGCACCAACACGAAGAACGAAGTCACCTTGTTTATGAGCGAAAACACTTGGTGACACGAGTGCAGCAACCACTGCTAGACTGCAGATTGTTTTTTTCATTTTTATTTCCTTTCGTAGGGCTTCGTTATGTCGTACCCAAAGGGGTGCCTACTAACTGATCTGAGATTTCAAGTAAACTCAGCGCCTTGAAGCACACGGGTATCTATATCTTTTTGAGCTGTGCGCAATCTAGCACATAGAAACCCTACTATTTTGATGGAAATCAATTTGTGAAAAATATAGGTTTTTTGTATGGAGAAACGCCATATTGATCAACAAATTATGCAAATAGGATACAATTCTGTAATGCAAACTGTGCGTGTGAGTTGCCATGCATACCCATAAATGCGAATCCTCTCGTTAAGGCTCGTAGCCAGCAAAAACTTTTTTCGTCCTCTACGTCTTCTATTTTCAAAAAACAACCCACTTAAAACGCTCGTTTGCCCCCTTAAAATCGCGATTTGAGGGGTTTGTAAAGCACTGAAATAAAAGAAGTTATTTTTATGGAAAATCAGTCACTTGGAGTGCTAGTCTGCTCGCAGCTAAGGAGAAGACATGTTAAAAACCGATCTCATTTTTGAACGAGAAAACTTTTCTCATCACGATTTTCAGAATGCCACCTTTAAAAACTGCCACTTTTATATGTGCAGTTTCGACCATGCCGATCTGCGCGATGCTAAGTTCATCGACTGTCGCTTTATCGAATCCAAAGCGCTAGAAGGGTGTAGTTTTCGTTTCGCGAACTTAAAAGATGCCAGCTTCACGAACTGTATGTTGGCGATGAGCCTGTTTAACGGCGCAAATTGTATGGGCTTGGAGCTGCGTAAGTGCGATCTCAAAGGGGCAAACTTCCAAGGTGCGAACTTTGCTAATCGCGTCAGTAACACCATGTTTTTCTGTTCTGCTTTTATTACTGGCTGCAACCTCACCTACTGTAACTTCGAACGAGTGTTACTAGAAAAATGTGACCTCTTTGAAAACCGTTGGAACGGTGCGAACCTCGCAGGGGCAACTCTCAAAGGCTCGGATTTATCTCGCTGCGAATTCTCGCCAGAACAATGGGGAACCTTTAACGTTGAGCAATGTGATCTGACTCATGTCGAACTAGACGGGCTGGATGTGCGCCGCGTTTCTCTGTTTGGTGTTAAGATTTGTGATTGGCAACAAGAGCAATTACTTGCGCCTTTTGGACTGATCATTCTCTAAGGAAAGGCCATGAATCTTTTTAAAGACTTACCGAATAACCTCGACGAGGAAGTGTTCGAAGACCTGCTGACCCACAAAAACCTGCGTATAGAACGCATTGTCTCTACGGGGCAAACCTCGCCCGAAAGTGGCTGGTACGATCAAGAAGAACATGAATGGGTCTTGGTTCTTAAAGGAGCTGGAGAGCTGACTTTTGAATCAGATGTAGTGCAACGACTTGAGGCAGGCGATCACGTTACGATTCCAGCTCATACCAAACACAAAGTGAGCTGGACTGACCCAACGCAAGAAACCATCTGGTTGGCGGTGTTTTATCAATAAACACAAAACGATCTTAAACCAAAAAATAGGCGCGAGTTTGCTCGATACTACTAAGCCGTCACTGGCACTGTTTGATTTTGATGGCACCATCACCCGAGAGGATATGTTTAGCCTTTTCCTCCACTATTCTGCTTATGGCCTGCGCAAACGAGTAGGAAAGGTCGCTATCATGCCATTTTATGCGCTGTACAAACTCGGAGTGTTACCCGCTCGTGTTATGCGTCCTCTCAGCAGTTTTATTGCATTTTCAGGGAAAGAAACGCAGAAAATTGAAGCGATTGGCACTCAGTTTGCCCATGAAGTGATCCCGCTGTACTTACGGCCAGAAGCGATGGAAAGGCTGGCTTGGCATCAACACAGAGGCGATACCATTGTGGTGGTGTCGGCATCACTCAATGCGTATCTCAAGCCTTGGTGTGAAGCGAACGGTTACCACTTGCTGTGCAGTGAACTGATCTCAGAGCAGCCAAAACTGAGTGGCTTTTACCAGCAAGGTGATTGCAGTTTAGAAAGAAAAGTCTCGCGCGTGAAGGCGGCGTTTTCGCTCGACGAGTTTGCGTCTGTTTATGCCTACGGTGATACACACGAAGACATTCCGATGCTCAAACTGGCAGACTACGCGATGCTCAACTGGAGCGAGTGGAGAGCAAGCGAATAACGATATGTGCTCTGATTTTCAAGGCAACCACTCGACCAAAGTGATCGTTTTAGGCTAAAAAAAACAAACCCTTCTCACATGAGAAGGGTTTTATTGATCAGGGCCCGAATAACTGGCTTAACGCCATACCCCCCATTGACCCGTTGTGCCTGGTTCCTCACCAGACGTCCACCACTGAGCGGTCCATTCTTTACCGTTGTGCGTCACCACATCACCTTGGTCGTAAACAGCCGTCTTGTCCCACAAGTTGGTTGGTTCAACTGGTGGCGGTACATCCGCTTTGATCAGTGACAACGCATAACTGAAGTCTGCGCTTGGCGCTAATACTTGGTTCGCATTCACGTTGTTACTATCGAACATGTAGTGGCTCATCTCTTGATGCCAAATGCCCACGTACCAATCGCCCGTTTGCTGCGCATTAAATTGATCCGCAATTTCTGCCGCCCAAGTCGCCGTATTGTTTGCACTGATTGGTAGTAAAATATCGACAATTTCATTGCCTGTCGCATTAAACGTACGAAAACGAATGGTGTCACCCGCTTCTACTGGTCCGAAACCTTGCTGAACAAAGTAGCCTAGAGATGTCAGATTATTGCCCGGTTCGGTTGGATCAACAGGGTCAGTCGGTGGCGTCGTGCCTGTTCCGTTTAACGTAATGTCACTACAGTTGTAGAAACCTTCCCCAGAAACATCAATGCGCTGCCAACGAGTATAAAGCACCGCATCGCCGGAACGATCAGCAGGGAAAGTCACCTGAATACGGTAGCGTTTTTCCGCATCAACATACACATCACCTGCGGTGTCGATCAGCTCTAAATCACTCCAAGTAAGAGGCTTTGAATCATCATAAGTTGGCTTGGTGAGATAGAATTCCCAGTACGATGGGTTGTGCGGCGCTTTGCCGTAAAACACCAATTCAATCTGGTTATTTGCATCTGGCGTAACATTGGTGCGCTGCCAGTTTGGAGAAGGAAAGTTCAAGCCTTTCTTAGCGGCATCGCCAGCAGAACATAGCTCACCGTCGCGAACCACGGCTTTCACATGCTCCATATCTCGGTAATTTGGTACGTTTGCTGCAATTTCGCTGCGTTGCACAAACGGGTACGCACCAGATTCTTCAAAAGCCGCTTTACACGCTTGGTTAGGGATCTCGTTGGTCCAAAAGCCACCGTCTAAATAACACGTATTTTGACGAGCACTTGGAAACTCTACCCAGCCGTGGGCGTTGACATTAAATGAGCTCAATGCGGCAACAGCGCTTAAGCTCAAAAGAGGAAGTGTTACATGTGATTTCATCGTGCATCCTTAATTTTGCTGACTCGCCGCTCTGAAACACAAGCGGTTTAAGCAAAACTAGCAGGATGGGATTATTTAGAAGGTGAGAATAAATATGGAAATTGTAAGAGTGCCATCTGCTTTCCAGCATTTGTTGTGAACCATTCTCATACTCGACTGACTCTTTCGAGTCACTTCAAATTCATGTGCCACAAAAACTGTCACCCTCGTTTGGCTATCGCTCGTCTTTTGGTGTGTCCATCACCACCATCGTTGTGATCGACTTGACGTGTTCGCACTCACCCAACACATCAGCATGGAACGCTTTATAAGCGGCGAGATTTTGCGTCTCTACGCGTATGAGATATTCGTTAGATCCCGTAATGTTGTGACATTCCACCACCTCGTTTACAAAACGCACATGCTCTTCGAAACCCAGCTGTGCCTGCTTAGAGTGCGAGGCCAAACCAATCGACACATAAGCGACAAAACCCACGCCAAGTTGCTGATTATCCAGTACTGCTCGGTAGCCTTTGATCACGCCTTTACGCTCTAAATCATGCACTCGGCGTAAGGTTGCAGACGGAGATAAACCAACGCGTTCCGACAGCTCCACATTGGAGATTCTTCCGTCTCGTTTGAGCACTTGCAATATTCTTTCGTCAAATCTATCCATGATGATGTTTCATTGCTTATTTAGTTTCTAATCATCAAATAAAAGCACAATATTGACCTCAGTTCTACTTATAGTTGTTCTCAACTTATCGAGAACTGATTCAAGGAACAATCTATGGAATATCATCAACTGGGTGCTTTGGCGTTGTTCGCTTTTGTCTCCACTTTTACGCCGGGTCCCAATAACATTATGTTGATGACCTCAGGGGCAAATGTCGGCTTTAAACGCACTATCCCACACATGTTGGGCATTACCTTCGGCTTTGGTGCCATGCTAATTTTGGTGGGTATTGGCTTGATGAGCCTGTTCCATGCCTACCCGCTAACCCACTCCATTTTGAAAGTATTGAGCTTGAGTTATTTGCTGTACTTGACGTACAAAATCGCCACCAGCGACAAAACCGAAGCAAAACACGATTTTCGCCCAATGTCTTTTTTAGGGGCTGTCGCATTCCAATGGGTGAACCCGAAGGGTTGGTCGATGGCGTTGACGGCCATTACGGTATACAGCAGTGGCGGTGCATGGCTCGAACAGACTTTTATCGCCGGTATCTTCTGCTTAGCTAACTTGCCATCGGTAACATTTTGGACGGCGGCAGGTATGCAATTGCAGCGTTGGTTGACCACCGATAAACGCGTTAAGGGGTTCAACTACAGCATGGCTGCGCTGTTGCTTTTGTCTACGATTCCAATGATATAAGTCTATTTGGGGTTAAAAACGACTCACTTTACGTAATTGGGAAAGGACAGATACTGCATTTTGCTTGAGGCTTTGGCGTTAATTCACAGTGTAAATTTGTTTAAAGACGCTACCCTCTTGTTAGGGAACTTGATAATCTTTAAATGAGAAAGAGAATAATTATCGAGTAAAGTAACAATGAAAAAGAAGCCTCAACCTAAAACGCTTGTTGTCACAGACACAGAAACCATCACTCCAAACATGCAGCGCATTACCTTGCAAGGTGAGGCGCTGAGCCACTTTCCTCGTGACTGCGAAGGCAGTTACATCAAATTACTGTTTAACGATATGGGCGGCGCGGATCTAAGCATCCTGTCAGAAGACGACCGACCAATCATGCGCACCTATACAATTCGACGCTTTCATCCAGAAACCAGTTCAATCGAAGTGGATTTCGTCCGACACGTAACGCAAGATCTGCAATGCGGATTTGCCGCACGTTGGGCAATGGCCGCGCAAAAAGGCGACACGATCAGCATCGTAGGGCCAGGTAGCATCTCCAACTTAAATACGGAGGCGGATTGGTTCTTCATGGCTGCCGATATGACCGCACTTCCAGCGCTTTCTGCGAAAATTCGTACGCTGCCAGAAGAGGCCAAAGGCTACGCTGTGATCAGCGTGATGTCTCCAGACGACATCCAACCCCTACACTCGCCAGCAGGCATGGAGTTGATTTGGCTAACTGAACAGCAAACCTTGGCTGATAGCGTTCGCGAACTGGAATGGTTAGATGGTAACGCTTCGGTATGGTGTGCGTGTGAGTTCGATTCAATGCGCGCGCTGCGCCAATATTTCCGCAACGAAAAAGAAGTCGATCGCGAGAATATCTACATCAGCAGCTATTGGAAAAAAGGCGTGTCTGAAGATGGGCACAAAGTGATTAAACGTGAAGACGCGGAATCCAACCAATAGTGATTCATGTCTTTTCGATTCCAGCTCTCATCCTAATAAAAACGCCCGGCATCACCGGGCGTTTTAGCGACTTCAGTTGTATTAAAGTTCATGAAAACTCTAATCCGCTAGTTCCTGCGCTAAAAAGTCGATCAACAACCTCACTTTGGGCGATAAATTTCGGCTTTGTGGATACAGTGCCCAAATGCCTTCACGGTCATCTCGGTAATCGGTCAGCACCTCGACTAGCTCACCGTTATCTAGAGCTTCTTGAACGTAATAGTCCGGCAACTGCACTAAACCCAAACCACGCTTGGCGGCGCCCATTAGCGCAAAACCACTATTGCATTTAATCCTCCCCGACACACGCAAAGACTTATCGCGTTTATTTTCCTTAAAATGCCAATAATCGACCGAACCAACTAGGCACTGATGTCGAGCCAGTTCGGATAATGTGTGAGGCTCGCCAAATCGCTCCAAATACATAGGGCTAGCACACACGTAATTTTGACGCGACGAAAGACGCTTTGCGATCATGCTGGAATCTTGCAGGCGGCCAAGACGAATCGCCACGTCTACCCCTTGCTCTATCAAATCCAGTTTTTGATTGGTCAGAACTAAATCGAGGTCCACACGCGGGTATTTCTCCAAAAACTGATGCAAGAGCGGTGCGAGGTTCATTTCCCCATAGGTCACAGGCGCTGTCACACGCAGCAAACCTCGCGGTTCGGTTTGCATTTGCGTTACAGCAAGCTCAGCCAGTTCTAGCCCTTCGACCAAGTGTTTGCACTGCTGATAATAAAGCTGTCCAGCTTCAGACAGAGAAACTTTTCGCGTCGTGCGATGCAGTAACTTAACCGCAAGACGCTCTTCCAGTGCCGATACGCGGCGACTGATTTGTGCCACTGACGTTTTCAGTTTAGCCGCGGCAGCTGTAAAGCTGTTAGTTTCCGCTACGGCAACAAACTCGCTGACTCCTTCCCAATTCGCCATGCTGTATTCCTGTCGACCTCTTCTAGACAAATAGTGATTACATTGTTCTCGTCGAGCTACGCTTTGAAAACGGGAAAACTTTACGCGTCAGGTAACGGACGAAGATCGTCGTATTGCGCATCAAGCTCAATACCAAAATATTCTTTCAACGCATCCAGGTAGGCTTGACCTGGCTCTAGCTCTATTTCTGTTAGCTCTTCATGATTGGTGCATCTGAGTGTGTAGTTAAGCAGCGTCACCAACCCACTTTCTGTCGCTCTAGCAGCGACTCTTGCGCTAGTAAAACGCGAATTAGGCGAAGTCGAGGTAAAGAAGTTGCTACATGCAATGTCACCAGCAAACACAAACTCTAGGTCAAAGCTGTATAGATTGTTCCACGTGTCCGTTCCATCGGTTGAAAGCACTTGGAGGAAATAACCAAACTGAGCATCTTTGACAAAACGGAAGGTTTGTAAATCCGTCTGAATCACTTGGTCAAGGATAAATGGCAATGGCGCTCGAGGGGTATTGGAGCCAAAACCCACATCGACAATCCATGTTTGTTCCTCTAACGTCACTAACGTGATTTGATGACTACGACCTGTTGGTGTACCAGCCACATGTACACGCCCTAGCAAACTTCGCGCTTCAAACCCAAGAGTGTTGAGCACATCAAGCATTAAACCATTTAATTCAAAGCAGTAACCACCGCGAGAGTGGTACACGGTTTTTTGAATAATATCTTCAATCTCAACAGAGACGCCTCGCTGCAATGCGATGTCAAAATTCTCAAACGGCAGGCAACGATGCTGCGCCACGTGAATTCTGTGCAATGACTCCAAATCGGCGGGCAATTCACTAGGCAAGCCTAGCTTGGTTAAATAGGCACTCAGATCCGTCTTATTCATAATGACTCTTACTTAGCTGATGGTTTGACTGTTTTCTACTTTAGCCCCTCTATCTAACTTCAGGTCAATCACCTTTTCCATTTCCCTTCCGCTTTAAGGAGGCATAGCACTCTTTTTACACGCTCACCTTATCATTATTACGCATATGTAAAAATCATTTTCAAAATGGACGGATTATCATTTTTACTGAAACACCTAAAATGAGCACCAACAAAACGACGAAGCGCGGTAAGCAAACCTTAACTACGCTTATTACGTCACTCCATATACTGAAAATATAAAGGAAACATCCAATGTCGCTTGAAATCAAACCTGGTCAAACTCACATAAAATCAAAAGCAATGGTCGCTTGGGCTGCAGGTGAGCCGCTTAAAATGGAAGAAGTGGATGTACAACTTCCAAAAGCCGGCGAAGTGCTAGTACGCATCGTAGCAACTGGTGTTTGTCACACTGACGCATTCACACTATCAGGTGACGATCCAGAAGGTATCTTCCCTTCAATCCTTGGTCACGAAGGTGGCGGTATCGTTGAAATGGTTGGCGAAGGCGTAACAAGCGTTGAAGTTGGCGACCACGTTATCCCACTTTACACTGCTGAATGTGGTGAGTGTAAGTTCTGTAAATCTGGCAAAACGAACCTATGTCAGGCCGTTCGTGAAACGCAAGGTAAAGGCCTAATGCCAGATGGCACAAGCCGATTCTCTATCAACGGCGAAACTATCTTCCACTACATGGGTTGTTCTACTTTCTCTGAGTACACGGTTCTTCCAGAAATCTCACTAGCGAAAGTAAACAAAGAAGCACCACTTGAAGAAGTTTGTCTTCTAGGTTGTGGCGTAACCACTGGTATGGGTGCGGTATTAAACACAGCTAAAGTTGAAAAAGGCGACACAGTGGCAATCTTTGGTCTCGGCGGTATCGGTCTTTCTGCAATCATCGGTGCTCGCATGGCTGGTGCCAGCCGCATCATCGGTGTAGACATCAACGAAAGCAAATTCGACCTAGCGAAACAACTTGGTGCAACTGACGTAATCAACCCACAAAAATTCGACAAGCCAATTCAAGAAGTGATTGTTGAAATGACAGACGGTGGTGTTGACTACTCATTCGAATGTATCGGTAACGTAAACGTGATGCGCCAAGCACTTGAGTGCTGTCACAAAGGTTGGGGTGAGTCAGTAATCATTGGTGTTGCTGGTGCAGGTCAAGAGATCTCAACTCGTCCATTCCAACTGGTAACTGGTCGTGTATGGCGTGGCAGCGCTTTCGGTGGCGTTAAAGGTCGCTCTGAGCTTCCAGAAATCGTAAACCGTTACATGGCTGGTGAATTCGGCTTACAGGAGTTCATTACCCACACAATGGGATTAGCAGACGTCAACAAAGCGTTTGATCTGATGCATGAAGGTAAGAGCATCCGAACAGTTATCCATATGGATCAATAATGCTGCCTCAGGCTCTCCTTTTGGGGAGCCTGAATTCCTTCTGCTAATTAGAGAGTTTATTCATGACCATTGAAAATGTAAGCCAAGCCAAAGTGTTTGGCGGTTGGCACAAGCAATATACACACGAATCAAATGCGCTAAACTGCACCATGCGCTTCGCGATATTCTTGCCACCTAACGCAACGAAATCAAACCCCGTACCCGCGCTATACTGGCTCTCTGGTTTAACGTGTACCGATGAGAACTTTATGCAGAAAGCGGGCGCATTTCGTATGGCGGCCGAGCTTGGCATTGCGATCATTGCACCAGACACAAGTCCGAGAGGCGAAGGTATCGCTGACGACGAAAGCTATGACCTAGGAAAAGGAGCTGGCTTTTACCTTAATGCGACGCAAGCACCTTGGTCACTGCATTACTGTATGTACGACTATGTGACTGAGGAGTTGCCTGCGATCATCGAAAGTAACTTCCCTGTCTCTGACGTGAAGTCGATTTCCGGTCACAGCATGGGCGGCCACGGAGCGCTCACCATTGGTCTGAAAAATTCAGAACAGTACCGTTCAATTTCAGCGTTCAGTCCAATCAGTAACCCAATGCAATGCCCTTGGGGACAAAAAGCCTTTACTGCTTACTTAGGCAAGGAGCTTGAAAGCTGGAAGCAATACGATGCAAGTGAACTTCTAAAACAACAACAATCACCATTACCAATTTTGGTTGATCAAGGTGATGCTGATGGCTTCTTAAATGAGCAGCTTAGACCGGAAGCGCTTATTGCTGCGGCAAAAATACACGATTCAAACCTAACCTTGAGAATGCAACCAGGCTATGACCATAGCTATTACTTCATCTCAAGCTTTATTGAAGAGCACCTCAACTTCCATGCAAAATATTTGTTTGCATAGTTAATTTAAGTAAGCTCATGAAATAAAAAATAAAGTCACCAAAACTAGGTGACTTTATTTTCTTTACGTACTAACAAATACATATCTGAATATCGATGATTTAAATATGTAAAATAATGTAACTTAAGAACAAATTCGACGTCCATTTCTCGCCTTATTAGATTCTCATTTCCGACACAGTATCTTTATTAAAAATGACACAAAGTTGCACTAAAAACCTATTAAATACCGCGAGATCATTACGAAACTCTACCATCATCCCAATACTCTGAGCTTTTAATTAAGAAGCAACTTAATAACCTTGACGTGACGTAAACCGACAGTTATTTTTGAAACATAACGTATTATAAAATCTCATCCGGTTGGCTCTATAATTATAAATAAATTACCGCTAGCACCTTTGTCCTAGCTAAGAAAAAAGAATAAAACTCAAAAGGGCATATGATGAAAAAAATAGTCGCGCTAGGTCTGTTTTTTGTTGCGCCATTCTTGTCTGCAAATACGATCGTATTTAGTAGTAGCCAGCAGCCTAGTGTCATACTGGAACTGGAAGAGATCCAAGCTTTACCTACCACTAGCTACACGATGACATTGCCTTGGCTTCCTGCCTCGTCAGAGTTTTTAGGCGTTAAACTCAGCACGCTTCTTACACACGTCTACGGAAAGGTACCAGAGCAGGTTGATATCAGCAGCTTAAACGACTACCACTCGACATTGTCCCGACAAGATATTCTTCGATATCAACCAATACTGGCTTATCAACAAGATCAGAATTACATAAAAGTCAGGAATAAAGGCCCTTTCTGGGTGATATATCCACTCAATCTCTATCCAGAGCTAAACTACAATAAATATCATGCGCAAATGGTATGGCAAGTAAATGAAATAAAAGAAAAATAATAAGAATGAAGTTATCAGAACCCTATTCTAAGAAACAAAGAATATTGCAATATTCTACCACCAGCAAAATGCTGCTGGTGGTGTTTGCCGTTTCTTTGCTTCTCGCGAATGTCGTGCTTTTACAGCAAACACGTTCACTCTCACAAAATTTTAATAACGAACAAAAACAAGCGACTTGGTTTTTATTCCAACTCTCCAAAGAACTATCAGAACTTGTCGGCGAGGCCAGACGGTTAGATGAAAACGTATTGAATATTGATGGTGCAGAGCTTCAATACGAGTTAGCGTGGAGTCGCTTTGACTTATTGACCAGTAGCACGAAAGCCAATAAGTTCTTTTCTCGGAACAACATGCACCTTTACTTCATTAACCTTTTTGAAGAGTTCAAAGAGCTAGAAAAACAACTGGTAGAAGCTAGAACAGGTGATAGCCAAGCTGCTGCTGCATTTTATCGTTCAACTCAAACACTATATTTAGGCTTAATAGACTTCGTTAATCAAAACTTCCGTCTAAGCAGTAAAGCTTATGAAGCACAAAAAGGTCAAACCCAGCGCTTAATGCAAGCACAATATATGTTGTTTGCGACGTTCGTTTTGTCGATTATCTCTCTAACTTATTTCTTTTATCGTGAATCCCATTTTCATAGAAAATTGGCGCTAAGCGACCCTTTGACGAACCTAGGGAACCGCAATGCACTATTCATAACCCTAAACAAATTTACTCAAGAAAAAAGGCCCTTTTCTCTCTGGATTCTAGATTTAAATGGTTTTAAAGAAGTCAACGACACACACGGACACCAAGTTGGCGACACTGTACTGCGGGAAATCGCTAGGCGGCTTAATTCTATGGCACTCAATGATTTTACTGTTTATCGCATGGGAGGAGATGAGTTCGCGGTTATCCTTGAAGGTGAACATCTCAATGAAGAGAACGTACGTGAGCAGATAAATACCGTCTTTGATGCACAAATATTAAACTCCGATAAAGTCTCAACACTTTCAACAAGCATGGGCTTAGCGCAATACCCTAAAGACAGTGACAATGTTGACTTTCTTATCAGCATAGCGGATAAGCGCATGTACAAAATGAAATTTCAACGTTAAACGGTATATATGATGAGAAAGTTCATGCTAGTACTGCTTCTACTGGCAGTCATTGCGGCAGGTGTGTTGGCTTGGGTATTTATTCCATCGCACGAAACCATCGGGCAAAAAACGCTTGAGCAGGCACTCAACGACGACTACAGCCTAGTTGGGCATCGAATCTACTCAACCGATCCGGATGCTGGCAACCGATTCGGCTACTTCGTATTGGCAACGGGCCAGAGCATTGAAGAGCAAGAGCCGTTTTTGGTCACTTCAGATCAGTTTATTCGCATGGAGCAAACGGGTGATAATACCTTGTCTGTGACCGTCAATGGCCGTATTTACCATTATCATAACGACTTGTGGGTGCCAAAATCAGACGGGAAATTGCAACACTTTTTAGTCAATGCAACCGCCAAGTACGTACGCTAAAACGGGAACCTTACTCCCCCCAAAAAAACAAAGCCCCGCATACACTGCGGGGCTTTTTACGTGAAGAAGAAAATAACATCGAAAGAATGAGCGTTACTTCGCTAATACTTTCTCTTTAATCACTTTGAGTACCCCAGCCTCTTGGTTGCTTGGCGCAGAATAACGAGCAATTTTCTTAATCTCTTCGTGCGCGTTGGCAACCGCGTACGAATGCTCACTGACTTGCAGCATTTCGAGGTCATTGAGGTAATCACCAAACGTCATGGTTTCTGCCGGAGTAAAATTCATCGTCTCTTGAAGATGCTGAATGGCCGCACCTTTAGAGGCCTCGGCATTCATCACATCCAGCCAGATTTTTGCACTCACCACGACTTTATGCGTTGCGCCAAACTTCGCGTTCATGGTCGGAAACAGGAGCTCTTCCGAACCGTCAAAGTGACAAATTGCTACCTTAATAAACTCGTCTTCGACCTCAAGCAAATCCGGCACATATTCACAGCGGTGGTAGTACTTTTGAAATTCTTCCAGCGATTGCTGATCATGCGTTTCGATGTACGCCGAGCGCTTGCCACACAATACGATGTTCGCCCCGTCAATCTCACGAGCCGCTTTCACAATCTCCAACACTTCCGCTTTAGGAATGGTACAACTGTAGAGCTCTTTGTCTTGGTACATCACTAAGGTGCCGTTTTCAGCCACATACAACAGTCTGTCTTTGATTGGCGCGAACGTGTCTCGCAGACTGTAATACTGACGACCAGACGCAGCGGAGAACAAAATACCTTGCTCTTCCAGTTGCAAAAACAGATCGAAAAACTCCGGATCCAAACGACCGTATTGGTCAAGCAATGTGCCATCCATATCGGAAGCAATAAATTTGATGCGAACTTGTGACATTAACTAAAACTCTAAATGACGCTGCGAAAATATATCCATGTAAGGTACAGGATCTTGTATGAATCTCAAGTCGGGATGACGACGCCTTTCGCTATTACCAAGGATGCTGTTTAAAGTAATCTTCACTGTGATCGATGAAAGCTCTCACCGCAGGAGACAAGTGTTTACGTGATGAATACAGCGCGTAAATGTTGAGATCATTTGGCTTCCAATCCGGCAACACCGACTCAAGCTGACCTGATTTGAGATAGATATTGCTCAAGTAAGTTGGCAACATCGAAATACCCATGCCTTGTAAAGCGCCATGCAATAACGCCGTGGCCTCATTGCTGGTTAGGCGACACTCAATTCCCACCGATTCGAACTGGTCGCCCTGAGACAAATGCCACACGTGACGCTCAAAGTTTTTGTATCCCAAACAGTCGTGTGAAGATAAATCTCGCGGATGCGCGATCGCGTGGTGAGTTTGTAAATATTGCGGTGATGCTACCAACACCGATTCGCACACCGCAATCGGCTTACCAATCAAAGAAGGATCGGGATCTGACGCAATTCGGATCGCCAGATCGATACGTTGTTCGGTTAGATCACTCACTGAATCTTGCAGATCTATGTCGATATGCACTTTGGGGTGCTTTTGCATAAAACTGTTTACTACGGGGATCAACTGTGAGAATCCAAATGAAGTACTAGACGCAAGACGGATTTTTCCGGACAGCTCACCATCAGCGGCAATGTTCGACGTTAATGTATCGGCCTGTTTTAACCAGCGCTCAATCTGAGGCAAGCTGCGCTCCCCTGCGGTGGTGAGCGACACCTTGCGCGTAGTGCGGTGCAACAAACGAGCTTGCAGCCAGTTCTCCATCGCCTCTACATAACGAGTCACCATTGGCCGAGACATGTCTAACCGCTCTGCGGTCGCGGTAAAACTGCCAGAATACACCACATCCACAAACACTTTTGCTGCCGTTACTCTATCCATACATTTGATCGAAATAAGAAATAGTGATGCACATTATTGTGTATTTTTCCGAGCGTATCAATTTCCTAATATAGCTCCCGTTCCCAAGCCATGGTCGCTTGGCCCCAAATTCTTTAGGAGCTTATTATGAACAAATTAACTTTGATTGCTGCATCCATTTTAATGGCAAGCCCTGTCCTAGCGGCAAACCACTCTCCCCTTACTCTTGAGGTTTACAACGCCGACGGTAACAGCTTCCACGTAAACTCAACCTTGGTATACGGTGAGACTGACGCCATGGTTATCGACACTGGCTTCACCAAAGCTGACGCGATGCGCATTGCCGCTAAAGTGCTGGACTCAGGCAAAACGCTTAAAACCATTTTTATCAGCCAAGCGGACCCAGACTACTACTTTGGCGCAGAGGCCTTACACCAACAGTTCCCTGATGCGCAGATCATCACAACGCCTGCGGTTCAAAAAATTATTAAAGAGAAATTGGCTGGAAAGCTGGCGTACTGGGGACCAAAGCTTGGCGCAAACGCACCGGTAAAACCAGTGATCCCTGTCGCGTACGACAAAGCATCATTGGAACTAGAAGGTCATAAGATTGAAATTCGTGGTAACCATGGCACATCAGCACACCGCCCTTACCTATGGATTCCAGATAACAAAGCAATTCTAGGTAACGTAGCCGTGTACTCAAACGTACATTTGTGGATGGCAGATGCCGCTGACCAAACCGCCATCAATGCTTGGGAGCAGCAACTTAGCGAGATGCTTGCGCTTAAACCTCAAGTGGTCATTCCTGGTCACATGAAAGCAGGCACAAAGCTGAACGCAGACACCATTCGCTACTCGCAACAATACTTGCAGGATTTTCAGCAAGCGAAAAAACACAGCAATAACAGCGTTCAACTCATTGACACCATGTCTGCAAAATACCCAGAAGCTCAATTGCCAATCGCGCTAGAAATCGGTGCGAAAGTGCATACTGGTGAAATGTCATGGTAACCGTGCATTACTTCTTCGATCCCATGTGTGGTTGGTGCTACGGGGCATCACCACTCATCGAAGCCTTGATGGACACCTCTCAATTTAAGGTGGAGCTTCATCCCGGCGGCATGATTGAGAAGCGCGCAATTGAGCCTGAATTTCGTCAGCACATCATCAACAGTGACGCTCGTATCGCAACCGAAACCGGAGCAACGTTTGGTGAAGCATATCTACAACGCGTGAAAAGCGAAGATGCGTTTGTTCTTGATTCTTATCTACCAACACAAGCGATCTTGAGTGCGGAGAAAATGGGGCTGAATCCATGGCACATGCTAAAGACCATCCAATCTGCGCATTATCAACTCGGGTTAAAAGTGAATGAAGCATCGACACTCAAAGCCATTGCAGAATCGCTAGGTTTAGCAAGTGATGCGTGGGAGCAAAACATGACGTTAAGCGAAGCCGAGCTAAACGAGAGAATTCACTCTAGCCGACAGTTGATGCGCCAGTTACACGTTGGTGGTTATCCAACCATGATTGCAGAAGTAAATGGCGAGTACTTGACCTTGCCGCACTCGACCTACTACGACAAACCGGCACTGTGGAAGCTTGCATTACAAAAACTGCAATAAGCTCTTCCCCACTCGCTCTTGTTCTTAATCCAAGAGCGAGTGCCAACACCGACATGGCAATCCTGACTCAAACAGGTACAATCCTCGCTCGAATTTTTACTCGCGCGGATACCCACCATGCACTCGCCTGAACATTGTTTTACTCGTTTTACTGCTGATACTTCTGATTATGAATTACCAACGCAGTTTACGTTTCCGTTCTACTACACGCCGCATCCTCTTTGCGTTATAGCCGCAAAGCAATTGCAACAGCATTTATTAGCGCAAACCGACTTCGAACACGATTTTGGTTTGGTTAATGAAGAAACGGGGCGAGGCAAAATGTTTGGCGTATTGCTGGTAGAAAGCCCTCAAGGCGAGCTCGGCTTTTTAAGTGCGTTTTCTGGCAAAATTGCTGACCAAAACTTGATTCCAGGATTTGTCCCTCCTGTGTACGACATGCTGACCGATGAAGGCTTCTTCCGCGCAGAAACGGATGCCATCAACGCCGCCAATGCGGAGTACAAAACCTGTGCCGCGAATCCGGAATTAGCGGATCTTAAAGCGCAAATCCAAGCCGACCGAGCCGCTTATCAGCAAGAGGAGCAAACACAGCGCCAAGTGATGATTGATGGCCGCGCCGCACGCAAGCGACAGCGCCAACAGGGCGAGCAAACGCTCAATGCCGATGATCTCAAAATCTTGTTGGATGAGTTGGGTAAGCAAAGTGTCGCTGAGAAAAACGTTCTCAAATACTTAAAGCAAGCGTGGGATGAAAAGCTTGCAATCAAAGAAGCGCGATTGGCCGAGTTAGAGCAGCAACTTGCTCACCTGAAAGAGCAGCGCAAAACGCTCTCCAACGCTTTACAGCACAAATTGCATAAACAATACCGCTTCCTAAACAGCCATGGCGAAGCACGCGACTTGGTGGACATTTTTGCAGACACCACAAACCCAGTTCCACCAGCAGGTGCGGGGGAATGTGCTGCGCCAAAACTGCTCCAATACGCGTTTAAACACGGATTCAAACCGCTGGCGTTGGCAGAATTTTGGTGGGGTGTGTCGCCAAAGTCTGAAGTTCGCCAACACAAAAAATTCTACCCATCGTGTAATAGCAAATGTCAGCCGATTTTGGGCCATATGATGCAAGGGCTGGATGTCGAACCTAATCCATTGGCGGAGAATTGGGCAGAAGACAAAGAACTAGAGATAATCTACCAAGACGACGCTATGGTCGTCGTCAACAAGCCCTCGGGCTTACTTTCAGTGCCTGGTAAAACTATCAAGGACTCTGCTTATACGCGCCTACAAGCGATGTACCCTGATGTGGAAGGGCCGTTTGTGATTCATCGCCTCGACATGGCGACCTCTGGCATTTTGGTGTTTGCCTTAACCAAGCGCGCGAACAAAAGTCTGCAAAAACAGTTTATGGCTCGCGGCGTAAAAAAACGTTATATGGCACTGCTCGAAGGCGTATTAAACGAGCCTGAAGGGGAAATTTCACTGCCAATGCGTGGTGACCCCGACGACCGCCCACGTCAACTGGTGTGTTTTGAACACGGGAAACATGCAGAAACCTACTGGCAACTGATTGAAGTCAAAGATGGACGCAGCAAGGTATACATGTATCCGAAAACAGGGAGAACTCACCAACTACGTGTACACAGTGCTCATCACATGGGGTTAAACATGCCGATGGTTGGTGATGGTTTATACGGCGAAAAAGCGAATCGCTTGCACCTGCATGCTGAGATGCTAGAGCTGGATCATCCATACAGCAAAGAACGCATGGTGTTCCAAGCTGAGTGCGAATTCTAACGTCTTCCCAAGTTTAAATAACAAAAAGGCACTGACTATCAGTGCCTTTTTTTTCTAACACCAGAATAAGCGTGATGCGCGATACCGAAAACCGTTAGCTCACCTTAAACTTGGTCCACACCTGAGAGCGCCAACGCCTTGCCATGATGATACCACGTACCCATTCATCGAGTGCGATTGCCATCCAAGCCCCTAAAACGCCATAACCCAAGTGGATGCCAAAGATGTAAGAGAAAAGCACGCCTAATCCCCACATACTCAAAATCCCCATTTGCACAGGGAACTTGATGTCACCCGCGCCTTTGAGCCCCGCGATAAAAATCAGGTTAAACACACGTCCGGCCTCGAGCAAAACTGAGCCCATGACTAACGAACCTGCCAATGCGAGTATCTCTGGTTGATCGGTAAATACGCGTAGAATCTCTTCTCTAAACAGGTAAATCAGTGTGGTTACCGCCGTTGATGCCACAAATCCCACTAAGAAGTAGATTTGTACGCGTTTTAAAATGCTACTCACCCAACCTTTACCGATGTAGTAACCGGTCTGAATTTGCGCAGCCTGACCAATTGCCAGCGCGAAAGCAAACGAGAAACGGGCAATGTTTTGCGCATAAGTGAAAGCCGCCAACGATGCCGTCCCCATTTGCACCACAAAGTACACAATGCAGATTTGCGCCACGTTGTAAGACAGCACTTCACCCGCGTTCATACCGCCGATTTTTAAGATTTTTTTGTAAATCTCTGCCGGTACTTGTTTCATAGTCGACATTGGTAGTTCAATGCTACTGCGAGCGAGAATAAACCATAACATTAACGTACCGATGACTTGGCTGACGACGGTTGCTATTGCCACGCCTTGCACACCATACACAGGTAAACCGAATGGCTGGTAAAGCGCAATATAGTTACCAATGATGTTGAACACACCCGAGATCAAATTCACCACCATTGGGGAACGTGAATAACCATGACTACGCAGAATAGTTGTAAAAACAACGCCAATCGTAACGTTAAACGTCATCGCACCGCTTATCAGCAGATATTCATGAGCGTACTGCTCAACTTGCGCTTCCAAGCCGTAATACGGGAGTAGATATATCGCACCAAGCACGGCAATCACACTCAATAGCACACCGACGAGCACAGACAACGCAATACTCGCAACACCAACGCTCACTGACTCTTGCTCGCGTCCAGCGCCATTGTATTGGGCAATCAAAATCCCCGTACCGCTACTGACAAACGTCGAAACGATGATTAAAAAGAAGGTAATCTGCGTGATCACACCAACAGCGGATACGGCTTTGTCTGAGTAGCCACTCAGCATGAACACGTCACTGGTTCCTAAAGCCGTCCGTAGCAAAATTTCGACAAGAATTGGCCAAGCTAATGCCACAATGGACATTCGTTGGTTGATGTTTTGGCTTTTAGGCATGCTTGTAACCTTTCCTACAACTAAAAACTGCCTCACAATTTTGTGAAGCAGTTTAAAAATAGTGACTCGAACGAAGCTCGATATGAGGTTGTGATTTAGCGCGGATTCTAGTCGCATATTGGTCATAACGACAACAATATTTCGCCCTGTTTCGGAAAAATATTTCTAATGCATTTTCGAAACGACATATGCCTTGACGATACGTAGAGCAGAGATTGGTGAACAATACTCTCAATCAACGAGCACCGAACAGAATTAGGATAATCAATACAAATTCGTCTAACTAGATACATTACTTTGAGTTATCATTCCAACCATATAGAGCCATGAAGAACCGTCATGAAAACCTGCATGCGCCACCATTCCTCTTTGAACACTCGCACCAAATCACACTGATGGCTTTGCACTAAAAATGACTGATATCACATTTGGAAACTTTGTTGTTCTATTTATCGCGAAAATACCGCCTAGAATAAGCGTACACGTTAATTAAGCAAGGATACGTAATGTCGACATTGGCTGGAGCGCGCTTAGAAGAAATGGCGGACATCCGCTCAACAAGAAAAAAGAAAATTGTCTTTTTATGCTCCAGTATCGCCGCTGCCTGTTTAACTTATGGTTCCATTGCTCAATCACTTGAGAATAACTGGGGTTTAAGCTTTTTCCATGCTTTGTGTGCCTTGGCATGCTTAGCAATCAGTTATGTAATAAAAGTCCAGCGGCACCATCAATACGCCGACTTATGGCTAAGTGCTGTCTTAATGTTCGAAGGGTTATTGTTACTTCTGTATAACGACGCTCCGTCAGGCAAAATGTTATGGCTATATCCTATTGTCGCCACTCTGGTATTAATTAATGAGTTTAAGGTCGGTCTGTTGTTCAGTGGCACCTACATTTTACTGATCTTTTTTGGGGTCGCTTTTTTAGATCGACTGCCAACAGCCACAGAAATCATAGAGCGGAGATTGATGCTGACCCTGATAGCGACCGCGTTTGTGTGTCACACGTTCTCGTATTACTACACGAAAGTCCTCAATTACATTCAAACACTGTATCGTGAGGGGATTGAGGAGTTAGCATATTTTGACCAGCTCACTGGGCTTGCCAATCGCTGGAGCTTTGAGACTTGGGCGCGCGCAAAGCTCGATGAAATCAAGCACTCATCTGATGACAGCATCACCGCATTGGTCTTTCTCGATATCGATAACTTCAAGCACATCAACGACACCTACGGGCACGATATTGGTGACCAAGTACTTCAAGCCTTCGCAACTCGATTAAAAAATAACATTCGCAACAAAGACAGAAAAACAGATAAACACGACTACTCCATCGCTCGATTTGCGGGCGACGAGTTTGTAATCATGCTTTACGATGTAAAAAGTAAAGATGACCTCGACAGCATCCTAAAACGGATCGTAAATATGTTTCCGACAGGTTACCGAAGCTACGATATGATTAACGAGTTAACGATGAGTGTAGGTGCTGCTATCTATAAGCAAGATGCAAAGGATTTGTCTGAATTGACTCGATGTGCAGATAAAGCAATGTACGCAGCTAAACATACTGGTAAAAACCAGTACGCCTTTTATGAGCACTGCAATACGGAAGAACAGTCAACATCTGATGCACCAGCGGTACCAGAAGCTTGCTAATGACTAAGCGAACACATGCATCACCCAAAGCCCCACAACGAGGAATACGATTAACCACACTACTTGCAACGTTCTGTTCGGCTTGTCTTGCTGACGAGTGGGGTGATCTTTAAACGCACGGCCCTTCATTTTGCCCATTAAGCTCTTCCCTAGAGCACGTCGATAAAATTCACGTCTCTTATGAGCGGCGTTGGCAACTTCGGTAAAGCGCTGTCTTTGCTCATTGGTGAGATCTTTATCCTCGTAACGAGGAGGGAGATCAGAATGCTTGCGTTGTACTGCCATCACTTCCTCCCTGGTCGATGGGTACATTTTTATTAAGTATATACCCAAATAACCAAAAAGATGCGTTATAAGTGAAGCACATAGACGAAAAAACCACCCGAAGGTGGTTTTATGACGAGCAACAAATGAACGCTAGAAGTACTCACATAAATACGCAGTCGCTTCTTTCACTTGAAGCTCAAATGAAGAATTACCTTCCACTTCAAAAAACTCACCACTTTGATAAGTCGTCCAATCGCTCTCGCCAACACGCTTGACCACAAGCGCACCTTTTACAACCGTCATACGCTCTGGTGCTTGAGTACCAAAAGTGTACTCACCAGGAAGCATCACACCAACGCTAACATCCTGATCTTTCTGGTTAAAGCCTAGTGATTTTACACTACCAGCAAAATAGCTATTTTCCTTAATATTCATTATTGGTTTCCTTATCAAAAGTCCGCTCTTTTTTACCTTGTTTCTTTCCGTTACTCAAGCTTTGAAAGCCATTAAACTCAACGTAGTAACGCACATCCTTTGCTACTGAGCGAGAACCTCTTTTCGCGAGGATTAATCAGGCGACCTAAACCGAGCAAGAAAACCTGCGAAGTAATGAATGTGAGCAAACAACAAAACCATCAATAAGATGTGTATCTGAATGTAAAAGTGGACATTAGATCATAGTTTCGTCGTCTCAATGGCGGGATTGTTTGTTTTTAAAAAGGAAGGTTTCCACCATGTTAAAAAAGTGGAGAAAATTAGATCTATGACGGACTCAACTCGCCGAAGGCGAAAAGCACGACAAGAACCAAAACTTTCATTTTTGGCTCGCCACCAATCCAAAATCTTCAAGAGTACATTTGTCTGCTTCGGGATGGGTCTGTTGACGTTTTTTGGCTATCAAATCCACCTCTCCTATCAACACCACATTGATCCGGAAAAGGTGTACGGCGAATGGATTGAGATTGGCGCGCCACCCTACCAAACAGAACGTCTCGTTTTCACTGAAGATGGGGTATACCGAAACCATCGACTTATTACGACGGAATTTGAATTCGATGGCAAGGTCATCACGTTGAATACCGGATTAGGAAAGACAGCGTATCAGATCTCGGGTTCTCATCTTTCACCTCAAATACGCCGTATTGAGCCTCTTATTCCAGATCAGCGATTCATTCGTAAAGGATTTGAGCATACCGTTCAGGGCTCAGAAACCGGCGCAGCCTCTAAACGTCGTGCCGCGTTGAGTGAACACTTCAGCCGTGACTAGTACGTCTTCACGGCTATTTTTCCTTTCAATTCTCTTTCTATATCAATGAAACAAAACCTTAATAAACAACAAAATAAGGCCTTCATCGCATTTAACTAACTCGTTACTGAGTAAACAATAATTTTAGTTTCTGCTGAGATTTTATAAATTATTGACTCAGTCTGACACTTTCTGTGTAACAGAGTGCGAGTTTTAGTTAAGTTCTCTCAAGTGCCTCGAAAACCGTCTTAATTTTTTTTGACGAAAAAAAACTCTCTGAAATGCTGAGTGTGATGCTTTTGCACGTGGAGTAAATCCAATCATCTTATCTGGTGCAAGAGCAGCCTATGTTCTAGGTAGAACATGAATCCAAGGATTGAGAGAGAAGTTATGATTCGATTTAACCTATGTGCAGCTGGAGTTGCTTTAGCGCTATCAGGTGCTGCAGTTGCGGCTCCAACCGCACCAAGTATCGATATGTACGGTTCCAACAACCTTCAGTTTTCTAAAATTGAACTCGCGATGGAAACCACGTCAGGCTACTACGACATGGTGAAATACCATGAGCAAGCGAAGATCACTGTTAAATTTAACCAGTGGAGTGGCACACCTGGTGACACTTACAACGTCTATTTTGATGGTGTAAAAGTAGCAAGCGGCCCTATCACTGGTAGCCAAACGACAGCTTCGTTTGAATACGGCCAAGGTGGCTTATACCAAATGGAAATCGAAGCATGTGATGCGACAGGTTGTGCGAAAAGCGCACCAGCTGAAATCACGATTGCAGATACCGATGGTTCTCACCTGAAGCCACTAACGATGAATGTTGATCCAAACAACAAAACCTACAATACCGATCCAAGCGTCGTGATGGGTACGTATTTTGTTGAATGGGGCATCTATGGCCGTGACTACACAGTCGATAATATGCCGGTCGACAACTTGACTCACATCCTTTACGGTTTTATCCCAATTTGTGGCCCAAATGAGTCTGTGAAGTCTGTTGGCGGCAACAGTTTCAACGCGCTACAAACTGCTTGTACAGGTGTGCCTGATTATGAAGTCGTTATCCATGACCCTTGGGCTGCTTATCAGAAGAGCTTCCCACAAGCTGGTCATGAATACAGCACGCCTATCAAGGGTAACTACGCAATGCTAATGGCATTGAAACAACGTAACCCTGATCTAAAAATCATCCCATCGATCGGTGGTTGGACACTGTCTGACCCATTCTTCGATTTCGTGGACAAGAAAAACCGTGACACATTCGTCGCATCAGTTAAGAAGTTCCTGAAAACTTGGAAATTCTACGACGGTGTTGATATCGACTGGGAATTCCCTGGCGGCGGCGGTGCAGCAGCCGATAAGGGCGACCCTGTAAACGATGGCCCAGCATACATCGCACTGATGCGTGAACTGCGCGTAATGCTTGATGAATTAGAAGCTGAGACAGGCCGTACTTACGAGCTAACGTCCGCTATCGGTGTCGGTTACGACAAGATTGAAGACGTAGACTACGCAGATGCAGTTCAGTACATGGATTACATCTTCGCAATGACTTACGACTTCTACGGTGGTTGGAATAACGTTCCTGGTCACCAAACTGCGCTTTACTGTGGTTCATTCATGCGTCCTGGTCAGTGTGACGGTAGTGGCGTTGATGAGAACGGCGAACCGTACAAAGGTCCTGCTTACACAGCAGATAACGGCATCCAACTTCTTCTTGCTCAAGGCGTTCCTGCAAACAAGCTAGTACTTGGTACAGCAATGTACGGTCGTGGCTGGGAAGGCGTAACTCCAGATACGCTAACCGCTCCAAACGACCCAATGACAGGTACTGCTACAGGTAAACTGAAGGGCAGCACAGCGCAAGGTGTTTGGGAAGATGGCGTAATTGACTACAAAGGCATTAAGTCATTCATGCTAGGTGCAAACAACACTGGTATTAACGGCTTCGAGTACGGCTACGATGCACAAGCTGAAGCACCATGGGTATGGAACCGTACTACGGGCGAGTTGATCACATTTGATGACCACCGTTCAGTGCTAGCAAAAGGTAGCTACGCGAAGTCTCTTGGTCTTGCTGGTCTATTCTCTTGGGAAATTGACGCGGATAACGGTGACATTCTAAACGCGATGCACGAAGGTATGGCTGGTGGTGTGGTTCCTCAACCAAACCGTAAACCAACCGCAGCCGCTGGCGCAGATCAATCGGTAACAGGTCCTGCAAATGTGGTTCTAGATGGCAGCCTGTCAAAAGACTCTGACGGCACCATCGCAAGCTACGCTTGGGAACAAGTATCTGGCACAGCAGTGGTACTAACAGGTGCAAACACAGCGAAAGCAAGCTTTGATGCAGCAGAAGTTACTGTTGAAGAGCAATTAACTTTCAAGCTGACGGTGACTGATAACGAGGGTGCAACGGCATCTGACCTCGTTGTAGTAACAGTGAAACCAGCAGGTGTTGTTGACCCAGTGAACAGCGCACCAGTAGCACAAGTTGTTGCTCCAGCAACAGCAAACGCTGGTGACGTTGTGGTTGTAGATGCATCTGCGTCTAGCGATGCAGACAACGATACCCTGACATTCAACTGGACTCTACCTCAAGGTCTGAATGCAACGGTTGAAGGCTCTAAAGTCACGTTCACTGCTGCGGAATACCCGCAAGACACAAGCTTAAGCTTCACTGTAAGTGTGAGCGACGGTAAAGCGTCTTCATCGGCAAGCGCGACAGTGGTTGTTGCACAGCACACAACCGATCCGAACCCTGGTACTTGTGACAACGCATGGGATGCGAGCGCAGTGTACACAGGTGGTAACCAAGTGACTCACGCAGGTAAAACGTGGGAAGCGAAATGGTGGACTCAGGGTGACGATCCTAGCCAATCTGGCGAATGGGGCGTTTGGAAAGAAGTTGGCGTAGCTAACTGTAACTAATTTCAGCCTTGCAGACGTTCTGCTAAATAAACAAAGGACAGCTTCGGCTGTCCTTTTTGGATTTAACCTCTTAACGAGGAGAGCAACACCAGAGACGAAAAAGTCTGAGGTGTTACTTTCAAACCGAATTAGCGCAAAACGGAGCGAATCAATCAGTAAAAGTAAGGGTTACCAAGCACTATCGAGCAAACGGTCAAAACTACTGAAGACTTGCTCACACTTCATCACTCGACCATGCCCCTGACCTTGTGTTGTCACTAACTCAACGTTTTTAATCTCTTCAGCCGCTTTTGCCGAGACACTGTATTTGGTGAACTTGTCTTGCTCATCATGAATAATAATGGTGTGAGACGGACGCTCAGACAAACGCTTCATCGGATCAATGGACTGTAACGGATAACCAAATTGGTCTTCAACTTCTGAAACCACAGCATTAAAAAGCTTCATCGAGTAACCGGAACGTGCAATGCTACCGAATAAGTTCTCTACGTAATTTAATACCGGAGCAATAAGCAGCAAAGGCTTGTTTTCTAACTTACTGTGCCTACACTCAAGAGCAGAAGCGGTGCCCATGCTGTGCCCAACTAGGCCAACAATATCCTCGACCGTATCCAACACATCTTCTAATCCTCTGACAAACCCCGGAATGTGCCCATACTGCCCCTCACTCTCACCATGTGCCGGATGATCGTACGCCAAAGCAGTAAACCCTTTCGACGCAATATGTTCCATCAGTGGATAAAACTGACTTGCCGTGCCAGACCAACCATGAGTTAGCACCCAAATAGGTCCAGAGCCCAAAGTATAGGTTTTGATGATGCCTGCATGCCCTTTAATTTCACCTTTGATAAGCCCTTGAGGTTCAATATTTTTAGGTTGCGTACGAGCAGGTGTCAGAAGAAGCTTGCGCGCGGTCTTCTTTGCATGTGACGGGGCCAGTGTATGGTGTAACCGAGTACTAATGTTCACCAAACTGCGCTTAATACTGAAACGTTGCGATGTATTAAAGTAAATTTTTTCACTCATAATCATGTCCTTAACTATCAGCTTTGCACAAAATAGAACGGTCGTGCTTTTTATGCTGATAAGAAAGAGCGAACTCAGCCGCTCTTGTGATTTTATGTCTACGAATCTGGGAAGCGATTAACCGATATTAGTCTTTCCAGCGAGAAAACAAGTTGTCGATCCCTTGCCAAAACAGACGCAAGCTTTCTTGCTCACCTTTAATTGAGTAAAAAACATGCGCACTCAAATAGAGACCGTACAAATCAAACGTTGCTTGGCGTGTATCTAAGTCTGCTGCAAATTCTTGCTTCTCTTTGCCTTTCGCTATTTGGATCTCCAAATAACTCAGCCAAGTGTCTATGGATTTACGCAGTCCGGCCTGAAGCGGGCAATCTTTATCTGCCGTATCATTCCAAGCGTCAAGAAACATACAACTTCCTTGGAATGCGTGATTCCAAGTCATCCAAGAGTCGAGCAACCCTCGAATTTTACGCTCGATATTGCCATCCCCGAGTTCTCGAGCAGGCTCAATAACCCGATCAGCGAACACTTTATTGGCGTGATCAAGCACCGATAGCTGTAAATTCAACTTCGAATTAAAGTGGGCAAACAGACCACTTTTCGACATACCGCATTGCTTGGCTAACTCTCCAATCGTAAGACTTTCTAATCCGTCTTCGCTGGCGATCTCAAAAGCCCGCTGCAGAATAAACTCTTTTGTCACTTTTCCTTTTTGCATAATCTTATTTTTAGCACGATCGTTCTTTTTTGCAATCTCGAGTTAACTGGTCTAACCATTATTCAGTGCTATTTTCGACTCACGAATCAGGTATTAATTGCGTTAATAGGTTAATAATTAAGAAGTTTGAAGTAAGTCTTAATTTTCAAAACAGCTTCAATGTAAGCGCAAGTCTGTTGACTTTTTCACGTATTACTTCAGTAACAACCTGCTATTTTCACCTAAGTTTTTTATTTAGGTAAACAATGTAATGGCAAAGAAACAAAAAATAGCCAGCTTAGAGTTTGCACGTATCATTGCGATGCTTGCGATTGTGGGTTTGCATTGCCAGATGGCACTGACTTACTGGCAGTGGAATGGGATACCATGGGTTGGCTATATGCTCAACCAACTGGCTCGTTTTGCTGTTCCGCTGTTCTTTCTCATCTCGGGTTATCTAATCCAGCCGAAGTTGAGTCACTCACCTATCGATACTCTTAAGAACTACGCCAAACCGTTAATGAAGGTTTGGCTCATTTGGAGCATGATCAGTTTACTGATGCCATTCCAATGGCAGACGGTCGCTGAGGCAGGGTATCTCGCCGAAAGGCAAGGTTATTGGGGGTACTTAATGTCAACCCCGATCAATTCACTCATCGAAGGCGGACTCGTTCATCTGTGGTTTATTCCGGCTCTGGTCATTGCCGTAGCGTTAATTGCCTTTCTCGTGCATATCAATATGGCGCAAATGATACTGCCAACTGCAGTATTGCTATACATATACGGGGTCTTTGCTGGCAGTTACGCGACCATTACCGACCTGCCAGCGCCTTTCTTTACTCGTAATGGGCCTTTTTTCAGCACGTTGCTAGTTGTTCTGGGTTATTTCGCACGAGAAGCGCAGTGGCGGTGGTCGCGAAACAATACGGTTCGATGCATTATTCTTGGCATGGCACTGCATTTTGGTGAAGCTTACTGGCTGATGCAACATGACATCGCTTTCAACTCGCACGACTTCCTATTCGGTACCGTTATCTGGGCTGTAGGTGTCTTTATGTGGCTTTTGGCTCACCCTCATTTTGGCGACATGCCTTGGATCTTCAAACTATCTCCTAGCGTGTTAGGGATATATGTTAGCCATCTGCTTATCATAATTGTCATGATGAATGTCGCTGGATTTATCGGGCTGCAACACCTCGCAAAAGATGTGTTTATTTATCCTGCAACGATTGTTGCAACCATACTGCTTGTGAAAGCAATCGACGCTTCACCGTTGAAAAAATGGCTCCTACGCTAAATGCATTCAGCTCTAGATATAGCTAGCTTTAACTCAAAAGGATTAGAGCTAGCCAGTTAAAAATGAGATTTCTCTCTCACTGACCAATTTTTGACTTTCTAATCCTTCAGAATTTGCTTTCACTCACAAAAAACATTGTTCATTTCCTTTAAATTGGCTCGACTATTACAACATTGCTCATTAAACGGAGGCTGTATGTGGGCAGGTCAAGGACTCGTTCCTTTTTTAGAGATTAGTCACTGGTTAACTTACGGTTTATATGCCGCTGCGGTTTTATTCGGCGCAGCAAGCATTGCGTCACTCAGAAAATAGTGGCGCACACTATCATTTCCTAACTCCTACTGTTAATTCGAGCTCTCTCACAACTAACTCATTCATTTGTGGCTAATATTTCTCCAACCAGACAAAGGAGAAATGTCTATGCCAATCTATCCAATTGTGGCTTTCTGCTGTTTGTTGTTCTCTAGCGCCACCTTTGCTGCATCAACCAATGAACTGAACCTTGTTAATTCTGGTGTCGGTTACGCGGCTCTGATTATCTTTTCGATCGCTTACATACTGGTTATGTTGGAAGAGTATCTGAAAATGAGAAAATCCAAGCCAGTGCTGCTCGCTGCAGGATTAATTTGGATTCTGATTGGCTACACCTTTGCTCAGCACAACCAGCCTGAAATCGCCAAATCCGCACTAGAACACAACTTGTTGGAATACGCCGAGTTGCTGCTGTTTTTGCTCGTGGCGATGACTTACATCAACGCAATGGAAGAACGCAAACTCTTCGATGCCTTACAGGCGTGGATGGTTGGTAAAGGTTTTGGATTCAAAAAGTTGTTCTGGCTGACGGGGTTTCTCGCTTTTGTCATTTCACCGATTGCCGATAACTTAACTACGGCCCTTTTGATGTGCGCTGTAGTGATGAAAGTCTCTGGTGATAATCCTAAGTTCGTCAATCTTGCTTGTATCAACATTGTTATCGCAGCCAACGCTGGCGGTGCATTCAGCCCATTTGGGGATATTACAACCCTGATGGTGTGGCAAGCTGGTCATGTCAGCTTTGCTGAGTTCATTCCGTTGTTTGTACCGTCATTGGTGAACTACTTGGTTCCCGCGTTTTTGATGTCACTGTTTGTTCCAAACACAAAACCGAATACGATTCACCAACACGTTGAGCTAAAACGCGGGGCAAGGCGTATTGTCGCGTTGTTCATTCTGACGATTGCCACCGCAGTCTCTTTCCACGCCTTGCTGCACTTCCCACCCGTTATGGGCATGATGATGGGCTTGGCCTACTTACAGTTTTTCGGATATTTTTTGCGTCAAACTCTTAAACACTCACTCGCAAAAAAAGCAGCTATGGCAATTGCCAATGGCGATGATCAGGCATTGAAGCGCTTAGGCTCAGTGGTTCCGTTTGATGTGTTTCATCGTGTGTCTCGAGCCGAATGGGACACCTTGTTGTTCTTCTACGGTGTTGTGATGTGTGTTGGCGGTTTAAGTTTACTTGGCTACCTCGAACTGGTTTCAAACGTCATGTACACGCAATGGAACCCAGTCTGGGCAAACGTAATGGTTGGTGTCCTATCTGCAATTGTCGATAACATTCCGGTTATGTTTGCTGTACTGACCATGGAACCAAGCATGTCGATGGGCAACTGGCTACTCGTCACATTAACCGCAGGTGTCGGGGGCAGTTTGCTTTCCATTGGCTCCGCGGCAGGCGTCGCTTTAATGGGAGCCGCGCGTGGACAATACACCTTCTTTGGCCACCTAAAGTGGGCTCCCGTCATCGCCTTGGGTTATGCCGCCAGTATTGCGGTACACTTGTGGATGAATAGCGGTTTATTTACTTAAAAACACCTAGAATTAGTCACTTAACTTGCAATGTAACCTAACGGTCGGATGGATGGTTAACGCCATCCATCACTTCAATCGCTCCCAACTCATATGGGTTGACGCCCTCTAAGCAGCCGACATTATAGCCATACTCACTCGGGTCAGAACGACGCTGATGGTGCGTATAAATACCGCACTCGCCACAGAAAAAGTGCTTCGCAGTGTGTGTATTAAATTGATACTGCTTCAAGACTTCTTCGCCTTGCACAATACGAATACCGTTCAAAGGTACAGACGCGACAATCGCGCCACGACGTCGACACATAGAACAGTCACACCGTCTCGGCTTCTCAATACCATTGGGTAACGCCAGTTCCAGCTCAACTTTTCCACAGTGACAACTCAGTCGATGTAATGTGCTGATTTGGGTGTTGCCAACTTTCTTAATCATAACTTTTCCTTGTTGTTTTTCTATCTGTGTACATTATGTTAAACAGGTTAATATCATCATAATCTCGTCCAAAAACTCGACATCCATCACTTTTCGCGACATTTTATTGGCCGATTTGTTAGTTGCTATTTTGGCGACTGTCTATCGCGTCCGTGAGACGTGTTATCTCCGGCGCGGTTTTTAAACCAAGGAAATTAATTTATGGACAAAGATCATAGCCTAAGAGAGAACCTCTTGGCTCTGACGCTCGGCAGTGCGTTGGTGTCACTTGGGGTGATATTTTTTAGCAAAGTAGGATTGCTCACTGGCGGTACGGCTGGTTTGGCGATCTTCCTAACCAAAGTGAGTGACTTCAGTTTTGGTCAGATATTTTTCGCGCTTAACCTCCCTTTTTATATTTTATCTGTGATGCGCATGGGTTGGCGCTTCACTATCAATACCTTTATTGCGGTTTCGATTGTCTCTTTTGCGGTCGATCATCTGCATCATGTGATTGAGATTTCACGAATCGAACCTTTCTATGCGGCACTTTTGGGTGGTGGGCTGATTGGAATCGGTATGTTGGTAATTTTCCGTCACAAAATGAGTTTGGGTGGCTTTAACATTCTAGCGTTGTACCTTCAGGAACGTTTTGGAGTTCGAGCGGGTAAAGTTCAAATGGCGTTAGATTGTGCCATCGTGGTGATGTCACTGTTGATTGTAGATGTGCACCTTATCGCTCTATCTGTTCTAGGTGCCATCGCTACGAACTTGATTTTGGCGATGAACCATAAACCAGGACGATACCAAGCAAAAGCGCAAGCAGCATAATCATCGCTGCATAGTCAACAACCCTAAAGCCCCCAGCCAGTCGCTCGGGGCTTTTTTCATTCAACGCGAAGATCACGTCAACGAGCTCGTTTTGCAGTGCTGCTGCATCTCTTCATCCAATTTAGCTTTATATTTCTGGCTAAGATGGAAGTGTACTTGCATCAGCAAGTCATGTGCGTGGAACAGCTCAAGCGCGTCGCTACCATGTTGCTGACAAATATCTTCACAGCGCTCAGCATGCACTTTGGCTTCTTGCGGTTTATCCGCTTTAAGCAAGCTCATCGCTAAGCGATACTCTGCGCGCTCTTCTTGCATCCAACCCCCAGCCACTTTCCAATAGTCTAGCGCGAGTGTTGCTGCTTCTAACATCTTCGATTTTTCCATGGACGTGCGCTCAGCCAGCGCTTCGTACTGACATGCTAAGTTGTTTGCAGTGATCGCTATAGCGCGCGCTAATGGCCCTTCTGCATCGTTCGGCGTCATTCCTAACGCTGCTTTCACCAACCATTGACTCGCCAGTTCAAGCTGAGCAAGTGCAGAAAGTTCATTCGAAATCAAAGCGTAAACTCGGCGTTGTTCTTGCTCTTCCAATAATTCCATATTGTCAGTGCCATCTACGAAATAGCGCGCAACGGCAATACTGCGTTGAAATGCCAAACTCTCAGCAACCTTGCGTTCATCAAAGTGCTCTAAACAAGTAAGAAACTGTTCTGGGCACTGGAGATGCCCAATAGCGGTATGCAGCATCAATGCGAATATTCGCTCGATTTGGGTAACGTCTTCCACCTCGCTCAGAGCCGTTTCTAGCTGAGCATAAACTTGTTCGGGATTTTCCTCGTGATGCTGCCAACACTCACTCATGAAGGCATCAAAATCCGTTTTGAAAGGCATGTCCTTATTGTCCTTTTTCTATTCGTATAACGAATATGAAACTCTATACTATCGTTACCCCTGTGTAGCACGCTTAATCCCAATATGAGAATCGCCTCACTTAAAGCGGTGTACCTTGCTCCAGCGCGAGCAAACGTTGCTTGCGCTCCACTCCACCTGCATACCCAGTCAGTTTTCCGCTTTTGCCAATAACGCGATGACAAGGTACCACGATAGAAATCGGATTCTTCCCGTTTGCTAACCCAACAGCACGCACAGCTTTAGGGTTACCTATCGCATTCGCGAGATCTTGATAGCTCCACGTTTCCCCATATGGAATGGTCGTTAGTGCCTGCCAAACTTGATTTTGAAAATCAGTGCCTGTCGCTGCAAGGGGCAAGTCGAATTCGTTGCGCAGACCAGCAAAGTATTCATCCAGTTGGGTGACAGCTTGGCGCAAGACCGGATGCTGCTCGTCTCGCACCCCCAGCTCACTCGGCTTAGTGGTGCATGTTTCAAACCAAATGCCAAGTAAGCCCTCAGCGTTCGATTGGATAGTCACCGTTCCTAGTGGACTCGGCATTTCGGTATAAAATGTTTTCATGATTGATTCCATAAGTGAAACGTCGCGTAGCTTCCCCAAGGGGCCGCAGTGTGCGTATTCAGTGATGGGTAACGCTGCATCGCCTTTTTCACCACTAAGTCTTTATCTAGAAAGCAATCGGGTTGAGATTGCCCTCGCAGTTGAGCATAACTGACGGTCCAAGGTCCAATGCCTTTCAAAGCTAGCCACTGTTGGGGGTCAGCTTCTGAGTTGTCCTGCATAAACTGGGCGAAGCGCACTAGCGTCTCTTTACGGCTTTGCGGCATGCGCAAAAAGCTCACGTCGGCGTTCGCAATATCACTGGGAGTCGGGAAAAAACGTTTTTCTGACTCTCCACTAAGTGTGGCCACCAATAAGTTAAGTTGACCAATCGCAGCTTTAACCGACACTTGCTGGCCTAAAATCGCTCTAACCCCTGCTTCCCATGCACTCCATACACCTGGAATACGAATACCTTTACTCGACACGAGCCCAGGCGCGACATACTCCAAATGCTGCTCAACAGTACAAATATCAGCGTCAAGATCGAACATACGACGAATGTCAGACACCAAGTTTTGCAGCTTCGTTACGTCTTCAATTTCAAACGCCAGTTCTAAGTATCCTTCACCTTTTGTCGCTTTAAACCAGGCTTTGCTGTTATCCAAAAAAACGTTGCGCTGATAACTCTCATCCCTCACCAGCTCAACCCCCTCAACCGCTCGCAAACGATAGAAGTCCAACATGTGCGACCAATTCAACTCACCTCGATAAGGTAAGGCAATTCGATTGCAACCCGCACCATCAAACTCTTTACGGCGTACTTGAGAAGGCGTTAGTTTGAGAAACTTTTGAAAAGCATCGTTAAAGCGGCGCGTACTGTTAAAACCTGACGCAAACCCCACGTCGGTGACCGACATAGAGCTGGAGTGAAGCAACTGTTTGGCGAACATTAGTTGCTGATATTGCGCATACTGCTTGGGTGACATTCCTAGATACTGCTCAAATAACATACGTAAGTAACGGTCAGAAATCCCAACACGCTCAGCCAACTCAGACACCGAATGGTGATGCAACTCCCCTCTATCAATTAACGAAATCGCTCGTTGAAAGGTCGTCTCGACACCTTTCCATGCCCAAGATCCAGGCGCGCTATCAGGTCGACAGCGTAAACACGGACGGTACCCTGCTTGAAGGGCTTGCGTCTTATCAGCGAAATACTCAACATTTTCTTCTTTAGGCAAATTTGCCGGGCAAATCGGACGACAAAAGATTCCCGTTGTTTTTACCGCCACATAAAATCGCCCATCAAAACGACTGTCTCGCGCGACTCGCGCCTTGTGACACTGCTCGAAGGTCAGTGAGGTATGGGGGTGAATAAACATAGTGCTTTCCTTGCTCATGCCTTTTGTCATTTATTGTTCATAGGCATCGTTCAATATAGTGTTATTGTAGCTTGCTTAAGCGCCCACAATTAGCCATTTTCGGAACTCAATATTGAGATTTATTGGCATTAGCGCTTTTGTACACTAAAGTTAGATCCAGAACATCACAACAACGTCGGCTAAAGGGAATTGGCATGGACTTACATACTTGCGTAATTGTATTAAGAAACCAAAAGGTTATTACCAGTAAATCCGTAGATCATTCTATTGGAATTATCGAACGAGACTCAGATAACGAGATCTCAGAAATTCAGATTAATGCGACGGATGGACGTAATATTCGAACTTATCACTACAACAATGTAGAGGAGTCATTAGAGAGCTTAATGAACCTCTGACGGTTTTCTTTAACACACCTTTCTCCCTTGTTAAAAGCGAAAGCAATAGAGCACAGTACATGTGCTCTTTTTTTGTTTAACAGAAAAAATGTTTATCGAAAATAATGACAGACCTTGATTTAAAACAGACAATAATCTGCAAATAAACACTCGAATATAAAAATCAAGGCATTGATTTAAATAAATAAAAACCAACTATTCAATTTTTTAGAACGAGTTTATCAAAATCCTCCCGTTATTTTTATGTTCGCCTCTACCTAAACTGTTCTCAACAGCACGGGAGCACACGCTTCCCACTCATTGAAAAGAGTCAGAGGACAGAATCATGAAAGCACTATTACAGAAAATTACCACGTCAAACGCAGGTTACAGCGCACTATCACTTCGCGTTCCAATCGGCATTATCTTTATGGCGCACGGCGCACAAAAACTATTTGGCTGGTTTGGTGGCTACGGGCTAGAAGGCACAGGTCAGTGGATGGCATCTATCGGTTTAGGTCCTGGCGTGCTCATGGCGTTACTTGCGGGCAGCGCAGAGTTCTTTGGCGGCTTGTTCATTTTACTTGGTCTGCTAACTCGACCAGCAGCGGTTGCTTTGGCGTTCACGATGGTGGTAGCGATATTCTCTGTCCACTTTGAAAATGGCCTATTCATGGCAAACAACGGTTACGAGTTTGGCTTAGCATTACTGGCAGCAAGCGTTTCTCTGGCGTTCTCTGGCGCAGGTAAAGCAGCGTTAGATAACTTTTTAAACAAAAAGCTCTCTTAAGGAGGCCTTATGATTACGGTAAGACATGCAGCAGACCGAGGTCGAGCAAACTTTGGCTGGCTTGATAGCAAACATACGTTTTCTTTTGGTAGCTACTACGATCCTCAACATATGGGCTTTTCTGAGCTGAGAGTCATTAATGACGATGTAGTCAAGCCTGGCGCGGGTTTTGATACACATGGCCACCGTGATATGGAGATCATCAGCTATGTGTTGGAAGGTGTTATCGCACACAAAGACAGTGAAGGTAACGTCAAAACACTACCTGCAGGTGAATTCCAACTCATGTCGGCAGGGAAAGGGATTTACCACAGTGAGTACAATGCATCGAACCAAGATACGCTGCGGTTTCTACAGATTTGGATTCAACCGAACACATTTGGAACCAAACCAGGTTATCAGCAAAAAGATTTTGGTCGCAATCCTGGGTTAACGACTATCGCAACTCCAACTGGAGAAAACGGCACGCTACTTATTAAGCAAGATGCGACTTTGCATCAGTTAATTCTTGAGCCAAGTAGCGAACTAAACTTTGAGATTGAGTCGGGCCGAAATCTATTCATCCATCAAGTGACTAGGAGCCTTAGTGTCGACAATACCACTTTGACGGCTGGCGACGGCGCGAAGATTGAACACCAGAGTAAGGTTGTTTTGCGCAATACATCAAACGAAAGCACAACAGCCCTGTTGTTTGACTTACCATAACTATCGATTCATCGAGATAAAAACAAAGCCGCCTTGATTTCTCAAGGCGGCTTTTTCGTTTTTCTGACTTTTCATTCAACGCTATTCGTCGGAAGTGCCAGAACCAATTTGCTGAAAACTGTAAGCGGTCAGTGGATCGATCTCTTTGACAATTTCTTCCACTTGCTTAATTGCGTCTACAGACGAGCTAGCTTTACGATAGCTCAAATAGATAGGGCGACACCAATCTTCTACTCCAGACACCTTGTGAAGCTGCCCATTAGCGATAAATGGCTCCACGAGAGAGATTGGTAAGTACGCGGCTCCACCCTTCTCTAAAATAAAGTCCAATGCGATACGCGCTGTTGAAGTGCGTAAATATGGAGCCGGAATCTTAGGGTGACGTTCAGAATGCTCCGAGGAGAAACGCGTCCCCCAGTCAACGTACACATATTTGTTTTCGAAAACGGTGTCTAAAGAATCTTTCTCAGTTGATACCAGAACGAGAACAACATCTGCCACTTTTTTACAGTTAAGCTCATCAGCTTTGATCTGATCGAACGCAAATGCCATATCTAACGTGCGCTCTAGCAAGCTACGACTGAGCACCTCACGTCCCATCACTTCTGCCATGAAGCCATAACCACCAAACGAATCTGTGACGACACTTAAACAATTCTGTAAATAAGCGTCCCAAATGTTTGGCGTGCCACCTAACGTTAGTTGCAGCGCTTTGCCATCTTCAAGCGATAATTCTAGCTTCGCTTGTTGCAATGTAGTGACCATTACCTCGGCATAGCTGATTAAGCGCTCACCTGCAGAGGTCAACTTTATGTTATTTCGATCACGAATAAACAATTGCGTATCGAAGTAACTTTCCAATTGTTTGATACGTGCGCTCACAGCGGCTTGGGTAATATAAAGGTTCTCAGCAGCACGTCCGAAGTGACGAACTCTTGCCAGCTCTAAAAATGTTCGAAAGACTTTTACATCCATAAACCATCTCCTGGTTAATATAAAACCAGATTAACAACTAATTAAAATCATGACGACAAAAAAGTTTTGTTTTTCTTTTGTTAGATTTAAGCCTAATTTTCGCCGTAAGTTCACTACATTCATCAATAACGGTTACAGAGGCTGTTGACATGTCTGACACTGAATTCCGTCATGGCAAAAAACGTTTTTACGATAACGTAAAATTCCCACGCGGCTTTGCAAAGTCTGGCGATTTTACTCTTTCAGAAGAGGAAATCCTAACAATTTATGGGGATACAATGCTTGGCTTAGAGTCAGGCGAATTAACACCTGAAAACAGCGAAGAGAAACACTTCATCAAGGTGTTAGAAAACCCGGGCAAAGCAAAAACAAAACTTGAGCGTACGTGGCTAAAGTACACCCAACTTGCTCGTGGTCGCAAGCGCTTCCATACGCTAAATGGTCGTAACAAGCCTGACGCCACAGAAGAATACATTGAAGAGAGTTTGGTTGAAGACGATTAATAACCAATAACCTAGTTCTCGCCTTTTTCTAGCAGTAGGCGAAAGCTCGTTTGACTTTACTGAGCGAGCAAGACAAGCTCATTTCTTCTCCTAAAGCCCAAGGGGGCATTCTCCCAAGGGCTTTTTTAATATTTGGGTGATGACCGTTTACTTGGCGAGCGTCGCAACCTTTTTCAGAAAGCTCTCTTTCAAATGCTCTTGGTCATATTCCAAGTGATAGGTGTTGTGGAAGCCAATTTTTAGCTCAACACCATTCCCTCTCAAGAAAACGTTGTACCCATCGTAGTCAGAAAACGCTTCTACACCTTCATACATTTTACCAAATTCGGTTGGTGTACCGTTGTTCATCACACATTCGTAAGCCTGTAGTACTTTGCTCGGATCTAACTCATTTTTCATACCGAATTCCTCACTGGTTTACACATTTCAATTATGGTTAAAGAATGAGCGCCATGCCATATCTAACCCATAATATTTGAAGTTCGTGTGCGATTTCGCACTCTGTAGGTTGTTAAAAAACAAGGTTAAGTGCGAAGGCAGAACTTAATTTAGATCATAAATTTTATCTATTGATTCGTCAGTTTCATAATGCAATTTCTTTGTAAAAAATCGTCTTATAAAAGCATTTAGATATAAAAATCGTCGACAAAACCAACATTGGTTAAAGAAAAAGCAAAATTTTGACCTAAAACAATAGCAGTTCGCCATTACTTATTTTATAATGCGAATTAATGTTTCAGTACATCGTCAATTCCAATAACTAGGGGCACAAAATGAGACTTATCCCGTTAACTCGAGCAGCACAAGTAGGTAAGTGGGCAGGTGCGCATATCGCTAAGCGTATCAACGACTTTAAACCTACTGCTGAGCGTCCATTCGTTCTGGGTCTACCAACTGGTGGCACTCCTCTAGCAACCTACAAAGCCCTAATCGAGCTTTACCAAGCCGGCGAAGTCAGCTTCAAAAACGTCGTGACTTTTAACATGGATGAGTACATTGGCATCCCTGCGGATCACCCAGAATCTTACCGCTCGTTCATGTACAACAACTTCTTTAATCACATTGATATTCAAGAAGAAAACATCAACCTACTGAACGGTAACACAGACGATCACGACGCAGAATGTAAGCGTTACGAAGACAAAATTAAGTCTTACGGCAAGATCAACCTGTTCATGGGCGGCGTGGGTAACGACGGTCACATCGCGTTCAACGAGCCAGCGTCATCTCTTTCTTCTCGTACTCGCATCAAGACCCTCACTGAAGACACTCGCATTGCGAACTCTCGCTTCTTTGACGGCGATATCAACCAAGTGCCTAAATACGCGCTGACTATCGGTGTTGGTACGCTTCTAGACTCAGAAGAAGTGATGATCTTGGTCACTGGTCATAACAAAGCTCAGGCACTTGAAGCAGCCGTGGAAGGTTGTGTAAACCATCTATGGACAGTTTCTGCACTTCAGCTTCACCCTAAAGCGGTGATCGTATGCGACGAACCAGCTCAACAAGAACTGAAAGTGAAGACAGTGAAGTACTTCTCTGAGCTAGAAGCAGAAAACATCAAAGGCTTTTAACCCATAGGATGGCAGCCTAGAAACACACTAAAAATACAAAACCCGTGTTGAACACGGGTTTTTTCTTATCTGAACAGCGGGGCTTAAGTCGTTAATAAGCTTTAATACCAAACTGACGAAGACGCTTAGGAAGCACTTCATCCAACTTG
Source organism: Vibrio sp. YT-16 (assembly GCF_033337405.1). Taxonomy (NCBI): domain Bacteria; kingdom Pseudomonadati; phylum Pseudomonadota; class Gammaproteobacteria; order Vibrionales; family Vibrionaceae; genus Vibrio; species Vibrio sp. YT-16. The sequence continues at coordinate 74,941 of NZ_JAWOQQ010000003.1, forward strand.
TCTAGTTCACTCGGTTCGACTTCGATAAGGTTGAAATGATGCTGCTTATAAACAGTACGAATGGTCTCACGGTCGGCCTGAGCCATCTCCCCATCGTCACTTCCCCAAAATTGCAAATAGACTTTACCGCCTGGTAAGTAAAAATCGCTAGTGACATCTTGGTCAATCGGCAGCTGACGCTCATAAGCGTGCACTACACCAGCCAAGTACAGCCAGTTGTCAATGAGCAACTCACCCTTAGAGCGTACGTAATGCCCATCTAATGTTCGGTGCTTGGCTTCAAATTTTTGGCGAAAGCTTGAGTACGATTTATCCGTAGAATGTGACTCCGCGTCTTGCCCTAAAAACTCAATGACAGACTGCTTAAGACGCTTGTTACGCAGCACCACATCGTGCCATACGACAAAGGTATTTTGTGTTTCTTTATCGGTTCTTTGCTGCCCACCAGCGCGCACACCAGCTTCTGTGACACTCCATCCCTCTTCGGATTTGGTCAACCAACCCAGTTCACTCAAAAGCTGGTTCATGCGCTTCGCATTCAATTTCAGCTTTTCACCCAGTTGTGTCGCGCTCAATGTTTTCCCTGAGCTGGGAGTCAGCTCAATATGTAAGTTGGTCGGCCAGACGATGAACTGGCCAAATTTAGGGTGATCCACATACTCACCGCCAAACTTTGCCCCTTCTTCGGTCAAAATCCACTTTTCATCTTGGCGAACGATGTAGCCTGCACGTTTGAGATCGGCAAACAGCAGCTTAGCTTCTACCTTGCGCATTTTCGCTAATGCCGACGTCGATATTTTTTCAGACATGTGGGTACCTCATGCTGCTGCAAAATTGAACACTATGTCGTCATAGTAACGCATTGATTTCACGGCTTGAAGTCAGGCAAACAAGATTTCGTGTTACAAATAGCAAAGCCAGCGTATAGGTGCTGGCTTTGTTATTTCGGTAAAAAAGCGAATGTTATTTAATAAAAGCGATGCATCCTTGCAAAATCACTAAATTCACAATGTCGATGAAGAATGCACCGACAATTGGAACCACCATAAATGCTTGTGGTGATGGACCATATCGACTCACGATGGAGCCCATATTCATGACTGCAGTCGGTGTAGCACCTAACCCAAAACCGCAGTGTCCGCTAGCGATCACCGCCGCATCGTAGTTGCCTCCCATCATGCGGAATGTTACGTAGTAAGTGAACATCGCCAACACTGCCGACTGAATAGCAAGAATAATAAGGAATGGGATCGCAAGATCGAAAATATTCCACAATTTCAAACTCATCAAGGCCATGGCAAGAAATAGAGATAGTGCAACCGTGCCAAGAATATCAACGGTTTCTAAATCAACCTTGCGCGCCTTCGTCACTTCCATGATGTTAGTGATAACAACACCAATAAACAGCGCATAAACAAAATCGGGAATCATTAACCACTTGATGTCAAAACTGCTTACCCAACTCTCGAGATATTTCGCGCCTGTCACGCAAAGTAGAATGATGGACAAGCTTTCAACGACTCTTTTCGCTGTGACACGATCTTCCTCATGTTCGTTGTACGTCACCAGTTCAGGGAAACTCTGATGACTTTGATTGGTGCGTCCGTATTCCGATTCCAAGTTGTGTTTGTTTAGTAGCTTTTGTGCAACAGGGCTGCCAATAATCCCTCCCATCACCAAGCCAAATGTAGCAGAAGCCATTGCCACCTCTAGAACATTATGCAAACCATACATTTCTTGAAAAGTTTGCGACCACGCAGCTCCAGTTCCATGTCCGCCAGAAAGCGTAATGGATCCGGCGATCAACCCCATGAGTGGATCTAACCCCAACGCTGTTGCTAAGGACACGCCGACCGCATTTTGGATAAGAATGTAGACCGATGCCACAACTAGGAAGATGAAAACCTTCGCACCGCCTTTAATCAGTTGGGTGTAATTTGCCGCTAAGCCAACGGTTGCAAAAAACATCAGCATAAAGACGTTTTGCAGTGGTAAATCAAAGGAAACATCCACACCGTTTAAGTGCATCGTCGTGATGACGCAAGCGACCACTAGACCACCAACAATTGGCTCTGGAATATTAAATTTTTTTAAGGTTGGTAACTTGGTATTGATGAACTGCCCTAAAAACAACACGCAAATTGCGACGAGGAACGACTCCTGTGGGCCGATAGATATTACCTGATTCATGAGACCTCTTTACTCTACTCTTTCTCATTCATTGAGCACGCGCTCAACGTGAGATAGGTGCCTAAGCCAGTCAGATTGCCTCTCGAAACTTTTGTTTTCTAGGCCTCTTTGACCATCAATTCTCATCAAGTAAGAAATAGGCAGACCTAAAATTATGCTAATTATCATTCAGTGAGAATATTCATTTAGAACAGGTGATAAGTGTATTGATGGGAAGAGAAAAACAACACTTCTCAACTTATGAGAAGCAATTAATTTCCATATAAAACAAAACCTCAAAACAACGACCACATAGGTGGATATTTAGAGCGAATGAGACAGGCGGATACACTAGGTTTTAAATTATTACTTTCTCTCTAATGCACTAGGTGTTATACATATATATAACACCATCTCAACCAAGAGATTCACTCATGACTAATTGGCATGATCGCCAACCGATATTTCGACAGTTGGCAGACCAGATCACGCAGCAAATACTGCAAGGTGTCTGGCAAGAAGGCGATGCTCTGCCCTCCGTCCGTAGCATCTCTGCAGATATGAAAATTAACCACCTCACCGTTATGAAAGGCTATCAATTGCTTGTTGATGACGGGCTAGTGGAGAAAAAACGCGGTCAAGGTATGTTTGTCGCTTCAGGAGCAAAGCTCAAATTACTCGCAGACGAGAAGGCACGTTTTCTTCAGCAACAAATTCCGCAGATAGCCGACACAATACAGCGTCTGGATATGTCACTCGACGAATTCATTCAACAACTAAAACCACACTTGAAAGGTGACCAATGAGCGCATTAGTCAGTGTAAACAACGTCTCCAAGCAATATCAGCAACAAGGAGAAGCACTGCATGAAGTGAGTTTCGACCTACATGCAGGACAAGTACTTGGCTTACTCGGCCATAATGGCGCAGGTAAATCAACGCTTATTAATGCCCTACTCGGTGCACATGAATATCAGGGCACTATTCGTATCAACGGATTTGAACCTATTATGCAACGCGACAAGATAATGCAGAGCTTATCCTACATCTCGGATGTCAACGTTCTGCCAGATTGGATGACCGTTGCTCAACTGCTTAACTATACCGAGGGCGTGCATCCAGGGTTCAATCGCGCCCAAGCAGATACGCTACTTCGTCAAACGGACATCAAACCTCGTGCGCGCATCAAATCTTTATCCAAAGGGATGAAGGTGCAATTACACCTCGCGATTGTGATCGCGACCAACACCCAAATCCTCATATTGGATGAACCGACACTCGGGTTAGATCTCGTGTATCGCGAGACGTTTTATCGTCACTTATTGGAATGGTTTCACGACGGCGAGCGCGTGTTGATCATCGCCAGTCATGAAGTATCAGAGATTGAGCACTTGCTGACAGATGTTCTGATTCTTAAGCATGGTCGCCCCGTTCTGCAAACCTCGATGGACAGTATCAGTGAAGACTATTTCATTCTTGAAGCCAACGACGAGCACCGCACACAAATTGAAGCGATGAACCCACTCTCGTCACAAAAAGGCCTCGGTTCAACGAAATGGTTACTCAAAGCCCAGTATGCCCAACAAGCAGAAACAATGGGTTCCATCCATGGGGTGAAGTTAGCGGATCTATTTTTAGCATTGCAGAAGGAGGCAGCGTAATGCGTTCAGTTGTCGCGATGTTGCAAAAAGAGTGGTTAGAAAACCCTCTTGTTTTACGTATTCCACTGTTTGTGTTGGCGTGTGGAGTTATTCTCTTTGTGAGTTTAATGAGTAACGATACTCTACAACACAATATGTTTTTCCAAATGAGCTTTGGTGGCGATGTCAGTGACATTCACAAAGAGCTTGGTGATGACGTCAATATGTTGATTTCCGGAGGAGCAGGGCTGCTGTCTATCTTGTTAGCCGTTCAGTACTTCCCAAGAACGCTACGCAAAGAACGGGCGGAAGGCAGCATTATGTTTTGGCGCAGTATGCCTGTCAGTGACATAAAAACCCATTTAGTGAAGCTAGGATTTGGCTTATTGGTGATTCCGCTTGTCTGCTCGGTGCTCGTACTCGCTGCAAATTTAATGTTGTGGTTGCTGAACATCTCTACTGATCACCAATTGGCTTTATTGTACCGCCAAGCCTCGTTAGGTTACGTGCTGCTGCATTGGGGAGAGTTTTTAATCAGAATGTTGTTCACCGGTATTCTGCTGTTACCGCTGGCATTAACTGCGATGGCTATTTCACAAAAAGTGAACTCACCACTGGTCATTTTGTTTATCGCCATTTATGCGCTGCGTTGGATGCCTATCGCACTTTTTGGTTTCTACGGGCTAGATCAGTTTTTCTCCGAAGTGCTTTACCTTCCGCTGCACGCCATTATTACACCAAACCCATTCAATGCCATTCCTCAAGCGGGTTGGTTAAACGTTGGCATTTACGCCTTCATTGGTATTCTTGGTTGGACAGCTAGCCTCAAGTTCAGCCGAACTATCCAATAATGCTTCGTTCAATAAACGACCAAACCAAGTCATAAAAAAACGGTCACAACCAGTGTTGTGACCGTTTTATTTCGCCTCTAGGAGCTCATCCACTTAACTTTAACCAAGGAATGAAATGTAGCCTTGCAAGATAATTAAGTTGACGATGTCGATAAAGAAAGCGCCCACAATTGGCACCACCATAAATGCTTGTGGCGACGGGCCAAATCGGTTAACGATCGAACCCATGTTCATTACGGCTGTTGGGGTTGCCCCCAAGCCAAAACCGCAGTGCCCCCCTGCAATAACAGCAGCATCGTAGTTGCTTCCCATCACTTTGAACGTAACATAGTACGTAAAGATTGCTAAGACGACAGACTGCACAGCTAAAATAACCAAGAATGGAATCGCTAGATCGAAGATATTCCATAACTTCAAGCTCATCAGAGCCATCGCTAAGAACAGAGATAGCGATACCGTACCTAACATATCGACCGTTTCGGCATCTAACTTACGAATCTTGGTCACTTCCAAGAAATTCGTAATGATCACACCAATGAATAGCGCATATACGAAGTCTGGAATCATCAGCCATGAGATTTCATACGTGCTTACCCATTGCTCGACATACTTGGCCCCAGTAACACAGATCAGTAGGAAGAAGAGTTTCTCCACCACTTTTTTCGCCGTTACTTTATCTTCTTCGTATTCATTGTAAGTCACCAACTCCGGGAATTTCTCGTGAGTTTTGGCATCTCGACCACCACGACCATACTCAGACTCTATGCTGTTCTTTTCGACTAGGCGCTGCGCTACAGGGCTACCAATGATACCGCCGATGATCAAACCAAAAGTCGCTGATGCCATTGCAATTTCTAAGACGTTATCCAATCCATACACGTCTTGAAAGGTTTGTGACCACGCAGCACCTGTACCATGACCACCAGACAGAGTAATCGAGCCAGCAATTAACCCCATCAAAGGATCTAAACCGAGCGCCGCCGCAAGTGAAACGCCAACGCCGTTTTGTATGATGATGTAAAACGATGCGACAGCTAAGAAGATAAAAACCTTCGCACCTCCTTTCATCAACTGAGTGTAATTTGCGGCCAAACCAACTGTCGCAAAAAACATTAACATAAACGTATTTTGTAATGGCAAGTCGAACTCTAAATCGATGCCGTTGAAATGAAGAGCAGTAATCATGCAGGCTACAATAAGACCACCTACAATCGGCTCAGGTATGTTGAATTTCTTTAAAATCGGTAGCTTAGCATTAATAAAATGCCCCAGGAAAAGCACACTAATTGCGACCAAGAAGGACTCCAGTGCACCTACAGATATTAAATGATTCATATCGCCTCTTATTATTGTTCTCTTCATTCTCCGTAATGAATGAGTGTTAGTTTAACCTTCGTTCAATAGCAAATTTTCTCGCTTTATTGTTTCGAAAATACTCAAAAAGTTGGTGTAGATGCGCCTTAGGCTAGTTTAAGGGGCGCTCCTTAAGCGATGTGTCAGTTTTTACGCTGTTAGCAAGCCCTTAAATGTGAAAGGAGCTGATACAGCTCCTTCAAATGGCCCCTCGCAATACCTGTGCGTTATCGCTTGGGCTGTCGTGTTGTGAGTAAATTCTGGGTGACACTTTCTGAACCACTTCGGGCTCCCTTACTTAAACAGAATGTGTCAATTACTATCAAACAAAGTTCCTTCCCGTTGTAACCGCTAAACGCCGAGAGCGCGTTCAAAACAATTGGGTTTGCCTGTTCCTGTCGTAGCTTTTCAACTCTGGCTCATGGTGTATAAACGAGCCGAATCCAAGGAAACTCTCAGGCTGCAACAAACGTTTTCGTCACAACGGAGCAGGATTATAACATATCGCTGATAATTTTCTTCAATTCAGTGACATTCACCAACCCCATAGTTAAACCTTGCAATGATTAACTGCCTATTATCATTTTCACAGATAAAGATCGAAGCACAGTTACTCAGTAAGCTTCTTAGAATACGATGCATCGCTAATAACTTCACCGCCGTTCTTATCCAGGAGGTCTTGATAAACGCCCTAGAGAACCAAGCAGCCGAAATATGCGATGTTATCATGATTGCTTTTCGAGACCGACGTCCCGACTTTGGCTAATGAGTACAACCCCAACTATGCATCAGACAAAAACATGTATAATTTTTTATACAAGTTATTCAATAACAAGAGTCCCACATGAACATTCATTCGCTTTGCCCTGCACTATTACTCAGCGTCGTCTCATCAGCTACAGCAGCTGAAAACATTCGTATTCAATATTCTCCCGTAGAGACAACTCATGAAAAAATCGCCCAACAATCTATTCAAAGCAGCGATGTAAACACCATCTTTGCTGAGCTATCTCAGGCCTACTTTCCATTTGATAAAGCTCTCACGCTGGTTTACGGCGGAGAAGATGGTCCAATGTATGATCCTGATACACACACAATATACGTTCCTTACACTTTTTATTTGGAGTCGCTCAATTACTTCTCCAATAATCAGTATGAAGAACGCTTCGGAAAATCCCCAAAAACAGGGGCGCTAGATACGTTATTGCACACTTTACTTCATGAAGCTGGACATGCTTACATCGAAGATCAAAGCATCCCTGTTCTCGGAAAAGAAGAAGATGCGGTCGATAATTTTGCCACTATTTTAATGATTGACTTCCTAGAAGATGGCGCAGATATGGCCATTAGCGCCGCCGACATGTTCGCATTCGAATCCGACGACAGACCGGACTACTACGATTTTGGCGAGTACATTGACGAACACAGCTTTGATTTGCAGCGTTACTTTTCAACGTTATGTTTGGTGTACGGTAGTGATCCTAAGCAATACAAAGCCTTACTCGATGAAGTAGAAAAAGACTACCTGCGTGATCGCAAAGAGTTCTGCCAATTCAATTACGGCAACATTCGCGACAATTGGCTGCATTACTTGCAAAACAATGAACCAAAAGAAAATTCGCCACGTAAAAGCGATTAGAAAATCTCAAACAAGAAGACCGCAATGACAAAACTCACCATATTTTATGACGGAACCTGCCCGCTTTGTGCCAAAGAGATGAAGGCGCTAAAACAACGCGATGCCAAGCAGCACATCAAAACCGTCGATATCTATAGTGATGCATTCGCAGATTATCCTCAGATCGCTCCTGAACAAGCCAACACCATTTTGCACGCCCTCAACGAAAAGGGGGAGCTTCTGCTTGGGTTGGACGTGACTCATCGTGCGTGGCAATTAGTTGGTCGCGGTTGGCTCTACGCTCCACTGCGTTGGCGCCTCGTTAAACCTGTTGCTGACTGGCTTTACCTCAAATTCGCAAAGAATAGGTATCGCGTCTCATATTGGTTAACAGGGACTTCTCGTTGCAATAGTGGGTCGTGTTCACGTTAATTGTGATCCCGCTTAAAAATGCTACGACCTTCGTCTAGATTTACAAATTTCCAGTACTTCTGATTGATTAACTCGGTTAATCTCTAAGCATTACAACAATAAGTATTAACACTTTTATCAGGCAAGCTTATTCAGCTTGTCACTTGTAACGCTGCGCCGAGAGAAGGACGTCTCTATGAATCTGACGATCAGAAAACGACTATATATCCTTTCAATAATTCCAATTCTAACTATGGCAATAGGCATGATGTGGTTCACCTACGTACAAACCACGGCCTACAACGAGCACGAGATTGAGCAAACTCGAAGTCGAATGATGGAGATGAAAAAAGCCGAACTCAAAAGTTACGTACAAATGGCGCGTTCCGCTGTCGAACCGCTACTCGCACAAAATGCCCCACTGGAAGAGGCTCTGCCTATCTTGAAACAACTAGAGTTTGGTCAATCCGGCTACATCTTTGGTTATGATTCAAAAGGCGTTCGCGTCGTAGTGGGTAAAAACACCAAAGGCATCGGGGAAAACTTCTATAACTTGCAGGACAAGAAAGGCAATTACCTGATTCAGGATTTGCTAAAAAATGCCAAAACTGGTGAGTTCACGACTTATTACTTCCCGAAACTCGGTCAGAGTGAAGCACTACCGAAACTCAGCTACTCAGTCTTTATTCCTGAATGGGACTTGATGTTAGGAACGGGTTTCTACACGGACGATATCGACGCCATTGTGGCAGACATGGAAAAAGCCGCACACGAAGATCTCAACACCACACTAACTGCGATAGCCCTGTTTTGTGCCTCGATTACAGCGATAGTTGCAGTCTTTGCCGTGTTTGTTAACCGCAGCATCATGAAGCCTATTGAGCAGTTTGATGCTTCAATTCACTCTTTCGCGCAAGGCGATGCAGATTTAACAGCGCGCATGGAAGAATCGAGCGTGCCGGAGTTCACCCAACTTAGCCGTAACTTCAATATCTTCGTTGAAAGCCTACAAGGCATAATCAAGAGCGTTAGCCACGTAGGACAAGAAGTGGTTTCAGAGACCAACGAGATGTCACAGCGTGCATCGCAAGTGGATGAATTAGCTTCTGGTCAACGTGAAGAGACCGAACAAGTCGCAGCAGCAATGACCGAGATGACGGCAACGGCGCACGAGATTTCAAACAACGCTAACCAAGCGGCGCAATCCGCCAAAGACGCCGATGAAAATTCACAGCAAGCGAAACACATTGTTGATTCCGCAGCAAACTCCGTCGAAGCGCTCGCGCTAGAGGTGTCGGAAGCCAGCACGGTAATTTCTCGTTTAGAGAGCGACGTACAAAACATTTCTTCTTCGCTAGAAGTGATTCAAGACATTGCCGAGCAAACCAACCTATTGGCACTAAACGCAGCCATTGAAGCAGCCCGTGCAGGCGAACAAGGTCGAGGCTTCGCAGTCGTTGCCGATGAGGTTCGTAAACTGGCAAGTCGCACTCAAGACAGCACAGGCGAAATTCACCAAATGATTGAGCAGTTGAAGTCTGGCTCGGATGCAGCAGTGAAAGCCATGGGCTCAAGCCAAGCGCGTGGTGAAGCAACGGTTGAGGAAGCACGAGCTGCCTCTGCCGCACTGCAAGAAATCCAAGCCGCAATTGCTAACATCATGGACATGAACACCCTGATCGCAACAGCAACCGAAGAGCAAAGCCAAGTTGGCCAAGAGATTTCACAACGCATCGAAGTCATCTCTCAACAAAGCAGCCAATCGGCACACCTTGCGAATCAAAACCGCGCAGGTAGTGGCAACCTAAACCACAAAGCTAATGAGCTGTACGACTTGGTCGGTCGCTTTACGGTTTAACGCTTTCCTCACCCATTCTCCATGCAAACAGCGACGCCAAAACGTCGCTGTTTTTATTTCTGCTATCCTCATACGACTTAGCTATAATGCCGCCAACTTAGCACCCATAAGGGCAAACCAGATGATTATTATGACCACCAATTTCGGTGATATCGAGATTGAACTGAACCTAGAACGAGCGCCAGTTAGCTCAAAGAACTTCAAAAAATACTGTGAAGATGGCTTCTACAACGGCACCATTTTCCACCGCGTTATCGATGGCTTTATGATTCAAGGTGGCGGTCACACCGAAGACATGGCAGAAAAGCCAACACGCGCACCGATCGCGAACGAAGCAAACCGTGGTCTTAAGAACCTTGTTGGCACTATCGCAATGGCACGAACCGATGCACCGCACTCTGCAACGGCACAGTTCTTCATTAACTTGGAAGACAATGATTTCCTAGACCACACTGCAACTACCAACCTAGGCTGGGGCTACGCCGTGTTTGGTAAAGTGACCGCGGGTATGGATGTCGTAAATCGCATCGCGAAAGTGAAAACGACCTCTAAACTTGGTCACGATGATGTGCCATGCGATCCAATCATTATCGAGAAAGTGACGATCAGCGAATAAGCCCATTCACCTCTGCAGAGAAATCGTCGCTACAAAACGAAGAAAGCGCCTAACGTCTGATGACTTAGGCGCTTTTTGTTTTTGTTGCTGAAAAAATGAGCAGCTAGTTTACAGTGTAAAGAGTGAGCAGTTCTAGCGATTACATCCCTTTGAACAAACTTTGAGATGCACGGCTCACAGGAAGCTTAGTTTCTCCAACGTGAACAAACATTCTGCCTGCAAAGTCTTTGTTTACTTTGCTAATTTTGCACACTTGCACCACGCTTGAACGGTGCACTTGCCAGAACTGTTCTGGGTTAAGCTGCCCTATCAACTCTTTCAACGATGTACGAATCAAATACTCCTGCACTTTGCCTTGTCCTTGCTGGGCATACACAGAAACGTATTTTTCTTCCGCTTTGAAATACAACACATCAGACGTGGCGATCAGATGAATGTCTTCCCCTTGCGTCGCTTTGATCCACTGAAGATATTGCGGAGTTTGTGGAGCGGATAATTGCTGCAACTGTTCTAACAGGCTGCTCATCTGCACATTACTGCTTTCTTGCTCTCGCTTAGCAAGGCGTGCTTTCACTCTTTCACACGTCGTCAGGAGGCGCTCATCCGAGATAGGCTTAAGCAAATAATCGGCAGCATTTTGCTCAAAAGCTTTGATGGCGTAATCATCGTACGCGGTGACAAACACAATCAAAGGTGGATTGGCGAGTTGATTGAGCTTTTGTGCTAATGTCATGCCATCCAAAACTGGCATACGAATATCTAGAAACGCAATGTCAGGTTGACTTTGCTCAATGGCTTGCAACGCTTGTTCACCATCGGCGACTTTGGCTATCACCTCTAACTCTGGCCACACTTCAGCTAGGCTTTTATCAAGATGACGCCTCAATAGCGGTTCATCATCAGCAATAATGGCAGTAAACCCTGTATTCATTCCTTTCTTCCTTGATTACGATTCCATTGGCCAACTTAGGCGAACACAAACGCCACCCTGAACAGACTCACTGATAGAGACCTCTCCTTGCCCTGCGAACAAAGCTTCAACTCGCTGCTTGAGATTACTTAGACCTACACCAGAGCCCATGTGACCACTCACGTGATTCAAGCCAACACCCGTGTCTCTGACTTCAATCTTCAAGTTCTGTTGTTCGCGCTTGATGAGCAAGCTGACTTCACCACCCTCTCGCTTCGGCTCAATACCATGGATGATGGCGTTTTCGATTAAGGGTTGTAGCATCATCGGCGGTAACTCGGTTCTGCCTAGTCCCTCTTCAACCTCAATCTTGTAACTGAGTCGTTCACCCAAACGAGTTTGTTGAATACCCAAGTAAGCTTCAATTAACACCGTTTCATTGTCTATGGTGGTGTGCTCTTCGCGTGAGCTTTTTAGCGTTGCACGCAACAGCGCGGTTAACTGTTCTAGCATCAGCTTGGCTTTATCGACATCTTGCGACATGAGTGCACTGATATTCGCCAAGGTATTGAATAGGAAATGCGGTTCAATCTGGCTTTGCATCTGCTTAAGCTGACTTAGCAACAGCGCACGCTCTTGCTCAGCTTTCTCGCGCTTGATGGCTTCCAACTCTCGTTGAGCAACCGCCTCTTTCTCACGCGAGTAAAAATAGAAATAACACATACCGCTAAACAGTAATCCCATTAAGCCAACAGGGATCATATCGGAGATACCAAAATACTCTCCGAGCCAAAATTGCGCATTAATCACCCCAAACAATAAACAGGCAACAAGCGAACACACCACTTCTATCATACGTGGGATGGTTGGAAATAAACGGTCAATCAACCATGAGAAGAAGATAGCCGAATAGCCAAATCCAAAGCTAACCGCCACATGAATGTAAAATGGACCGCCCCAAACCGAGAGCGTCATTGCTGCGATAAAGAGACAAAATGCCGTGGTCACTAATAAGCTACGCGGCCATCCACTTTTCACCACTGATTTTGCTGAACACATTTAGAGTTTCCCTTTGATGTTAAATACAATCATATGCTTATCATTGATTTGTGCGTAAGCAGATTGGTCGTCTCCGGTTAAAAAGCGTGCGGCAACTTCCACTTCTACACTTTGATCGCCGGTATCAATCCACTGGTAGTTAAGCCACTGCGTGACAATCACACCACCATCTTGTGGCGACAGCATCACATCCAACGTGGGGGTTACATCACTTAGCCAGCCCATATCCGCTTCGCCGTTCCATGCAGCCCATGCTTCTACATCCCAACTCCAGTGCAGCATTAGGCTATGCTGAACGATATTGGCATGCTGAAACCCTTGGGCGTAGCTTGTCGCAAGTAGAGCGCTGCTAGCCAACAGAGAGTTGTTAGGTTCAGGGATCTGAGAGAGAAACTCTCCACGCTCTATTGCTTGTTGCCATTCGTTTTTCGACCATGCTCGGCTGTCGTACCAATATTCAGCAATCACGTTGTGTCCGGCTTGGTTTGCCCAGTTCAATCCAACTAAGGCTTGGAATGCGCTGCCCTGCTCCTCAACTGAAACGGGTTGGTAAAGGTCATCTTGCTGAAACTGATAGCCGACACTTTGCTTTTGCCACAGCATGGAACCGTGCATGGCGATGGATTCATCCCACACAGCAATGGCACTGGCGCCAAGTAAACCTCGGCGCACATCATCGTAATAACCAATAAGTTGATACTCGGTATCACCCACCAGCGCATAACGACGAATACCAACACCATGCTGCTCTGCGGCTTGATCCAGTGCACTTTGGTCTTGTTGCCCCCAGCTTGAGTCCGTCGCAATCACCGTCCACTCGCCTGCCATATCGTAGTGTGAGAGTGAAAACACACCCGCACCTTCTTCTGCTACTAAGCCAACAGGATTTTGTCGATAAGGCTTAAACAGGTCCAAAGGTCGGTAGCCATAACCCACGCCCCAATCCACGCGCAACTTACCCAAACTCACATCAAGTGTAGTGTCACCGACTTGCCACTCCCCTAGCCAAGCCAACTCTCGAATCAACAGTTGGTGATCAGCTTCACTCCACCAATCACTCTCTCCTTGTTGGTTGAGATACAACCCTTGGCTGTACAGAGCAAACAAGCCACTGAAGTTTTGATAATTCATCTGCACATCCAAGAGTGCATTAAGTGAATCGCGAGAACTGCCCTGCGCCTGCATAAATGCGCTGTCACGCTGCTTGGCAGTTTCGTAACTGACAGCCCAATCCCACTCAAAACTCAGCTCATCATTGGCAAAAACTGGGGCTGCTGCGCCCACACACAACGACGCAGCAATCAACAAACTGGTGCTTTTGTTAAGGTTAGGCTGGTGCGATTTCATGTGACTTCCTTGCTCGTTTTCATGGTTCTATTTAAGGAGTTCAGGCTAAAGCTGAGTCGTATTGGCTTTCGGCAAATAGCTTGGGTTGTAGAACTTGTTGTCCAGTTGCCAAGGCACGATTTCTTGATACTCGATAACGGTCTTTTTGCTCGGCTGAATGCTATCAAGCAAGGTCATCTCACTGACATAGTCTTCGCCATTGTCGCTTGCACGTCCGTATTGCGCTTGCTTGGCGAGTTTGCCAGAGCGTAAGTAGAGATCAGCTTTAATTGGAAACGCATCTTGCTCAGACAACCATAAGTCGATCTTCTGATAACTCGCCCCTTTGGTTTTCGCGGTTAAAGCAAGATGATAAGCTGCGACACTTTCCCCGTTCACCGAAACGGTTTCTGTCGCTTTCCATTCACCTTGATAATCTTGGCTCCACGTCAGGGTTGAGATGTCGCCGATAGACGCTTCCCCAAGCAACTTCTGCATTGGCGTAATGCGAATCGGGCGGCGGCTCTTTGGCATTTGCAGCCAGTAGTTATCGCCCATCATCAACATCTTTTGCCCTGCTTCAACCGCCGATTTGAATACCACCAGCGATTCACGATTTGGACGCGTGTACACGTGGTAAAGGCGAGTTTTATCTAACTCTTGGTCTTGATATAAGCGCACCAGAGACACCACTTTGGAGGAATCATCTTGCAAGCGGTAGCTGTCGGCTTTTTCAATCAATTGCGCAACTTGCTGTGCATCTAGTGCTGTTTCATTCGCACTGACATTCATGCTTGCAACGCCATTTACCGTTAGCAATGCAATTGGTAATAGTGATTTGAAATTAAACATAAATCAGTGCCTCCGTAATTGGCTTGTTCACCCCTTTGCGTGCCGAGAAAAACGCCGCAACCAAACAAATCATCAATACTGCGAGTCCAGCTATAGCCACCAGCTCCCAAGAGAAGTAAATCGTTAATGGGTAACCTTCTGTTCGTCCTGGCGGTGGCGGCATTTGCACATCCACGACCATCAGTAAGACGGTGACTAGCGCCGTAAACAAAGCACCGATTAAGCTGCCAATCACGGCAAGTAACCCTGCTTCGCGCAAGAACCCAGCAATAATTTCGCGAGGGTAGCTCCCAAGTGCCGACAAGGTGCCGATTTCACGAGTACGCTCGGTGACCGACATGGTCATGGTGTTGAACAGCGCGACAAAGACCACCAACGCCATTACTGCGCCCATGATGCCGAAGATGCGGTCGTACAAATCTTTCACTTTGAGATAGAAGAACGCACGTTCTTGCCAAGGCGTGATCTCAATATCTTGATCACCAAAGTTCTGCTTTTGCTTACTCAGAACCGAAGCCACTTGTTGCTCGACTTGGTTAGTTAAACTGGTGTCGAACAGGAAGACAGATAACGCACTGACTTTGTCTGAACCGAGCAGCGATTGCGCGCTGTTGATGTGCACGTAAAGCTGGCGTTTATCAAGCTCTGGCACGCCAGTTGAGTAGATGCCACGAACTTTGAAGTCATACGCGTTCAATGCACCGTCGGTTGTGGTCGCCAGCAAGGTAATCCAATCGCCAACGTGTACGCTTAAGTTGTTCGCCAAATCAACGCCGAGCATCACTTCTGGCTCTGCAGGGTCATAACGCGATGCATGAATGTTTGACAGCGTCTGCCCTTCACGCACATCCAAAAACGGCCCTTTCATATCGAATTCGCGCTCGTTCACGCCAATGCCGATAAAGATCGATGACTTGTTGCCGTTGGAAATCAAACCACTGAATTCAACTCGTGGCTGCACGCCTCGCACTTCATTCAACCCAATCAATTGCTTGGTAATGTCGTCTGCATGAGTTAAACCGTTACTCAGTGGCATCTCTTCTTCTTTGGCGAAATAACCCGGCGTGGTTAACGTCAGATGCCCCGTGTCACGCGCTGTCGACTCTTTCAAACTGTCGTAGGTGTACAGACCAAAACCGCCCGCACAGGTTAAGGCAAACACAGCAATGGCGATAATCAGCATCGACAATAAACTGCGGCGGCGATTGCGTTGCAGATTCAACCAAGCAAGGCGAACCGAAACAGGAATTAGCTTGCCCATGAAACCTCCTCCACACTTGCGTGCGTTTGGGTAATCTTGCCGTCCACCAACTCAATGGTGCGGTCACAACGGGATGCCATGCGAGGGTCGTGAGTGGCGACGATAAAAGTAGTACCAAGCTCGTGTCCGAGCCCTTTCATAATATCGATGACCTTGTTGGCAGTTTGGCTATCAAGACTTGCGGTTGGCTCATCAGCAATCACCAACGCCGGTTTGTGCACTAAAGCGCGCGCAATTGCCACTCGCTGTTGCTGACCGCCTGATAGGTTGTCTGGCATGTGATGAATAAACTCGCCTAAGCCAACGTGCTCTAGCATTTGTGTGGCGAGCTCGGTTTGTTCCGCTTTTGAAAAACCGTTGAGATGCAGCGGATACGCCACGTTCTCTAGTGCCGTCATCACGGGGACAAGATTGAATTTTTGGAACACAAAACCAAGCTTTTCACGGCGCATTTTCGCCGCCTGCATTTGTCCGGTTGGGTATGGGCTGCCTGCAAATGTCACCTGACCTTGGTATTGAGTATCCAGCATGCCAAGCACGTTAAGTAAGGTGCTTTTGCCTGAGCCAGACGGTCCGCATAATGCCACCATTTCGCCGGCAAACACTTCACCAGACACATCTCGCAATGCACGCACCGTTTGGCTGCCAAGGGCGTAATCGCGGCTAAGTTGATTAAAAACGATCATGACGCCTCTCTAATATTTCGCTAGCAGCGCTTTCGCGGTTTGCGTTTCTAAATTGCTGTCACCCAACTGCTCCATTTGTGCTAACCATGTTTTGGCTTGTTGGACATCTTCAGCGCGCAGTGCCGCTTCAATGGCGTAGCGATAAATCCAAGACGTTGCGGCGAAAGGTTGCTGGCTAAAACTCGGCTCATCGAGCAATGAAAGGTACAGCTCGTAGCCACGCTCAAAGTGATTGAACATGTCTGGCAGAGAGGTAAACGTAGTGGCTGCCATGGCGGTGGCTAATTGGTATTCCGGCAAGCCTTGTAAGCGCTGTTGCTCTTGCAGTGGAACTGGCTGATTCGCCATTAAATCCAAACCTTTTTGGATAGTGGCAAGACCGCGCTCGGTGAACTTCATCTTGTTCCAAGGCATAAACGCCTCACGACCTTGCAACGTCTCCGCACTGCCCAAGTAAACCAAGGTCACCGGCGTTGCGCCTTGCTCTTCGAGTTGTTTGGATAATTCGCCGTAAACGGTATCAACTAAGCCAGAGTCACCTTGCGCTGCTTGGTTGAATTGACTGAGTGTGCGCTCACTTGGATTAGCCAGAGCCAGATTGCTGCTAAGTGCAAATGCGGCGATAAACGTACTTGCCAGTTTAAGAGCTTTGATTGAGCGAGATTGAGAAACCATCATGTACTGTCCTTAGTTGAACGTGATTTGATGGTTTCAGATTAAGGGAGAAGGTCGCACGCTGCTTTTGCATGCGACCAATGGCAGTTATGCAGAGTGAATGGTATTGAGAGAGGATGAATGACATTCACTTAAACAGAAAATACAATTCCGCTCATTCGTAACGCTACATTTTTACGGCAGTAACAATAAAAACACTGGCTTAAAATCTGAGGCTAGTGTATTTATCCATCCCACAGCTACCCATAACAGACAGTGTCGCACTCTCCTTTCTTACACACCTTTGCATGGTGTCTGTTGTTTCCAAATCGAGATTCTTAGCATCGGAATAGTTTGAACTCTTCGAGTTTTAGTTGTTTTCGCACTCAAAATAGGTGCGTTATTAGGTCGTTGAAAATGAATAAGCGTTATTTCCCAAGAGTTGATTTGCCACTACTCATGGCGATCATTCCGATCATGCTGTTAAGTTCGCTCACTCTCTGGAGTGCCAGTAGCTTTAATGAGGCGATGCTCTTCAAACATTTGGCGCGCTGCGGACTGACATTAGTTTGTATCTTGGTCATGTCCTCGATTCCAGCGTCCAGCTATCAGCGCTCAGCTCCATATCTCTACATTATTGCGGTTGCGCTACTACTTGCTGTCGCTTTATTTGGTGATAGCACCAATGGCTCTCAACGTTGGCTCGATATCGGCTTCTTCCGCTTTCAACCGTCCGAACTAATCAAACTTTCCATTCCAATCATGATCGCCTGGATGCTTCATATTGAAGGAGGTCGACCAGACAGTCGGAAAATTGCGTTTTGCTTACTTATTACAATGATTCCTGCCGGGTTAATCGCGCTACAACCGGATTTAGACGGTGCAGTTTTTACCATCATTTATGCATTGTTCGTTTTGTTTTTGGCTGGCATGAGCTGGAAAATAATCTGCGGGTTTATTGCGAGCATTTTAACGTTAGCACCTATTTTATGGTTCTTCGTTATGGAAACCTATCAAAAGAGCCGTGTAACACAGTTCTTGCACCCTGAGTCCGATCCACTGGGTTCGGGTTACCAAATCATCCAATCTTTGATTGCGATTGGCTCAGGCGGTATGAAAGGCAAAGGTTGGATGAATGCAACGCAGGGAACACTTGGCTTTATTCCAGAAAGTCATACGGACTTTATTTTTTCGACCTATGCAGAAGAATGGGGCTTTGTTGGCAGTTTAGTCTTACTCGCATTGTACTTGTTTATTACTGCACGCGTTATGTTGCTTGCATGTCAGTCTGACCACTTTTTTAGTCGGCTGGTAAGTGGCGCATTAGCGATGAGCTTTTTTCTGTATGCTTTTATCAATACGGGCATGGTGAGTGGCTTGTTGCCAGTAATGGGTAGCCCACTTCCCTTCTTTAGCTATGGCGGCACGGCGATGCTAACTCAAGGTATCTGTTTTGGTGTAATCATGTCGCTGTGTTATTCCAAATATCGTAACGCATAGCTCTGCTTGAGAAAAAGCGATCAAAAAAAGGCTTCCCTGAGGAAGCCTTTTTACAACGATATGAGCGAGTTAATTACAGCTCTGCGTTGTGGTAGACCTGCTGAACATCATCACAGTCATCTAGAAGATCTAGGAATTTCTGGAACTTCTCAGCATCTTCACCCGATACAGGCGTATGAGTTTGCGGAACGAATGTGATTTCTTCAACATCGATCGTTAGATCTGGGAATGCACCGTTAAGCGCAGTTTTTGTTTTGAAGAATTCTGTGTGAGGTGCGAATACAGTGATAACACCGTCTTCTAGCTCAACGTCAGTAACGTCTACGTCTTCCATCATTAGCGTTTCTAGGATGATTTCATCATCGTCGCCTTTGAACTGGAATACCGCTTGGTGGTCGAACATGTGAGAAACCGAGCCCTCAACACCAATTTTCGCACCGACTTTCACAAAGCATTGGCGTACATCTTGGAAAGTACGGTTGCCGTTGTCTGTTAGACAGTCAACGATAACGCTAGTACCGCCAGGGCCGAAGCCTTCGTAACGTGCAGGAGTGTAGTCTTCACCACCGCCACCGTTCGCTTTGTCGATCGCTTTATCGATAACGTGCGCAGGAACTTGGTCTTTTTTCGCTTTTGCGATCAGGTGTTTCAAAGACAAGTTCATGTCTGGATCACCACCACCGTTTTTCGCGCACATGTAAATTTCTTTACCGTATTTGGAATAAACTTTAATTTTCGCGCCTGCAGTTTTCGCCATAGAGGCTTTGCGCACTTCAAAACTTCTTCCCATCGGGATGTCTCTCTAAATTCAAATTTAATGCGAAGGATTTTAGCAAAAAGCGAAACCTTTTCAATTTCGCTTAGCAAAGGAATAGGGAGGTTACCTCATTCGTCGCATTGGATTGAACCATTGCCACGGTTCGCGTTAAGCGACACCCATTACTCGTTTGTACTTTTCGACCGATTGCTGGAAAAACGCCTTTTCATCAGCATCGTTAATCTTGGACAACTGTTCTTCTATTGCTTCAGGACCAGATTTGGCCTCTCTGAGCTTCCAAACCAAAAACGACGCCTGCTTATCCAGTTCGATTTTGTTTTTTTCGTCAGGCGGCAATAGGGATAGATTAAACGACATTCACAGCCTCAAGGTACTTTAAATACTAGCCGGGCACTATATCACACAGAGTTACAATTACAGAATAGAAACGCACTTAACTTGATCGATTTCAAGTTAACTATTTAGGCACAGCGCTGATTTTCAGTGCTTTTGGTAAATGCTGTTCGAATATTTGTTGTAATCGAGTCTTGGTAACGGGTTTAGCCACGAACTCGTTCATCCCAACATCGAAGCAATGTTGCTGATCCTCTTTAATGACATTGGCACTTAGCGCAATAATTGGAACGTGTTTCCCCCACTTTCCCATTTTTCGAATTCGTTCCGTAGCAATAAACCCATCCATCACAGGCATTTGGCAGTCCATAAAAATCAAATCGAAAGGCTGCTGATCACACAGCTGCAATGCTTCTTCGCCATGGTTGGCGACACTCACTCGCACACCCAGTTTTTCTAACATGATGCGAACTACCTTCTGATTGACGATGGTATCTTCAACAACCAGTACCCAAGGTTTATCGTTATCTTGAGGGCTGATTTCGTTGTCTTCCGCTTTCCGGAAATCTAATACATTAAGTTGGTCGGTATAGGTCGATTGCGCATTTATTACAGCAACAGGAATCGAAAATTCAAAACAGCTTCCCAGCCCAAGCTCACTTGTTAGTTGTATTTCCCCTCCCATCAAGTTAACCAACTGTGCAGCTATCGCCAAACCAAGCCCTGTCCCACCATACTTTCTGGTGGTACTACCATCAGCTTGTTGGAAGCGTTCGAAGATTGCTTGTTGGTGCTCTTTCGCAATACCAATACCAGAATCCACAACTCGAAACCGGATATGAGCGGTCTCTCCATCAAGTCGAGATAACGCTACAAGAAGCTTCACATGGCCGCGCTCGGTAAATTTAATCGCGTTGCTCAACAAATTGTTCAGAACTTGTTTCAATCGTGTGGCATCACCTTGCACTTCCATTGGCAAGTGAGGATCAATATCGCTGAGCAGCTGTAAGTTTTTCTGCTTGGCTTTGACACTATGTAAACTGATGACATCGTCAAGTAGCTCGCGAAGATCATAGCTCGTGTATTCCAGCTCTACTTTGCCAGCTTCAACTTTAGAGAAGTCCAAAATGTCGTCGATTATCGTCATTAGTGAGTGAGAAGAACTGTCAATGATCTCTACAAACTCTTTTTGCTGGGGATCGAGGTCGGTGTCATTGAGCAACGACGACACACCAATAATGCCATTCATCGGTGTGCGGATCTCATGGCTCATAGTGGCAAGAAACTCACTTTTTTTACGATTAGCGACTTCTGCCCTATCGCGTTCAGCCTCTAACTCAGTCTGGTGCTCTTTCACTTTCTCAACACTTCGGTTGTATTTCTCTGCCAAAACACTCACTTCATCAAAGCACCATCGTTTAGGGAGAGTCACTTTACTCGGCACTGTACCGCCACGAAAATCGCTCACCGCACCAGACAGCAATTGTAACGGATTGACCAACAAGCGAAACGCCACCCAAAGAACACCAATGATGAGGACAAGAATTTTGATCGCTTCTGTCGTAAGTAGAAAAAAGAACTGCTGCCAAAGATCTTCATATATCGCGCTAAGATCCGATTGAACCGTTAATATCGCGAGATCATACGTTTTATCGCCGACCCGATACTGCATCGGCCAGCTTCTCTCGACAACATCCTCAGAAAGCGCCGAACCTAATTCAATGATAACTTCGTCTTCACTAGCAATACGTAAGTAGTCCACCGAGGGCATACGCATTGCACCTTGAGCTTGTGTCAGCAACAGCTCCCTATCCTCTACCCACAAACTCGCAGAAAAGCTCGATAAATAGCTAGACTCAACCTGCTTTAATTCAACATCTAAATGGGCTAAATCTTCGTGAAAAACTCGATATAAGCTCACTGTAGAAATGATGACCGTAAAGATTAAACTCAACGTTAATACCGCCAACATAAGTTGGTTGCCGATACTAAAACGACGTTGAGATCGCTCTTTTTCATCCATATGAAACCGCTCCGATAAACTTGCGCTACTCTAAATATAGCTACGCACAAATAATAATCGAGGATACGATGAAAAGACTTCTACTTAGATTGGCTTTTAGCTTAATTGTTGTAAGTTCTCATGTGACCGCAAATCAAGTGAACTATTACGTCATTGCTGAACAAGCTCGACCATTTCAAATTGAACAACAGGGACAAATGCACTCCGGAATTGTGACCGATATCGTCAGCGCTATCTTCGCGGAGTCGGATTACCAAGTGAATTATCATACTTATCCATTTAAACGTATGATTTCCATATTGGAAGAAGGCGCTGAGCCAAACTGGTTAACTTATGGCAGCCCGAACTGGGGCAAGGTGCAATCGGAAAATTTATCTGAGGAGCCCATTTACACTGTAAAACATGTACTGGTGTCGAGTAGCGAGAAGCCTTTAGAATTCAAAAATATGGATACGATGCATGGTCGTTCTATTGTATTACTGCTGGGGTTTGATTATCCAAATTTAACACCGTTCTTTGAAAATGGCAGTGTCAATGAAATGCGTGTGAAAGACTACAACGCCGCATACCGAGTGATAAGCCGAACCCCTGGAGATACAGCTTTTGTCGAGATGGAATCCCGAGTCCTTTACAACTTAAAACGACTCAATTTGCCGTTAGAGAATTTTCAGATACAGCCTTTCAGCTCGGTTATTCCTGACTACTCAATCTACCTAGCTTTTTCACCTCAAATGCAACCAGAAACTCAAAATTACATCAATACACGACTCGTTGAATTAAAAGCCTCAGGGGAAATTGATGAAATCATTCAAAAGTATCAATGAATCAACTCATTAACAAAAACGCCAACGATGATACGTTGGCGTTTTTGTTTCTGGGAAATCTGTAGCACTTACTTAATGTGGTTAACAAACTTAGGATCAAACATGTGCCCCAATTTACTCGCCTTGGTTTGCAGGTAATGTTGATTACTTGGGTTATTCCCTTCTTGTAATGGCACTCGTTCAATGACGTTAATATCAACCGCTTTTAAGGCGGCGAGCTTGCGTGGGTTATTCGTCATTAGACGCACAGCGTCAATCCCCAAATGCTCTAGCATTCCTTTACAGAACGCGTAATCACGCATATCAGCGGCAAAACCTAAACGCTCATTTGCTTCCACGGTATCTGCGCCATCATCTTGTAAGTGATAGGCACGAATTTTATTAATCAAGCCGATTCCACGCCCTTCTTGACGTAAATAAAGCAGCACGCCACATCCCTCTTTGACGATGTTTTGTAGCGCTCTATTAAGCTGAAAACCACAGTCACAACGCGTGCTAAATAGAGCATCTCCGGTAAGACACTCCGAATGCAACCGAATAAGTGGAGCTGCACTTTTTGTTGGCTCACCATAGACCAGAGCAAGATGCTCTTTATTTGTCGCGGCTTCAATAAAGCCGTACATCATAAATGTGCCCCACTGGGTGGGCAATTTGGCTTTATCGATAAACTTCACGAGATTGTAAGGCTCAACATGTCTCAGCTCTGCCCGCACATTCATCAGAATCTCTCCTAGATGATTTTCTCCTTTACCATCTCCCCCGTCTCCCCAAAAGGCATCTTTATGAGAATGCTCTGTTAGGCAAGCGTTACCCGTTCTCATTAATTGCTGCGCTAATGGTGGATTTTGTAGAAACTTTTCCCTAACGATGAAAGCCATAACAGCCAACTTTATATCGTCCCAATCGCTTCTGACAAAGTGTTCGTATTTACGGCTTAAAGCAAACGCTTCATCAGGGGTGCTTGCGTGCTGAATTTTACTTTGCAACTGAGCATCGAGAAACTTTTGGGCTTGGTAATAATGTTCACTGGTGGGCCAAGTTTGGGAGGATATATTGACTGGGGCATGGCAAAAATTTGAGAGAAAACCGTGGGGCTCATCGGGCTCATAAAAAAGGATTTGATCAACCATACTTGCGCTCCTTGCTTTGTGGTTGCGATAATCAACAAAAAGCATATCGCTACTGATATATCTAGTAACACAAGGTCAGATTGTCAAACTTCTTCGGGACGGGACGGGACGTGAGTGTGAAACTCGTGCTTTTGAGGCGCAAGACAGATAAATGGAGGGTTTGAATAAGAGAATAATAGAGTGAAAAAATAAAAAGGGCAGTCCGTCGACTACCCTATGGGTTGCTAAACCAACCTGAGGCGATCAGTGTATCAAGCCAAGCTCCCTTGCTTCTTCAATGGTCAACCCACTTTCACGGATCTCACGTAACGCTTCAATGCGTCTTCTGGCTTCTGCTGATTTCACTGTTTTCTCTGGCTTCACAACGGTTTCCTCATCAGGTAATTCCCATTTGTGAGCGATGTTGGTCATCTCGTCATGGTCGATAGAATTAATGGACATATTTCCTCCGAACACACCATGTTTTCGATGCGTAATCTATAGCAAAACCGGAACAAGGTGGTAAGAAAAACTGTAGGGAAATGTGACCCCTCCCGCCCTTTCGTTAACTCCTTAATAGATTCATCATTTAAGTTTTGCCAAGGGACAAATTTACGATTAAATTTGAGTAATTCCCCCTACGAAAAGTGTGCTGATCTAGCTCTCAATTCTGCTCTTCTTTAGCTTTATCAACGACGAATTACACCACTTCCTGTTTCATCTAACTTTCGAGTCACTTCACTGATTCATAGCTTGATACTTTCTAAAAACCGCCACACCTGATAATGATAATAATTATCTTTTAGATTGGTTAGGTGTTTATATGGATGGTATTAACTTAAGTCATGCATACCACAATGACCCGGTCATCCAGATCCGAGATTTGTGCGTCGATTACATCACTGATAATGGTGATTTTAATGCGGTAAAGTCCGTCAGCTTTGATATCGGCAAAGGCGAAGTATTTGGTCTTGCCGGTGAATCTGGATGTGGTAAAAGCACAATCGCATTCTCAATAAATCGTCTTCATAAGCCGCCAGCGTTCATTTCTGGCGGTAAAATATGGTTTGATGGCAAGGATATCCTTAGTATCTCAGACTCTGAGCTGACCGCTCTAAGGTGGAGTGAAATCGCCATGGTGTTCCAGAGCGCGATGAACTCACTCAACCCTGTCTTAACGATACAAGAGCAATTTGCAGATGTGTTACGACACCATCAAGGCCTCACTAACGCTCAAGCAAAAGATAGAGCAGAAAAGTTGTTGGACTTGGTCAATATTCCTCGAGAACGCTTAGCAGAATATCCTCATCAATTTTCAGGAGGAATGCGTCAGCGGTTGGTGATAGCCATTGCTTTGTCTCTAAATCCAAAACTGATCATTATGGATGAACCCACAACAGCATTAGATGTAGTGGTACAGAGAGAAATTTTACAGCAAATTTATCAGCTTAGAGATGAGTTCGGTTTTTCAGTCCTCTTTATCACTCATGACCTGGCACTCATGAGCCAACTATGTGATCGAATTGCAATCATGCGTCACGGAGAAATCGTCGAAGTCAATCGAGCATACGATATACGCAATCATCCTCAACACCCCTACACGCAAAAGCTATGGGCTTCTTTCCCAAACATCCATGACGTCCACAAACAACCAGAGTTACAAGGAGCGTAACCATGAGCCAGCCTATCATCCAAATGAAAAATGTGATTAAAGAATTCAAAGTGGGCGGTGGTTTAGCGAAAGAGGAAACCTTTCGTGCGCTTCAAGGAGTGACTTTTGATCTGTACGCAGGAAAAACCTTGGCTTTGGTTGGAGAATCAGGCTGCGGTAAGAGTACTTGCGCTCGCTTAATAACCAAAGTCTACCCTGCAACGCAAGGCGAGATCCTTTTCAATGGCACTGACATAAATGAGATCACGTCACGATCGGCTCTACAAGAATATCGCAGTAAAGTACAAATGGTGTTTCAAGATCCGTTTGGCTCTCTCAATCCAACTCATACCATTCGCCATCACCTAACACGTCCTTTAAAAATTCATAAACAAGTCAAAAACGAGCGCGACATCCCAGCCCGCTTGGAAGAGCTCCTAAAGCTGGTGGAACTACCAGAAGAGACACTGAATAAGTTCCCTCACGAACTCAGTGGTGGGCAACGTCAGCGAGTAAACTTAGCAAGGGCTTTAGCGGTAGGTTCGCAAATCATTCTTGCGGATGAGCCTACGTCTATGCTGGATGTTTCTATTCGCTTGGGAGTGTTGAATTTAATGCAACGAATGAAGCAAGAACTGGGAATTGGTTTTTTATACATCACTCATGATCTGGCGACTGCGCACTACATCGCGGAAGAAACCGCAGTAATGTACAAAGGGCAAATCGTTGAATGGGGCGACACTCATTCAATACTTAAGAACCCGCAGCATCCTTATACTAAGCTGTTGATTTCTGCCGTTCCTGATCCTGACTTACCTTTTGGTAACTTAGTGAAAAATGAGCCAAACTATTCGATAGATGCCGATGAAATTCGTCAACGTAGCAGCATAATTGTCGACGAATTTGATCAAATAGGGCCAAATCACTATGTAAAACAATGGACTGAGGTAGCGTAATGGATTTGAGTACTTGGCAAGATCAAATCGCCATGTGGTACGAACAGCGGAAACATGATCAAGTAGAAAAATTGGAAACGATCTTATATCAGGTGCCTGATGACGTGTTTGGACCCGAATTGAGTGATCTTCAAAGTAAAGCGATTGCTTGCTGGTTGGATGGATGTTTACGCGTGTTTCAACATGCAAGGTACCAAGACCCTCAGAAAGCATATCAAACCTTGCTTTATACGAGTGCAAAGCTTGAACAAGCAGCATGCCAAGTCTCGACTGATATTCTGATCAAAGATTGGTGTTTGAGACGACTTCAGCATCTCACCGTTGTGGCGTTAGAGTTTTGTAATCAGCAGTGTGATCAAAACAAGTGGCAGGAACAAGCCCATAGCTTAATCGAATCACATGTTGCGTTGATGCGTTCATTACATTGGAATGAACCTAAGAAGCATGATCAAGGTTTGCCTCATTAGTCCGGAAAAATGATCAAGGCTTAATTAGCGGAATTTTAGGTAAAAAAAAGCGAGTTTCCTGAGGAGAAACTCGCGAAGTCTATTCAGAATGAATGTAACAATATGAGCCAATCTATTAATCATCAGAAAGGACAAAAGGTTGTCTATTCGGGATAAATAGTAGTATTAGGCTTGGCTTCTAATGTCAGTGGTTTGTAAGAGTTAAGTCTGTTTTTTATCATCGAAAGACATTGTTACATTTCAAACCGATACATCACACCTATAGCTTGATACACATCAAGCGACACTTTTAAATCGCCATTTCATCCAAGGCACGAAATACCATTTCATCCATGTGACCATCGAAGATTTGACGACAAACTTTCCGACGCACCGCTAACCCCGCAATCAAGCGCTCGATGGTAAGATGCTTAACATCGTTCTGGGTGTTAAACAGCTCGACGGTTTTACTTAATGTCTCATAAGGAATCGGCTCATCCCCTACCCTTAGCCAATCGAGCTTCTCTATGTAATCTGAGCACTCTTCTTTGATTGAGGCATAGGAGTGCCCTGTCATCGCAGACAAAGCCGTTATACTGCGTTCTAGAGCCTCTGGTGAGGTATATTTAGATAGAGTAATGGTGATCTCATCAGCATTGATCTCTACCAAATGTTTTCTTTGCTTCACGCGTCGCCCTAAATTTCCTCTTGGAGACGGTGCTTTGCGTTGAATGGGCTCAAATTCGCCGTCTATGATGCCTGAGAGCTCCTCAAGCTGTTGTCGGGTTACCATCTCATTACGAAGTGGATTTGGCAGCGTAGGCGCCATGTTACGCTTTCCTGCGTTGGTCGTTCGCGCTCGCGAGTAACGTAAGACCTCTTCGACATCACATTTGATGTCGATCTGGTAGTCCATCACTTTGTCATTTTCGATCATGGTTTCGATCGTCAGGTGATAACCCCACAAATTAACGACGAATAGATCATCATTCCCTTTTCCATCAGACAACCGCTTTAGTTCTCGGATCAGATCCATGGAGAAACGTCGCCATTCAATGTTACGTGCAAGTTTCTGGTTTAACTCACTCAGTAGCATGCAATCCGTGTGACGACGAACCATGCGACTACGGAAGAAAGAGTACAGTTGAAACACCAAAGTATGTTGTTTCAAGATCTCTGGTGGGAACAAGAAGAAATAATCGCGTGTTAGTAGTTCTTCGTAGAACGACGGTTCCCACACCAAGATGTATAAGTTGGGTTTAATACGAATTTCGCCATCACTGCCCTCAACGGGCGCTTCTTCTGAAGCCGTGATGGTACGGGCTAAGAAGCGGAAGCGGTCACTCTTAAAGCCTTCGGGCATGTTTTCACTTAGCCAACGTCCAGTAAGTTCATGGAGCTGAAAATCAGTGAATTCAATGCGATCAATGCTATCGCGAATGGAATCACGAGCTGGGCCACTGTCTTTTTTGCCTCTGAGCGACAAAATATCAGTGATGTATAGCGGCGTTTTGTTTGGTACGTGAGCCGCATCAAGCTGATACTGATCTTTGTGATGATCATGGTACTGAACTGTTAACGTGAAGAGAGCGAACAGGGTCATGAGATCATCCACAGTCATGATATTTTTGGATGATCGCGTCTCAATAACGGCTTTTGTGCCAGAGATCGACACCATGGATTTCTGATAACTTTTTCGAGTTCTTGGTGGCGCAAGTGCTTGGTCAATTATCCCAGCCCAATTTGTTGGAGATACAACAAATTGATCGGCTTCATCTTTCATCGTGGGAGGTGTGTTTAACCCGTGCTCATTCAACAAACGTTTGTTTACTTGAGTCTGAGCCAATGCTTTCGAACGTTTTTGTTTCTCGTTCTGGCGAACTTTGTCGGTAACAAGACTTGTTGCTCCCAACACAGATATAAGCTGATTGGGATTCACAAATTTGTGTAGCATCGTTTTACCAGCAAGTCCCTCTTCAAAACGCACTGGAGTTTGAGTAAATAAACCAATATTTACTGCCGCGCGCAAACGTTGTTGCAGGGCTGCACGTGTGAGTTGCCCATCTGTTGCTTCCACAATCTCTGTGGTTGAAACCAAACCATCCTTGCTGCTGAAGCCTCGTAATGAGATCAGATTAAGCAACTCTAAGATGCTTTTAGTCACCCCTTTGAAATGTTGGTACTGCTCTACCCAATCCGCAGAGGATTCATGTACCTCAAAAAGATGGCCATCTTTGTGGCTTCTCGGTGCTTTAATCAGAATTTTTTCATCAGCCGTCATTTTAGATCCAGATCACACTAGCCGTAGTTGTGCTATGGTTCCGAAGAATAAAGAAAAACAGATCATAAATAAAGAAAAAAGATTGTTTTTTAAATAACTGATCTTTTTGATTAATCTGATCTTAATTGATTATATGATCTAATGATCTGGCTTGGAATTTTCCTCTAAGTTTTTGTTCTATAAGGCTATTATTTTCATGTATTTCGGAACTATGATCATAAGAAGTCTGAAAGTATGATCAACAATAACCTGAAAGCATGATCATATTTATTCGTAAGCATGATCATTAAGGTTATGAAAAGATGATCAAAAGAGTCTTGAAACGATGATCATGATGTTTTTACAGGTTATCCACAGATGCAGTATTTAATAATGATCTTCACGATGATTATATTGTGCATTGGTAATGTTATTTATACTCGGATCGATGATCAAGAGCCAATATATCTATCGTTCTGGCGCCCATATTGATGAGATATCACTCATCTGATTAAAATACATTCAAGTCGCTCATATTTAGAAGTAAATCCTAGTCTCTGCTTATTTACAGGAAGCATGATCATGAGAGTGTGATTTATCATAGCAACTTGCGCAATTTCATTGTTCCGGCTTCTATACCGTCAATTTCTGCTCAATCCCCCATTCTGTCTGCACTCAACCGTAAATCAGAGAAGAAAACTCATGCTTCCGAGAGATTCTAAGGCTTGATCATATTTCCGATTAATGGATCTTATTTTATTTGCGTGTTTACACCGTACTCTGCTCAATTTTGCCATGATCATGCTTTCGGATTTGTTTATTAACACGGAAGCATGATCATAAGTATACCTTGATCATACTTCCATAGATGTTTCGCTGGAACTACCCTATTTTGTTCGGAGACATGATCAAGGTGTTCAGGTCTTTATTGTTCCGATATTACTTACTATTTTTCGTTTAAATTAGGTTGGTCTAACATAATCCGTAATTTAGCTTAAGATTATAATCGTTCCGGTAGAAAATTGATTTACATTGTAAATGAGTGACGCTGTAACACTTTTTATTTTTAAGTTTAGGTGTCCACTTATGAGAAGATTATTTGATTAAAAATAGTTATCTTTTTGACCATAAATCATAAAAGCGTCGATTTGGGTGTTTTTTTATGTGATGGTTATTCAAAATGTTCGTGCACCTTTTTGTTGTTTTTGGTCTTTACTGCTGTACAATTGAAATTATAAATCCTTCCAACGGAATTTGGCATGAAAAGAGAAAAAACGATTGAAAACCTTCTTGAGTTAGCGGAGCTGACTCAGCAGGTTCAAGCTGACCGTATTGAAATTGTTTTAGAAGAGCGAAGCGATAACTACTTCCCACCAATGTCGAAAGCGATGATGGAAACCCGTTCTGGTCTAACTCGCCGTAAGCTCGACGACGCGATTGGTAAAATGGAAGCCGCTGGGCATCAATTTACCAAAAACAACGCGAATCATTATTCAATTACGTTAGAAGAAGCACACATGCTCATGGATGCGGCTGAAGTGCCTAAATTTCATGAGCGTAAAAAGAATTCAGGTAACAAACCTTGGATTATTAATGTGCAGAACCAAAAGGGCGGTACAGGTAAATCAATGACCGCGGTTCATTTAGCGGCATGTTTAGCGCTAAATTTGGATAAACGATACCGTATTTGTTTAATCGACTTAGACCCACAAGGCTCGCTACGTTTATTCCTCAACCCGCAAATCAGCATGGCAGAGCATGATAATATCTATTCTGCGGTAGACATTATGTTGGGTAACGTGCCTGATGGTGTGGAAATTGACAGTGAATTTTTACGTAAAAACGTATTGCTGCCAACGCAATATCCGAACTTAAAGTCGATTTCAGCATTTCCAGAAGACGCGATGTTTAATGCGGAAGCATGGCAAACGCTATCTGAAGACCCATCACTCGATATCGTCCGTCTGCTGAAAGAGCAACTGATTGATAAAATTGCTGATGACTTCGATATCATTATGATTGATACCGGTCCACACGTTGACCCATTAGTATGGAATGCGATGTATGCATCAAATGCCTTGCTAATTCCTTGTGCGGCTAAGCGTCTGGACTGGGCTTCAACAGTAAACTTCTTCCAGCATTTGCCTACGGTATATGAAATGTTCCCGGAGGACTGGAATGGTCTTGAGTTTGTTCGCTTGATGCCAACCATGTTTGAGGACGACAATAAGAAGCAAGTTTCTGTTTTAACTGAAATGAACTATCTTCTAGGTGACCAAGTTATGATGGCTACTATTCCTCGTAGCCGTGCGTTTGAAACCTGTGCCGATACCTACAGCACAGTATTTGATCTGACAGTAAGCGATTTTGAAGGCGGTAAGAAGACACTAGCTACCGCGCAAGACGCTGTTCATAAGAGCGCACTGGAATTAGAGCGTGTGCTGCACTCTAATTGGCCGTCATTGAATCAGGGGTAATAAGTAAATGGCTTTGAAAACGTCTGAATTAAACGCGAAATTATTTGGCAAAACGAATAAGCGTCGTGTTGTGACTCCGCAAGAGGCGCAAACTGCGGCAAAAGAGAAAGCTCAAACGATTGAACTAGCAGTTGCAGGTGAAAATATTGTTCAGTTTGAACTTGTGCGTATTCCTGCAAATAAAGTTGCGACAGAAACAACAGTATTTGTTGATAACGCTCGTGAGCAATCGTTCTTAAACGAACATGCTTTATCTGATGTTTTAGTCACACTCAAAGAGCGTGGCCAACAATATCCAGCTGTGGGTCGTAGAACTGAAGATGGCAAGATCGAAGTTTTAGATGGTAGCCGTCGTCGCATGTCTTGTATCCTCGCTGAACAAGATTTTTTGGTTTATGTTGCTGACAACATTAATACTGACCATGCTAAGTTTTTGTCTGATGTGGCAAATGCTCACAAGCCGCTCTCTTTATATGAAAAAGGGAAAGAGATGCAGGCTAAGCTTGATAGTGGTGAAGCTGAGGATCAGAAAGCATTGGCAAAAATGTTCCAGTGCAGTGAAGCGTTGGTAAGTGGCGCTTTAAAAGCCGCAGCATTGCCGTTAGAACTGCTTCAAGCGTATCCGAATGTTGGCGATCTCGGTCGTCCAACTATCGTGAAACTTCACAAACAGTTTTCAACGCTGACGCCAGAGCAGCAGCAAGAGCTGTTAGATAAATGTCGCTCTAGCGAAGGTTTTTTATGGCAGCGAAGCACAGCTCAAGGCGTTGCTCGTCTGACAAAAGAAGTCACGGAAAGCATCGAAAATTGGATTACTGAACTTGCACCAGCAAAACCTGGCAAGAAGACGGAAAAAGTCGACTTAGTAAAAGGTCGAGCAAGCTATAGCCGAAAAGGTAGCAGCCTGGCGTTGAACTTGAAGAAAGTTGACGACAGCTTAATGGAAGAGATTCTTGCGTTTGTACAAACCAAACTGCAATAACAAATGATGATTGAATCAACCGCCTCCGGGCGGTTTTTTTATATCTGAGAAGCGTCAAATTAAAGATGTGATACCATTACGTCAGTTCAACGTTGGATAGACAAAATGCAGACACAATCTGATTTCCTTTCATCACTTCAACATCAAGCTCACCAATCTTTCCAAAGGATTGGTGTAGTCATTCAAGGCGAGGCTCCTTGGCAAAATGCGTTGATGTCAGAGTTCCATAAAACGCAGCACCATCAACGTTGGTTTTCTGTTGGTGATTTTGGTTTGAAAAACGTATCCAGTGTTTCGTCTAAACAAGGGCACATGTTGCTAGGCAGAGAGTGTGACGTTCTATTGTTTGATGCTCGAAATGACTTTGACGCAAATAGTTTTACCGCTGCGCTTGGCTCATTGGTTGGCGGCGGTTTTCTTATTGTCATTACTGAGCCGCGACAAACTGCGAATTTTGCTCAGCAATGGATGCACAAACAATGGGAGAAGCTCGTTGTTATTGAGCAAGACAAACCATTGCCAACGGCTCCAGACATCAAGCAAGCAGAAAAAGAAAGCCACTACACGGAACAAGAACATGCCATTTCTCTAATTGAAAAGGTGGTAACTGGACATCGAAAGCGACCGTTAGTTTTGACCGCTGATCGTGGGCGCGGAAAAACAAGTGCCCTCGGCATTGCGTGTGCGAGCTTATTACAGCAGAAGCCACTTAGAATCTTAATTACGGCACCATCTATAAAAGCCGTTGAGCCTGTTTACCTGCATGCTTTGCGGCTACTTCCTAATGCGCAGCGTATTAGGAAGGACAGATTAGAATCAGGGCAGGGATCCATTCAATTCATTGCTCCAGATGAACTATTATTGAGTCGACCTGAATGTGATTTGTTACTTGTCGATGAAGCGGCTGCAATTCCAGTTCCTATGCTCAAAAGCATTACCGAACATTATCATCGACTCGTTTTTTCTACGACTATTCACGGTTATGAAGGTTGTGGCCGGGGCTTTACGATTAAATTTGTTGATTGGCTTCAGAAACAGCGTTCGGGAATGAAAACATGGCACATGACACAGCCCATCCGCTGGAGCATGAATGATGCGCTTGAATCATGGCTCTATGACGCGTTTTTGTTGGATGCGGAGTTAACGCACCATCAACTTAAACAGGTCGACTCAATTTCCCTTTCTAAAGCCGATAAGAACTATTTGATATCGCAGCCTAGTTTGCTGCGTGAGTGCTTCGCTCTTTTGGTGAATGCTCATTATCAGACCTCGCCGAATGATTTGATTCACCTTTTGCAAGACGACAACATTCAGCTCTATTTTGCTAAGCAAGATAATGCGGTTGTGGGGGTGATATTAGCGGTCGAAGAGGGGGGCCTTGACGATGAATTGATTGAAGAAATCCAGCTTGGTAAGTGTCGTCCTAAAGGACACTTAGCCCCCATTACGATTGCAAACCACCTAGGATTTCCGAATGTCGCGAATCTATCGACGCTACGAGTCATGAGAATTGCGGTTCATCCAGCATTGCAAGGAAAAGGTATTGGTCAAAAAATTCTGCAGCAACTTGAGCAAATGGCTGCTAAACACATTGCCTACTTATCCACGAGTTTTGGTGCGACGGAAGAGTTGCTCTATTTCTGGCGACAATCGAACTTCCGTACAATTCGCTTAGGGTCAATGCGCGATGCTGCTAGCGGTTGTTATTCAGTCTTGATGGTCAAACCTTGTGATTCCCAACAGACGGCTTGGGTCGATGAATCTCAGGCGCTATTTGAAGAAATGTTGTCTAACAATGTGGCTGACGTCTATCCAAAATTAGAAGCCTCTATTTTTCGAGCTCTATTACCGCAACCTTTGGGAATGAGTCCACTTCATCCCGCTAAGTTATTACTAATTGAATGCTATGCTGATGGTGGTAACAGTTATGAGTCCGTGTCTGCTTGGCTTCAGCAGTGGTTACTTAACTTAGGTTTGAACTCCGCTTCCGACTTGATGATCAGTAAGCTTTTTCTTAACCGTAGTTGGACTGAATGTGCTCAGCAATTTGGTTTACCTGGAAGAAGGCAAGTTGAGCAGCAGTTAAGGGACGAAGTAAGACATATTTGGAACGATTTACACTGTAAACACTAAAGGGAAATTTACACTGTAAATGAAATTATTAGGAGCTGATTTTACACTGTAAATCCAGCTCCTTTTTATTTCAGCGTGTATTTTGATTGAGCTTTAGGTTAAATCGAAATGCTCTCTTAATATCTGTTTAACCGTTATTGATGGATTACTTTCTTTAGTGACGTGAGCCCTATAATAAGAAATGCGAGGTTTGTTCAGAAAACGGATTTGGGTAGACTGAAAGTGTTGATGGGAAGCAAAGTGGTAAGGGTATGTGGAAGCTGTGTCTTGAGTTATCTGAAGATAAGACCAAGGTGATAGCCCGTCTTCCGGGAGAAGTGGACCTCGGTGGTGAGCTAAATCAAAATGAATTAAACGAGCAGCTCGTCGCAATGAACGCTGAAAAGATGTTTGTTGTTGAGGGGGAAGTCGTGAGATTCATTAACTGCGCCAAAGAACGTAAAGCCGAGGCCTACGAAGGCATCGTCATTGCGGAAAAACGCAACGCGCAAGTTGAGGTTGAATTATCGAATAATGACATGCTCGCTAGTATGAACGTTGTCGGCGCGTACGGAGGCCGAGGTTTACGTGGCCCCGAGATTGTTCAAGCCCTTGCTCAAGCGCGAGTTTCGAAAGGCATCAACAAACTGGCTTTGAAGAAAGTGTTGGTTGTCAGCACTCAGCTCAAACCCGGCGAAACTTTTTCTCAACCTGTAGCGGTTGGTAAGCAACCTATCAAAGGCAAAGACGCTCTTTTTACTCCTCTTGTTAAAGACATCACCAAACGCATCCTCAAACCCAAAGACGGCCAATCTGCTAGCGACAAAATTGATTTACGTAACCTCGGTGAAACTATCGCGGTTGACGTAGGCGATGAGGTGATGCGCCGCACGCCTGCGACCAAAGGTACGCCTGGTTTTACTGTTCAAGGGCGAGTGATTCCTCCACAAGCCGGAAAAGACAGCCCAATGAAGCCAGGCAAGGGCACCGAGATAAGCAAGCAAGACCCAAACCTATTGATTGCATCGGTATCCGGTACGCCTCTGATTAAAGACAAAACCATCGAAGTTGATAACGCACTCTGCCTCAATAGCGTTGGCGTGAATACAGGCCACGTGAAATTCAAAGGGAATGTGATTATCGGTGGCAACATTGAATCTGGCATGATTGTTAAAGCGACGGGTTCTATTGCTGTAGGCGGCTTCATTGAATCGGCTGACGTACAAGCGCAAGACGACATCCAAGTTGGTAAAGGGATCATTGGCCACACCGTGAGTGATGGCCAGCCAAAGAGTTGTCACGTCAAAGCCAAAGGTTCGATTCGTGCCAGCTACGCCCAATATTGTGATTTGCAAGCCGGCGAAGATATTGAGTTGGCGGTGCACAGCATGAATAACGATATTGTTTGTGGGCGCAATCTGACGGTGCTAGACGCGAACGGTAGGAACGGCACGCTCAGCGGCGGAGATGCAAAAGTCGGTGGCAAAGTGGTGTGCTTACAATTGGGCGTAGAAGGCGACACCGCCACTAAGGTAGAAGCGTTCGCACGCTATTCTGCATTTAAGGAACGATTAGCAGAGCTTAAAGAACAATACAAACGCGCTCAAGAAGGCACGATGGATGTGATTCGTAAAGAGCTCGAATTTAAGAAACGTCCTAAAGCCGAACGTACCGACGAAGAACAAGCTCAGATTGACGTGATGAAAACACAAAACAACGAGCAGCTTGAAGCGATAAAGCAAAAGCTAGAACAAACGGAACATGACTTTGAAGTCGCGTTAGAAGAAAATATTGTCGAAGCCAAAGAGCGTGTCTTCACTCGCGTGACGGTGCAGTTTGGCGACGAACAAGTAACGACAAAGCGCACTCATGGCGGTTGTTCGTTCCGTTTCAATCAATACGAAATTAAAGTCTCGGCGAACTTGGAAGAAGAGGACGTCGCTGCGGTTTAAGCTTTCTTACTCACTGAGCCCACACGTCGCAACAAGATGTGTGGGCTTTTGTTTATCTACAAATCGACAATGTGCTCTTGATAGTAGTCCGCAAGCGCACCGACTTGGCTG
Organism: Vibrio sp. YT-16; assembly: GCF_033337405.1. Lineage (NCBI taxonomy): Bacteria > Pseudomonadati > Pseudomonadota > Gammaproteobacteria > Vibrionales > Vibrionaceae > Vibrio > Vibrio sp. YT-16. The sequence goes on from NZ_JAWOQQ010000003.1 coordinate 111,718, forward strand.
CTACACATTACTTTCATTGCTTGTTTAATGTGTTCTATTGGCCAGTTCCACCATTGGATATTGAGTAGAGTTTCAATCTCTTTATCGCTGAATCGCTGACGTACGACTTGGTTGTTTCCAACCACTACCGAATAAGGTTGCACGTCTTTCGTCACTACGGTGCGTGCTCCGATGACGGCTCCATCACCGATGTTTACTCCGGGCATGATCATCGCCTCGCTGCCAATCCAAACATCGTTCCCCACCACTGTATCTCCGGCACGCTCGAAACCGTCTTGTACGCCTTCTCCAAATTCTTCAGGAGAGAAGGGGAAGGTCGAAATCCAGTCAATGCGATGACCTTGGTTTCCTGCCATCATGAAGGTGGCTCCAGAAGCGATGGAACAAAACTTGCCAATGATTAATTTGTCGATGCTATTGGGTTCTCTACTTTGCCATTCTTGAAGTGTGACGGGGTCACCCAACAAGTAGCGTACTGCTTGCTCTTCGAAGCTTTTTTGATGATAGAAGCCCGAGTAATAGCTGTAATCGCCAACGATGATATTGGGATTAGTGATGTGATCTTTAATGACTTGACCTTTTAACCACGTGTCGAAAACACTCATAACTCATCCTTTCAAATTTAGGTTGTACAGAGTTTAGAGGCTTTCTATTATTTCCAGTAGTTTGATTTTAGAGATTCAGAATTACTGTATGGAAATAAAATGGCTCAGCTACGTACCACTTTACGTCGCTTTGTGCGAGGAGCGAAGTATTGCTGGCGCAGCAAAGCGCCTGAATTGTTCGAATGCGCATGTAAGTCGGCAACTTAAACAGCTTGAAGACATATTGTCGGTGCAGCTTATTCAGCGAACTACGCGCCAGTTTAATTTGACCTACGATGGTTTGCGGTTTTATCAGCAGGTAAAGAAACTGCTCGAAGGCGCTGAGCAGATCAATGAGCAAGTCATGGCAAACGAGATCGTATCGGGAAAATTGAGAATAGCGGCGTCCGCTTCTTTCGGAGCTGCGTTACTCAGCCAAACATTGATCGAGTTTCGATTGCAACATCCACAAGTGAGTGTTGAAGTGATCTTCACAGAGACACCTCTCGACTTGATTGAGGCTGGGTTTGATATCGCATTCTACTTTACCGATACTCCCCCAGAGGGATACGTCGGCCATCAGCTACGCACTTTACACTGTAAACCGATCGCTCATCGCTCGTATTTAGCTGATAAACCAAATGTAAGTACGCCAGAGGAGCTTGGTGACTTAGAGCACATCCTTTATAAAAGTCGTGACTTGGTGTTAGACAAGTGGACGTTTACGCATAAGCAAACTCAACAGCAGTGCAGCATTGAGTTAGAAAGTACGCTGAGTTTTAATCTTGTCCAGTCCATGTTGGATGCTACTTTGACTGGCTGTGGTGTAGCCATGTTAGATGAATTTGCACTGGCTAAACTCGACCCTGCACAAAAAGAACAACTCGTGAGTTTGCTGCCAGAATGGCAAACGGATGCGATTTTGCCGCTTTATCTGCTTTACCCAAAACGTGAGCACTTACCAAGAAGAACGCGAGCGTTCATTGATCACTTTAGGAACATATATTCTGTCGGAGAATAGCGACAACAAACTTAGCAACAATTGAGGAAGCAAAGGAATGCGAAAACACTGTATTGCGATTGGCGGTGGGGGCTGGATGATGGGAGAGAATCCGAGCCCGCTCGATCAATACATTTTGTCTTTGTCTGGTAAGGATAATCCAAACATTTGTTTTCTACCTACAGCCACGGGAGATGCCGATGAAGTGATTGAACGTTTTTACGATGCGAAGCTTAGTGAAAACGTGACCCATTTTCCGCTGTTTAAGTTTGAAGCTGGTTGGAAAGAAACGCTATTTGAACAAGACATCATTTACGTCGGTGGCGGTAATACGCGTTCGATGTTGGCCATTTGGCGCGAATGGGGAATCGATAGAATACTCAAGCAGTGTTATGAACAAGGCATCATCATTTGTGGCATGAGCGCTGGTGCAATTTGTTGGTTTGAGTTTGCGGTGACAGACAGTGATCCCGAAGCATACCAAGTTATGCGTTGTCTTGGATTTATTGACGGTTTGGCTGCGGCGCATTTTTCTCATGTAGGTGAGAAGTTCGAGGTTTTCCAAGCCTTTGCTCGTTCTCAACCGAGCATCACTTGTTATGGCATTCACGATTATGCGGCATTGCACTTTGTTGATGGAAAATTGTTAGCTACTGTCACCAGCTTCCCTGATGCAGGCGTGTTTGTTAAAACAGGTAACGAAGAAAACATATGGCGAGGGTGAGCTTCTTCAAATCAGCATTAAAGGCAATAACTACTGACCGGACACAGAAGAAGCTCATGGATTCAGCTAACTTACATTAAGTATCGTGCTTACAGCTCGTAACGCAGACCTAAGTGGTAGTAGCTTTCGTCTGCGTGCGCACCGCCAAACGAGACTTCTTGTCCATTGCTGTAGCCACGCGAACCGTTACGATCAACGTAGTTTGTGTAGATAGAAGAACGAGGCGTCAGTTTGTATTGCACTTCTAGCGTTGTATCTTTCAGCTCTAACTCGTCACCCTCACTGTTTTCTAAAGAACGATAACCAGCACGCAGTGCCCATTTGTCATTTACACTGTAAACCGCCGTCAATTCCATCACTTTGTCGGTACTGGTTTGCGAGTAATAGCCCTCTAGTTCATCTTCCGAGTACAACGCACCCAACATTAAATCACCTAAGTAGTAACGCGTACCTGCGCCCCAGAATGTGTAATCGGTGTCGTTGCTTTCACGTGTATCACCTTTATTTTTCTGCATCGCCACCACTGGTGCCAAGGTACCCAAATTCCCCATGTCTAGCGTATAACGCAGTGCAGCGTTGTAACCGTAGTCGAGCTCAGAAGTGTTGTTTCCTAAAATGTACGCGACAGAAAAATCGACATTACCTAGGCTGTTTTGGTATTGCAGCGTGCCATCTTGACGGAAAACTTGCGTCGCGGTTTTGTCGACCTTATTCGCTTGGCGCGCCATAGAAACATCGGAAGAGGCGAACACATCACCAATGTCGGTAAACATAATCAATCCAGATGCCACGCGACCACCAGTAATGCGACCATAATCTTTCGCATCAATACCCGCCCATACATAACGTGCGGTCAGAGACGGTTTGTCGTTTACTTGGTTTGCGTATTCAGCGGCACCCACTTGGTATTGCGCTTGGCCGATGATCGACGCGTACTCGTTGATGGTTTGTGAACCGTTTAAACCAATACGGCCATCAAACTCGCCATTTGCATCGCCGTGCTCGTCATTTTTACTGGTGACATTGAAACCAAGACGAGAGTATATATTTAAAACTGACCCATCTTCCGCTTGATACAGCTGCGCTGCCATTGTGTTTGATGCCATCAATGTTGGGAGAAGTAGAGTCAAAATGTGCTTTTTCATGATTAACGACCTTTCATTTCTATTGTTTTAGGTACGACAAAGCCCCTTCCGAGTAACGGAATAAGAAAAACTGTCGTGAAGTAGAGAGAGGGGGCGCCCTTGTTTGCCAAGGGCGCGAGCTAGTCCATTCCTATAGGGGAAGAATGATTTAGCTTAAATCGACGTCTTTGCAGCCAAAGAAGTAAGTCGCGAGGAAGCCGACGATGTAAGAGATAAGCAGTCCGGCAACAAACACCATCATGCCCGGGAAGATGCCATTTTCAGATGTCATGAGAGGAATCGCCACGATACCGGACGGGCCAAACACCGTATTAAGACCAACTGGTAAGCCAAGGTAAGAAACTAAACCGATAAAGAAGCCGCCCGCAGCACCACCAATACAAGCGGTAACGAATGGTTTTACGCGTGGTAATGTCACGCCGTAAATCAATGGTTCGCCAATGCCTAGAAGGCCCGGAATAATAGCGCCTTTAACTTGAGTGCGCAGTAGAGCGTCTTTTTTGGCTTTGAAATACAGCGCCATTGACGCGCCAACCTGACCGCCACCAGCCATCGCTAGGATAGGGAATAGCGAGTTAAAGCCCTGTGCTTCCATCAATGCGAAGTACACTGGAACAAAACCCTGGTGGATGCCAAATACCACAGAAATTAAGAACAAACCTGCCAAGATTGCAGCGCCTAATGGGTTATCGTTCAAGTTGAGGAACAACCAAGACATCCCTTTAAATAGCTCGCCGCCGATCGGCATGATGATCAAGAAGGTTACCGCGCCCATGATCAACAGAGTGATAACGGACGTTAAGATCATGTCCAGATCATCTGGCATGTATTGACGAACCTTACGCTCGACTTGCGCACCGATGATCGCCGCCAAAAGTACGCCGATAATGTTGCCGCGCGGATCAATTGCAAAGCCGAAAAACTCGTTCATGCCAGAGTAAATACCGGATGTAGCCTCTGGGTTGTAACCCAGCACGAACAAAGAGGCGAGAATGGCACCATTAACACCAGAGCCGCCAAACGCTTGCTGCGCGTTGTAACCAATCAGAATACTTAGGAAAGCAAACAGACCCTTACCAAAGACTTTCATGTAGGCGATCAAATCCAGCATAAACTGGCTTGGTGTCTGGTCGAGAACAAACATCTGTTCCAATAACGTCGCAAAACCGAGCAACAAACCAGCGGCAATAAAACCAGGGATCAACGGCGTAAAGATGGTAGCAAACTTGCTTAAAAAACGCTGAACCGCACTGGTTTGTTTGCTCTTCATCTGCTTTTTTTGCTCGGCCGCGACGGCAGAAAGATCTTGTTGCGGCATATCTGGTTCTTCACTGTCACCAGAGGTTAAGCTGTCGATCAATTGATTCATCATCTCAGCCGCTTGTTGAGCTTTTCCGGGACCGAGAATGATCTGAAACTGCTCATCGCTTTCCACCACACCCATTACGCCGGGAATTTGCTTGATAACAGACTGGTCAGCCAAGCCATTGTTGGCGAGCGATAAACGCAAACGCGTCATACAGTTACCACATTTGCTTACGTTGCTGCTGCCACCCACTGCGGACAGCAACTGCGATACTGTGTTTGAAGTTATTTTTGCCATAGGGTCTATCCTTCAGAACTCGGATTATTTAGTTATTATTTAGTGCTGCGCGAATAAAACCGTTGTGCGCGGCGAGGCGTGATTTGGCTTGTTCGGCATCCAAATCGGCCAAAATCATTAAGATGGCAGTTTTGCAGTGTCGATCGCAGGCATTTAATGCTCGCTCTGCTTCTTCTTTTGATGCGCCAGTTGCTTCTACAACAATGTTGGTTTGGCGTTGGATGAGCTTGGCGTTGGTAGCCTCTACATCCACCATTAAGTTGCCAAATACCTTACCGCTACGAATCATTGCACCTGTCGTGAGCATGTTTAACACCAGTTTTTGTGCGGTGCCGGCTTTCATGCGAGAAGAGCCAGTAACGACCTCTGCGCCAACAATCGGCAGAATCGCGATGTCGGCCGCTTTTGCCATTGCACATTCCGGATTACAGGCGATAGATGCGGTCGTAGCTCCAATGGATTTAGCGTACTCCAAACCACCTAGTACATAAGGTGTACGGCCACTCGCTGCAATGCCTACAACCACGTCATGGCTGGTGAGGTGAAGCGCTTTTAAGTCGTCTTGACCCATTTGCGCGTCGTCTTCGGCGTTTTCTACCGCTTTCAAAATCGCTTGGTGTCCACCAGCAATTAATCCAATCACCATGTCTGGATGCGTGCCGTAGGTTGGAGGACACTCGCTCGCATCAAGAATTCCTAAGCGGCCTGATGTGCCAGCTCCCATGTAAACTAAGCGGCCACCATTGGCGAACGCTGCAGTAATTGCATCAACCGTCTTTGCAATTTGTGGTAGCACTGCTTTGACCGCGAGCGCGACTTTTTGATCCTCTTCATTAATGACTTGCAGCATCTCGATGGTCGAAAGCGTATCAATCTCTGCACTGGCTGGATTACGGCTTTCTGTCACCAATCGGCTTAAATCAATTTTCATGTTTTACACTCTTCGTAATGTTCAATCTGAGGGCGATTCTATGGAATAAAATATTCTGTTTTGGTGATAAAAATCACACTTGAGGTTATTCTTTGTGCAGGAGAAATTTGGAATAATGAGAGAAAATATACGTCCATTACATCCGGTATAAACTGGCTTGGTTAGAACAATCATGGAGTTAAATCAAACTCCAATTATTTTTGTTTTGGAATAATTTATTTAAATTTTTTGAGGTTTTTGTTGTGTCAGTTGTCAATAAGATAGTCGCGAGGCGTACTCAGCTTTCGCAAAGTGGTCGTTTGGTCGGCGATTGGATTGTTGAAAACGCAGAAAAGGCAGCGCTGCTCACTAGCCAAGAACTTGCGGCGCAAGTAAAAGTGAGTCAATCGAGCATTGTGAAATTTACTCAGCGTATTGGCTTTAAAGGCTACAGCGAGTTTAAGTTAGCTCTGAATGAAGAGATTGGCCGTAAGCATGCGATGCAGTCGACACCGTTGCACAGTGATATTTTGGCAGATGATCCGATCGCGGTTATTTCACAGAAACTGGTGAAAGCAAAAACAGATGCTATGTTTCAAACTACCAATGCGCTGTCTTATGAAGCTTGTCACCAAGCGGTGAAATGGTTGAGTGAAGCGCGTCGAGTGCAAGTGGTCGGGATTGGGGGCTCAGCCCTGACCGCGAAGGATTTAAGCTTTAAACTGCTTAAACTCGGTATTACGGCGCTTTCCGAACAAGACAGCCACGTGCAGATTGCTGTTGCTCGTACCCTCTCTTCAGAAGATGTGCAGATTGCGATTTCGTATTCAGGCGAACGCAAAGAAATTCTCGTCGCGGCAGAAGCGGCAAAAGAGCAGGGCGCGACGGTAATTGCGTTATCTGCTCCTGGGAGAAGTCGCTTGCGCGGTATTGCCGATATTACGTTTGATACGATTGCCAATGAAACGGAACATCGCAGCTCATCCATTGCTTCGCGCACCGCGCAAAACGTGATCACCGATTTGCTGTTTATCATCTTGGTTCAGCAAAGAGACGAAAGTGCACGTCAGTTGATCAGCGATATCAGTACCGACATCAAACAGATCCTCACATGATCGCTTAACCAACAGCGAACTAAAGATCCGGATCGTGCATCAGTAAAGCAATAAAAGCGGATAGATGCTTTTCAATGGTGAGATCGGCAGAAATTGCCGGTAACTCCAACGTGATGCAAGGTAAATCACGTTCACTACACCAAGTGCCGAATGAGCCGGGTGTTTCGTAGTCGACATCGTCCACGATTGGCAGCTGAAACTGCTCGCCGAGCCATTTGGCGAGGTTGGAATGTTTGGGATCATCTACAAACGCAAGCGGTTCATGAAACGACACTACAAACTTTGGCCTGCGCAGTTCAATCAAGTTAATTAATGCGCCAACTTCTGGCTCTAGCTGGTTTTTAGTGCCAGTTTTCACCTGTACGTCTCGAACGGGTGTGTGAGAGCTCCATCGATACACTGTGCCATGCTCAGTCCAATTTGGGGTTGGAAACGCGCGATTGAGGTCCACTTGGTTTGCGTTTGCGCGTGTGCCTAGCTGGTTGCCGTCAGGATTCATTGACAGAATCACATCATGTCGTAAGTTATCAGCAGGCAAGCTTCTTAGCGCGCAGGACAAACCTGCAATCGAGGCCGTCTCGTCCCCGTGAGTGCCTGCCAAAATCAAACCTCGCGAAGCACTTTCGACTTGAGCCGGAAAATACAGTAATGGCGCACCAAGCACGGATTGACCGTATGATGTTGGCCGAATTAAAAATGCCGCTCTTTCCGTTCTTGGAATTAGACTCACCGTAATCTCCTGATTGATGAAGTAGTATCAATATCTAAGCTAATTACACCTAGCTAAACTGAACCGTTTAAACTCGTCAACGGTTGAAATGTTAATTGTGGCACTTGCTTCACAAGACGCGTTAGGAGAACGAAAAAAGATATGGATTTTAAAAAACATTCAACGGCGTTGCTGATTTCCTCTTTATTCACCCCTTTTCTTGCTACATCAGTTGCTGCGGAGACCTTACCTAAAGGTATTCAACTTGCCGCAGAACAGCATTTAGTACGTGCGAATGACGCAGAGGCGGCGACGCTTGACCCAGCGAAAGCCGAAGGTCTGCCAGAAATGCATGTGATTCGTGACTTATTTGAAGGGCTTGTGATTCAAGATCGTGACGGAAACATCATTCCCGGTGTGGCAGAATCATGGGAAACCAAGGACAACCAAACCTTTACTTTTCACTTGCGCAAAGACGCGAAATGGTCGAATGGCGAGCCTGTGACGGCGGATGATTTTGTCTATTCACTGCGCCGAGCGGTGGACCCGAAGACCGCTTCTCCAAATGTTTGGTATCTCAAACTCACCAAGATCAAAAACATCGCCGATGTAGCAGAGGGCAAAAAGCCTTTGGACGATCTCGGTATCAAGGCAGTGGATAAATACACCCTACGTTTTGAGTTGGACAGTCAAGTGCCGTACTTTGTTGCTATGACTGGGCACACGTCCATGATGCCAGTGCATCAAGCGACAGTGGAAAACCGCGACAAGCCGTGGAGCGATCCAGACCAATTTGTTAGCAACGGTGCATTCACATTGGATAAGTGGGTCGTGAATGAACGCATTGAACTGGTTAAGAGTCCAAGTTACTGGGACAGCGCAGATACGCATCTAAACAGAGTGACTTACATTCCGTTTGAAAACCAAAACGCGTCTATCAATCGCTTTGCGGCAGGAGAGCTGGATATCACGTCAGATGTGCCGACTCATATGGCGCAGAAGCTTAAACAAGATTACAAGCAGGCTTACACGGTGGTGCCATTACTGTGTACGTATTACTACGCGTTCAATACCACTCGTCCGCCATTTGATGATGTGCGAGTGCGTCAAGCGGTGTCGTACTCCATCATGCGCGATGTGATTACGAATGGTGTCACGCAAGTGGGCAACCTTCCTGCTTATACTTTTGCGCATCAGTACACCGCAGGGTTTGATGCGACGCCGCCTGAATACAGTAAGTGGAGTCAGCAACAACGTGACGAGAAAGCGCGTCAGTTGTTAAAAGAAGCGGGTTACAGCCAAGACAAGCCGCTCGATTTTAAATTGCTGTACAACACCAGTGAGGCAAACAAATCGATCGCGGTTGCGATAGCGTCGATGCTACAAAAAAATCTCGGTGCACACGTGGAGTTAGAAAACCAAGAGTGGAAGTCATACTTAGTGGCGCGTAAACAAGGCAATTTCGATGTGATGCGCGCTTCCTGGTGTGGTGATTACAATGAAGCGTCTACTTTCCTGAGCTTACTTCGCTCAGGTTCCTCGGGTAACTTTGCACGTTACAGCAGTGAAGCGTACGACAACGCGATGAACAGTGCATTGGCCGCAACCAATGAGAAAGCGCGCCAAGGTTTCTATGATCAAGCCGAGCAATTGTTGGCGGCGGATATGCCAATCGCACCGATTTACTACTACATGCAAGCGCGTTTGGTTCGTCCTACGGTTGGCGGTTTTGCCAAGAACAACGTAGAAGGTCGTATCTACTCGAAAGACCTCTACATCAAGAAGTAGCGCTCAAAACAAGCGATAAATATGAAGCCCCGAAGATGTATCTTACGGGGCTTCTTTTTATTGTTAGCGAGTGGAGAGCTTGTTCACGAGCATAGCGACTCGTTTGCCAAGATACTCCGCTGTTGCAACATCAGAAGCATGCAACTGACCACCTTCACCACCTTGTGCAACAATACCACCTTGTACACCATAACGATTCAGGTTTTGCTCCCCAGAATTGCTGATCTTATCCAACCCGACCCACATCATGCCGTGTTGGTTAGCGAGCGTTTGTAGATATTGTAATGTGCAAGATTGGTCGCCATTCATTGCCCCACCACTGGTAAAGCCAGCCGCGATTTTGCTCGCCCATTTTTGGTAATACCAAGATTCACTGCTTGCATCTGCAAATGCTTTAAACTGCGCTGCTACACCGCCCATATAGGTCGGTGAGCCAAAGATAATCGCATCACACTCAGCAAGTTCATCCATTAGTTTAGGGTTCACAAAACGTCCCTCAATAATCTCACTGCCTTCAATTCGGTGAGAGAGGATTTCACATTCATCTTGCTGCTTAATGCCTTGTTGTTCAACACCTGCGGCAATCGCGCGAGCAAGCTGACCAGTAACGTCGGTTTTAGAGAAATAAATAATCGCAATTTTGGACACAATGGTTCCTTTTTTCATTGTTGATTTTTAATCGTGCGACTAAGGCTAAAACCTCAAGATAAGTTGAGGTCAAGAAGAGATTTGAGATAGATAAAGTACGAATTGGTATCTAAAGAGCTTTCTTATAGGGTAAGTCGACGGCATAACTACAGTGAATGCAACGACGATGAATGTCGTGTATAAAAGCGTTAAAGGAAGATCTTAAAGATGTAGAAAACTCTCTTGGAAACAATGATAAAGGTACCGATGCTAGTGATGATTAATAGGCGGAAAAATAGATTAAAATATGTAAACTCAGACCTGATCCAAGGCGGGAAAAGTACATTTCATCGTTTCTTAAGGCGAGGGATTATTATCATTATGGTAGGAGGCCTTTCTACAGCCTCTTCCACGGTATTTGCACACTTTATAGCGGGTGTGTTTGATGTGGATATGAATGTTCATCCAGAGAGCTTAGAAGAAAAAGTGCATGCACTACTTTTTGTTTCGGTCAGTCTTGTTTTTTACCTCTTTTATGCCCTTATCTCGCTAAATATTAGTGGGTGGCTCATAATGAAGCTAAAAATATAAGCTTAACTAAAACCATGTCCTTGTATTTTAAGGAAGATGGAACTAGTGACGATTTTTTCTTTGCTTGCACCATCTCTATTTTTGTATTTATTTAAGGTTCGTAAATAAGAAGCTTCCTTTGGTTAAAGTGGCGCTTTTGGTTTCGGCGATGTGTCATGTTTTTATCATGAAAGAATACAGTGGTGACCTTCAGCTTATACGTTTTGTCTCTTCACTGTTTTTCGCCATTAACTTTGGGTTATTTGTGACCACCAAGTGATACTAAAAAGCCGATGTAGATACATCGGCTTTTTAGTGGGTTATTTCTTTCTGCGAGTATAAATCCGAGATTTTACTTTACTTGGCTCTGGCTTGTTTTTCGCCAGCTTTAGCACTGCTTTTTGCAAAATCTGGTTGTTTGGGTAAGTGATCAAGTTACCGTTGTCGTGCTTAATTAACACGTGAAACATGCTGATTTCTTGAATCTCACCGCAGATGTCTTCATCTTTGTCTACGACTTTAATTCGGTCACCCACTCGGTACGGGAAGACAAAAAAGATCAAAAAGCTGGCAGTGATGTTGCTCAGAATTGACCACTGCGCAATAAACGCCACACCTAATACGGCAAAAATGGACGATAGGAACAAAGACACATCGCCATAGCCAATACCTGTGATAATGGCAAAAATAGAGGCGGTCAAAAATAGCAGCGCGACATTGAAACAGCGCTGAATAAAACTCAAACGAGCCTTTTTTACACCTTTCGTTGTTGCCAAATTTAGGATGGCTCTATTTACAATCCTCTTCAGGATGCGATACGCGATCAGGACAAAAATGCCCATCAATAGTTTGTAACCGAGGGAGCCCGTAGTGAAATACTGGCTCACTTGCTCTAATTGGATCCAATCATTCATTTCTTCATCTCGACGATATCTAGAAAGCGGCTTTTATAGCTGATTTTTTGCTGTAAGTAATCACAATTTTTCTTTACACCATTTGTCTCTGTGTTGAGGTACTACAGAGTACTATATTGGTTAATCAAAGACTTAGTGAGCATTGCGAACTCTTTGGCTTTATTACTTATATTCAACCAAAGCTGACGTGATTTTGAAAAGAGCAATCTTTGAGCTGTATCCCATATCCGACATTCTATGACGCTAGTTCCTTATAAACGAGCTGAATATGACTTTTGTCCTGATAACCTAAGGTGTATTAATTGAAATAGCTTTTAGGGCGTTGAAAAATGGAAGAAGATGAAAAGGCGATTATGATTTTATTCGTGATTGTTGGCCTTGTACTCGTTTGGGTCGCGCTTGAAGAACTTAATTATCTCGGGCTCCCAATAAAATAAGCCCCGTTAAACACAAGTTAAACGGGGCCCTTGCTTTTATCAATGTGAATTCAGGCTAGCTAACCGCACGCACTTTGCCTTGTTTCAAATCGTTCAGCACTTGCGCTTTAGGGCCATCTGCAATGATGCTGCCTTTTTCCATCACAATTACGCGATCAACGATGTCGAGCATAGACGTTTTATGCGTAATCAGAATCAGCGTTTCACTAGGTTTCAACTGTGCTAATTGATGTTTAATGTGCATCTCTGAGCGATTATCCATCGCACTGGTTGGTTCATCCATTAGTAGAACAGGAGGACGACCCAAAAATGCACGAGCGATCGTGACTGCTTGACGTTGACCACCCGAAAGCATTGCTCCACCTTCACCAACTTGGCGTTCTAAGCCCGCTGGGTCAGATTGCGTAAACGCAGTAACACCGGCACGATTTGCTGCGTCTAGTACGTCACGGTCATCGGTTAATGGGCGACCTAGCGTAATGTTGTCGCGGATAGAACCAAAGAACAGATTCGAATCTTGCGGCACACAACCAATATTACGGCGAATGTCGACATGATGCAGCTGTGCGATGTCGGTATCATCAATGCGAACATGACCTTCCGTCGGCTGATACAAGCCCATGATGAGACGTTCTAACGTGGTTTTACCCGAACCGATACGGCCTATGATCGCTACTTTTTCGCCTGGGTTAATGGTCAAGCTCAAATCTCGAATCGACGCCACCGGTGAATCTGGGTAGTGGAAGGTCACGCGTTCAAGTTCAATTTTGCCTTGTACTATTGGGCGGTGAATGTAACGTTTACCTTCTTCTTGTTCATCCGGCATTTCCATGACTTGATTGATAATTGTCATAGAAGACTTCGCTTGGTTGTAGCGCGTAGAGAGTAAGGATAACTGAACCAAAGGACCAATCGCGCGGCCGCTAAGCATGGTTGCGGCAATCAAACCGCCCATGGTTAAGTCGCCTTCTGCAATTAAGTAAACGCCTAGGATGATCATCCCTACGTTACTACTTTGCTGCACAAAACCTGCTGCGTTTTGAATGCTATCCGTAATTCGGCGGCTTTTTATATTCCAGTTCGCCATGTGCGCAACTGCCTCTTCCCAGCGGTATTGGAATTGGCTTTGCGCACTGAGCATTTTTACGGTTTCTAACCCAGCCAAGCTCTCTATCAAATTGGCATATTTTTGCGATGCTAGGCGTGAACCCTCCTCAATGGAGCGACGCAGCGGCCCTTGTATAAGTAGCGAGTGAATAATCAAAATGACCACGCCCACCATCGGTACATACACAAGATCGCCAGCCATTAACCATATAATCACTAAGAACAAAATGGCAAAAGGCAAATCAATGAGAGCACTGACGGTCGCTGAAGTAAAAAACTCTCGAATAGATTCGAATTCTTGTAAATGGCGAGCGAAGGCACCGACCGAAGGCGGCTTCGATTCCATTCTAATCCCCATCACTTTGCTGAACAGTTTGGATGAAATCAGAATGTCAGACTTCTTGCCCGCCACATCAATGAAGTAATTTCTCAGCGACTTGAGAATGAAGTCAAACAGGAACACGACAAAGATGCCACTTGCTAGTACCCATAGGGTTTCAAACGCAAGATTCGGAACCACTTTGTCGTACACCAAGCGAGTGAATAGCGGAGCGGCAACCGCAAAGAGGTTGATGAGAAGTGATGCGATTAAAACATCACGGTAGATGCGTTTTGACTGCCACAAGGTTGACCAGAACCAGTGGCCTTCGTTGGTTTTGAGCACTTCGGGAGAGCGCTCATCGAAACGGAATTGCTTTTTAACTAAAAAGTACCGACCAGTGTATTGCTCAAGTAGGTCTTCTAATGGAATAGAGATCGGCACCATTCCACTTTCTAGGGTGGTGACTTCGGCCTCGCGTTTCTCCATATTGATGCTGTTGAGAACGCAAGAGTCACCGCCTTTAAGAACTAAGATTGCCGGCAGAATTAGGCTGGAGATGCTCTCCAGCTCTGCGCGGTTTTCCTTGGCAACCAATCCGGCCCTTTCCGCTGCTCTTGGTAGCAAAAATGGGGTCAGTTTACCGTCAGATAGCGGTAGTCCGTTGACTAGCGCTTCTGGCGAGTTAGCTAACCCATAGTAACGGCTAACGTAGATGAGCGAATTCAGTAAAGGGTCTTTCATCGTTGATAAACCTTTTTATTCCTTGTCGACGATGAATCCTTGGAATACCTCAACAAAATGTTCAGTGAGGAAATCCAACTGGATTTGAGTTTCGATACGCGATGCGATAGTCGTAATACCAAGGTTGTGGGCAGTACGAGAGATCGACGTTAGCGTGAATTTCTGTTTTTCGTCGTGCAAGTTGTGTGTGAATAGGTAATCGAGCTTCACATAGTTCGGGCGGAACTCTTGGATGTATTCCAAAGATTGGAAGTTACGTCCGTAGTTATCTACGCCGAACTCAGCACCTGATTGGCGAATGGCATTACATAACAGTGCTGTGTGGTGAGGCTGATCGATAAAGCATTCCTCTGGAATTTCAAAATGTAGCTTAGAGGCCACTTTGGCGTGTTTCTCTAGCATGCTAGTTGTCCAGCGAATAAACGATGGTTGAGACAAGCTGCTTTGCGCGATGTTAATCGCGACTGGGTCATTAAGTTCACCATTTTCTAGCATCTTAATCATTGATTCAATGACATACTGGTCAAAGATGTTGGTGGCGTCTAACTGTTCTAGTGCGAATAGGTATTGATTCGCACGATACGTTTCACCATCTTTTTCGATGCTTGAAAATACTTCGTTGTGGAATACTTTACCCCATGTGTTTTTCGCAGCTTGGAAACGGAATTTAACCCAATCACTATGAATGGCTTCTTCAACCAACGCTTTCCATTGCTGTTTACCCATCAAACTAGAAGGTGTATCACTGCCAATGAAGCCGTATGGCTTGTCTGGTTGCGCTTTGGCTTTCGATAGTGCGTTGTCCACCATCGAGAGGATTTCAGAGCGCGTTTTCTGATCTTTGCTGTGTGCAACCCCTAGTGACGCTTTAGGTTTTGCTAAGCCTGTTGGGTCAGTATTTAGGCCGTTCACACAATTGACGATGCTGTCCGATAAAATGCGTAACTCGCTCTCATCCATATGAGGGAAAAGCAAACCGAACTCATCACTAGATAAGCGAGCAATAGTGGCACCCGGTACATCAATGGTGTTTTTCAAACGTTGAGACAGTTCTTTAACGTGGGCATCTGCGCGTTGGTAATCTTTGGTCTCGTAAATGTCCCCAATGTATTCAGCATGGAGTAGCGCGATACCCCCTTGCGTTTGCTCTGCAAGCCATTGGTCGATTTGGTTGATGTAGAATGAGCGGTTACCCAATTTAGATATAGGATCGAGGTAAGCCTGAGCACGCAGACGTTGCGCCTCTTTGGCTTGCTCTTTGAATGATAGCTCGATTTGAGCAGACATCATGTTAATGCCATCTACCACCGCGATAAGATCTTTGGTTCTTGGACGAGCAAGCGGTTCACCAAATTGGTTATTCGCGATTTCATGCATTTTATTCACGATGGCCGTTAACGGCTTTAGCGAGCGACGTAGGATATATGAAATTGCCACTAAACCAGCCAGAAAAATGACACTGAATACAGACAGCAACCCAATAAAACCTTGCCAGAGCTGCTCGTAAGCTGCGCCTGGGTGGCTAATGATTTCTACTTCGGCGAGCTGCATCCAACCACTGGTCACAACACGCTTATCGTGAATCGCTTTAAATAGATTCATGTCGATAAACCATTGTGGCACCGTACTTGGTTTAACTGGGTAGGTACGCACGATCTGGTAGTCAGAATCTAATGCTGTAAGACGAACAACGGAGTAGGTGCTGCCGTCAAACAGAGCATTAATCACGGACTCAACCGCGACTTTATCTTTGTCCTTTAGGTAAGGAGCCAGTGCCAAACCTACGGTGTTAATAGTGTTGTTGACCTCTGAACGTTGCTGTTGCTCCAAGCTGTCTCGAGTCGTGTTGAATTGGATTACGAATACTGATGCCAACAAGAGTATAAAGACCGTAACCATCCCCACCACAAGCTTCTTATATAGGGTCATGTTTCTCACTCGTCATAGTTAATTTTAGGTTTATTTAACTGCAACTTACGTTCGCGCGAGCGTAAGTCATTCCAAAGGCTCAACCGTGATGCTTTCCCTGCCAGCTCTCCAGTGCTAGCAGATGACTTCATCAACCACAGGTTTGTACCATTAAAACTGTATATCGGTAGCAAGTCGCTACGCTTAGAGGCTCGGACAATGTCAGGATTGATATTATCGAGAATGAGCGGCTCAGAACTTGGGGTAGGGTAGTAAGCTAATACCATGTGAAACTGATTCAGTTCGATGGCTTTTACGTATATTAAGCGCATCTTTGAATCTGGTATTCCTAGCTCGAGTAAAGAGAAGTACTTAGCAATAGTGAAATCTTCACAGTCTCCTGCGTTACTCCCTAAAAATTCGAGTGGCGTAGCCCAATAATCTGTCTTTCCCCACAGTTTTATGTCGTCAACGAAATACAGCTGATTAAAAAAGTCGTTAACGCCAGCGAGCTGTTCATGAGTCTCTAATTGTTTAAATAAGTCGAGGTTCTTTCGCCATGTATTTACGCGCAATCCCGCACGTTCGCCGTACACCGCTGTGACCGTATTGACCCATCGTTGTTCTTTACTGTTCAGCGCACCAAGTTGGAACGACAAACAACTTAAGCTGATTAATAATGTAACTTTACGCTGCAAATTGGATCGCATATTCGACTCGTATCACAAGTATACTCTTCTAGAGAGTTCGTCAGTGAGAAATAAGTGCTTTTTATTTAATCACTTATCGCTCAATACTCTCTATCGCGAGTATCTTAATGTGGTTTACTCCTTCAAGGCGTTAGTTTTGGCACTTAAGATAGGCTTAAGTAGATACTCCAAAACGGTTCGCTTCCCTGTGATGATATCGACCGATGCTGTCATTCCTGGAATGATTGGTAAATCTGCATCTTGACCAAAGTTTGTTTTTTCGGTGCGTACACGAACAATGTAGAAGCTGTTGCCTTCTTCATCTTGAGTGGTATCCGCGCTGATATGTTCCAACTCACCCTCTAAACCGCCGTACTTTGTGAAGTCGTAAGCTGTAAACTTCACGATAGCATGAAGATCTGGGCGTAAAAATGCGATGTCTTTTGGCGCAATTTTCGCCTCTACCAATAGTGTGTCTTCTGTTGGTACGATCTCGACGATATCCATACCAGGTTGGATAACACCACCGACAGTATTGATGTTCAGTGTTTTGATTTTGCCTGTTACTGGCGAATTCACAACCGTTCGGTTTACTCTATCTTCCAAGCCCACCGCTGATTCAACCAAAGCAGATAATTGGTCTTGGGCGCTGTTGAGTTTCTCTTGCTGTTCAGAGCGGAATTTGAGTGCAACATCAATACGGTTGAGCATGGATTCTCGAATCGCTGATTGCAATACGGGAATCTTGAGCTCACTGGACGTCATTTCACGACGGGTATCGTTGACTTGGCGCTGTAATTTGAGCAGTTCAATACGAGGAACAACGCCCTCGTCTGCCAAAGGTTTGGTGATATCGAGTTCTTTTTTCGCGTATTGGTAGCTTTGACGCAAGTTCCTTACTCGTGCTTGGATCTCTACCAAGTCCTGCTGCTTTTGCTGCACTTGTTGGTCAATAACAGAAAGTTGGTTGCGCAAATTATCTAGATCTTCGCGATATTCTGCTTTTTGACGCTGTGTGAGTTGAGGTCGAGTCTCTTCCAAGGTTGGTGGGAAGGTCAGTTTACCGTAATCAAGTAGTACACTTTGACGCCAGTTTTCCGTTTCAAAATCACGATTAACGGCAACACTGTTAATAGAAGCGGATAGTTGCAGCACAGATGCGGTAAGGTTGGCAACTTGTTGCTCACGTTCACGAAAATCTGAGCGAAAGCGGGTGTCATCAATAAGCAGTAACTGTTGGCCTTTTTCAACCAACTGACCTTCTTTGACCAAGATTTCTTTGACTAAGCCACCTTCTAAGTTTTGGACTACTTGTATCTGTGAGGAGGGAATCACTTTGCCTTGACCAACCGTGACTTTGTCGATTTCAGCCCAAGATGCCCAACCTATTGCTGCAATGAAAAATAGCACCATAACCCAGAGCATAAAACGCGCGCTGTTGGGGGTATTGAGGAGCAATGCTGCAGTTTTGTCATCAACAAAATCCAACTCTTCATCGTTGAGTTTGTTGTAGTTATCTCGGCTCATCACAGTCCCTGCTTATATAATTACGGATTATCTTTTTGATCTTATTATTATTAACCGATCATGTCAGCATGCTCGGCTAATAAAATATGAGAAGAGGGTTATTCTCTCTTCAAATGAGCTTTCTTACACTTTCTAAATCAAACAAAAGCATAATTAGCGCCGGAGTATAGCTATTACGCCTTGAACTTGGCTTTATCCAACTGATGTTTTTTTAGTTTGTCGTACAAGGTTTTGCGTGATACCTGTAATTCTAGTTGAACCTCTTTGAGTCTGCCGCGATGTCTTTGCAATGCATCGAATAACAAGCAATATTCAAAGTATTCTGTGCGCTGAGTCATACTCTGAATTTCAAGACTTTTCTCACTATTCCAATCTTCCATTCTAAAAGTATCTGGCTTGAGGGCACGAAGTTCAGCAAATTGGCGTAGCTGCTTAACGTTTTCTGGCCATTCGAGATTGGTGAGGTGTTTGACTTCTTCTAGGCTGATATGTGGTGGCTGTAACTGATATCGGCTCGCGGTGTGGCGCACAAAGTGCTTGTATAAAGGCCCTATATCTTCCTTTCTTTCATCGAGCGTTGGTAAGTGAATTAGAGTCGCCAGGGATTTTAGAGGCGGCTCGGCTTGGGTGGTCGCGCCAAAAACACGTTCAAGTTTTGGGTGCTTGAACAAGTATTCCCATTGCTCAAATGATACATGCTCTGCGCTATGTAAGTACAAACTGCAGTGGCGTTTTCCTTCACTTAAGCGGTGTATGGCTTTGTCGAGCGCTTCTAATGAAAGCTCATAGAGGTCTTCACCAGAAGCGGCGATTAGCTCACTATCTGGTGTTGCATGTATGTCGTGGGCAAATTGTGCAGCTAGTCGCCGACCCGTACCATCTTGACCTACAAAAATGAGCGGCTGGCTTGTAGGCGCACTGATCAAGGCGCGACGAATACTAACCATGGCCTTACTGTGACCAATCATTTTCGGACCAACATGAGTTTGCATGTCGAGCTCTTTCTTAAGCCAGATGTTTTCTTGCAACAAGTTCAGTTTATCGCTGGCATTGTTGAGCGATTTCATGAGCTGTTCCGTTGAAAACGGTTTTTCTAGAAAGTCGTACGCGCCGCTTTTCATCGCATCTACCGCGGTTTTCACATCTCCATGTCCAGTAAGTACGATGAATTGAAAGTGATCGTTTTTGCTTCGCAAAGTTCGCATAAACTCCAAGCCATCCATCACGGGCATATGGATATCGGTAATGATAATCGCAGGCGTATTTGAGTCGATTACGCGTAAGGCTTCTACTGCGTTTGGTAAGCAGGTGACGTCTATCCCTTCAATCAGCAGGGCTTGAGACACGGCATCACGAATGTGTGGTTCGTCATCAACAAAGAAAACTGAGTTATTCATGGTCGTTTTCCACTTCTGGAGTACGTTTATTCTGATTGACTATTGGTAGCGTCACGATAAAGGTCATGCCTCCTGCTTGTTGTTCTGTGTTCTGATGTTTATAGGCACAGAGGGAGCCGTGATAGCTCTCTAAAATGCGTTTGGAGATGGTCAAACCTAATCCTAAGCCCTCTGGCTTAGTCGTAAAAAATGGGTCGAACACTTTTGCTAGGGCTTCGTCTGACATCCCTGGTCCGTTATCGGAAACAAGAATGTCGCAACTGTCATCATGACACTGAACAGCAATGGATATTTGCGGATCGATACAGTGGTTTTCCATCGCTTGTGCCGCGTTGTGGAAGAGATTGATCAGCACTTGTTCTAATTCAACGCTGTGAATGGCCAGCTTCACATCATAGTCGATGGCCGGAACTTTTAGTGTTACTCCTTGCTTAATAAGCTTATTGCTCAAAATGCTGGTGGCAGTATGTACCGCGTCGTGCAGTACTGAGATTTCATTGTGTGAATCGTGCGTGGCTTTCCGAGTAAAGACTTTTAAGCGGGCAATGACTTCCGAAATGGTGTCATTGAGTGTCAGCATTTTGCCCAAATTGTCGGCGACCATTGGGTATTTTTCCATTGCCAACAAACGCTGCGAGTTTTCGGTATAGGTTCTTAGTGCGGAAAGTGGCTGATTTATCTCATGATTAATACTGGCTGATAGCTCGCCCAACAATGCCAATTTCGCGGCTTGCGTCAGTTCTTGTTGTGTTTGTTTAAGCTCTTGTTGGCTTTGCTCATATTGGCGGATGGTCTGTTGTAGTTTTTGGTTGGCTTCACTCAGAACTAGTGTCCGTTGCACTACTTTTTCTTCTAGGCTCACATTGAGATGGGCAAGGCGTGCTTTGTTAACTAGGGTTTGGAACCACGCTAACGCAATTAGAGCAATGAGCGCATATAAGATCAGGAAGACGATATCGGCCTGTAAAACGGCGGCAAGAACGCTGTTGTGGTTAATTAAGGCAACGACGCGAAACCCTTTATCCAATAAGTGTGTTGCGTATGCGAGGTAATTCGGTGATAGAAGCAATTGATTGTCATCAAACTCTGTGACACCACTGTGTGCCGTTAACTCACCAAAATATTCGGGTAAGGTATCGCCATATTGACGCGTTTCGGTAAGTTCATTTATTGCACTCGATGACAGTGGGAAAAGTGCACGATAGCGCCAGTCTGGTAAATTGCTCATAAACACGACATTGTGTTTATCTGTAATGAGTACGTCAGTCGTGGTTTGCGAAAGGCGCTGTTCTAATTGCTCCAAATTCACTTTTACTGTGATCACGCCAACGACTTCCTCATTTACCCACAGCGGAGATGAGAAGAAGTACCCACGTTTATTCGAGCGTACGCCTAATCCAACGTATTGAGCGGGCTCACCGCGTCGCGCATTTTTAAAATAGGGGCGATAGCTAAAGCTAGAGCCGACAAACGTATCTTCTTGCTGAAAGTTACTTGAGGCAATGACTAACCCGGTGCGGTCATGAACGTAAATCGTATCGGCCAAACTTTGCTTCAACCAATCTGATAACAGTAGGTTGAGCTCTTGAGAGGGCGTTCCGCGCTCTACTGCTTTGAGTAGTCTTGGGTCGTGACTTAATAGGTTTGGTATCTGTTCAAACTTTGCCAGTTCGTAGTCCACTTCTTGTGACACTTGCGCGGCTTGTCTCTCTAGCTTTTGTTGCCATTGATCATGTTGGTATTGAGTTGCGTAATGATGAGTAAGCGCAAGCCCTGAAATGCCAACGGCACACAGTAGCAGTAAAAAATGACGTAGGGCTTTGGGGTTGAGTAAGTTCACGATCGGCTCACTGGTTTTTTGTGTCATGGTATCAAATGACGCACTGTGATGCTGTGAGCGGCAACGATAACAAGCACAATGATGTCCTTGTATTTCCTCAGTATCGGGAGCACAATCGACAAAAACGAGTGAAGGAGTAAAGATGGAACTTGCTGATATTCGTCGTGAGTACACCAAAGGTGGGCTGCGTCGTAAAGATTTGAAAGCTGATCCTATTGATCAATTTAATCTGTGGCTAGAGCAAGCAGTTGAAGCGGGTTTAACGGACCCGACTGCGATGACAGTTGCAACGGTTGATGAAAATGGCATGCCGTTTCAACGCATTGTTCTATTGAAAAACGTCGACAAAGATGGTTTTGTGTTTTACACCAACCTAGGCAGTCGCAAGGCCCAGCAGCTAGAGCATAACAGCAATATTAGTTTGCACTTCCCTTGGCACCCGTTAGAGCGCCAAGTTCATATTACTGGTGTGGCTGAAAAGCTTACCGCCGTAGAGAATATGAAATACTTTACTTCTCGTCCTAAAGAGAGCCAGTTGGCCGCAATTGCGAGCAAACAAAGTAGTCGTATTTCTGCCAGAGGTGTGTTGGAAGGTAAGTTTTTAGAGCTAAAACAGAAGTTTGCTAAGGGTGAAATACCAGTACCAACCTTTTGGGGTGGCTTTCGCGTAAAACCAAAGAGCATCGAATTTTGGCAAGGTGGCGAACATCGCCTTCACGATCGTTTTCTTTTCTCCCAGCATGATGGAAGTTGGGACATTGATCGTTTAGCGCCATAGGCTTATGGTCCCTCATGAATAAACAAACACCGCCGAATTGGGGCGGTGTTTTTGTAGGTGGAAGCGATGTGAATTATCGCTCTCCATTCAACACAACCGATAATTGATGCTTAAGCAGGGTTTTGGGTACAACAGAGCCGTAGCCTGCTTCCATTGCTTTATCTATTAGTTCGTTCTTGCTGTTCGCTGCAAACTTATTACGTAAGCGTGCGACGTGACCTTCAACGGTTTTTGTTGATATGCCCATGACCTGAGAGATAAATTGAGGCTTTTTGCCATAGAGCAAGAGGAAAAGCGTTTCTTGCTCGCGGCATGTGAGCTTCTCTGGTTTTGGTTGTAAGTCAGAAAAACGAAAGATGGATTGTTGATTTGGGTTGGTACTGATTGCACGACAAACCCAATACCCGACTTCAATCACGGCGGTGTCGGTGAGTTCCCTTCCGTAGAAAATGGTGCCTACGATGTCGCCTTTGTCATCTCGCCACGGTGTTTTAGTAAATATATGTGCTCGCCAGCGGCCATCTGGATAAGGGTGGATATCCAGAATTTTTAGTGACTCGCCAGTTTCGAGAACGTGTTTATCTTGGCGTTGAAATTCTTGCGCGCATTCAGTGGTTGGGCTGGCCATATCAAAATCAGTTTTACCCAAGCACTCCTCGGGCGACGTGTGCCCTAACAGTTCTGCGTATTCCTGGTTTACGTATAGGAATACCGAATCTTTATCTTTGCATCCCCAACAACCTGGTAGCTGTTTAAGGAGGGATTGTTCTATGGTATCGACTGAAATATTCACAAAAGGACTCACTACATACTGCTTTTACCAATACAGAGACGTCCGTGTTACATGGCTCGTATTGATGTTGCCAAGTAGGCAGTTACGTTGCTAGAACACGTTCGTTGATTGGCGCTCAATCCAATTAAATTCGTGGTGTTCGATGTTTTCGTCAGGTAGTCATAGACAACGACGAAATGGAACGAAGAGTTTAATTGGGAAAATGGTCTGTTTCATTACAGATATGTGCGCTCACGGATGTCCGCCAATGTTCGGCTTACAACTCGTATCGTCCTTGATCATGCTTCCTACAACTCAGTTGTAATGTGGTTGACGTTCATATCACTTGTGAGCGAAAGAGCAGCACCTAAGCATATGAGAGGGACAGTGAGACAAACGCTATGATATCAGCTTATGCCATTGTTTTCATTGTTGAGAAGCGAAAAAAAAAGCCAGCCTGAAGACGGGCTGGCAACACAAGATATAATCTTGTCGACGTGTAGAAGAGGTTCTAAATTACCTAGCGAGGGTCTGCTAAGTAAGTTAGAGGTATCAATGAGATACCGAGAGCTTTAGATCGTATGCATCTTAAAGCTCGATAACTAATGTATTGAATCAGAAGCATATTAGTAAGGGGGGAAATCCCTCTATGTTGAGTTTAAGAGTGGGTTTCGATCCGTTTCAGGGACGAGTTATCTAATATGGAGCACGGTGTTTTACAAAATAACAGATTGTTCGGTAATAAGGATCTTTACATTGATTGATTATGTATACGTAAGGTGTTGCCTATCTATCCGTTTTTGTTAATAAAATTGGTTGCTCACTGACCGTAAATTAACCTCGCATGATCATCGTTCCGGAACTATGATCATGTAAATGAACTTGAGCATGCTGATTTGATCTTGTCGATTGAGTTGGGTAAAAGTTGCAACCCAACAAAGAAGGTATATGATGCGAAGACGTAAGCTGACCGTGTAAAGACGACTGTTTAAAATGAGTGATTCAGATAACCAAAAAATCCTTTCATATCAAGAGATTATTCTGCCAAAGCCGGCGGAGCTGATCACACTTCCGTCTTATATGGATTGCCACGATCATTCTTATACGCAGATCGTGATTGGTTTAAAAGGGCAAGCCGAATTTGAAGTGCGCGGGCGAGGTAATCTTGTCGGCCCTGGTCAAGGTTGTGTGGTTACCGCATGCTCTGATCATGCTTTCGGTGGCGTCATCAATCAATCGGATATTTTGGTGCTGAATATGCCCAAACCGACAAATGATGATCCTGAAATGCTTGAAAAAATCAATAACCTGGAGAGAGACCATGTCTACTTCCAGTTAGATAGTCAAATTCAGAAGCTGATACAGATGTTGGTTCAGGAAATGCGAAACCATCCGGATGACCTGCTGTTAAGTCGTGCGTGTAACGACACTGTGATTGCATTAATGCAGCGCCATATCTCGGCATTTGAGACCAGTCGAAAAGAGTCGCGCTTTGATTTGGAGGCGATTGATCGTTACATTGAGCAGCACCTGAGTCATAAGATTAGTGTGGCTCAATTGGCCGGGCGAGTGTTTCTTGGGGAAAGTCAGTTCCATTGCTTGTTTAAAGAGCAGATGGGGATTACACCTCATCAATATGTTCTCGGAAAGCGTATCGACATGGCTCGTGAATTAATCGAGCAAGGGCACCTTTCTTTAGGGCAAATTGCCGAGTTTACTGGCTTCTCAAGCCAGAGTACTTTTACTCATACTTTTACTCGCTTACAGGGAATATCACCTTCCCGTTATAAAAAACAAGTTGGATAACAACGCGTTTTTTTAGGTCAAATAATCATCAATCAGAATAAAGCCATGCACTATGCATGGTTTTTTTATGTTTTATTCACGTGACCTATCTCTCGTTTTTTTAAATTCTCTGTTCTTTGCAGTGGTTGATATGCCACTTGATCCTACATTTTCTCTTAGAACGAGCTCTTCACAAAAATCTTATTGATATTCTTGATATTTTGTTGTGAATGCAATGAAAAAATTAAAATTTACAACACAAAATATTACCTATTTGAATGTGACTATGTGGATGTTTTGTTATAAAAGCGAGTTTTTGGCAAAAATGTCGTAGTTTTTGACAAGTATTCTTATCGGCCTCAAAATACACTGCCAGCCATTGATAATCCTCGAAGCGGTTTTCGAGGAGTGAGATTGAGGAACACACATGTTTACAGCTACGAACGTGTTGACACCGGAATTTATCGGGCAGCCGCTTGATAAGTTGTGGTCACTGATCTCGCCATTATATATGGTGGACGAGTCTCAATGGCTAGAGCAACTATTGCCACTAGCGACGCCGACAGAGGATGAAAAATCGGCGATCACTACCCAAACGACCCACCTTATCGAAGCCATTCGTGCCGATAAGAAGTCAATCCAGATGATTGATGCTTTATTGCTGGAATACAGCTTAGATACTCAAGAAGGTATCTTGCTGATGTGTCTTGCAGAAGCATTAATGCGCATCCCAGATGCCGCGACAGCAGATTCTTTGATTAAAGATAAGTTGAGTGTCGCAGACTGGAAATCTCACCTGAAGAACTCTGACTCTGTGTTTGTTAACGCATCAACATGGGGCCTCATGCTAACAGGTAAAGTGGTTGGTCTTGGTGAGCAAGGCACCCAGAGCCCAGGTCAGGCTGTAAACCGTCTGGTAAATAAATTCTCTGAGCCTGTGATTCGTAAAGCCATGTATCAGGCAATGAAGATCATGGGTCACCAGTTTGTTCGTGGTCGTACGATCGAAGAAGCGCAGAAGAACGGTCGTCCAATGCGCGACAAAGGTTTCACCTACTCGTTTGATATGTTGGGTGAGGCGGCGTTAACTACAGCGGACGCGAACAAGTACTTCAAAGATTACCTAATGGCGATCGAAGCGGTGGGTCGCGAGACTTACGGTAACGACATCAGCCCTGCGCCTTCGATTTCCATCAAGCTTTCTGCATTACACCCGCGCTACGAAGTCGCAAATGAAGAACGTGTAATGACAGAGTTGTATGACTCACTAATGCAGCTATTGAAACGTGCAATTGAAGTCGACGTTGCAATCACAATCGATGCAGAAGAAGCGGATCGCCTTGAGCTTTCCCTGAAGCTATTTGAGAAAGTATACCGTAGCGATCTTGTGAAGGGTTGGGGCAAGTTTGGTTTGGTTATTCAAGCCTACTCAAAACGTGCGCTACCAGTCTTGGTGTGGCTAAATGCACTCGCAAAAGAACAAGGTGACGTTATTCCTCTGCGTTTGGTTAAAGGCGCGTACTGGGACAGCGAAATCAAGTGGTCTCAACAAGCGGGTTATGCAAATTACCCAGTATACACTCGCAAAGAAGCGACGGACGTTGCATACCTAGCTTGTGCTCGTTTCCTACTTAGCGAAGGTGTTCGCGGTAATATCTACCCACAATTTGCAAGCCACAATGCTCACACGGTGACGGCAATTGCTGTCATGGCGGAGCACAAAGAATACGAGTTCCAGCGCCTGCATGGTATGGGTGATTCACTGTATAACCATGTTATGAAAATGTACGGTCAGCCAGTACGTATTTATGCTCCTGTCGGTAGCCATGCTGATCTTCTTCCGTACTTGGTTCGTCGTTTGCTTGAAAATGGTGCGAACAGCTCGTTTGTACACCGTCTAGTTGATGCGCGTTGTCCGATTTATGAGTTGACCCATCACCCTGTGGATGTGTTGACGGGTTTTGACACGATACACAACGACAAAATTCCATTGCCTGCCGATATTTTCCCTGAGCGTAAGAACTCATATGGCGTCAACATTGATATCGACAGTGAGGCGAAGCCATTTGAAGCGCAGGTAGAAAGCTTCATGGACAATCAGTGGGTTGCAGGCCCGATGATCAATGGTGAGCGTTTTGCCGAAAGCATGATCAAGGAAAATGCGGCTGAGATCATCACCGCACCGTACGATCGCCGAATTGAAGTCGGCAAAGTGGCATTTGCAACACTTGATCATGTTTCCGCTGCAATTGATGCGGCGCAAACTGCTTTCTCTGATTGGAAAACCGTTCCTGTTGAGCAAAAAGCGGCTTGTTTAGAAAAGCTTGCTGACTTAATGGAAGAAAATCTGGCTGAGCTGGTGGCGATTTGTCACAAAGAAGCGGGCAAGACGATTCACGATAGTATTGATGAAGTTCGTGAAGCAGTGGATTTCTGTCGTTATTACGCGAAACAAGCGCAAAACCTACAGCCATTTGAGCTAGAAGGCTTTGACGGTGTGAAACGCATTTCTAGCCGTGAAGGTCTTGGTGTGTTTGTGTGTATCAGCCCTTGGAACTTCCCGTTGGCTATCTTCCTTGGTCAGGTAACGGCAGCACTGATTGCAGGTAACACTGTGGTTGCAAAACCTGCTGAGCAAACAAGCTTAATTGCCGCTCGTGCTATTGAATTAATGCTTGATGCGGGTTTCCCTGCTGGTGTGATTCAGTTACTTACTGGTCGCGGCGCTGAGATCGGTCATGCACTGACTTCTCATGATGCTATTGCTGGTGTGGTATTCACTGGCTCAACGGCAACGGCGCAACGCATTAACGTCACGCTCGCGGAGCGCAGCGCGAAACCAGTTCCGTTTATTGCGGAAACAGGTGGCCAAAACGCAATGATTGTGGACAGTACTGCATTGCCAGAGCAGGTGGTGCGTGATGTGATTCGTTCGGCGTTTGCATCTGCTGGTCAGCGTTGTTCTGCCCTTCGTGTTCTATTTGTACAAGAAGATGTAGCAGACCGTATGATCAACCTGATTCAGGGTGCGATGAATGAACTGCATGTTGGTTTACCTTACCTACACAAAACAGATGTTGGTCCGGTTATCGACAGCAATGCAAAACAAAAACTCCTCGCTCACCTTGAGCAAATGAGCAAAACACAGACTAAAGTCGCTCAGCTACAGCTGGATGAATCGTGCCAGCATGGTGACTTTGTCTCACCAAGTGCGTTTGAAATCTCGGGCATCGATGTGCTGAAAGAAGAACAATTTGGTCCAATCTTGCACATTATTCGCTTTAAAGCGTCTGAATTACCGAACGTGGTTGCGCAGATCAACAAAACGGGTTTTGGCTTGACGATGGGTATCCATAGCCGTAACGAAACCACGTACCGTTGGATTGAGAAACATGCACGAGTAGGTAACTGCTACATCAACCGAGACCAAGTTGGCGCTGTGGTTGGTGTACAGCCGTTTGGTGGTCAAGGCTTGTCAGGTACTGGCCCGAAAGCTGGTGGTCCACACTACCTATTCCGATTTACTCAACATCTTCTTGCTCAAGCAGAAAACGCATAAGGAGTCGCATTATGGTTCATCAGATCACCTATTTTAAAGATGCATTCTCTGCGTGGGAGCAGTGGAATCTGACTGATTTTGATTACAAATGCGAGCATGTTCTGGCATTTAAATCTGCACTAGAAGGGCAGCAGTCTACCGTTGCCAAAGTGGTTTCTTACCACTTGCAACAAGCATCAGCTCTTCTTGCAGAAACTCACCAGTTAGTTGGCCCTACAGGGGAAACTAACGAACTGTATGCCGCAGGACGCGGTGTGGCTTTGGTGATTTGTGAAAACAACATCGAGCCTGCTGATAATGCGTTATACAGTGCTTTTGCGATGATCACCTGTGCCTTAATTGCCGGCAACAGTGTGGTCGTTTGCAGTGACAATGCAGAGCTAAACCAATTGGTTAAGCAAGCTGTAGCGTTGGCAAACTTCCCATCTAACTTAGTCCAGGTTGTTGCGTACGATGCGTCTGCCCCGTTGCTTGAGAGCGATGTACGTAGTGTGGGTTATGTTGGGCGTTCACAGGTTGAGCATGCGCTCAATCTTCAACTAGCTAAGCGTGACGGTGCAATCGTCGGCTTAGTTTCTGAAACGGATTTAGAGTCACCGAAATTGGCTCATGATCCTCATCTCTCGTTGCGCTTCATTACTGAGCGCACTCGAACGATAAATATTACCGCGGTGGGTGGTAACGCAACTCTACTCGAGCTGGGGAACGAAACTCACTAACCTGACTTGTAATGCCAATCTGGAGTAACTGGACTGAGAGCCGGTCCAGATTGGTTTTTTATACTCTGATGTATTGCTGAGACGGTAAAATATCAGGGCAGGCAAGGAAGGAAATAATTATAACGAGGACTATCTAATGATAGAAAATAGCTTTGCTATCACGTCCACTTTTGTGGCGTATTTACTGATTATGGTTGCTATTGGCGTTTACGCGTATAAGAGGACTTCCAATTCATCTGACTACTTCCTAGGTGGCCGTAGCCTAGGTCCGTGGCCTGCTGCATTATCTGCAGGTGCTTCAGACATGAGTGGTTGGCTGCTGCTAGGCTTGCCTGGCTATGCGTACGCTGCGGGTATCGAGGCCTTCTGGTTAGCCGGCGGTCTACTTCTTGGTACATGGGCAAACTGGCTCATCAGTGCAAAACGCCTCCGTACCTACAGTATCCAAACTGACGCGCTAACGTTGCCAGAGTTCCTGTCACGTCGCTTCAACGATAAGTCGAAACTGATTCAGACAATCTCTGCGTTTTTCATTCTTCTATTTTTCCTTTTCTACACCAGCTCAGGTTTGGTCGCAGGGGGCAAACTGTTTGAGACGGTATTCGGTCTAGATTATACCTACGCTGTTATCATCGGTACGGTGTGTGTCGTTTCTTACACACTATTCGGTGGTTTCCTAGCGGTATCTTGGACTGACTTAGTGCAAGGTCTGCTAATGGCGGCTGCGCTAATGATTGTTCCTATAGCGGTAATGGACGGTGGTTTAGGTCAGCTAAGTTCTGATCTACATGACATCAACCCAGAACTTGCAACGCTATGGAATGACGCGAAAGGCGAACCATTGTCTGCGATTGCCATTATCTCTCTAGCGGCGTGGGGCCTTGGTTACTTTGGTCAGCCACACATCCTAGCGCGTTTTAAAGCGTCTCGTTCAAACAAAGATCTAACGACTGCACGTCGTATCGCAGTGATTTGGACGGCACTATCTATGGTTGGTGCAATGCTTGTTGGTCTTGTTGGTCTGGTTTGGGTTACGGGTCATCCGGGTACTCAACTAGAGGACGGTGAGAAGATCTTCATGCTATTGGTTAACGCAGTATTCCATCCTGTCGTTGCGGGTATGTTGTTAGCAGCAATCCTAGCGGCGGTAATGAGTACCGCTGACTCACAGCTCCTTGTTTCATCTTCAGCGCTTGCAGAAGACTTCTACAAGCAAGTATTCAAGCCAGAAGCGTCTTCTGAAGAAATCGTAATGATTGGTCGTATCGGTGTTATCGTTATTTCGCTTGTTGCGCTATTCCTAGCGATGACGCCTGATAGCTCAGTACTTGGTCTTGTATCTTACGCTTGGGCTGGTTTTGGTGCGGCATTTGGTCCTGCGGTTGTACTTAGCCTTTACTGGAGCGGTATGAACCGTAACGGCGCGTTAGCAGGTATTCTTGTTGGTGGTATCACTATCGTAGTTTGGAAGCAGCTAACTGGCGGTTGGTTTGATGTGTACGAAATCGTACCGGGCATCATCTTCTCTACGCTTGCCATCATTGTGGTAAGTAAAGCAACGGGCGGTGCTGCGCAAGACGTGTTAGACCAACACCAGTCGTTCGAGAAAAAACTGGTTGAACTAGACTAGTAACTTCCCGTATATGAACACAAAGCCCGCTATTTTAGCGGGCTTTGTTTTATCTGAAACTTAATTAACGTTAGTGGCGGTAGCTTGAGATCAGAGCTTAGCATTGCTCGGTTAGATTGGAGTGTTAGTCGCGACGAATTTTGGCGTAAATAACGGTGTTACTCAGCTCTCCCGATGTAGTCAGACGTTCGTTTCTGAGCTCTCCTTCGAACTCATAACCACAGCGCTCGGCTACAGCCCTGCTCTTTTGGTTGGTGCTATCAGCATGAATTGCGATTCTCTTTGCGCCCAAGTCATCAAACGCATAGCGCTCAACTTCGAGCACAGCCTCGGCAACATAACCATTGCCAACGGCAGCATTATCTAACCAATAACCTATCTCAAAGGACGGTACGTCGGGATCTCGAATCATCAGGCCGACCGCACCCAGTAAGCGATCGCTTTCCTTTTCAATCATGTAGTAACGCAGCTCTTCTTCGAAGTTTTCAAAGTTTGCGATGGCTTTCTCTGTCCCTTCTATCATCGCTTCTAATGTCAGCACATGAGGCACCCACGGCAGATAGACTTCGAGAGTTTTTTGGCTGCGAACGACAGCTTGATGCGCCTCTTCGGCTCGTTCTAAACAAGCAGGGATGAGTTTGAGACGTTTCGTTTCCATGCCGACTCTCCTATGGGTGAAAAATGAACGGAAAATCATTTAAACAGATGTACTTAGAATGATCTAGTCAACGCCGTCATATTATTCACTTGGTTTGCCAGAGAGAAACTGAGAGAATCGAACCGTTATCAAACCAACTAGGTTCATTATGAAACTTTTAGTAAGAAACTTGGCTCGTCACATGACCGAGCAAGATATCCGCAAATTATTCTCAGCGTACGGCAAAGTAGAACTGTGTTCGCTAGTGCTTGATCAAGACACGGGTTTGTCGAAAGGCTTCGGTTTTGTCATCATGCCGGACGAAGCAGAAGCCATTTCTGCTCTTGAAGCACTGAATTTGACGAACGTAGAAAAAAGCAAAATTCGCGTGAAAGTCGCACAAGACTAATACAGAGAAAAGCCAGCGTTATTGCTGGCTTTTTTGTCTTTCTATTTAGAGACCAAATTGGCAACATTCTAGAATGTCTTCTCTTTTCGTTTTAGCGAGATTGATCATCAATTCTCTCTTCAAGTTGTTTCATTAAATCCTTTAACTGTAGAGAATCGAAATTGTCTGAATTCGGCACTTGGTAAGCGTCGTTGACTGTGTAGAGCATCAAACTTTTGCTAGAGAAGAACTTTTTCTGTATTTGGACTTTGACAATGTCATCAAGAGGTAGACGGAAGTAAACCGTTGAGCCCTGGCGGTACTTCAAGGTGTTGGTGCTTGCATCGATATCTAGCGTTTTAGGATTGAACGCGCGGCGCGTGAAGTACGTTGAGAGCAGTTTCAATCCTATTATTGTGAGTGCTACGAGTCCAAACTCGACGATCTTGTCTGCTAGGTAGGAAAAATAGAACAGCGACAACAATACAGTTCCTAGCAAGAAAGGGTTGTTCTTGGGCAGATTTTGTGAAGTTTCATGGATGATCATCCGACATATTCCTCGACTTTATTCAGAAGCGACGAACGTGAGTTGGTAGACACAAACCTTTCGTTCTTTGCCTTGCATGCGCAATGTTTTGTCACCGATGTAAGGGATATTTAGTTTTTGGATCACCGATTTAGAACGCTGATTGTCCACCAAATGCATCACGGTTATTCCGTTTAACTCAAAGTGCATTCGAGCAAATTCGAGTAAGGCTTTGGAGGCCTCGAATGCATAGCCTTTCCCCCAATGTGGCACGCCAACCCAGTAGCCTAATGTACCGTAGCCCTCTTCGATACGCGGTAAACTCACTGCACCAAGTAACTCCCCAGTGTTTCGCAAGGTAATAGCGTACGCCACGCCTTGATGCTGCTGATACATCGGATCGTGCCTATCTATCCATGCTTGCGCCATCGGTCGCTCATAAGGATGAGGGATGTTTGCTGTCATGTCGGCAATTCGCTTATCTCCAGCGAGTAAAGCCACTTGTTGGCAGTCATCGATATTGAATGGCCGGAGGACGAGTCTTTCGGTAGTGAGAATCGGTTGTATCGTCATGCATTTCTTCCTTGATGAGACGGCTATAGCTGCTAGCAACTGGTTTGCGGGGTAAATCGAGATAACAAGGCGTCTCGAAAGCTCGATCTAGCCAGGCGTGTAGTTGTCATGCGCCTTACTAAATAATAAGCCCGAACAATTGCTTATGTGTAATGTGTCGTATTATTACACACATAAGCACGTTTGCTCATATTGATGGTGCAAAAGTTGAGGTCTGACCAATGTCTCAGTTTTTTGATACTTTCGTTCAATTTTTTGAAGATAGGGCACAAAAAATTAAAGGAGCTTTTTAATTGTGGAATTATTTTGAACAAAATATGTCAATTGTCAGTAGGACGAAAAAGTAGGGAGAAGAGAAATGCCGGATATATATTGCGCAGCTTGTAGAAAATCAACGCAACATAAAGTGATTATGAAGCGTTGCGAGCCTCAGTCTGTTGACTCGTTAACAGGCAAAATGGTGAGTTTTACACAGCTGATGGCGAAATTTGTATCAGGTGAACATTATTACGAGATGGAGCCTCAATACTACTGCCGTTGTTGTAATCATCGTGCAATTGGAGAGGTTGTTCCACATCCTACACGGCATACATCGGCCGCACTCTAATTCTGAGTGATAGCCATGATTAATGGCTAAATAGGGCAGTGTTGCCCGAACGACATATCTATACAGGCGTGTCATGCGCTTTCAAATTTGCGACTCCGCGGGAGCCGCTAGGTTGCTTTTTCTCTTCATATCACGGTTACTAAGTGAGCGGCAATAATCATAGCTCTTTCCCTCCTTCGTTGTTTTCTGGTTATTCTCTGCTGAATTTCACATGCTGTGCATTTGATGGTTTGCAATTGTTTGAGCAACGATTAATGTGATGCTTTCTAAGTGGTTACAAGGAAGCGGGTTAATGAGTTATCAATTGGACCGGATTGATTTACATATTTTGAGAGTGCTTCATTCGAGAGGCAGAATTCCGGTTGTAGAACTAGCAAAGCTGATTAACTTAACGACTTCTCCATGTTCTGACCGTGTAAAGCGGCTAGAAAAAGAAGGGTATATCAATGGTTACCATGCAGAGTTGAATGCGGAAAAGTTGGGGCTGGATGTGCAAGTATTCATCCATATTCGTTTAGACCAAACCAGTTTTTCTATTTTTGAAAAGTTTGCGAAAGCGGTGGAATTGATGCCTGAAATTGAAGAGTGCTACTCGCTCTCTGGAGATTTCGATACCATGATAAAAGTTCGTGTTAAGAGCATGAAAGCGTATCAGGAGTTTATGTCGAGTAAGTTAGGCACGCTTCCGGGCGTGATTCAAACTCGTAGTGAAGTGGTCATAGAAGAACATAAAACGGGATTTGGTGTTAATCCCGAGCTCCTTGGTTAGGCGAGGCATGTGTTGAGCCTCCTTATTTAGCGTGGCTTGGTATATTACTTTTTCTCGATTAAAAAAGGAGCCGAAGCTCCTTTTTTAATAAATCGGTGAGCGATTATGCCCCGATAAAGGTACTGATAACGCCAATTAAACCACCAAAAACACCGCCCCAAACGACTAGCCAGCCAAGGTGTTCTTTGATCATCTTTTGCACCATTTCTTTAACTAATGCCGGTGTTAATTCGCTTAAACGTTGATCGATGATACCTTCAATGTTCTGCTTTATCTCATCCATCATTGCAGGAGATTCGAATTGCTCTTTCAGTGCTTCTTTGATGTTATCGCTCTTGCTCAACTCAATGATGGATTCTTGCATCTTTTCGACGAAAGGTTGGCGCATGGGTTGTAGCGCTTCCGAGCCGCCAAACATCGCTAGCATGCCACCAAACTGAGAGCCTTCAATTACTTCCACTAGGGAATCAAATGCTGGATTTAAATCTACTTTCTCAATTACTGGTTGAAGATCGATGTTCACACCGCCCGCCATTTCTTTATTCAAGAATCGGTCAATGTTCGCTTCAGTAAAAAACTGTTCCATCATCAGGTTTTTGATAGCCAGTTTAAACTCTTCAAATCGCGCGGGGATCACGCCAGAACCGTATAATCCAGGCACTTTCTCAAACAGCATATGGATGGCAAGCCAGTTGGTGATGGCGCCTGAGAACGCAAACAGCCCTGCATACCAAAGATAGTCGTTTTGTAATTGATGACCTCCAGCCATCAAAGCGATAGCGAGGACATTCGTTAGCAAACTTTTGTTCATAGTGACCAGTTATATATGAATATCGGAAAGAATAAGTGGGCCTGATTCTATACCTAAGTCACATTAAGATGCTAGGTTTTGCCGTGATGAGCAATCTTGTAGCGAAGGGAAAAAAATGAATGCTCGGAAAAACAAAACCCGACAATCATTGTCGGGCCACTGCTTTTTCTTAGAAAAACTAAGATTCTATTTTTAATTTTAGATGCGGTAGATCTTACAACAAAGTTGGCATTTCCATCTTTCTGAGTAGCCAAATAGCTTGTCAGCCCAACTTGGTTTGAGTTGTACGATCTGCATTGAACCACATTTACACATAAGCTAATTACCTTATTGTTAATATAATAACTAAGCCATCTATTGAGTATAGCTGTTTCTCAAAAAGTGAAATGACAAATGAAGACGGCTCAATACTCTGTATTGTGTTCATTGCAATGGATACGCAACGAGGCGGTATATTAGCAGAAAAAGTGTGAGCTTTATCATGGAGAGTGTTTCATATATGAGAAACCACAATGGCTATATGAGCATCTAGCCATGGATTTAAATAAAAAACGGCGCTTAAAGCGCCGTTTTTATTGAGCTTATCACTCGTTAAGAAGCGTGTTGATTGTCTAGTTCTTCAGCGATAAATCCGCCAGTTTGATGCGCCCAAAGCTGGGCGTAAATGCCGTTATTCGCAATGAGTTCTTGATGAGAACCTTGTTCAACGATGCTGCCTTTATCTAGCACGATGAGGCGATCCATTTGTGCGATGGTCGATAATCGGTGAGCGATAGCAATAACCGTTTTCCCTTGCATTAATTCATTCAAGCTTTCCTGAATCGCTGCTTCGACTTCTGAATCCAGAGCCGATGTGGCTTCATCCAGTACCAGCAATGGTGCGTCTTTGAGTAGCACACGAGATATTGCGATACGCTGACGTTGGCCGCCAGACAGTTTTACACCACGTTCACCAACTTGCGCATCGTATCCGGCATTACCAAATGGGTCGGTCAGAGTTTCGATAAACTCATGGGCATGCGCTTGCTTAGTGGCTTTCAGCAAATCTTCTTCTGTCGCATCTGGATTGCCATACAAAATATTGTCTCGAATTGAACGGTGTAGCAGAGAAGTATCTTGGGTCACCATACCGATCTTTGAA
This sequence comes from Vibrio sp. YT-16, assembly GCF_033337405.1. Lineage (NCBI taxonomy): Bacteria > Pseudomonadati > Pseudomonadota > Gammaproteobacteria > Vibrionales > Vibrionaceae > Vibrio > Vibrio sp. YT-16. The sequence goes on from NZ_JAWOQQ010000003.1 coordinate 148,070, forward strand.
CGCAAAGAGTCTTGTGTGACTTCTGAGATGTTCTGTCCATCGATCTTAATGCTGCCGTCTTCGACATCGTGGAAACGAAGTAACAAGTTCACCAGAGTTGATTTTCCGGCGCCGGAGCGCCCAACCAAGCCGACTTTCTCTCCTGGTTTGATGTTGAGATCGAGATGGCTAATTACGCCTTTGTTCTCACCGTAATGGAAGCTGACGTTATCAAAGTGAATGCCTCCTTCAGTGACAACCAAGTCTTTTGCACCTGGTTTATCTTTAATATCAATAGGCTTAGAGAGCGTTTTCATTCCATCGACAACGGTTCCCATGTTTTCAAAGAGGGCGCCAACTTCCCACATTATCCACATCGACATACCGTTTACGCGCAATGCAAGACTAACAGCAATCGCAATCGCGCCAACGCTAATGGCACTATCCAACCACAGGTAAATCGATAAAGCAGCAACGGAAAACACCAAAATATAGTTTGAGATCTCTACAGCGACGTCGAAGCCGGTCACTAGGCGCATTTGACGATAGACCGTATTCAAAAATCCTTTCATGCCTTGCTCGGCATATTGGGTTTCGCGCTGGCTATGAGAAAACAGTTTGACGGTTTGAATATTGGTATAACTGTCGACGATGCGCCCTGTCATTGTCGAACGTGCATCGGCCTGCGCTGAAGCGACGTCTTTGAGCTTAGGGACAAAATAGATTTGGATAGCGATGTAAGCGAGTAACCAGACGATCATTGGGATCATCAAACGCCAGTCTGCCGTCGCTAACATAATGATCATGCTGGTGAAGTAAACCGTAACGTAAACAAACACATCCATAGCTTTCATTACGGTTTCGCGCACAGCTAATGAGGTTTGCATGACTTTCGTTGCGACTCGACCTGCAAAATCATCTTGATAGAAGTTCAAGCTTTGATTGAGCAAATACCGGTGTGCAAGCCAGCGGATAGACATTGGGTAGTTGCCCAATAACGTTTGATGAACGAGCAACGAGTACAAGATCACCAATATAGGCATGACAACCAGCAATAAGGCTCCGTAGAAAATCAAATCCGATTTGTTGTCTTGTAAGAACGTTTCTGGATTGCTGGTAGACAACCAATCAACCAATTGTCCCATCGCGCCAAACAACATTACCTCAACAACAGCCACAATTGTGGCCATCAAAGACATGATGATCAAAGGCTTTTCATAACCACGAGTGTAATAACGCAGAAAAGCGAACATCCCTGAAGGAGGCTGATCCGGTGTAGATTTGGGGAACGGCTCTGTAAAGCCTTCAAATCGTTTAAACATAACTCATCCTAAAGTTAAAACAGTGCCATTTGGGGTGGCTAAATCCATCGATTCACGCTGCTTTGGACGAAACCGCGTGTATGAGAGTTTTTTGCCTGCTCCTCGATAAAGCAGACCGATTGACGAGAGGGGCGAAAAAATAGTCTAACCGATTGTGTCTTAAATGTAACTAGTTGGTTATGAGTGTGATTGTCTATGGTTCTGATTCTTATGATGAATTCTTATCATGTTCATCGTGGTGCCATAAAAGCTTAAACCTGCAAAGTGACAATAAAATTTAAGGAAAAATGAACTTAATGCAGCAAAAATTACTTTTGTGCAATTAAATTAATTGTCAAAACAGCAAAACTGAAGTTAACAATAAATTTACAATCTCCTCATTCTAGTGATAAGGAATGTATTGGATGCTATTACACGAATCAGTGACCCAATTTGCTAATGGGAAAGAAGAAAGCACGCAAAGTGCTCAGCGCCAAACCGCAAACTGCGTAGTGATGGTGCCACCGAAAGAGTTTCGTTTTAATGAAGAAACCGCACAAGATAATGAGTTCCAACATAAAGTGTCACTCAGCCAAGAAGAAGTCTCACGTCGAGTAATGGCCGAGTTCGCGAGTATGGTTGCAACGCTGCGTCAAGAGGGCGTTCAAGTTGTTGAGTTTGATTATCCAACTTCAGATGTTGCGACGCCAGACGCGGTATTTCCAAACAATTGGTTTAGCACTACGCCAGATGGCACGTTGTACACCTTTCCAATGGCCTGTGAAAACCGTCAAAAAGAAGTACGTCCCGATGCGCTTGTGGCAGCACTAGCGCAAGCTGGGCGAGAAGTTCATCGACGCAGCAGTCTAACTGAATATCTTGATGAGCAAGCGTATTTAGAAAGCACGGGTGTGATGGTGTTTGACCACCTAAATAAAACGGTCTACGCCGCACTCTCACAACGTTGTGATCGTCTGGTTTTAGAAGATTACGCCGATCGTATTGGCTATGAACGAGTGATTTCTTTCCAAACTCGTTTGCCGTCTGGTGCGCCGATTTATCACACCAATGTGATGATGGCGGTTGGCGAACAGTTTTGCGTGATTTGTGACGAAGTGATCCCAGAATTTGAGCGTCGTTTTGTAATGAAGTCACTCGCCAAAGACAAGCAAGTCATCTCAATTTCGCTTGAGCAGATGAACCAGTTCTGCGGTAACATTCTGCAACTGGAAACGATCAACGGCGATAAGGTGATTGCGATGTCGCAATCGGCGTACGATGCATTTTCACCAGCACAAAGAAACCAATTGGCAACGCACGGTAAATTGCTGCCATTCGACGTTTCTACCATAGAATCTATTGGTGGTGGTTCGGTTCGTTGCATGTTGGGTGAAGTGTTCTTACCGAATCGTAAAGCTGTGCTTTAATAAACTGCACATTTCTTTTCAGCCGCAGTGAAAGGCTGATGAAGCGTTCTCTTCAAGGGTTTTTAGCCGTTAGCTCTGTGGCAGTACAGACTAACGGCTTTTTTGCGCTTTTTAGTTTTCTGACGATTTGCGTAGGCGACGCTTGGTTTAAGCGCCTAAAATAGGATGGTTCACCTAGCAGATTGTGATAAAGTCCGCGCCTGCGTTTTACCGCATCTTCATTGTTTTTATTGCTTCTTCAACCAAAAGTACAAGGTTTCGCTAATGCCATTTTCTACTCTCTCATTGAGTTCTGAGCTGATTCACGCACTGCCAAAAGACTTCAAGAAACCGACCGATATTCAAGCGTTGGCCATTCCTGAGCTGTTGGCTGGTCAAGATCTATTGGCTTTGGCAAATACAGGCAGCGGCAAAACCCTTGCTTATGGTTTGCCTTTGTTGGAAAAGCTGGGTGTCAATCCAGAGCAAAAGGCGCTGATTCTTGTGCCAACGCGTGAGCTGGCAATGCAAGTGAGTGAAGCAGTTAACCAAGTTGGTCAAGTTATTGGCATTAAAACAGTGTGCTTGTGTGGCGGCGTTGATAAAGAGCAACAACAGCAGGCGCTAGCGACAAATCCTCATATCCTTGTCGCGACGACAGGTCGTTTGGTTGACCTAGCAAACAATGGCCTGGATTTGAGCAATGTTCATTATCTAGTATTGGATGAAGCGGATCGTTTGTTGGATATGGGCTTTTGGCCTGACGTACAAAAGATTTCGATGCAAACCTTCAATCAGCGTCAAACCGCGATGTTCTCGGCAACGTTTTCAGATGAGTTGAAGGGTAAAGCGAAGCTGCTTATGCAGGCACCAAAGCAAGTTGCAGCGCATCAAGAAAACAGCACCAACCAAGATATTGCTGAAACGCTGTACCTCGTCAACAAAGGCAGTAAAACCAAGGCATTGATTGAACTGATTCAAAAAAACGCGTGGGCTCAGGCATTAGTCTTTATTGGTGCGAAAGAGAACGCCGATGGCTTAGCGAAGAAGCTGAATAAAGCGGGCATCTCAACCAATGCGCTGCATGGCAATAAGAGTCAAGATGAGCGAGAAGAAGCACTGGCGCAGTTTAAATCTGGGCAAATTCAGGTGTTGATTGCCACCGATCTACTAGCGCGTGGCATTCACATTGAGCAATTACCTGTAGTGATCAACTTTGAACTGCCAATGCATGCAGAAACTTACGTTCACCGAGTAGGACGTACCGCTCGCGCAGGCCAACAAGGTGTGGCGGTGTCATTGGTTTGTCATGGTGAAATGGACGCACTAAACGCGATTCGTCACCTGACTCAACGTGCATTGCTAGTGCAAGATCTGGTTGGTTTTCCAGTAACGGATAAGCCATCAACTGGCGAGAGCAAACGCGCGCCACGCGATAAAAAAGCCAACCGCCGAACTCATGCTAAGAAGAGCATTAAGCAGTTCCAAGGTAAGTCGAAACGCCCAGCCCCGAGTGCGAAGTAAACCAAAAAAACACGCTCTTGACGGCATAGTCGGTTCAGAGCATGGCTTACAAATTTTACTTTTGAGTATTAACGGCAGTTGGGACAATCAAGCGCATTTCCCAATCTTCGACTTCACCAGTTTCTAGACGGCGCTCGACCAGCTTGCCCCAAGACTCGACTAACGGCAGCTCAGACAGCTTAGTGAGTTCTTTTCTATCTAAACAGCCAGTGAAAACCGCACCCATGATACGAGCCAATGGCCATTCTGGATAAGGTCTTTCGCACAGAATAATCTCGTCACCTGCACCGATATCGCCTTCTTCCAGCACTCGGAAATACCAGCCTGTTCGAAGCGTATCTTGCAGTCTTCTCGCCATGTCGTGTTGGTCAAAGCGTACGTTAAGTTTCCAACAAGGCATGCGACCTTGCGACACTTCCAGTAGTGTTGAGCCGATGCGAATTTTATCTTTCAAGCAAATCGTGGATTCGGTGACGCTTTCGGAGCTGATGTTTTCGCCAAAGCCGCCGGCGGATTGGAAAATTGGTCTTTCGCCTAATTCTTGTTGCCAGATTGGGTAGTGTTCGCTTGGGTAAATATGAAGCGCTTTTTGAATGCCACCATGAAAGCGCGGATCACCTTGCTCATCACTGATAAAACCGAGCTCTGTTGCATGCTGGCGCTCAGGCAGCACTTGTTTGTTGATTGCGCTTTGCGCACCATGAGCATAAGGGACGGTTTTCCCTGCTAGCACTGCTTTTACGACGCCGATTTTCTTCATGTAACCTCCTTATTATTTGAATGAGAGATAAAGTGTTTACCTTCATTCGCGATGCGGAGCATGATAGCCTAGTAAACTTGTGTCGGTGTAGGGATGAAAAGACAACTAACAATGCTAACTCGCCAAATTGATTCGAAGTCAGGCGTCGTCACCTCCAATAAGATGATGGACGCGAATCCCCATTCTCCTGTTTTGGTGAAAACCATCGACATGCCAAAAGGTTACATTGATGCGCTGCATCAACACACTTGGCATCAAATCATCTTTCCTATCAAAGGGTTATTGCAAACACAAACGGAGCATTATCAGCATTTGGTTCCGCACACCTCTGCGTTATTTGTTCCTGCGGGTGTTCAACACGAGTCGATTGCTCTAAGCAACACGATATTTGTTGGTATTTACCTCAACCCTGAGTTTGGCGCAACGTACGAGCCACAAGTGAGAACCATTGCTTTAACGTCGTTTTTAAATGAGCTTTTACAAGAGATCCGCAGACAGTGTGAAGGTGAGACAAGCCACGAAGAAGTGCTGCATTTGCTGGCGGTGCTGCATGATCAAATTTTGAAACGCAACGTGCAGACATTTCAGTTATTGCTGCCACAAGACAGACGACTAAAACTGATTTTCGAGCGACTGACTGACGAGCCAGCGTTGAGCTGTTCGCTAAAAGAGTGGGGGGAGAAAATTGGGGCGTCTGAGCGTACTTTATCACGGCTGTTCGCCAAGGAATTCAACACTTCATTTCTACTTTGGCGGCAACAAATTCGGCTAATTTACTCGCTTTCTTTGTTAGATGAATCGTTGTCAATCCAAGCCATTGCAGACCTAGTGGGTTATCAAAACGACTCATCCTACATCAAAGCATTTAAAGCCTATTTTGATATGACGCCACAACAGTTTAGAGTGAACGGCGCATCGCGCAGGTAGAAGTACAGAGTTTCGACTTCACTTAATGCTTTTGAGTAGAAGTTACGAAACTTCCTTTTTGAATTTCAATTACATGGTATGAATAACAATGGCACCAACGATAAATACTCGAGTGAATCAATTCTGTTTTGGCCAACCCAAAACGTCGCTGTCGTTGGAAAAAGAGCCCCTCAAACCGCTTGCTCAGGGCAAGGTTCGGGTGAGACTCGAAGCTACAAACATTAACCCAAGTGACTTGCTTTCCATTCATGGTGTTGGGCAATACCGCCGCGTTCACGTACCACCTCGCGTGCCGGGATTTGAAGCGGTTGGGCGTGTGGTGGAAGTCAGTGCAGTCGGTCAAACTGACCTTCAAGTTGGGCAAAAGGTGTTGGTGGCGATGAGTGGTACTTGGCAATACTACATAGATGCCGCGCCTGAGAATCTTTTTCCGCTACCTGAGAGTTTGGAGAACGGCTATGCCTGCCAATTGTACATCAACGCGCTAACCGCGTGGGTTATCACCACTAAAGTGGCGAAGTTGAACAAAGGCGATGTGGTGATCATCAATGCGGCAGGGTCAGCGATCGGTAAGATATTCGCCCAGCTTGCTCACTCACTGGGTTTTACACTGATTGCTGTGACTTCAAAGCCAGAAAAGTATCCGTACGATACGATTCCAGTGTTGGACGCAAAACAAGACTTACACGCGCAGCTGCAAACGCGCCAACTGCCACAACCAACGGTCGCTTTGGATGCGATAGGCGGTGAGGCTGGCACGGATCTCATTCGTACCTTGAAAGAAAACGGCCAATACATCAACTACGGAACATTGTCGTTAACGCCTTATACGCCTGAGTTTTTTGAATCGATGAAGGCCAACAACATCGACTTTAGTACATTCTTTTTGCGGTATTGGGAAGAATCGGTAGGTAAAGGCGGGAGAAAGACGGTGTTCGCTGAAATGTTAGAACACTTTACTAGCAGCGACATAAAGTTAAACGTTGCATATGATCTGTCGTTAGAGGACTTTCAAACAGCGATTGAAATGGTTGAGCGACGCTCGTCAGCAGTGTCAGGTAAAATCATTTTGACGCTATGATTTACAGTGAGTCTGTTGAGAAAAGGGAGGATAAAATCCTCCCTTTTTTATGGGTTTATTTGTAATGATAGGGCTATTTTAGATGGAAGATTTGCTCTGTTTCGAGCGATGTCATCGCACGTACTTGACGCCAAATGTAATAAAAAATACCGAACATCATCAACATACTTGGGATGGCAATCATTGGGTAACTGTACAGCGTCATTTTTCCTAACTCTTCGTTAAAGGCAGCAGTACCAGAAGGGCTAGTCACAATCCAAGTCGCAAGGAAGTAGTTCATTGCAGATGAGAACGCAAAAGTACTTGCAAACAGGTAGTTAGAAGACATAAGGCAACGTTCGAACGCATCGGTTTTATCATTTTCTTTTAAACGTTGGTTAATCAACGCGAGGTTCAACACTGTGTCATTCAGTACTAACTTCTGCATCAGCGGGTAGCGGGTAAACGTTGAACCCAAAACCGCTAAACCGATCAGGCCAGGAATCAGGGCTTCTTTTAGTGCTAACCAGCGTGTATCAAGCTCTAACAAGCCGATGCCACCAGTTAGTAGAACACTGATAAAGCCCAGAGCAGAAATAAAGTTAAATTTCTTGTTACGGACAAGGTCCATACCGCCATAAATGATAGGAAATAGCAAAGCGACAACCAGCGCCATTGCTGTCCCTAGATGCTCATCGCCACTAAACTTCATCAAAATGAAGGAAGGGATAAATACGTTGAAAAGGATTTCAAATAAGGGATTCGGCTTTTTCGCCGTCGTGTTACTCATAATGTTTTACTGACTCTACTCTATGTCGGCTGTTATTGTACTTTGACAAGAAGTGTTCATCTAGTCGCGCTTGATGTAAAGCGTTAAAGCGTCGAGTTGTGTAACGACTTATGAAATAGACCGGAGCATAGCCAGTTAGTTTACATGGTTGACTACTTTTTGTGTCTTAATGACTCTCCTTCTGTGCGATGATCTGATTACGCGCTCTGAATAATCGAGTCGCCACTGTGTTGTGGTTGAGCCTCAAGGCTTGGGCAATTTCATCATGATTCAACCCAGCCACTAAGCTCAAGAGCAACGGCTCTCGGTATTTGGGTTCGAGAATCATCATTTGTTTTTGAAGCCAATCTTGGGCCATGTCGTAGTCACTGCCAGGGTAGGTTTTTGTCTGTATTGCACACTCATCAATGTCGACAAAATCGTACTGTTTTCTATCAAAGCGCCGAGCATTCTCACGACGCAAAATAGTAATGAGCCAAGACTTCGCGGCGTTGGGGTCATTTAATTTATCAAAGAATCGCCACGCTTTCAGAAAGGTTTCTTGCGCTAAATCTTGAGCAAGGTGGTGATCTTTGCATAACCAATACGCGAGACGGTAGATCTCTTGGTATCGATCTTTCGTCAGTGCTTCGTAACGTTTATGTTTTTCCATAGCATTAAGATAAAAAGTTTGGAGAGCACGTTGTGTCTGCCAGATGAACGACAACCCTTTTTATCGCTTTTACAGTGATAAAAAGGGTTGTTCGATTAGGAAGATAAATTCGAAGAGTTAACCTTCGAAATATCGAAGGGTGGCTCTGATTACTTTCTTACACGCTTAAAATGGTTGGTTGGAAAAACGTGAGTACTGGATGGCATCTGCGACTTCCTGAGCTTTAGACTCTGAAGTCATAAGGTGAAGTAGCTTAAGAGCAGCTTGATAGCTAACTAGGCTACCGTTCGAAGTGATAACGCCATCATCAATGACAAAATTCTGGTCGACTTGTACTTTGACTGCTGGGTAATCTCTTTGAAAGCCGTTTTCACCTCCGGCCCAAGTTGTTGCTTTTTTGCCGTTTAAAAGGCCAGCTTCGGCTAACAAATACGCGCCAGAGCAATTACTTGCCATCCAATCTGCCGCCTTTGAGGTAGTTTTAATAAAGTGAATGAGATCTTTATTTTCGATTAGTGCATCCATGTCATAGCTGGATGTTAAAACCAATACGTCGAGTTCCGGCAGATCACCAATCCAAGCATCCACACCAATTTTTAATCCTTCTTCAGTGGTGATGGTTTTCTGATCTGAGACGGAAATGGTGAGCACGTCATAATCACTAAACCAAGTGAGACGACTTGCGACGCCAAAAACCTCTAAAGGAGCAGTAACATCAGAGGTCAGTACGCCATCGTAAACCAGAATACCAATTCGTTTATCTGCGGCATGTGCTGTTTGAAGCACCCCAAAGAATAGGACTAGTGTCGCTATCAATAGTTGTAGTGCATTCTTCAATCCGTTTTTACCCATGGTTTTTTCCTCGCTAACAGAGCATCAAGTTATTGAGGTTCATTATATTTAGGCTAATTAGTGATTGAAGAGCCACTTGGTCTTTACTAAAGTGAATAAAATTCATGAATAGAGTTCATTGGTTATATGGATAAGATACGGTCCCTACGATTTTTTATTGCCACTTTAGATGGCGGTAGTTTTGCTGCGGCTGCCAAAGTGTATGGCACTGACCCTTCGACCGTGAGTAAAGCCATACATCGTCTTGAAAGCGATTTGGGTATACAGCTTTTTCAACGTTCTACGCGACAGAGCCGCCTGACAGAAGCTGGTCGTAGGTACGCAAATACTGCTAGGTTTGTACTGGAGGAGCTGGCGGCATGTGAGGATTCATTAAAAAGTCACAATGATGCGCTTTCAGGGCAGCTTAAGATTAATGTGCCAGTCTCGTACGGTCGCCTCTATATTCGTCCTTTATTAAAAGAGTTTTGTCGCCGCTACCCTAACATCACTATCGATATTCATTACGATGACGCCTACGTTGATATTATTGAGCAAGGTATTGATGTGTCGATTCGCTCTGGTGTCGTTCACGATAGTCAATTGATTGTGCGTCAGCTGAGCCCTATCGATTTTATCATTTGTGCCAGTCAGGATTACTTAGCGCGCCATGGTGTTCCGAGTGGCCCGGATGTATTCAATGACCATTCTTGGGTTCGTTTTCGTTTTAAACAAACGGGGAAACTGTTGCCGATTCGGATGCCAGAACCAGACGGTGCGAGTGAATATGACCCCGAAAGAAACTACATTGTAAATGACGGTGAATCCATGGCAGAGCTTTGCGCAGAAGGCTTAGGATTAACTCAGATCCCTCATTTTATCGCGAGAGACTGGCTTAAAGCGGGGCGTTTAGTGCCGATATTTCCGAGCATGCGCCAAGCAGGAAATGGCGTGTATCTTCTCTATGCCAACCGGGATTATGTGCCTGCACGAGTTAGGGTGTTCATCGATTTTATCACTCAAGCAATACAGGATATGGATGAAACGCCATTCCATACTTGGGCTGAAACGTTGCCGATTTATCGACCGAACCAAGGCGATTGAAAACTTCATGTGAGTCTTTGGTTAAAACCCCCTAAGCTATATGACGCTTTTATTGGTTTTTGTTAGTTTATTGGGCGTTATTATCGAAAAGCGCAGTTTGCTCTTCGTCACTCATAAAGGAAAGACAATGCCAACTAAGATCTTAGTGCCTGCTTTGGCCCTACTTCTCAGCGCATGTGGCGGCGATGGGGAGTCGTCAGCCCCAGCAGAAAGCGGCTCACAAAACACAGGTTCCACATCGTCACAAGGCACATTTGCCGAGCAGATGCTTGCAGCGGTCAACAGCGCTCGCTCTACTACACAACAGTGTGGCGCAACCACCATGCCACCTGTTGGGGCCCTGACTTGGAGCTACGATTTGGAAAGCGCCGCTTATCGACATTCAAGCGATATGGCGAACAGCGATTTCATGAGCCACACAGGCTCTGATGGCAGCAAAATGTCAGATCGAGTTAACGCAACGGGTTATGCTTGGAGCGCCATTGGTGAGAATGTCGCCGTAGGGCAAAGCACCATTAACGCCGTCGTGAATGCTTGGTTATCGAGTGAAGGTCACTGCCTTAATATCATGAGTGCGGATTTTGATCAGATGGGCGCGTCGCTTGTCGAAAATCACTCTGCACGTTACGGGTATTACTGGACTCAGGTTTTTGCCAAACAGCGCTAATGCGATAAAGAAGCCCGATAGATAAAAAATAAAACGCCAGCAGTCACTATCTGCTGGCGTTTTATTATTTACATCTCTTTTAGCTTGTCAGGTTACGAAGTTTTGGGTCATCCGCCAGGTATTCAACAAATTCAATCTCAAAACCTGCAGGGTCAACAAAATACACATTTTTGCGATATGGTTCATCAGCACCAGGTTGGGCAATCGGATAACCTGCATCGGTTAGTCTTTTGATGATTGCATCGACGTTGTTGGTCACATAAGCAAAATGCGCTAGCCCAACTTGGTGCCCGCTCAACTCGCGGTTTTCTCCTTCGCCATGGTCACTCATGGCTATGTATTGATACTCGTCGCCAAAATGTAGCCAGTTTCTTGGCTTGCCACTCCATTCGCCTTTACCTTCATCACGCACGTACCAATGTGGAAATGCAGTTTGGTAAAACTTCAGCATTTCAGGGATATCTTTCACGACTAAGTTAATATGTTCTAGTTGGATCATGATGTGCTCCTTTTTGTCATTTTCTAGCCAACGATGAATATGCTAAAATCTCAAGTTAAGTTGAGGTAAAGGGCTTTTTTAAAATTTTTTAGGGTTGATATCTTTGGATCTGGATACATTGAGAGATTCGGTGGGTTTGGTACTTTGAATCTGAAAGCTGGGTTAGGGGCTTGCAACCTTGTTTCACCTTTTGTTTGTTCGTGTTCTTGCTAATCATTTTCGATCGAGTTTGTGGTGAGTAGATTCCCAGTCTCACCTAGGTTCGCGGGAATGACGGAAAGAGAGTGCTAAACGAAGAGCGTCATTCTGAAAGAGCCTAAGCGAGTATTCAGAATCTACTTTCAGTGTGTTGTTATGTTGCGTTGTGAATTGAACTATCCGCGAGCACAGAACCAGTTCCTCCCTTTTGAGCTCTGCGTGTTGAGAGCTTCGGAGTTTGATACAAGGGGAGGTTAGGTGGGGTTGCTGGTTGAATGTTGGGTAAGGTGCTTGCAACCTTGTTTCACCTTTTGTTTGTTCGTGCTACTCATTTTCGATCGAGTTTACGGTGAGTAGATTCCGAGTCTCACCTAGGTTCGCGGGAATGACGGGGAGAGAACGCTAAACGAACAGCGTCATTCTGAAGGAGCCTAAGCGAGTATTCAGAATCTATTCGCAGCGCGTTGTGATGCTGGTGGAGTGAACTGAATTATCCGTGATTGTAGAGCCATTCCCTCCAGTTTGAACTCGGAGCGCTGAGAGATTTGCTTACACCTCTCCCCAAACCAAAAAAGCCAGCAGTTAATATCTGCTGGCAAAGTCTTTGGGCTTCTAGGTTTTTTGATTGTATTTCTTGTTACTCATCGCTGTCACGGTGCCCCGATTGGTTTTCCGGGGAAGAAAACACAGCACCGTGCGCTTTGTGCTCAAGAAATTGGAGATTAACCTTGCTTACGGATTAGGTAGTCAAATGCGCCTAAGCTTGCTTTTGCACCTTCACCCATCGCAATGATGATCTGTTTGTAAGGAACGGTTGTTGCGTCACCGGCTGCGAACACACCTTCTAGGCTCGTATCGCCACGGCTACCGACCTCGATTTCGCCGCGCTCAGATAGCGCTACTTCTGAATCTTTTAGCCATTCTGTGTTTGGTACTAGACCGATTTGAACAAAGATACCTGACAGTTCAATCTCTTTGATCTCATCTGTGTTGCGGTCTTTGTACTTCAAGCTTGTTACGCGAGTACCGTCACCCACGACTTCTGTTGTTTGCGCCATCGTGATGATGTCTACGTTTGGTAGTGAGTTCGCTTTGTCGATAAGCACTTGGTCTGCGCGAAGTACGTCTGCAAATTCAAGAACCGTTACGTGTTCTACGATACCAGCAAGGTCGATAGCTGCTTCGATGCCTGAGTTACCACCACCGATAACTGCGGTTTTCTTGCCTTTGAACAGTGGGCCGTCACAGTGTGGGCAGTACGCGACACCTTTGTTGCGGTACTCTTGCTCACCCGGAACGTTCATTTCACGCCAGCGTGCACCTGGGCTTAAGATGACACTCTTACTTTTCAGCGTTGCGCCACTTTCAAGCTGGATGTGAATCAAACCATCTTCTGTGTGTGCTGCGCCCATTAGCTTCTCAGCTTGTTGCTCAGTTACTACGTCTACGTCGTATTCTTTTAGGTGTTCTGCTAGGTCAGTTGCTAGTTTTGGACCTTCAGTGCGTTTTACCGAAATGAAGTTCTCAATTGCCATGGTGTCCATAACTTGACCACCAAAACGCTTAGCAACAACGCCAGTACGAATACCTTTACGAGCGGCGTATAGAGCAGCTGCGCTACCACCAGGGCCACCGCCGACAACAAGTACGTCGTATGGGTCTTTTTCGCTTAGTGCTTTCGCCGCTTTCTCGCTCGCGCCGTCATCCACTTTGTTTAGGATTTCAGTCAGAGACATACGACCTTGACCGAATAGCTCACCGTTCACGAATACGCTTGGTACTGCCATGATGTCGCGTTGTTTCACTTCATCTTGGAACAAACCACCGTCGATCATGGTTGCTTTTACTTTCGGGTTGATCGCCGCCATCATGTTGAACGCTTGAACCACGTCCGGGCAGTTTTGACACGACAGTGAAATGAAGATTTCTACGTCTAGATCTTTGTCTAGCGCTGCGATTTGCTCAATCACTTCTGGTTCTAGTTTGATTGGGTGACCGCCAGAATGAAGCAGTGCCAATACTAGAGAGGTAAATTCGTGACCCATTGGCAAGCCTGCAAAGCGTAGTGCTGTGCCTTTTGCTGGGTTAGTTACCGCCATCACTGGTTTACGTGCGCTTGCGTTGTCGTCACGTTCAACGGTGATTAGGTCGCTCATCTCTGCGATTTGGTTCGCTAGAGACAAAATGTCATTCGATGCTTTGCTTTCATCTAGACTAACCACTAAACGAACTTCTTCTTTTACATTAGCCAGATATTGTTTGAGTTGTTGTTGGATCGCTTGGTCTAACATAGTTGTTACTACCTTAATTAAAACTAAAAGTGGTTACTGTAGATAAAACCTGAGGGGGAGAGAGCAAATCAGGCAGAAGGTCGTCAAGGTATCTAACCTGAAGTGCTCTCTAATTCAGTTCTAATCAGAAAAAGGAAATCGGAACTGATTAGAACTTAAATTTCAGTGGCTTAGATTTTGCCAACTAGGTCTAGTGATGGAGCTAGAGTCTCTTCACCTTCTTTCCATTTAGCTGGGCAAACTTCGCCTGGGTGCGCTGCTACGTATTGAGCTGCTTTCACTTTGCGTAGTAGGTCTTCTGCGTCACGACCGATACCTTCAGCAGTGATTTCCATTGCTTGGATAGTACCTTCGGGGTCGATTAGGAACGTTGCACGGTCTGCAAGACCTTGACCTTCACGCATCACACCGAAGTTGTTTGTGATGTTGCCTGTTTGGTCGCCAAGCATGTAGTACTGAATCTTACCGATTGTGTCTGAGCTGTCGTGCCATGCTTTGTGAGTGAAGTGTGTGTCAGTTGATACTGAGTAAACTTCTACGCCACGTTTTTGTAGCTCTTCGTAGTGGTCTGCTAGGTCGCCCAGTTCTGTTGGACATACAAACGTAAAGTCTGCTGGGTAGAAGAAGAATACTGCCCATTTACCTAGGACGTCTTGTTCTGTTACTTCAACGAATTCGCCGTTTTTGTACGCTGTAGCTGCAAATGGTTTGATTTGAGTATTAATCATAATTTACTTTCCTTTGAATGTTTTAAGCTGAGCTGTTGTTGCTTTCGGAAAGTATATTCTCATCGGAGTGTGTTTAAGGAAAATCGCTTATAACTATCCTATTGATAGCCATTTCCTATTTCACTTGATAGGGAAATCCGATGTAAGTGAGTTTGCATTGATAAGTTTTATTGAAGATGAAGGCAGATTAGCAATAGAGAATACCGATGATTACTTTGAGTAGATCTTCTCGCTAAGATCGAAGGAGCCTGCATCTCGGCAGGCTCTTTCTAATAGGAAGTGGTGAAGCGGATGCTTCTATCTTGTTAGCTCAGATTTTCGAGCACTTTGCCGCACAGTTTCTTCAGCATGATCATTTCATCCAGCTCTAATGTGATTTTACACATCATGGCGTTTGGCACCGACTTAGCTTGTTCTTTAAGTTTACGACCTTGCTCTGTTAGGTTGAGTACGCGAACGCGTTCATCGGTTTCACTTCGGCCGCGCTCCACATAGCCTTTTGCTTCTAAGCGTTTAAGCAGCGGCGTGAGTGTGCCTGAGTCCAAATGCAGTTGAGACCCCAATTCTTTTACGCTGGCACCGTCTTTTTCCCATAGCACCATCATCACTAAGTACTGCGAATAAGTCAGATCAAGCTCGTCCAGCAACGGGCGGTAAGCTCGGATCACTGCATTTGCTGCGCTGTAGAGCGGGAAGCAAACTTGGTTTTCGAGTAAGAGTTTATCGTCGTCGGTCATGGTGTTGTCGGTGTAACACTGGCTCATTGGTGTTGCCTACCTGCTTACAGAGAAAGAGAGTTATAAAATAAATTGTGCACAATATAGTTGCAAACTATCTTCACTTCGATATAAGATTGCAAGCAATTAAATTGCGCGCAACTTAAATTAAAAAGGACACTCGCATGACTACTCTATACAAAACTCAAGCTACCGCTTTGGCTGGTCGTAATGGTCAAGTAAAAACTGATGACGGTCTTCTCGATCTAGAGCTGTCATACCCGAAGGAAATGGGCGGCACAGGCGCAGCAACTAACCCAGAACAGCTTTTTGCAGCGGGTTATTCAGCGTGTTTTTCTAACGCGATTTTGCACGTAGCACGTGAAGGTAAAGTAAACCTGAAAAGTGCACCCGTAACAGCGGAAGTGGGCATCGGTCCGAACGATAACGGCGGCTTTGCACTAACAGTGAGCCTAGCGGTAGAGCTAGGCATGCCACAAGAACAAGCGCTAGAACTAACGCGCATCGCACACCAAGTTTGCCCATATTCAAACGCAGTTCGCGGCAACATTGATGTGGTAGTAACGGTAAACGGCGAAGCAATTTAAGCGGTTCTTATCACTGTACAAAGACAAGAAAGCCTGCAAGTACGCAGGCTTTTTCTATATTTGAAGTAGGAGTCTAAATTTAAACTTAATTTGGTTTGTTCGAAATGCATAGGTATAGTTGGCAAAATTAGGTCAAAATCTAAACGAAAAATAGAATGTGATTAGCACTTTCTATTGATTCAAATATTTCGGTCAAACCTGCAGTATAGCTCGGCTGGTTTCGCTTGTTGTTACACCAGCGAGGTTGCCGATAGGAGTCATGTGATGAGCACTGAAACGGTAAGTTATCTAAAAAAGAATGCTGCGAAGCTTGAACTGGATGAACCAATGACGATTACGCAAAATGGTAAGCCTATTTATGTCGTTGAGTCTTATGAAGAACGTCAGAAGCGTGATGAAGCCATTGCTTTAATGAAGTTTGTTAGCTTTGCTCAAAATGATGTTGCGAATGAACGTGTAAAGTCATCAGAAGATATGAAGAGCACGTTAGCAGCACTCAAAGATTGAGTTTGATAAGAGCATGGAAGCAAAAGTTCTCTATACACAAACCTTTGAAAATACAGCTATTCAGAGTATTAACTATTTATCGAACTGGAGCGCTCGCAACGATGTGATTGATAGATTAATTGCGGTTCAGCAGAGGTTTGAACTCAACGTTTTGAATAACCCGTCTATCTATCCTTCTTGTTATGAACTGACAACAATCGGTGTGTACGACATTCGGCAATTTAGCTTTGATGGATTCAAGCTGCTTTACCGAATTGGTGACAAAAATACTATCTATGCTCTAGTGATTCTGAGTGACAAACAAAACCTACAAAACGCATTGATTGACCATTGCATCATGTTCAAATGATTCTATGAGAGACCGCATTAACGCGGTCTCTTTTGCTTTCTGGCTCTAGTGTATTAACGCGACTCTAGCGGGTAAGAGCGGTAGCTCCACATGCCGTAAGTACGCAGTGCATCGCGGTAGATACCAAGCAGTTCGCCATCGCTGGCTTTGGCTAAGTCTTTCAGTGGCTTGTCTGGGTAGCTCACTGTGTCAAAAGTGATGTCTTGTGGTCCAGTTTGCCAGCTTGCGATTTCAAACAAGGTTTGACCACGGCGTACGTGGCTCGCTGAGCTGATGATGGTCGCGTGTTTAATGTTATGACGTGCCAATGCGTAGCTGCTGAATAGAGCGTTACCTACCGTGCTGGTGGCGTAGTTTTCTTCAATGATGCGATCTTTGCTGATGCCTTTTTCAATCAGCCAATCCGCCATTAACTTGCCTTCGGTTTTGTGGTTCTTTGGTACGCCGCCCGTCAATACGATCAACGCGTCTGGGTTTGCTTTTGCCATGGCTAGCGTGGTTTCCAAACGCTCAACCAAGATTTGATGCATTGAACCATCTGGGTTCAGCGCGTATCCCAATGTGACGATTGCGCCTTTGTCATCCAATTTACCTTTGTCGGCTTTCTCTTTTAGTGGCGTGGCAAGTACGCGGTCTACGGTGTCGAAGATGCGTTGGATGTCTGCGGCTTTACCTGCATTGAGCTTAGTGAGCGTCGCCATGTGTTTCGCTGATTCCGCTTGGTTGCCCTCAAAGCGTTGCCATACCGCTAAGTAAGCGTGCAAATCCACATCATCTGGTGCAACAGAAAGGGCTTGTTCAAACAGTTCAATCGCGCGGTCTGCATTCTTGTTGTAGATCTGCGCGTTTGCTGCAGAAATCAGTAGGTCAGTACGGTACGGCTCAAGTTTGTACGCTTCTAATAAGCGGTCGGTAACAATCTCCATGTTGCTCGGCATTTTGGCGGTAAAACCCGCATGTGAGATACGCGCAGGGGATTTGAATGCTTGTACCGCGTCGTTGAGAAGTTGGTCGACAACCTGACGTTTAGTGACGATTTGTGAGTAATCGGCGGAAGATTGGACGGCAGCATCGTTAGCCGCGATAGAGTATGGGGCAGTAGTCAGCGCAATCACGCTACCAAGAGCAATGGCAAGTAAGTTCTTCTTCATGGAATGTCCTAGAGGTGCTGTAGCACCTAGTTTTTATTGTGCCTAGCGTTGTAGGTCGAACGGGGTCGATGGAGTTTTTTTCAGTCTAGGTTCGCTTCATGAATAATCTGTGAAATGAATCCCAACTCAGTCGAGCGAATGAACGCGCGTAGTCAAAACGCGAAGTAGGATCACGAAAATAAAAAGGTATTCGTTCGTATTCTAAGTAATTGGATTAAAAGATAAACAGCGTTTAGAAGAAGGGATTTAAGCGACCAGAGTAAGAAATGAAAAAGCCTGCAACGATGCAGGCTTTTGGTTTATTTGATCGCGGTGCAGAAGCTAACGTCTGCATGATGCGTTTGTGGGTCGAAGCTGTGGTAAAGCTCAAAGCAAGGACGGTCATCGTTCTCAATACCGGATTCAATTACCTTGCTCATGACATCATCCCATGCTTTTGAGTATTGGCTCGGGTCAGTAATGTGCTGGCGCATCACCGCATATTGACCACCGGGGAAGTCTTGCAGCTCAATGCCTTTTGGAACTTCCGTATCTTCTGGCACCATCAAGCAGATATCAGTGCGACACTTCTCGTCTGGCGTGATTTCTGGATTGTCATGGTAGATGAAGATGCAGGTATTGCCTGCTAAACCTTTCATTCCTGCCCATTGATACAAGCGACCTGATGGCTCCTCATAGCCTTGGCCGTAAGGGCCGTTTACGCGAATGTAAGCCAGTTTTGCTTTTTCAAAGTTTTGCGTTTCCATTGTCATGCTCCATTTGGTGAGTTCAGAGCCAGTATATGAATCGCTTGGTGTTACTTCGTTTCCATTCTTGCGCAACGTGTGTCCAATCTTGCTGTTTCGTGCTAATTCAGAAAACTGCTGGTAGTTTTCGCAGTCGCGAAAGGCCGTAGGTGTAACGCCATAATGTTGCTTGAAGGCTTTGGCTAAGCTCTGTGAGCTAGAAAATCCGTACTCTAAGGCAATGTTTAATACCGGTTGCTTGGATTTGAATAAGTCATCGGCGGCGGCTTCTAGACGCAAACGTCGAATGAAATCAGCCAATGTCTCGCCTTGCACGGCTTTGAAGGTGCGATGAAAGTGATAAGGAGAAAGGTTCGCCAGCGCGGCCACTTCTGGCAGATTGAGTGGTTCATTAAAGTGTTGTTCTAAATAACGAATCACAGGAACCAGTCGTTGGTGGTAGTCGACGCGCATCGGGGGATTTCCTTGTTCTGTTCAGCTTGTTTTCTCTGCTCAAAGCCTACCGCAATCCAACAAGCTTGCAAGGGAGCAGCGTGAGAAATGCGTGGCGAGATGAGCGTCAATCAGTCACACTCAACGAGCAGATGTTTAAGCAAAAACGTTGCGCCCATTATCTTTACTAACCGCTAGGACAATCATGATAGCTTGGAAACAGTCTCTGCCAGAGTACGAATGGCTCATTCATCAAGTTTGGTACTTGGAAGTGCCAGAGGGTGAAGTCATTGACCCCAAGCCGCACCTTATCCCAAACCCGCGTGCTCATTTACTCTTTACGCCACCAGAGCAAGGCTACAGCTACGACACGGGACACACAAAGCTTGCTGGCAAAGGCTGCCACTTGTTAATGGCTAACGAACATTTACTGTTGTTGGAAGATACGGCTCCCATCAAGCGTATTGGTATCACCTTTCGCCCAGAGGGTTTTTATGCCATTGAATCACGGTTTAGTGATGCATCCCAAGTTAGTGCAATTAACCAATGCGAATGGTTTGATTGGCTTAACGCGGCGTTTGATGAGCGCTTTCAACAAGGCTTATGGCAGTTAGAGTTGCAAGGTTCATCGCAATGTTTGCTGAACTACATCAAACAACATTTAGATGCGTTAGATATCGAACCTTGCCGTACCAAACGGTTTTTGGCGTCACAAAAAGCGGTATCCGTGATGGACGCTCAAGCGCTACGTTCACCTGAGTTAGCGATGGATATTGATGAGATAGCCAAACAGTGCGCCTGTTCTCGCAGAACGCTTGAGCGCAGTTTCAAACAAGTGGTGGGGTTGAGCGTTAAGCAGTATCAACAAATGGCGCGTCTGGAGCAGATGATTTTGACTCTCTACAAGCAACAAGAAGCGATTGATTGGGCGAGTTTCTCACAACAATTTGGTTTCAGTGACCAATCGCATTTGATTCGTACCCTCAAACAGCAGCTAAGAAAAACGCCGAGCAAGTACTTGAAAAAGCGTGACTTAACCATCGATATCTATGGCGACTTTGAGTCGTAATACATTACCAATCAGCCTGAAAGTTGTCGCAAAAATCCAATTTTTCTCTTATCCGCTGGGCTACTATTTTCAGCAGATAACGAGGTAACACATGTCATATCAAAAACTAAAACAAGGCGAAGCCATCCCATTTAACGAATCGTTGACTATCCAACTGATTCAAGGCTCTGATCTACAAGATATTATCGAGATGTTGAACGACGATAAGGTCAATCAATATCTGTTCTTCGCACCTGCTGACAACAGCCTATATGAAGGCTTCTTTGGCCCTATTATTGAAAATACGGCACAAGCGATCAAAGACGGTGTTTGGCCAGATAGCCCAACGTTCGTGATTCGTGACCAACAAGGTCAGTACATGGGAATGTGTGCAGTGACCGCAGTGATGTTCTTAACTGGCAACTACGAAGTGGGTTATCAGTTACCAACTTGTGCATGGGGCAAAGGCGTTGCGACTCGCGCTTGCCAAATGATGACCGAGATTGGATTTACTGAGCTAAACGCCCATAAAGTCAGTGCCGATTGCTACGCTTCTAATGCTGGTTCTTACAAGACGTTAGAGAAAAATGGTTTTACTCAAGAAGGACGTCAGAAAGACTACTATAAACTAGAGCAAGGCTTTGACGACAAGCTCTACTACGGTATGACCGCAGAGCAATTCGCGTCTTTAAATCGCTAATAATTAGCCGACAAAAAAGTAGCTAACAACAACGTAGCGAACAAAAAAGGCCGTTAACCCACATGCTCGGGTTAACGGCCTTTTCTATATTCAGCGCTAAATGGCTAAGACTTAGTTGCCTTGGTTTTGGCTTTGAAGCTTCTCTTTTGCTTCTTCAACCTTTGAGAAATCCAATCCCAACTCGTCTACGGCTTCTTTGATTAGCGCAGGGTTTTGCATCACTTGCGCCATCAGCATTTGTAGCTTGTCTTGTGGCAAACCTAGTTGGCTGATTGTTGCCATTGCCGCTAGAGGGTTTTGCGTCAGAGTCTGAAAAATCTCGTTGATTTGCTCATCGCTGATGTTGTTCTCTTTCAGCAAGGCGATAATTGGGTTCATCATATTTCCTTTCAATCAGTGTATGACTTGGTTGCCAGTATTTGTTCTAGTAGAATAATTGGGGCTCCCGCTCAACATTTCAATACCCCGTTAGCTCCATGTAACCAGTCCCAGAATGAGAGCCCTCAATACGTACTGGGCCTTCCCAATAAGGTACCGAAAGCGGCATTTTCGCGTTCGGGTTGAGAGCAGAAACGGTAAGCTCAATTTGCTGATTTGGAATCGACACTTGCCACTGGGTTGGATACTTTCGCCCTTGGATTTCTGTTTGCTTGGTTGCTATTAAGCGAATGTCTTTTTGAGAAATGGCGATGCCAGAGCCATCTTGCTGCATCAGCTTTGCGCTGGCGTAACTAGCTTGTCCGGTTTTGGAATCCCGCAACTGGAACACCACCAAGCTGGTTTTGTCACTCAACCTCAGAGCAAACCAGTCCCAGCCTTGTTGTGAGTCGAGTAAGAATTGCGAGCTCCACTCTCGATCTATCCAGCCTTCACCCGACACTTGATGAGTTTCGCCGTCGATGGTGACTTCACCGGAGACATCAATAAACGGTTGGCTGTAGTAATACGAAGCCACCTGACCATCGGCACTTTTGGTGCTGTAACCTTGCTCGCCTTGCTTTTGATAAGGTGCGCTGCTGGTCAGTTTTAGTGAGTAGCCAAACTGCTCTGAATTGGCATTTAGCGTGGCAGGGAAGAGGTCGTTGGTTGAAGAGGTCCACTGCCAATCATCGAGGTAAACACGAAATGGAGAGCTATCGACGCCGGCTAAGGACGCTTGAGCGCGTGACCATTTTTCATCTGCATAGTGTTTGTCGGTTGTCGTGACTGCGCTGTGCGCCATGTAGATTTGCTGAGTTTGCCACTCGGTTTTCTTCACGTCATCTTCGCCCGTTGGCGGCGCAGCAGCAAAGCGAAATTGTGTCCATTGAACGCCAAGTGGGTTGCCTTCTTCATCAATTAAGTTAGCGGTTAAGTACCACCATTCATGACGAAAGTTTGGGTGCGCTTGATGATCGGTAGGAAAGGTGAGTTCAACCCCTTTTTCTACGGGTGTGAATAGGTTGCTTTCGCTTTGCATATCTCCACTGCCCAGAAAAGTTCCCATATTTTGTTGCTGCGCATCTTCACAACCGAATAGGAATAAGCTGCTTATGAGTAGAGTAAGCTTGCTTGCCAATCGAACCATCACAAGACCTCGCTTTGCAAACTGGAGACGACAGGCTTACTGACCAATCGCCACAGCGGAATCAAGGTTGCGATCACTGCCACCAAGATGGTGATTGCCGCAATGCTCAGCGCATCACTCCAATTCCACAGATAATTTAAGCTCCAACCAAAAGCACGCAAGGTGACGATATCTGTCAACACATATCCCACCATGGCACCGAGGGGCAGGGCGATAACCAGAGTAAAACTCACCAGAGCGACGATCTGTCCGACTACCATGGTCATTAATTTACGACGGCTGACGCCAAGTGCGTACAGCCTTGCAATGGCGGCTTTGCGCGCGTCGAGTAACATAAAACAAGCACTGAACAAGCCAATCACGGCGACCATCAAAGTTACGCCGTTGAGCGCGCGCGTAATGGCGAAGGTCTGTGAGAATATATCCAACGCGATGGATTTGATTTGCGCCTGATCGTAGAGCTGACTTGGATGCAGATTCAATTGCTCGCGCAGTTGCTCGTAGACGATTTGTGGGTCACCAGATACTTTAATGCCAAGGCTTGTCGGCAAGTCGGTAAATCCGCTCTCTTGCCATAATTTAGGTGCCAATAACACTTCACCGTTGGGTGAGCCGTAATCATGGAATACCGCACCCACAAGCAGGTTCTTATTTGGAGCGGCATCAAGCGTGAGCTCACTACCCAGTGATAAACCCAGTTTGACCGCGGTTGGTTCACTGATGGCAACCAGCTCACCTTGGTAAAAGCGGGACCAGAAGTTCTCCAAATGCGATTTGAACACCATTGTTTGCTCTAAGGTGTCTTTGTCTTTGGTGCCAAGCAAAATCGGTAAGCCTTGTAGGTTATCGTCGACGTAGTATTGCTTGTAGACGGTCTCAACATTGTCGAACTGTCCTAATGCGCGCTCTATATCTGCGATTTCCCCTTGCGCAGGGCTGACGTAAATATCGGCGTGTAACCTTTGTTCTAACCACTGCTTTAGGGTGGATTCAAAGCTGCCCACTAAGGTGTTCATCCCCATATTGGCTGTAACAGCGAGTAGCAGTGCCATCATGGCGAGAGAAAGCGGAGAAATCAGCTCGCGCAGCTCAGCAAACAGATACTGCATCAAACCGGAAGTGGTGCGCTTTTCACACCAATTGGCTAAGACGCTGAGTGTTTTAGGTAGATACAAAGGAATCGACACCACAAGCACGCCGAGCCACGCCATGGTAAAGCGATGATGCTCACTCAGCCATAACCCTGCAAGTGCGAGAGCCGTCAACGCAGCACCTATCAAGAACAATTGGTTTTCGTTAGAGGCTTCAGGTGCTTGATAAAATCCGCCATGAGAGGAAAGCGGCTGGCGCACTCGTTGTTTAAAATGCTGCCAACATGCCAATATGGTTGCGGCTAATGTGAGCAGCAGGGCTTGCGCCCACCATTGCCATTGCCAAGTACCGGGCAGCAGTGTCGCACCATAAAGTTGTTCTAGAGTCAGTGCTACGGTCGGATGCAACCAATGGCTGAGCTGCATGCCCAATACAAAACCGAGGGAAGCACCGATGGTAACGAGAAGAGAGAGTTCAACTAACAGCGCAGAGAACACAATGCTCGGCGCAACACCTGCCTGTTGGATTTGTACTAACAGACGATTGCGTTTCAGCAAGCTGTATTTTACGCCGTTGTAGGCAATGAACAGCCCGACTAAAAAGGCAAGTAAGCTCATTGCTGTGAGATTGAGGTGAAAGCTGTCGGTCAGCGAGCCAAGGTCTGTACTTTGATTATTGGAAATCCATTGTCCTTGTTCACCAATGATGCTTTGCCAATTTGCTTGCGTGTCTTTATTCCCTTTATCACCCGAATGGAAAACCGCAATGTAACTGAGCTGCCCTTGTTTATTGAGCAGTTGCTGGGCAAAACCAATGTCCATCAACATTCGGCTACCTAACTGCCATTCGTCGGGTAGCACCACCACTTGGGTTGGAATGTCGTCCAGAGTTAGGGTTTCTACTTCTCCTAAGTTTTGATGTTGAGATTGACTCATCATCACGATTGGCTTGCCGGCTAAAAGCTCAGGCAAAGGTAAAGCACTGTCGAACAAAGACACGTTCTGTTGGTTTTCTGCTGACTTTCCGTTTGCAGAATACCGAGAACGCGAAGAGATGGCGGCAATCAACTCGCTACCTTGCACTGACCAGCGACGCCCTTGTTCATCTCTCACTCGCCCTTCGATTACAGGTAGTGCTGCACTGAGCCCGTTTTGTCTAAGGGTGAAGTAGAGCGATTCAGGCAGATAGTTTTGCCCTGCTGGTGGAATAATTAAGTTCTGAGCTTGTGCGCTAAGCTGCTCGGTAGATTCCGCATAACTGCGCTTGGCATTGAGGTTGATGGCTTGCACCGCAACAAACAAGGTCACGGCCAGCACGATACCGATCAGAATTGCGGCGGCCTGAAGTGGCGCCTGCCGATAGTGCGCCGCAAACAGGTTCAGAGCGAGTCGGGTATGAGTGAATCTGGTGGTTGATAGCTTAGCTTGCTTCATGGCGAAGCTCATGTTTGTTTACTTGATGACTGTTCTGTAGCTGACTATTATCCAATCGCAGCCGTGTTTTCATAAACTCAGCGCAGTCAGGACTGTGGGTGACTAACAGTACTGCCGTATTGCCTTGGGTGGTGATTTCACTCAGTAGTTTCATCACTTCCAAGCCGGCTTTTTGGTCAAGGTTACCTGTGGGTTCATCAGCAAGTAGCAGTTTAGGTTTGTGTGCTAATGCGCGCGCAATAGCGACTCGTTGTTGTTGACCACCGGAAAGGGCAGAAACATGCCTGTCGA
The DNA here is from genome assembly GCF_033337405.1 of Vibrio sp. YT-16. Lineage (NCBI taxonomy): Bacteria > Pseudomonadati > Pseudomonadota > Gammaproteobacteria > Vibrionales > Vibrionaceae > Vibrio > Vibrio sp. YT-16. Next base: position 173,427 of record NZ_JAWOQQ010000003.1, read on the forward strand.
GAAGTTGGCTGATGCCTAGAGTCTCGACCAAATAATCGCACCAGTCATTCCATTTCTGTTGATTCAAATGCAGAGGGAATGCGATGTTCTGCTGCACGTTGAGCGGTGTGAATAGGTTGAATTGCTGGAAGATAACACCGAGTTTTTGGTGTCGAAATCGGCTCCATTGTGGGTCTTTCCAAGCCGCTGTGTTATCGCCATCTAACCACAACTCACCATCGGAAAGCGGCTCAAAGCCAGCGATGACATTGAGCAAAGTACTTTTGCCGCTGCCACTTGCGCCCGTCAGCGCAACACTCGCTCCTGTGTTCAACGTGAAGTCGACGCCTTCCAACACGCGATGTGTCTCTTTGCCATCGACAAAGCTTTTGCTGGCGTGTTTGAGTGTGACAAGTGGGCTTTCCATTTCCTCTCCCTGTATTCAAAAGGTGTCGTTTCTTTTGGCAATGCTTATTGCTGTTCGTTCTTTAGAAACTTTAGACAACAATCAGATAAAAACAGCGATTTACATCGATTTCTTAATAACTTGTACTGAAAAGAAGAGGGAAGAGATTAAATGAGGAGGGATATGACAGGCATTAAAAAAGCCCGAGTCAAACTCGAGCTTTCAAATACATTCAGCGTGGTCAGCTTACACGTAGTACGCTTCAACTTCGCCTTTAAGTTTGATTAGCATTGGGTTACCGAAACGGTCTTTTGCTTTAGGAGAAGCAATTTTTACCCAACCTTCGCTGATGCAGTATTCTTCTACGTCAGTACGCTCTTGGCCGTTGATACGAATACCGATTTGGTGCTCGAAGCATTCTTTGATGAAGAATGGGCTACGTGGGTTACCCGCTAGGCGATCTGGTAGAGCTGGTTTAGCTGTGTCTGTCATTTTGTGTGACCTAAATTCCGTAAAAAGTGCGCTATTGTAGTCAGTGCACTGTGTGTGTTCAAGATATGTTGAGAGTCGATGCGTTGTTTAACTTTCAAGTAACTCCTACAACCCCTTCAAATACTGCGCGTTGGTTGTTGGTTGAATCATGGCATTCAGCGTTTGGACGGCTTGTTCACTGTGATCTTCAAGTAGAGCTAAGAGCGCGTCAATCAACTCAGGTTTGCTTGCTGAGACTTTCGTTTCGGTCTGGATATCACGCAGATCGATCAACACATCGGTAAACAATTGCGGCAGATCGTGCAGCAATTGCAGGTTTAAGACGTTGTGCTCGCTGTAGATTGAATTGTGGCTGCCTTTCTGTTTTTGCACCACGTAAGGATTGTCTTTTAAGTTGATGATAGACGTGCGTTTATCACAGCGTTTCAAACAACCTTTGTTGACCTTCACCTTACGGCATCCTTCGGTTTGTTGGAACAAACATTGGCGGCTCGTGAGTAGAGTGTTCGGGTGATAAATGCTGTAGAAGCTGCGCATGTTTTTCGGACGCTTGATATGGCGCATCTGCTTCATATTCAGCTCGTTAGAAACAAACGCGCCACTTGCCGCGAACTCGTCTTGAAGGCATTTAAACGCGTATGAGTTCACCGTGTTCATTTGTGGGCCTGCCACCCAGCCTAAGCCGAGCTCTTTTGCGATCATGCCGACACCTGAGTTGTTGGTGATCGACAACTCAGGTTGGATGGTTTCCAAAAATACGCGCGCGGCTTGGTAGTCTTCGCCAATCAAAATGGCAGGGAACCAAGGTTTGAGCATTGGGTTGGCTTGGAACAACTCAATCATCGCGCTCAGTTCACCAGACAATCCCATTGGTAATTGATAGTAAACATCAATGTCGCGGTATTCGCACAGCATGGCTTCTTGTGCTGACGAGATCAGAACCGATAATTTTGGCGCACCTTGGCGAGGTTCTGGTTGAGGTAACGCTGGTAGAGTTGGTACATCAATCGACCCTTTCAAGCTGCTGCCGGATACTTGTGTCGAAGTGACATCGAAAGACCTGGTTTGCTCTGCCACTTTCTCAATGATCGCGGTTTTGTCATCGTAGAGTTTCTTTTTCACCGCTTGTACATCATCAGCAGACTGGCATTGGTAAACCTTCGAAAAATGCTTTACAGCGTGGTCGCGCGGGTTGTCGATGTACATCGCCTTGCCGAAATCACCTTGCAAAAATGCGTTGGAGAAATCACGGTTGAACACCGTGTATAACTCTGTGGTGTCTTCAGAGAGTTCCAAACCCTCGCACAAGCGATCGATTTGCTGACGCCAATTGTCGACCACGGTATAGACGTAGTGCGATTTCTTGATTCGTCCTTCCACTTTTAATGAATACACGCCAGCATCGGCAAGCGCTTCCAAGTCCCCAAAGGCGGAATTGTCTTTCATATTGAGTGGGTAGTTGTTGCCCGTTTTGGTCGTTTCGTACTGTTCGCGACAAGGTTGGCTGCAGCGTCCACGGTTACCTGATGCACCATTGCGAGCGGAACTGATATAGCAAATTCCGGAGAATCCGATGCAGTATGAGCCGTGGACAAACACTTCCATCATTACGTTGTGCTCGCGACCAAATTGCGCCAGATGTTTTATTTCATCGATGTTAAGTTCGCGAGATAAGTTTACTCGGCTTGCGGTGAGCTGGTTGAGAAAGAGGATTTGGCCTTCGTTATGCGTGTTCAGTTGCGTTGAAGCGTGCACATCCAAATCGGGGAAGTGATGTTTGAGAATGTAGGCCAGACCGAGATCTTGCACGATCACGCCATCGATTTTGGTGGTGTTCAGTTGGCTGAGTAAGCGAACAATCGCTGGAATTTCACTTTCTAAAATCAGCACATTCAACGTTAGGAAAATCTTACAGCTGTGCTGATGGGCCAACGTTAACACGCCATTTAAGTTATCTAAGGTGAGGTTGGTCGCTCGGTTACGAGCATTGAAGCGGTCGAGCCCACAGTAAATTGCATCGGCGCCAGCGGCAATGGCGGCTTTGATGGAATCTAAATCACCACCGGGTGCTAATAACTCAAATTGATCGCGTGTCACTACTTTTCTCTTTCTTACTAAAATAGGCTGCAAATGTTACGTATTTCACGCTTTTGATGCTCGGCTAGTTAATGCTTTATTAATCTGAATCAATTAATCCGTGTTACACGGTCGACTCTTGAGTGGGTAGAGTGCAATTCGCGATAGCGGAATCTGACTTCTATAGTTTTCCTACACTTGGTTTTTCTATATCTAGTTTTCGACTCAGAGAGAGGAAGGGACGACAAATGAAAAAAGTAATCATTGGGTTGGTCGTGGCGTTGACGTCATTGAGTGCATTGGCTGGGGAGGGTGTGGTAACCGTTGCGAGCACGCATTCAGCAAAAGATACGGCGGATAAATTTGTCGCTATCGCGCAAGAAAAAGGGTTGAACGTCTTTGCGCGCATTAACCATCAAGAGAATGCCACGAAAGTCGATATGACGTTGCGACCAACCGAAGTTATCGTGTTTGGAAACCCTAAAGTGGGCACGCCACTGATGATCTGTGCGCAGGAAGTGGCGCTCGATTTACCCCAAAAAGTGTTGGTGTATGAAGATGCTGAAGGCAAAACGTGGTTAGCTTATAACGATCCTATGTATTTAAAGCAGCGCCATCATATTGAAGGCTGTGACGAGGTATTGAACAAAATCAGCGGCGTGCTGGGCAATTTAACCAACGCGGCGGCGAAGTAGGGCTGGTTATTGGCTTCGCTTTTTTTACTCCGAAAACGAAAAAGCCAACCTCACAAGGAGGTTGGCAAATCTTACCTAGATTGGGGGAGGTAAGATCAGGAGGTGGCGAGTACGCTGTGCACTTCTGACTTAATTGAGTCAGACTGCGTGCCGAAAATCGCTTGTAAACTGTCGCCAATCACTAAAACATCTCGCGCGCCGAGTGCTTTTAGCTTAGCAACATCAACGTTGGCAATGTCTTTCACCGAGACACGCAGACGGGTGATACACGCATCGACTGACTTAATATTGGCTTTGCCGCCCAATGCAGCGACTACATCCACCGCGATTTCATCAGGCTGTCCGGCAATCTTCACTTCTGCAATGTTGGTTTCTCGGCCCGGCGTTTTCAGATCCAATTTCACAATTAGGAAGCGGAACAAGCCATAGTACAGCGTCGCCCAGATTGGACCGATGATGATGAACATCCACGCGTTGGTCGACATTGGGTAGTAAAGGAAGAACTGGATCGCGCCGTGCGCAAAGTCCGTACTGTGTTTGATTTCCAAAAACGCGGTGATCGCAAATGCAATACCAGTTAGGAAAATATGGATCACGTACAGCACTGGCGCGACGAATAAGAAGGTAAATTCGATTGGCTCTGTGATACCAGTCAACCAAGAGGTCAACGCCGCAGACATCATCAAACCGCCGACGATTTTCTTACGCTCAGGAGACGCGCAGTGGTAAATCGCCAGTGCCGCTGCTGGTAGTGCCCACATGGAGTACATAAAGCCACCAGACAGATAACCTGCGGTTTTATCGCCCGCGAAGAAGCGAGTGAGCTCACCGGTAAACTCTTTGCCGGTTTCTGGGTCTACATAGCTGCCGACTTCAAAGAAGAACGGCGCATTCCAGATGTGGTGCAAACCAACCGGGAGTAAAGAACGTTCGCCCGCGCCGTAAACCGCCCACGCGAGTACAGGGTTTTGGTACGCTGCCCAATGAGAGAATGCATCAAGAAGTTGTCCGACAGGTGGCCATGCAAACGCGAGGATAGCACCAACGACGATCGCCGATAAACCCGTGACAATGGGCACAAATCGCTTACCCGCGAAGAAGCCCAAATATTCCGGCAGTTTGATGTTGTAGAAGCGGTTGTACATGATTGCCGCGACCGCACCGATAAAGATGCCGCCAAACACCCCGGTTTGCAGCGTCTCAACGCCCATGATGGTGGCGTCAGTTTCTAAGCCGCGCAGGCCAGTCACGATACCGAGCGATGCGTTCATAATAATTAGGCCAACTAAGCCAGCGAGCGCAGCCGCACCGTCATTGCCTTTTGATAACCCGAGCGCTACACCGACCGAAAACATCAACTGCATGTTGCCGAACACGCCTTCACCGGCGGCGAGCATCACTTTGTTGACCGCGTCTGGAATAAACGCAAAACCCGCGTTACCAATACCCAGCATCAAGCCAGCCACCGGTAACACCGCCACAGGCAGCATTAACGACCGCCCTATTTTTTGTAGTTGTCCAAATATACTTGCAAACATGGTTTCCTCCTGACGAATGCCAGTGTTGTCGGACCTGATTCCTTCAGGTCATGTTGTTTCACGTAAGGTCAGGATGATCATAGCGAGCAAGGCGGCGCCTAAGGTTACAAAAGGCAATCAGTTTGTAAGTGGCCGCTTACAAATCTCTTACACCGAGAAGTGAAAATTGTAATCGGCTCGATTGTGAATGTGCGTTTAAGAATGCATCATATTGGCCAGCGCCAAACGCAGGGGCAGGCACAGGGACGGACACAGGGAAAGTAGGATGGAAAACAAGCAGATACTGGTCGTCGATGACAACCTCGACCTTCGCGAAGCATTGTCAGATTACCTTGGTCGCGCAGGGTTTGAAGTGCTTTGCGCAGAAAACGGCGGCGTGATGTGGCAACTGCTCAACGATCACCATCCTGATTTAATCATCCTCGATATTATGATGCCCGGTGAAGACGGTTTTACCCTGTGCCAGAAACTGCGCAAAAACTCCGATATCCCGATCATCATGCTGACCGCCGTCACTGAAGAAGCCGACCGAGTCGCAGGGCTAGAAATGGGCGCTGACGACTACATCACCAAATCATTCAGTCCGCGTGAACTGCTCGCACGCATCAAAACCATACTGAGACGCAGCCAATCGACCGCCAATAGCAAACTGACGCGTAAAGTGCGTTTTGATGATTGGGTATTAGATACCGTAACCCGGCAACTGACCCACGTTGCTAGCCGCGAGGTTAAGCAACTGAGTGGCGCGGATTTGTCGCTGCTCGGTTTGTTCGTCAACCATGCGCAATCAATATTGTCTCGCGATGACATTGCGCGCGAGATCTGGGGACGCGATGCCGACCCGTTTGAACGCGGTATTGACGTGCAGATCAGCCGCTTGCGTCATCACCTTGAAGATAAAGACCGTTCGCTGATCCTAACAGTGCGCAACAAAGGCTACATGCTGACCACGGACGTGCATTATGAGAATTAAACGCTGGACGGGATCACTGGTCGTTCGCACCAGTGTGTTCTTGTTGCTGGTGATCATTTTGGCACAGGTATTATCCGGGATTATCTGGTATCAACACGCCAGCGAACGCGATAAAGAAGGCCTGACCACCACGGTCAAAAGCTTAGCACTGAGTGCTTCTTCTACCATCGCCTTCTTTCAAACCCTCCCTTCGGAATACCGCCACTTGGTGCTCAATCAACTACGCAATATGGGCGGTACGCGCTTCTTCGTCTCACTCAACAATCACCAGATTAACGTCGACCCGCTGCCGGAGAGCGAACGCAAAACGTTGGTCATCAACCAAGTTCGCGAGGTATTAGAAAGTGAGTTGAGCGGCATTCCTAATATCGAGGTGGAGTTCACCCAGCGCGACAAACTCAAAGTGTTCAACAACGAGCTACCTATCGACGAACTGCCGCTATTGTGGGCGCATTATTCGCTTTCGTTTGGTGACCTCAATCCGCCTATTCTGGTGATGCAGGTCGAAGTCGCACAGAACGAATGGTTTTATCTCGCGGCGGTGCTACCCGCGCCTTACATCAACCTAGAGACTAACTATTTTGAGCTGCGCCAATGGCTCACGCTATTACTGTCCGCGCTAATGCTGCTGTTGTGTACCTGGTTTATCGTTCGTAAAGAAATTCAACCCATTCGAGAGCTGGCAAAAGCCGCAACCCTGATGTCGAGCCGATTAGACGTGCCCGAAGTCTCTGAGCGCGGCAGTAACGAACTGAAAGCGGCGGTACGTGCGTTTAACAAAATGAACCGACGCATCGACAGCCACATTAAAGACCGCGAGATGCTGTTCAGTGCCATTTCACACGATCTGAAAACGCCAATAGCCTGCCTAAAACTGCGGGCGGAAATGCTGGATGACGACGCCGACCGAGAACGCTTTATCCGCCTGAGTAACGACCTAGATTTGATGGTAAAAGGCGCATTGCAATGCATTAAAGAGACCGATATCCACGAGGAAATCGAGCCGATCAATTTCACCCAACTGATTCAGCACATTTCCTCCAATATCGCCGATGCGCCGGACACAATTCGCATCCACGGTGAAATCCGCACCCACTTTGCAGGTAAACCGTTAGCGATTAAGCGCTGCATTCAGAATCTGGTCGATAACGCGCTCAAATACGGCCATCAAGCGGACATTACGCTGAGTGAAAGCCCAGAGTCGATCCAGATTGAAATTGAAGATCACGGTGACGGTGTTGACGATTTATTACTTGAAAAGCTCTGCCAGCCATACTTCCGCGCTAGCAACGATAAAGAAGGCAGTGGGCTGGGGTTAACCATTTCACAGAGTATTGCAAAGGCTCATGGCGGCAACTTGTTGCTGAGCCATTCTCAGTTTGGCGGCCTCTGCGCCACGCTGACTTTCCCGAGAGACTGACTATGAACAAACTGGCATTCTTGTTCCCACTGTTGATCGCCCCTTGCGTCGCTCACGCTGAGTCGCCACAAGGGGTAGAGTTTTTACATTGGTGGACTTCTGACGGCGAACAGCAAGCGCTGCAAACACTTAAAGCTCAGCTAAAACGGCACGATATTGAGCTGCTACAAAGCCCGGTGCTAGGCGGTGGTGGCGACAGCGCGATGACGGTACTGCAAGCTCGCGCGCTGGCGGGCAATCCACCGAGCTTCGCGCAAATCGAAGGGCCAAGTATTAAGGCGTGGGATGCCATCGGTATTTTGCACAACGTCAATGCGGTTGCCGATGAGCAGCGCTGGGACGAGGTGCTCTACCCGCTGTCTATCGAAATCAATAAAACACAAAACGGCTATATCGCCCTGCCACTTACGCTGCACCGCTTGAACTGGTTGTGGGTCAACCACAAGCTGCTTAAACAACTGAATCTTTCCGCGCCGAAAAATTGGCAAGAAATGTTCGCCGCCATGGAGCTTGCGAAGCAAAATGGCATCGTACCAATCGCGGTCGGTGAGCAGCCGTGGCAAGTCGCCCAACTTTTCGAGAACTTAGTGATCTCCACTGGCGGCGTTGAGTTCTACACCAATGCAATGGTTAAACTTGAGCGAGACAGCATCGACAGTGATACCCTGCGCCAAGCGTTGACGCAATTTCGCCGCCTGAGTTTGTTGATCGACAACCAATTGCCCGACAGTAAGTGGGATACGGCGACCCAAGCGCTAGCCGACGGTCAAGCACTGTTTCAAATCGGCGGTGATTGGATATTAGGTGAGCTGCTCGTCAATCAAGTCTCGGTTCCGCAAGAGGTCGGCTGTTACCCAACGCCGGACAGCGATGGTGTATTCCTCTACAACATGGACAGCTTGGTGTTTATGTCGAGCAAGTCGTTTTCTGCCGAGGCGGCTCAGCAAACCGCAAGCGCGCTGGCAGACGTCGAGTTTCAAGCTAAGTTCAATAAGGTAAAAGGCTCGATTCCGGTGCGTACCGATATCGACATCAGCGATTTTAATCCGTGTCAGGTCCAGTCATATCAAGACTTTCACTACGGCGTTAAACACAACCTCGCTGTGCCGAGTATGATTGATTCAATGGCGGTCAATCCGGTTGCTCAGCAAGCGATAAACTCGGAAATCTTCCGTTTTTACCGCAATCCCAAGATGGAACCCGACGAGCTGATAAAACGCATTATTGCTATTTCGCAAAGCGGTTAATGGCAATTAATTTGTGCCGAGTGGAATAAAAAAGCCCCAATGATTGGGGCTGAGTAAAGCGAAGTATGCCGTTTAAAAATAGTGGAAGATCGGCGGTTCATGCATCAAGAAGTTTTGATGGGAGATGTTCCACGCATAGGCGCCCGCTAAGGTAAACACAACGTAATCACCAATATCGACGTGGGCGACGTGTTGATTGCGTGCCAGCACATCTTTGGGCGTACAAAGCTGGCCGACAAAGGTCGCTTGTGCATGCTGAATTGGATGAGAAATCTCATGGTGTTGCTCGCTTTTCAGGATGACGAATGGATGATCATGGCTCTGCGCCGCTGGCGTGCGGAAGTGGTGAGTTCCTCCGCGCGCGATGACAAAGTTTTCGCCAAGATTTTCCTTAATATCCAGTACTTCCATCACGTAATAACCGCATGCCGCCGTGATGAAACGTCCGCATTCAAAACGCAGTGTCCAGTCTTGCACTTGCTCTTTGGCGATGAGGAATTCCAACTTGTCGCAAAACTCCATCCACGGAAAGTGTTGCTCAGGGTTTTGGTAGTTAATCCCCATGCCGCCGCCCAAGTTGATCATCAGCTCACTGAGTTCGAACTCCTGCTGCCACGTTTTCACGACTTGGAAATAGCGCTGCATTAACGCTAAGTGACGTTCAACATCGAGTTGATGCGACATCAAGTGAAAATGGAAGCCTTTGAGTGACACTTGCGGGAAATCGCGCAGCAACATCAAAGCATTACTCAGCTCGGACTCGTCCAAGCCAAATGGAGTCGGCTTGCCGCCCATCGCCAACTTGCTGAGCGTGATGTCGCCAATATCGATGTTCATACGCAAAAAGATCGAAGCAGGGCGGTTGAGGCGCTCGGTTAGTGCTCCAATGCGTTGTAGCTCGGTGAGGCTTTCGACATGAATTGCATCAACATCAAGCTCAATCGCTTGTTGCAATTCACTTAGCATTTTTCCGGGGCCACCGAAGATCAATGGCTTATCGAGTTGTTGCTGGTGGAGGTGTGTCAACTCCCCGCCAGATGCCGCTTCAAAACCATCGACATACGGCGCGAGCGTTTTAAGAATCGGGCCCGATGGATTGGCTTTGGCTGCGTAAAATAGCTCGACATTTCTCGGCAAAACGTGACGCAGTTGTTTGATGTGTTCTTCTAAGGCGCTTAGGTCATACAAGTACGCGCACAAGGGTTGATTTTGCTGCTGTGCGAGCGTGTGAACTTGTTGGCAAACGCGTGTCGGTAGAGAGAGTGAATTAGACATGTTGCGCTCCTTTTTCGTGTTGCTGCCAAGGCGCGGCGACTTGGGTATAGCCCGACTCCTTATCGGCTTTTTGCATCAAACGCGTGGTGAAATTATTTTTGCTCGGGAAGTGACCGCCATTCAGCAACGCTTCTAGTTCCGGCTGTTTTCCATTCACTGATTGCCAACGCACAATGGCACTTTGCACCGCATTCCATAGCGTTTGCTCTAGTGGCTCGTCACCTTCTGCGATGAAGAAAATCGCTTCGCTGATATTGTTGATAAAGGTGCAGTATCCGATGCGATTCCAGCCTTGTTCGCGACTGTAGTAAACCGATTGTCGCGCGCGTTCAGACAAGTCAGTTAATGTTTCTGCTGGCCAGAACTCCGGCAGTAATTTAGTGCCTTCCAAATCACGAATCCAAACACAACACGGCATCTCTTGCTCAAAGCCAATTAAGGTGTTTTGCAAATGCGGCTCAAACGCCACCCCGTGTTTGAAGTAGTAATTAAACACGCCCGGGATCAGGCAATGCAAATAGCGTTCAAACCACAGTGTCGCGATGTCGGAATAGCGATTTTGCGTAGTACGCGCTTTGTTTTTAAGGCGTTGAGCAATGCAACTGTTGCCGTTTTTGTCGTAAGCAAACAGAGCGCCAGCGAGGGTTGGTTTTAAGATGTCGACTTCGCTCAGCGAGAAATTTTCGCGATACAAAATCCCAAACGATTCGCGTGCTTTGGTGTTGTCGTCCCAGTTGTGCTCAGCGACACTTTCTAGATTCAACGTGGTGGCGTAAGGCTCTGTCATCACTTTAAATACGGGGTTGTGCAGCTGTTCGTTTTCTCGAATTGGTTTGAGAATCGACGTGAGTTGCACGGCGCTGTCGAGTTCGTACCACGCGTTTTTGCGCACGCAATTGGTTAATCGTACGTTGATGGAGAATTTCGCAAACCAGTCCATATCTGGGTGGTAGAGGGTACGAACTGAAGAGGTCGGCTGCATCTTTTCACCACCTAAACCCAGTGGCGTGATCTTGCCTTGTTCAATGGCGCGCTTCACGCTTGGGTTGCTCAAAATGGTGTAGCTTTCCCAAGGATGGCAAGGGTAGAGGGTCTTCCCATTGCTGGTGGCGTGTTGTGGCGCGAGCTGTTGTAGCATGCGCTGCGCAGGGTTAGCTTCTCCGTCGGAACTCAGCACATCAAGTAAGGACGTATCCACTTCAAACCAGTACAGCGGGACTTGCGCGCCGACTTCTGGAGAAAACGCCAAGAGATCATCCATGGTGACGCCCGAACGACTTTTTGGGGTCGGATGGAAAGTATGCCCCCAAATCAGAGACTGTTCCGAAGCGATAAACTCGTTGTGATGCGATTTGGGCGCGACGTTGAGAAACTGCTCGGTAACCAGCACGCTATTTTCCAGTTGTTCGATCAGCTCATGGTTAAATGGGATCGCCAATACCTGCTTGAGATAGTTAAGCAAAAGCGTAAGAGTTTGCGTGGCATCCAATTTCGCCCAACCAGATCCCGGCATTTTCGCCCACGGCAGTTCTGCCAATTTGATTTTGCCCAGTTTGCTCGCGTAGTGAATCGGCAAAACCAGCACGCCATTTTGTTGAGAAAGATGAACGGCTACCCGCTGCTTGGCGGAATAGTTGCGTTTTAACGTTTGGGGTAGCGATGTCGATTGGTAGTGCCATTCCACTTGTTGATTCGGTAGCGCAAATTCACGTAAGTAACAATTAAGAACACCCATTATCGTGTTGAGTTGGGCCTTCTCGCGATTGAGCTGCACATCATGCGCGCGCAACTCGCTAGTCTGAGATGATTGAGTTTGTAACATGTTGATTTCCAAATTTTGAATGGAGAACCAGCGCGATCAAGGTGATTACGCTGACTATCGCAGAAAGTAGGAAAGGAACCTCAAGTAGCCCCAAGCTAGAAATGAAAGAAGCGCAAAATCCCGCTGCCACGCCACCCCATTTGGACATGGCATCAAAGCGAGAAAATACTTTGCCACTGAGTTTGCGATCCAGATTGCTCGCAAGATGCTGATGCAATCCGTGATAACAACACACCATCGCGATGCCGAAGATAATTCTCGCAGCAATGAGTGCGGTTTCGGATGCAATCAAATGCAAGGCAGAGCTCACGGCAAGCAATGCAAACCCAAGCCACAACGTGCGCAGCGGTTGATGGCGATTCAGCCCATCTGACAACACGTGGATTTTGCCTGCCAGCAACAGATAGACGCCATGCGGCAGTGCGTACAAAAAACCGATCCATGCGTGGTTAGTGATGCCATATTGCTGCACAAACGGCGAGAAATAAGGAAAGGTCACTACCATAGAAAACGCAAACCCGAATTGAGCAAAGAAGATCCAACGAATGGCATGCATTGCGTTTTTCCGTGCAACCGGTTTTTCTTGCCGAGATTCTGAGTTTGGCTTTTCGAGGTTTTGTTCGGCGGGTTTATCCACTGGCAGTGTTAGCGTGATGCCCATAGCAATTAAAGGCAAAACGCATAACCACAGGTACGCGTTGAGCGGGTTGGTCTCTGACAAGCTCCAGCCGAGCCCAATGGGCGCAACGATCAGCGCTAAGCGAGCAGATAGTTGGGTTTTATTGAGTGACTTGCCGAGTGTTTTGGCTTCTTTAATTTGACTAGATAAGTAGCTGTTCGAGGCGGCCATGGTGCCGCCAAAGGTTCCTTGAACAATAAGACCAAACACAAACATGGCGAGGTTGTCTGCCAAGCCGCACAGCGCAAACCCTGCTGCAAGGCCAAGTTGCGCACGCAAGAGTGAGCGACGGCGACCGTAGCGATCGGCAAAGTTGCCCCAAAATCGCGCCGCCAACGCAGTACAAAACGTAGGTAGGATAAACAATACCCCTGCCCAGTCCGCATCAATGCTTGCGCCTAACGTTGGCAACACGACGGGTAGAAATAGCGGCATACCTAACGCGGCAAACGCAGCGATAAAGTGGCACAACAACACACTGTAGATGAGTTTGGTCATAATCGTTAACGTACGCTTTTTTTGATGGCTTCTATGTAGGCGCGTTGCGCTTCTTCGCTAGAAAGCAGTAAGAAGTTCGGGGCCGACAAACCATAGAACTTATTGATGTCGCTCGCGCCGGAGGCTTCTTTCGAGAGCAAACTGCCAGAGCTCAACAAGTACTTGGCGTACAAATCAGGCGCCTCTTGCAGTAACTCGCGTGCCAGTTTCGTCTCTAACCCTTCGCCTTCTAATCGGTTGAGTTGTTCTGAAATGCTTTTGGCCACGATGGCGTAAAGCGATGCTGAAGAGGCAATGCCCTTCGCTGCCATGGCTTCTACAATCGCTGCGATATCCAGTTGTAATGTGATGGTGGTAAACATCTGACCGAGCGCCAATTCATTGTCGACTTTGATGCGTTGATCGAGCAGTTCATCGCAATCCACTGGAAGTAGTTTTGCGCCGTGTTTTTCGGCAGCATGCTCTGTTGCAAAGTGGAAGCGCTCTGGCCAAATTCGCGCTGCGTCGTTGTCTTTCATCGCGAGCGTCATTTTGCCCTGTTGATCAAATGCAATGATGGCGTTTTGCTGGTTGGACTCCAATGCAATGCCATAACGAAGCCACAAGGTAAGGTGTACTTGGCATAATAGGTCGACGTAATCTTTGAACCACGCCAGCGTATCTTGTTGATAGTACTGCTCTGCCAAGTGTTCTAAGAACAAGCGGTCGTCAGGCATTGGGCTTGCTAGTGCTGCAACCGGAACTAACGCTTTGTCTTCGCAATGAGTAAGTGGGTACTCACGTACGATGTACGCGAAGGTTTTATCCTCGCCGATGTGTCCACCGTGTTTTTCGTTGCAATGGAACAAGCGACTGTTTAAGTCGGCGTCCGTTTGTTCAAGGTGGCTGAGTAGGCGTTCAAACCAGTGGCCGTCATACAGTGTTGAAGGCTTGATTAAGCGAATATTTTTCGTGCCTAGCGATCGCATGATCAGCGGAACCTTGATGTGAATGTGCGGTGCCTCGTTGACGACCACAGTACGAACGGAAAGCGTCGGCGTCACGTCTAGATACGTTAAAGGCGCTTCTATCACACCTTCGGGTAAGGCTTCTAAAGATCGCAGGGTGAGCGGATGTGCAGGGAACAGAACGTGGCTCAGTGCAAAATCAGCAGGAAGCCCCACTTGCTCCATTGTTGGCCAGCAATCAGGTTGTCCGCTGGTTAATGTCACCAGTGATTTTTCAATCGCAATCCAATGCAGAGCAAAGCTTTGTGCGAACTCGGGCGCGTACTTAGCAAGGTCTTCATCGCTCAGGCCAAACTTCGCCCGCGCAGTTGGATAGTACGGGTGGTCAAGGTAAGAAGCGATCTGGTCGGCTAGCAGCAGTTTTTGATGCCAAGAACCAAGCTCGGATATTGGTTGAGAAATGTGGTCTGCATGATGATGAAACGCTTGGTCACACAGCGCTTTGTGTTTCTCTGCACATTCCAGTTCTTGAAGGTATCCCGCCAGCAACTCGTGAGAGCTCTCGTGCGCCAGTGTCGTTAGTAGCGCAATCCACTCTTTGTAATGCTGTTGATGCTCGACTTGGCCATTTTTCTCCACCCACCAACCTTGTGGTGTTTCGTCATAGGCGTGGCCGTAGCGCCAGTGCTGCATGTAATACGTTGGCGCAACGGGTAAATACAACGTGAAATCAGAGTTGGCAAATATCAGCCAGACTTGCTCGCCTTGAGGAACAATTACCCCTTTTGGCGCGTCGCTACTGAACTTGGCTTTCGACAAAATGCCAAACATGTCTTCGCGTAAGCAAGTGTCGATCAATCGTTGCGTTAGATACAAAGCGTTGTCATTCATGCTGCCACCTCACGAGTCGGAGCTAGATCGAAATTGCTAAGCGCGTTCTGCAGCGCTTGGTCGAGGTTTCGCCCTGATGGTGAGACAATCGAAATTCGGGCGAGATAATCCTTATTGGAATAACTCTGTTGGAAGTGTTCTCCAGCGGTTTTTAGTACCTGTTGCTGGGTGATGACATCGCCATCGTGTTGGATGAAGGAGGTCGAATCTCCATCAATCACACCACTGTGCTCCGCAACCACGTAGTGCACGTGTGCTGAGCCATGAATTTGGTAATCGCCATCCAATCTTCGGCCCAAATGCAGACCCAAAATTGTGCTAAACCAACCGAAGTGAGCGAGATTGTTGAGTAAGAATTCGCGACCGTCCCCAATGCTGCGGTAGTTAATTTCCACCAGAACTGGGCCGTTTTCCGTGATGATAAATTCGCTGTGGCAAACTCCAAAGCCAACGCCGAACGCTTTCAGTTGAGCCAAGCAAGCTTCTCGGTGAGCAATGCCGTTTGGTCCGTTCCAGTCTGCGGCTGTTTCGATAAAGTAAGGCGGTTCAGAGAGCGACACATCAAAACCGCCCACGGCGATAAGGCGCTCACCATCTCCTAAAGTTTCGAGCGTAACCAACGGCCCTTGAAGGAATTGCTCCACCAGAATGGCGGCGTTTGGGTGCTTTTGCCAAAACGCCTCGCAGTAAGCATCGAGCTCGCTTTGGGAGTCACAGCGCTGTACATCTAAACTTGCCACGCCTTCTTTGGGTTTTGCTACGACAGGGAAGGCCATGCCTAATGCCACATTCGAATGGCGATGCAGCAAACAGCTTTGTGTGTTGGGTAAGGATTTTTCATTTAACACTTGTCGAGTTAAGTGTTTGTTTTTGGCCTTTAACGTGACAGACCAATCTTTGGATGGGAGGCCAAAAAATTGCGCGCAGATGGCGGTGGAAGTTTGTAAGTGATCACTATTGCTAAAAATAGCGTCTGGCTTTAATTCATGCTCCGTGATGGTTTCGATGAGTTCTAATGGGTTGAAGACATCACATTCTAGAATGGTATCCGGATTAAAGTGACTATCACGACTCGCCAGCTCTAAATGGCTGAGCTTATGGTCGGTGATAAGAACGACGTGAAGGTCCATCGCTTTAGCTGCAGGCACGAAGCCGTGAGTGACTGCATCGTTAACGACATGACTTACGATAATCATCGTAGATTTCATGAGCTTTCCTAATTTTCTAACATTTTCTTCTAACGTTGATAAAGTCGCTCACGGTCGTCTTCCAATGTGCCTCTCGCGAGACGGAGGGCAGAAGTTTTAGTGTTTATTGTTATTATGTTTGGTTTTTTTTGTTGTTAGTTGTGTTTTTAGGGTAAATAAATATAGAGCATAAAATTAATATTGCAAATAGAAATAATATTTGTTCTTATTTCCATCCGTTGGCTTTATAACAACTAAACGGAATTATGGAATGAATAAATTATTGACCCTGACCCCCTTGGCGGTCGCGATTGGTTCTTCACTAGTAGCACCAAGCGCAGTGGCTTCAGAAGAGACGAACTCAACCTCATCAGCAACTGAAACGATTCAAGTCTTCGGGCATCAGTACGAAGGTTATGCTGAACACATGCCTCAATCAGGCACCAAAACCGATGTGGAATGGCTTGATGTGCCACAAGCGGTATCCGTAGTAACGAAAACAGAAATGCAAGACCGAGGCGCGGTGCGCTTAGTGGATGCGCTAGATGGGGTAGCCGGGGTCAATAACACCTTGGGCGAAGGCAGCCGCGATCAGTTCATGATCCGTGGTTTTGATTCACTCAACGATATGTACCGTGATGGCTTGCGAGATGACGGTACGTTGCAGTCTTACCGCAGCTTAGCGAACGTTGAACGCGTTGAAATTGTGAAAGGCCCTGCGGGTGCTTTGTATGGCCGTGGTTCGGCTGGGGGCATCATCAACTTGGTGACGAAACGCGCTAACGGTGAGAATTTTACTCACGTAAACGGTAGTGTAGGCAGCAACAACCAATATGTTGGTCAGGTCGACAGCTCAATGGCGTTTACAGATAAGGTCAACGGGCGTATTAACTTGGAATACCGTCAAGCCGACTCGTACGTTGATCATGTTGATTCAAACGATTTCTTCATTGCACCGACCATTCGTGTGTTACCAGCGGAAGGTCACACCATTGATATTGACGTGGAATACGCCCATCAAGAACTAGTGCCGTATCGTGGTGTGCCATCAAAAAATGGCAAGCCAGTTGATTTGCCAGTAAGCACTTACTTTGGCGGCACAAACGACTATCAGGAGTCAGACAGTCTCCGTATTGCGGTGGATTACGAATGGCGTCTGAATGATCAATGGGTATGGAACAACCGAGCGGCGTTCAACCATATCGAACTTGAGCAAAAAGGCACGCGTCAGGGCAAAGTGACGGGTAATGAAGTGTCTCAAACCGTCAACAACTTTGGTTACGATCCACGTACTACGACCACTTTACAATCTGAGTTGGTTTGGGAAACCAGGGACAATCAATTGATGGTGGGTGCAGATTTCAACCAGATCGATATCGACCTAACGTTGGCAAGTGACAAAACGCTTCCTCCGCAAAATATCTACGACCCAGTCGTTGGTCCAGCGCCTGATCCGGGCTTTAAGCCATTTCGTGACAATACCACCACCACGACAGGTTTGTATGTGCAAGACGTCTATACGTGGGGTGACCTTTCTTTGATCGGTAACGTGCGTTACGACTCGATGGAACTCGAACAACAAAAAGCGGGCTCAGATAAGGAAAAATTGGATGATGACAAAGTCAGCTACCGTGCTGGTTTGGTATACCGCATCAATTCCGACACATCCGTATACGCCAGTTTAGCGCGCTCTTGGCAGTTACCGTACGCTGGTATCTACATCAATCCAAAATTGGCGGAATTCTTCCACACCGACTTAAAAGAGGTGGGTGCGAAAGCGTACCTTTTGGATAACGCATTAATGTTGAATGCGGCACTGTTCCAGATTGATCAAGAGCAACCACAAACTAACGTGGACGGCGATGTGATCGATAAAATTGAAGTGCGTCACCAAGGTATTGAATTAGAGGCTCGCGGTCAAATCACCAAACAGTGGGACATCTCTGTGGGTTACAGCTACTTGGACGCGGAAGACAAAGCCACAGGCAAAAAGCCGAACGATGTATCAGACCACTTGTTCTCTCTTTGGAGCACTTACCAATTGGATGACAACTGGCGTTTAGGCGGTGGTGTGAAGTACGTGGGCGACCGTTACGCAGGTAACGACGAAGCTGTCGCACTTGGCGATTACACAACGGTGGATTTGATGGCGGCGTACACCACTGGTCGTCATAAAATCCAAGCGAACGCTTACAACATTTTGGATGAGAAATACATTCTTGGCGCAACAAACGGCACGTCTGGCTTAAACCAGATTGGCTACGGCGCACCAGCCGAGTTTATGCTCAGCTACGGATATCAGTTCTAGGCTTTTTGTGCGTAGTTAGCGCCTGTTAG
Organism: Vibrio sp. YT-16; assembly: GCF_033337405.1. Lineage (NCBI taxonomy): Bacteria > Pseudomonadati > Pseudomonadota > Gammaproteobacteria > Vibrionales > Vibrionaceae > Vibrio > Vibrio sp. YT-16. The sequence goes on from NZ_JAWOQQ010000003.1 coordinate 191,889, forward strand.
CCAATTTTTACCTCATATTGAGGATGTTTAGCCCCGAGAGCTTACGGGATGTATTCTGCCCGAGGCTCAATTTCTCGCAAAGGAGATCTTAATGTCTTACCAGAATTTGGATGGTAAAGTGCGTGTACGTGCTGGTTTGTCTACCACTTACAGTGTGCTTGCGATTGCAATCGCTTCTGCCACATCCATGAGCGCGGTTGCCGCTCCTGCTAAAACAGAACAAACTACCGCGATGGAAACCGTCGTTGTCACTGGTAGCGTGATTGGTAAATCTGAAATTGAAGACGTCAAAGAGTACCCAGGTGCTCGTACCGTCATTACCCGCGATCAAATCGAGAAAACCGCCGCAGGCTCGATTGATAACGCGCTACAGCGCGTGCCGGGTATTAAAGTTCAGGATGAAAGCGGAACGGGCGTATTGCCCAACATTTCCGTACGTGGTTTGAAAGCAAGCCGTAGTGGTCATGCTCAGTTCTTGATGGATGGTGTACCGCTAACACTTGCGCCATATGGTCACACTGGTCAGTCTATCTTCCCAGCAACACTGTCGATGCTTGATCGTATTGACATTGTACGCGGTGGTGCTGCAGTACAGTACGGCCCAAACAACGTCGGTGGTGTGATCAACTTAGTGACCAAACCGATTCCACACACGTGGCAAACTGAAATCAGTAACCGCCTTACCGTGTTTGATGGCGGTGATGCGCCGCTGAATGATTTTTACCTACGCACGGGCGGCTGGTTAAGCGACACATTTGCACTACAGTTGGAAGGTAACTTCCTAAAAGGTGAAAGCTTCCGTGAACATTCCGATACGGACGTGAAGAACTTTCAAGCTAAAGCACAGTGGCTATTGAGTGACACTCAAGAGATTCAAGCATTCCTGCAACGTTACGATGCTGAAACGCAAATGCCGGGCGCACTTTCGCCACAAGACTACGAACAAGATCGTCACCAATCGAAACGTCCTTACGATGATTATGAAGGTAAGTCGACACGCTGGAGTGTTAAGTACATCCACGATTTGCCATTTGCCGACAGTGCCGAGCTAGAAGTGCTAACGTTTGGCCATAAGTCAGAGCGTCTTTTCAAGTGGGGCTTTAACAGCGCGGGTGGCCATTGGGCGGATCCGGCTCTGCCAGCGACGGACGTTCGTACCTCTCCACGTGAATTTACCGTGTATGGTATAGAGCCAAAAATGGCGATGTACTTTGGCGAAGGTAAATCCGTTACTCAAAACTGGATCGTGGGTACCCGTTATGTTAACGAAGACATCGACTACAAACTCACTCAGACTCCAATCGCCGGTGGTGCAACCAGCGTTCCGCGTGATTGGCATTTAGATACGGACGCGTTTGCTGGATACGTTAGCAACGAAATTGGTTTGTTCAATGATACATTGAAGGTAACGCCTGGGTTGCGTGTTGAGTCGGTTCGAATGACGTTTACCGATCGTGGTAAAAAACAAACAGCAGACAACACCGTGACGGAATGGTTGCCAGGTTTGACGGTGGCATACAACTTAACTGATCAGTGGGTGACGTATGCGAACGCGCAAAAATCACTTCGTGCGCCACAAATTGCCTACATCCGAGGCTTGGGTGAAGAAGGTAGCGAACTGGCTTGGAACTACGAAGTCGGCGCGCGTTACACCCAAGATGCGACCAGCTTTAACGCTGCACTTTATCGCATCGACTTTGAAGATCAATTGCAATGGCAAAGCTCAACGCAGACTTTCGATAACATCGGAAAAACACTTCACCAAGGCATAGAGCTTTCTGCTCGTTATGTGCCTGAAGTTCTACCTGCACTGAGTTTAGGCGCAAGCTACAACTATCTAGACGCTACGCTTGAAGAAGAAGGCGCGAATAAAGGTAATCAACTGCCTTACACCTCTAAGCATCAGCTTGGTTGGGATGCAACTTACGCATTTTACGGCATGGACACCACGCTATCGGGCTTCTACTTCAGTGATTCGTATACCGATAACGCCAACACCAGTGCCGAAGATGCAACAGGCGCAACGGGTAAAGTACCATCTTACATGGTGTGGAACTTCAACTTGGGGACGGATTTATACAAAGACGACAAAGGCAAGTTACGCATGAATGTTGCGGTGAACAACTTGTTTGACGAGGAGTATTACTTCCGCGGGATTGATACCAGCCCAGTTGGTCGGTACCCAGCTCCGGGACGCTCTTATACACTGGATCTGAACTATCAGTTTTAAGCGTTTCGTTCACCGAGTTTGAAAAGAAAAGTCGCCAATTTACCTTGGCGACTTTGCCGATCTTAGGTACTGGAAAACTCTTAGCACTGGAAAAAGCAAGATGAAAAATAAAAAACAATTTACGATCAAACACTTTTCAACCGTTTTGCTGATGCTACTGAGCTCAGCTTTGATGTCATTTAGCGCATTTTCTCAGGTGCGCAGCGTGCAAGATGAGCAAGGCACTTTTGAGCTAGAAGCGATACCTCAACGTATTGTGGTTTTAGAATTTTCGTTTGTCGATGCATTAGCGGCAGTCGATGTCTCACCGGTAGGCGTCGCCGATGACAACGATGCCACACGAGTCATTTCTGCTGTTCGTGCCAAGGTTGAGCCTTGGCAATCGGTCGGCATGCGCTCGCAACCGAGTTTAGAGGCGATTGCGGTGCTCAAGCCGGATTTGATCATTGCTGATGCAGAACGTCATCGCGCGATTTATCAAGATTTGCAGCGAATTGCGCCAACTTTGCTGTTAAAAAGCCGTGGTGAGACATATCAAGAAAATCTCGAATCCGCACACAAAATCGGCGTGGCAATTGGCAAACAAGCGAAAATGACACAACGCATTGAGCAGCACAAACAGACAATGGCGGAGTTCAAACAGCATTTTGCAACACAAGAAACCATTCAGTTTGGTGTGGTTTCTGACAAAGGGATGTGGCTGCATAGCCCGGTTTCTTACGCTGGTGGCGTTTTGAGTACGCTGGGCATTCAAAGCCCGCTGGCTCCATCTGAGCAAAAAGCGTATATCCCAACCAGTTTCGAACTTTTACTAAAAACCAACCCTGATTGGTTGTTAGTTGGACTTTACTCTCAACCAAATATTGTGGATGAGTGGCGCAAAAATCCATTGTTTAAGTTGCTAACTGCTGCAAAAAAACAGCAACTTGTTGAGGTTTCTCCTGAACTGTGGTCGTTAAATCGCGGCATGTTGGCTGCGGAAGAAATTGCCCGCAATCTTGAAGCGTTATTGGAGCGCTCATGAGTGCGGCGATAAGCTCGGAAAGCGCGTCTTCGGTTAGCAAATCGCATTGGAAAGCGAGCTTGTTTGTCTGTGCTATGGCGTTGTGTACGCTCTCAGGCTATGCAGCATCAATGATTGGCTGGTCCAACTTTTCTTTGAGCGTTAATGATCTGACAAGCTATTGGTTTGCGTTTGATGAGGGCAATATGCTGCATCAAATCCTCGCGACGCTGCGTGCGCCTCGTGCCTATGCTGGGTTATTAATTGGCGCTTCGCTTGCGGTATCCGGAGTGCTGATGCAAGGATTGACTCGTAACCCTTTGGCGTCGCCATCCATTCTCGGCATTAATGCTGGCGCGGCTTGTTTTATGGCCTTGGCGTCTATCGGCGTACCATTCTTTAGTCAATTGAACCCAATCATCAACGCAGTACTCGGCGCGCTACTAAGTGGTGGTGCGGTCATGTTGTTGGGCGGTTTTTTCTCCGCGCGTTCTCACCCATTGCGTTTAGTGCTAGCGGGCATTGCCATCAGTGCACTGCTGATAGGGTTAACTCGTGCGTCGGTAATTTTGGCGGATGACATGGCTTACAGCGTGTTGCATTGGTTAACGGGTTCACTCTCCGCGGTAGATTCTGAGCAGTGGCAACAACTGTGGCCTTTTGCGACTTTAGGTTTGGTGCTCGCCATGGGCTTAGCGCGAAACTTAAATTTACTCGCGTTGGGGGACGAAGTTGCTGTCGGGTTGGGTGGTAACATTCGTCTTACGCGATTTATCAGTGGTTTAGCGGTTGTGCTGTTGGCAGGAACTAGCGTAGCGATTGCTGGACCAATTGGCTTTGTCGGGTTGTTAGTGCCGCACTTGGTACGCCCGATTGTTGGTCACAACTATCACATTCTCATTCCGGTTTCCGCCTTGTGTGGCGCGGCATTGGTGACGTGGTCAGATGCTTTATCACGCGCGATTGCCTTTCCGGCTGAAACGCCAGTGGGCGTGATTACCGCGCTGTTGGGCACACCTTGCTTTATCGCGATTACAATGAGGAAATCATCATGATGAATCAAACCAAACTGTTTGCATTAGTTGGATTGTTGCTGATTGCGTCTTCTCTCACGCTGTTTGTTGGTGCGGCGAACATGTCGGCTCAACAGGTTTTTGCATTGCTGTTTTCTTTCTCTGACTCGGACTTTGTGATTCACCAATATCGATTACCGAGAATGTTGCTCGCCATTGGCGTGGGCGCAGGGTTGGGGCTGTCAGGCGTTTTAGTTCAAGGCGTCATCCGTAATCCACTTGCCTCACCAGATTTAATGGGGATAAGCGCCGGAGCAGGACTGGCGGCTACCGCTTGTTTGGTGCTGTATCCGAATGCGCCAGTGGCAATGTTGCCGATGGTCGCCATGGCGGGAGGCTTGCTTGCTGCTGGCTTTATTGCTGTGCTGGCTTACTGGTCGAAACCAACACCAGCACGTTTGGCGCTGATTGGTGTTGCTGTCAGCGCATTTTTAGCCAGCGGTATCGATTTTCTTCTGATTGTGCACCCTATCGAAATCAACACGGCGATGGTATGGCTAACCGGCAGTTTGTGGGGACGAAATTCGCAACAAGTGCCGTTTATTTGGAGTGCTCTATTGCTGCTACTACCATTGGCGTTTTGGCTGGCTTGGCGGCTAGATGTTATGGGACTGGGAGAAGAAAGCGCCACTACACTTGGCACGAAACCAAGACAGATCCAAATTCTTGCGTTGATTGCTGCCGTGCTATTGGCGAGTATCAGTGTGTCTGTGGCAGGCACGATCAGCTTTGTTGGCCTGCTTGCGCCGCATCTTGCGCGTTTGCTGTTTGGCCACAACCACAAGTTGTTGATTCCAGCCGCTGCAACCCTTGGCGCTTTGTTGGTGATTTGCGCCGATGGTTTAGCGAGAGGCTTACAGCCACCAATTGAGCTACCAGCGGGAGTGCTGACATCTGTTATTGGCGCACCATATTTCATTTTTCTTTTGTATCGTTATAGAGGTTGGTAAGCATGTTACGAACGCAGAACTTATCCGTCGCGTACGGCAAACAGACCATCATTCCAGATCTCTCTTTGTCGATTCCTCAAGGTAAAATTACCGCACTAGTTGGTCCAAATGGTTGCGGTAAATCGACACTATTAAAAACCTTGGTACGCATCAATAAACCCGCTTCTGGCCAAGTGTTGTATGACGACAAACCACTAAGCAGCTACGGTGATAAACGCTTGGCGCGTTCGTTGTCTTTGCTGCCGCAGATTCTTGTCAGTCCTGAAGGTATTACAGTCAGAAAACTGGTCGAATATGGCCGCTCGCCTTACCTCTCTCATTGGGGCCGGTTAAGTCAACAAGACAAAGCCTTGGTCGAGCAAGCAATGCAAGATACTGGCGTGATTGAGTTTGCTGATAAGCCGGTTGAATCGTTGTCTGGTGGTCAAAGACAAAGGGCGTGGATTGCGATGGTGATGGCGCAAGATACCGACGTAGTGATGCTTGATGAGCCAACCACTTACTTGGATCTCTCTCACCAAGTTGAGCTGATGAAACTCATGAGGCAGATGAACGACAAAGGCAAAACAGTGGTGGTAGTGCTGCACGATCTAAACCAAGCGTGCCGTTACTGCGATCATTTGGTGGTGTTGGAAAAAGGTCAGTTAGTCACGCAGGGAACACCGCAAGAGGTAATGACAGAAGGCATGTTGTCATCGGTGTTTGATTTACAAGCGAGAGTATTTAATGACCCAATCTCAGGCACGCCGATGTGTGTGGCGGTGTAGGTTTACGTCTTTGGAAAGCTATCTGCAATAAAAACGTCGATCCATAAAAACAAACCCCGCTAGTAACAAAGTTGCTAGCGGGGTTTGTTGTTTTTAAGAGCGTCCTTAATGTGGCGTTTAAGCCAGTTTAAACGTCGCCACTTTCGAGTTGAGATCCTCAGCTTGCGATTTCAGCTCAGCAGATTGATTCATCGATTCTTCGGCACCAACTACCAAGTGATCGGTCACATCTTTAATGGACGTGACGTTTTGCGTGATTTCATTGGTTACGTGCGTTTGCTCTTCGGCGGCGGTCGCGATTTGCGTTGCCATATCGCTGATCAGCGCAACGGCCGCGTTGATTTCATCCAGAGCCAGTGCTGCGCGATCAGCATCTTCCACCGAACCTTGCGCGAGCTGAGAGCTTGTATCCATGATGGCCACTGCGCGTTGTGTGGTTTGCTGCAAGGTCTCGATCGTCGAGCGAATCTCTTCGGTTGAGGTGTGTGTGCGTTGTGATAGCACGCGAACCTCGTCTGCAACAACGGCAAAACCGCGACCTTGTTCACCTGCACGCGCCGCTTCAATCGCCGCATTCAGAGCCAGTAAGTTGGTTTGCTCTGCGATGTCTCGAATCGTTGATAGCACGGTTGAGATGTCTTGCGCGTGCTGGTTGAGCTCACCGATGACAACGCTCGCTTGGTTGACTTCAGAAGACAAATTATTGATGGACGATTTGGAGTTGATCACCAACTCATGACCGTTTTGTGTGCTTGCTGAAGAGTCTTGAGCGGCTTTAGCCGTCTGCTCTGCATGTGCTGCAATCTCTTGCGTTGCCGATGCCATTTCAGTCACAGCGGTCGCCACCATAGTGATTTCTTGTTGCTGATGGTTCAGATCGGAAACCGATTGATTCGCGCGATTCGTGCTCAGCTCCGATTGTTGGCTCAGTTCTTCCGCTTGGTGACGAATGTGACCAATAAGTTGCTGCAAACTTTCAACGAACTGGTTGAAGTTTTCAGCCAGCTCACCAACTTCGTCACGGTTTTCTACTTTGATGCGTTGAGTTAGGTCGCCGCTGCCGTTTGCGATTTGTGCGAGCGCATTCGAAACGTTGTAGAGCGGACGGAACAAGATGCTACATAGCAGATTAAACAAAGCTACACAGATAACGACGACGATGGTGGTTGCGATGATCTGATCCCAAACAGCATCGTAGAGTGGGGCAACCAACGAGTTTTGATCTAACACTGTGACCGTTGTGAGTTTGGTACCCTCTATGTGGCGCGCGTAAATCACATATTCGATGCCGTTAATAGAGACGCGACGTTCTGTACCTGAACGTGCGGCTGACGTAATGTCGTTGTTGTTGAGGCCTAGCTTGCTAACCGGTTGATTCAGCAGTTTACCGTTGTTATGAGTGAAAATATTGCCCTGTTCATTGGCAATAAACATATAACCTTCACCCGGTAGGATCACTTGGTTCAGACTGTTCAGGATATCACCGATCTCTACGTCAGCACCCAGAACGACGGTTTGACCATGCAATTGCAGGGCTTTACCGAGCGACACCACATTCGCACCAGTTGCAGCAGCAACGGTCGGGTTATCCATAAAGACTTTCGATGGATTGGCAATGGCGTTGGTGTACCAGCCCCACTTGCGAGGATCGTTATTACCTGGTGGCAAAACCACCCCATTAGCGTTGTCTTGTGACCCGTCCGGGTAAGCGAGGAAAACGTTATCGAACGCGCCAGAGTCTCGGACTTGTTTCAAATGCGTAACCAGAGAACGTTTCTCTGAATCAGAAGAGAGTGAAGTTAGTGCGCGCTCTTTAGAGAGTAGCCAGTCCTTTACGTATTGATTGTAAGATGCGCTAGTGCTTTCTAGTCGCTGTGCGACTTCGACATCGAGCCTGTTTAATGAATCTCGAAAAGACAGCCCCTCTACCAGCACTCCCCCTAGAATGATGGCGGCACTGGCAGAGATTGCCAGTTTGTTTTTTAGTGATAGATTTTTGAACATAAAGCGAATAGTAGATCTTTGAATAATAGTTGTTGTGTTTTTATTCTCATCAGTACTCTCTGTGCTGTTGAATATGCAGCAGAAAGTCAGATTCGAATCTGTTCAATAATTATATTTTATTGCTCAAAATAAATACTGACTCCATGTCGCGAATTTGAGTTTTACATCAAATAAGCAAAAGGATTTGGAACGATATTTTTTATGTATTTGTAAAGTAAGGATTTGTCGATTTTTGTAAATGAGAATTGATTTCAATAAATGGTGATCTTTATCACATTTGCGTGTCTGACAATCCATTAAAAATGTGAAGGTTATAGCACCGGATATATATTGATTAGCTTAATCATTGTTATGGGCAATCGTTATGCGCAGTATATTGTTAGTCCCCGCGTTATTAGTGTCAGGGTGTGCTCTGATACAACAGTCGACGCCGATTCAACCTGACGCCAACTGGCACGTGGACCAGTTATCGAACGGTATGAAATACCATCTTTATCCAACAGAAGACCAAGAAGTCTCGGTCCGTTTGGTGATGAATATCGGCTCATTCCAAGAAACATCTTCTCAAAAGGGTTACGCTCACTTTGTTGAGCATATGGCGTTTAATGGTAGTGAGCATTTTACCGGTAACGACGTTGTCAAACTTTTCGAGCAATCTGGTGGTAGCTTTGGCGCTGATATCAACGCTTTTACCAGTTATCAGCAAACGTCTTACCAACTTGACCTTGCGAATAATACGAAGCTAGAAGATGCCCTGAAGTGGATGAGAGATATCGGTAACGGACTTGAGTTTGCTCCTGAGCAAGTAGAGAAAGAAAAAGGGGTGATTCTCGGGGAATGGCGACGTGCTAATCCGGATGATAAGTCCTTTTCTATGCATGCTTACCAAGCCTCGATTGAAGGCACTATGTATGGTGAGCATGACCCAATAGGTACTCGCGAAGCGATTCAAAATGCTTCCTCGAGTAAGTTAAAGGCGTTTTACGACAAGTGGTACCAGCCACAAAATGCCGAGTTGATTGTGACCGGTAATATCGACGTAGATTCACTGTCCAAGATTATCAAAAGCAAGTTCTCGAACTGGGAAAGTACCTCGGATACGGTAATAGAGAAGCGCCGCGATATTCGAGTGAACAACGAAAACAGAATCTTGCCAAGTAACACGATGGAATCACCAAGTCTTCATTTAGTGATTGAGCGTGGTCTAAGTGGCGGCACGACGATTGAGCAACAACATGAAGTGTGGCGTGATGAAGTCGCAACACAACTCATTCAACAGCGTTTGATCCGTGTACTCAGTGATGCCGCTGAACCTTTTCAATACGCTTATGCAGAGCCCTATTACTCTAACTATCAGCGTATGATGTCGGCAGGGATTTCGTTTGCACCAGATCGCCGCGAACAAATGCACCAGACTTTCATTCGTACCTTGGCGTCGTTAAGAGATTATGGTGCGACTCAATCCGAGTTAGATAGCGTTATGTCAAATTGGCAAGGTGAACTTGCAAATATTGATTCAGATTGGAGTCAGCGTAAGCCAAACAGTTACGCAGAAGCACGTGTTTTTCAAATTGGACAAGACAGTGTCAGCCAATCAAAAGAGAATTATGCCCAGAGTTTGGCAGAATTCATCAACAACGAGAATTTAGAGAGCATTAACACACAATTGACGGCTTTGTTATCTCAGCAGCCAAGCTTTTTTATTGGTTTGGGGAAAAGCGAAACGTCAGAGCAGTTCAACGGTGTATTTGCCGCTCTAAACAGTGCCTATCTTCAAACTGGCGAAAAACCGTTAGAGATGTATGACAAAGTGGATGGATTCTTAAAGCCTACCCAGGAAGGCAGCATCACGAGCATGCGTCAGGAAGCGGGTGGTTTTCAAGTCTATACGCTATCAAACGGTGTCGAAGTGTGGTTCCAAAAAGATACTAAAGCGGGTGGTCGAGCGTATATTTACTATGCGAGCCAAGGTGGTAAAGCCGCTGTTGATCCGACGTTGTATGCCGCTTATGAAATCGCAGCAACAACGGCAATACGCAGTGGGTTAGGGGCATTTTCTGGTTCAGAGCTAGATAGCTACTTACGCAAAAACAACATTGCGCTTGGCGCGATGCTTGATGCGACCAGTCACGGAGCGCAAATTACGGCGCCAAATACGCACCTAACTGATGCTTTGAATGGACTATACAACCTAGCGACGGAGATTAAAGTCGACGAGCGCCAGATGGCGGCAGCGAAGCAAGAGTTTAAACAGCAGAGCGGCGCTTTTTTTGAATCACCGATGGGCAAACTGATTCAAAAAGCAAACGGCAATTCTTATTTGCCGGGGAGTCGTCATCGTATAGTGTCCAGTGATGATGTTGAACAAGTGACTTCCGAGCAGATACTAGCGGTGCATGAGCAACTTTTCAAAACCAATGATGGTTTTAAGATGGTTATTGTTGCAAACGTAGAGCCGGAAGAAATTACACCACTTTTGCGTAAGTATGTGGCCTCTATCGAAATGAAACCGAGTCGTTCGATTGATTATCACGTTGCGTTTAACCCGGAAGTGCCGGAGCGAACTGTGGTTGCGGATGGGCATGAACCTTCATCGTTGTATGTAATGCGTTTGACTAATACGAGCGATTACCAACGTACGGCAAGAGACACGGTTATCGAAGATATTTTGCAACGTATTAGTAATGCGCGTGTTTTGGATATTGTGCGAGAAGAGTCTAGCCTTGATTACAGCCCAAGCATTTACACCATGACACAAGATCGCGAACCCATCTCTGATTGGCTCTTGGAGTCTCAAGTCGAGCCCGAAGACGTGGCTCTTTTAGAGAGTAAACTGGGCAAAGTGTTTGATGATTTAGCGTCAAATATTACCCAAGAAGAAGTGGATACGGCCGCGAAACAACTGGCAGTCGCGATGCAAGGATTGGATGATAACCCAGCACAGAGATCATGGGCATATACTCGTTATTTGGTGCATGATTACGGCGTCGATGTGTTACTTGACGTTGAGAAAGTGGCTAAAAGTGTGACGTTAGATGAAGTGAAAGCGCATGCAAAATCAGCTTTTGGTCCACAAGCAAAACGCTCGGTGATGGTTTTAAATCCGGCCGAATAATCACGTAGTTTCTGACGAAAATCGTGGCAATAGTAATAAAAAGACGGCGTGAAAGCCGTCTTTTTTAAGCACTTTAATCAAAGCTTTTATGCTGATTTACGCGAAAGTCGCTTTTCATTGTTGGTGTTGTTTTCTTTTGTGATCGCACTGTCTTGAGCCTTACCCTTTAACGTTACCACTTCCTTTTCAGGTAATTCGGCTGCTTCACCAAAGAATTTGCCACCAGGTTCAATGCTGAGGTTATTGCTCCAGATCCTACCGCTTACGCGTCCCTTGGCAAGCACTTGAATGTGTTCTGCGTGACAGTTTCCGTCCATCATGCCGTTAATGATCAGCTGTTTAGCGTAAATTTCACCGTTTACTCGCCCGCTTTCTGCGACAACGAGAGTGCCTTCCACGTTAATTTGACCATCGACGATGCCATCAATCTGGACATCGTTTTCTACTTTGAGTTCTCCGCTAAGAGAACAGCCTTTGGCGATGAGAGTTGAAGCTGCTGAGCTACTCGTTGTTCCACTGTTTTGATTAAAGATTCCCATCGTATTCTTCGCTCCTTAGTAAAAATGTCTTCGAAATCATTAAGGCTCCAATCGACAAATGGTTTCGGATTCAGTGCTCGCCCAACAAATCGCACCTCGTAATGCAGGTGAGGGCCAGAAGAGAGCCCACTGTTGCCGGAAATTGCAATCAGCTGCCCTTTTTTGACGAACTGACCACTTTTTACTTTGAACGCTTTCAAGTGCGAATAAGAACTCGAAAAACCGAAAGAATGTTGTAGCCTGAGGAAGTTACCAGAGCCTTTATTACTGCGGCGGGTGACTTCCACTACCCCATCGGCAGGGGCATAAATTTTGGTGCCGATATTTACGGCAAAATCGAGCCCACGATGCATCTTGGCAACTTTTGTCACCGGATGGATACGCTTACCGAATCCGGAAGATAGTCGTACGTTGCCGACTGGAGAGCCACTTGGTATTTGGTTTAATAACACCATGCGAACGTTTGAGGTTATCGCTGCTGCATCGAGCCTAGCATCCAAGTTATTTGTCGAGGTATGTTCCCCAACCCCAAGCACTTTCTCTAATTCACCCAAACGTTCCGAAACAAGTTGTACCCGTTCTTCCCGTTCTGAAAGGTCATTTTCTAGCTCTGATTTAAGTGTTTTCAGTGTGCTGAGCTCTTCACCCATGGTGCGTGAATGCTCTGTCAATTCAGCTTGTTTTAACGCTGCATTATCAACGCGAGTGTACAAGTGATGAATTAAGATTACGGTCGCGGCCAGAGCAACAACAAAAAAAACGAAAAACGTTTTTATGTTGCGTTGCATCCTTTTACTGAAGTACCAATGTCTTGAGCCATTGATAGTTGATATAGAGATCGTCAACTGGTCTTTCATCGTCTTCTATTGCTCGTATTTGGTATACGTCTCGTCACTGAGTTAGTAGGAATGTAAGGAAAACGAGTAGGGACTGCCAGAGGCAAATTGGAAAGAAGTGTCAGGTCGTGAGGCGTTTTCAGATATTAGATAAAAGACTCAATAAAGATTTAATATTCTGCTGATTTTGGTCGTAATTACTCCAAATCGCTTCATTTAACTGAATATTATGATTTTTAAGGCGGTTATCCGAGAAATTGGATTGTGAATATTGCCAATAGCATCCGCACGCAATTCAACTTACTTCACGGTTTGCCTTATAAATGTTGGATAATTTATCAAACCGACATTCATTACATCGATAACTTGTTTATGATAGCGGTTGATATAAAGCACTATTCATTGGCTTTAAACCTAAGCGTTACATTTCGTTTAGGAACACATAACTATGACAACGGAGTTGGTCGTGAAAAAACTACTATTGGCTACAGCAGTGGTCGCAGCTGCAGGGGGCGCTGGCTACCTGTACCAAAACAATACTACCACAAGTGATGCAGGCTCACTGTTAACGCAAGTTCCTGCAGATTCACTTATGGTGACGTATCAGACTGAACCTTTTAACCATTATAAATACATGAACGCATTCGGTACGGCGAATCAAGGCTCGATTGCAGAACTTTTTGCCGATGAACCACTGTCTCCACAACAGCAGTTTGCAGTTAACTTATTCGATGGGTACCTAGAGAGTGCTGCGTCGCCAGAAACATTAAAAGCTTATTTGGGCACCGGGGAAAACATTAATCCTGTGTTGTACACAATTGGTATGGTACCGGTGTACAAAGTGGATATTGAAGACCCTGCCGCGTTATGGAAAACACTGGATCATGAAGAGCAGATGAGCGGCGCTAAGCATGAGTTGGTTAAGCTTGGTGAAGTCGAGTATCGTCGTTACGAGATGACTGATTCAATTGACCCGCAGGACGGTATTGGCTTGGTTGTAGCCGTGGTTGATAACGTGCTTACGTTAACGGTTGATGTTCCGCAACTGGGCGTTCAAAACCCGATTAAAATGGCATTAGGGCTTGAAGCACCAAGTCAAAATATTGCTGACAGTGGACGCCTTGAGGCGTTGCAAGCCAAATACGGTGAAAACAACAACTCTTTTGGTTACTTTGATCATCGCGAAGTGATTAAAGGTTTGACGACGAAAGATGGCAATATGTTTGCTCGTCAAATCAGCACGTTGGATGCAATAGATCCTGAACCAACGATTGAGGAAATGCGTTCACCAGCCTGCCATACTGAGCTTACTCAAGTTGCAGAAAACTGGCCTCAGTCCGTCGCGTTTGCAGAATACAAGATGAAAGGCGATCAGGCGTTCATTAAAGGTTCTTTTGTTGTTGAGTCCAACAATAAAGTGATTCTAGATGCGCTCAAGTCGATTCGTGGTGTATTGGCTGAGTCTAAAAGTGATAAGAGTTTCTTTAGTATGGCGCTTGGTTTAGACATTAATACTCTAGCGCCATCGATTGGTCAGATTTGGGCTGACTTGACCCAGCCTCAATATCAATGCTCTTTATTGACACAAATGCAGCAAGAGATGGGCGGCCAGAATCCAGCAGCCGCTGTAAGCATGGGGTCAGGCATGGTTAATGGCCTTAAAGGGTTAAGCCTGCAAATGTTTGATATCAAAGTAGATACTAATGCTCAGCATGGTGAAGTATTTAGCCAGCTAGATGGTATGTTGTCTCTTTCTGCCAATGATCCAATGATGCTTATTCAAACTGCGCAAATGTTCGTTCCTGAACTTGCTCAATTGCAAATTCAACCGGATAACCAACCTGTTAATGTCAGTGACCTATTAGAAATGCATACTGGCATGAAGGTGGACGTGTTTGCTCGTCTAAACGAAAACCATTTCACTCTTTACAGTGGTGATAGTGCTGCGGAAGCAAGCAAAGAAGTGATGGCGCAATCACTTTCTCCAAATGGCTTGTTCAGCTTTGATTTTGATTCAGAACGTATTTTGGAAGTGTTAGAGAGTGCGTCGTCAATCACTGGGGAGCCGGTTCCGGATGATGTTGTCAAAAGCTTACAAGGCGAGCTTGTTGGTGGTATGACGATGGACGTGACAGACCAAGGTATTGGTTTTGAGTTTGATTACCGCGGTGCAACTAAACCTGTAACGGTTGCACAGCAGTAACACATTGCGTAGAAAAAGGCGGCTTGAAGCCGCCTTTTGTTATTATGTACCGTATTAAAAAGCGAGTGGGAAGAGCGACGCTTACTCATCTATTTGAGGATGAGAGTATTGCTGATATTCAGGTAACTCTTTTCTTAAATTACTAAATGTCGCCCATGCACTTTCTTTTGAGAGTTTGTTGATCAGCCAGTTTGGCAATAGACCTCCGGGGTCAGCAAACGCCTTGTATTCCACGAGTGTTGTATCGTTTGTGAGTTTTTGTAACTCCCAAGTCGCATCAACCGAGCGAATTCGAACATAACCATTTTGTTCAGCAAGATATGAGTCAGGTGCGCTTTTGATTTCTATGGTGAATCCCAGCTCATCGACCCAGTACTTTGAGTAGGTGACCATATCCCGATTTTTGGCAGGCCATGGTGCTTTAAACTGGGTGTAAACGATGTTCTCGGTGGCCGATATCTGATTTAAAACCCGGCTATGACTGGCATTGTCAATCCAGTTCGGGATATTGTCACTGTCTTCCAGTAGCGTTAAAAATGCACCATAGCTGGTGGGTGTGAACATCCGGGCACGGATCTCAACTAAACCGTCACTATGTTCTCGGGAGTAAATTGTGATTCCATTCTTGTCACTCTCGAACTGCCAGTTCTCGTTGGCGCTCGCATCAGTGCCAGCGGATATCAATGTGGCGAGTGTTAAGGCGCCCATTCTTAAATGCAACATCATGTTAGTATCCGCCAACTTTTCCTAAATTTAAGTTTATACGATTTGTCGTAACTATAAGGACAATAGTATGTTTTTTGTTATCGTTCTGAAGGTTGCTCTGCACTGAAGCCACGTTGAATGTTGGTGAAGGTAAGCGATGCAAATATTACGATAACGATCGCTAGATGCCATGCTTGACTCAATCCAAGCTGCACCAGAGTTAAGCTGACCAATGAGGAGACGACCATTTGTCCACCACCAGACATTGCCGCTGCGGCACCTGCTTGCTTTTTATAAGGTTGCATTACCATCGCTTGTGCACAAGGTAGGGCAATACCATTACCCAAGATCATTAATAGCTGTCCTAGCATCAGAAATAGAGGCTCAACAGGACAGAAAAATAACCATATTGCGGCAGCGAGGTGAAGAAATGGGGTGCAGAGCAGCATTTTTTTATTGCCAATAATTGGCCTTACTCGGTTACAAATCGTGGTACCACATAACATACCCAAAGCGGGAATGAGCGCCCACATCGCGTATTGAGCGGAGGTCATGCCAATTTGATCTTGCATGATAAATGGCATCACAGAGACTGTCGTAATCATTAAGCTGAAGTTTAACCAACTGATACTGGCGAAACTCATAAAGTAACGAGACGTAAGTAAGCTCTTGTATTGGAGTAACATTTTTCGGGGTGACGGAATGACAGAACGTTTTGTGATGGTTTCTGTGAACTTAAAGGCGATGATTACCCAAGCCAGCGAGACATAGCCCAACAGAGAAATAAACACCATACTCCAACCGAAGTGGAAGTTGATAAAGCCGCCAATCACAGGTGCAATAAGTGGCGTGATTGAAGCCGCCATGGCGATGTAAGACATTGCCACTGGGAGTTCATCCCCGCTAAATCTATCTCGAGTCGACGCCCTCGCGAGTACCGCGCAGCATCCTGTACCTAACCCTTGTAAAAAGCGCCCCATCACCATCCCTGTAAATGTGTCACTGAAGAAAATAATTATCAGCAGACCAGACATCGCGATGAGTAAACCGGTAAGTAATACTCTTTTTCGTCCTAAAGCATCTGACACTGGCCCGTAGATAAATTGAGAGGGGCCGAAGCCGAGCAAATAAATACTCACAAGCAGTTGAGCTTGGTCGAGGGAGATGGAAAAGTCTTTTGCTATCCATGGCAAAGAGGGCATAACTAGCCCCATGCTCAACTGGCCAACGCTAATAATAAGACAGGCGAGTAGTATAGTATGAAAGTTGATTGGGCGACTCATGACTGGTCTCCATTCAAACAACCTTTTTGGCGTCGTGAGCTTAAGCCGCCTTCGTCATCCACTTCATTTAGCTTTGCTTTGACCCGCTTCACAGTCGATAGACTGACTTCGCATTGCTCTGCTACGTTTTGCAATGTGTAGCCTTCTAGCAGTAACGTTGCGATCTGTTGGTGTTTGGTTTTGTTTGCGGGGCGGCCGCGAAACTTCTGTTTCCATAATTCTGGCTGCTCTTTAATGGCCTGTCGCCCTTGCTCTGCGGCAAACAGGCGATGTTCAGTCTGCACTTTCCCATATCCAGATAACACTGTGAGTAGTGTTTGAGTCTGAACAGAACCTGGCTCAAAAGTTATTGATTCACATACAGTTTTCAATGTTACCCCTTTATCGAGTAGCATTTTTATCGTGTTCAATGCTTGACTAAAGTCGCGACCAAATGCGGTCAGCCACCAGAGCACAATCGTATCCCCAGCTCTGACGGAATCGAGCAGTCGTAAGAATGCCTCTCTCTCGGTTGGAGGCATGCAACCACGAACCTTATCCTCAAAATGCTGAGCTTCGGGCGCAAAAGCTTTTAGAGTATTAAGGTGCTCTTGGTAAGCTCGATTTTTTGGCGAATAACGAGTGTAAAGATACGTGGTCATAAGGATTATGAGCCTCTTTTTGTTTGGTTCATATAGTGTAATAGCTCATAAATATACATGGGTTCATTAATGCTTACAACACTAAATGAGCCGTTTGGGAGTCAGAGGCAAATAAAAAAGCCAACCGAATGGCTGGCTATAGCTATTTAAGCTTTTGTTGTCTGGCGCTCGATTAACTTCACTGGCACCATCATTTTTACTAGGCTGCCGTTTTTCGTATTAATTTGATCAACAATGATCTTCACGCACTCGCGAGCGAGGCGACGGAAATCCTGGCGGAACGTGGTTAATTGATAGCTTAACCATTCTGTCTGAGGAATATTATCAAAACCAATGACTTGTAAGTCCTGAGGAATCCTCAACCCGCATTCTATACGGGCGATATCCATGACCGCCATCGCAAGGTTATCGGTTGCACAGAACACCGCTTCAGGCCGATTTTTGTCTGCCAGTATGGCACGGACTTTATCAAGTGAGCTCGCGTAGTCATAGCTGGCTTCAATGATGCGTGGCGTCTTGCCGGTTAGGTCTTCAAATTCAGAGCAGAAGCCGCTTTGACGTTCGTCATTCGTAAAGGTTGGCACTTCTCCCGTCAAATAAACCGCGTTCTTCACGCCACTTTTGTGCAGAAGTTGCGCAGCTTGTTGGCCTGCTTCGTAGTTGTCACTGATAACGTAGCTACTCCTAGTACCTTCAACAACTCGTGCGTATTGAACAATTGGGATATTAAACTCTTCACATTCTTCATAAAGGGACTTATTGAAGGTTGCGGAAGCAGCAATGACACCATCGACGCGATACTGGAAGATATTTGGGATTGAGTGGCCCTCTTCTTCATCCACTTGCCATGGAATCAATACGGCAGAATAACCTTTTTTCTGTAACTCACTGGAAATTAATTGCAGTGTTTTCATATGGATAGGGTAATCCGCATCAGGAAACACCAAACCTATCAATTTCGATTCGTTTGTGGTCAGGCTACGTGCAAAGGCGTTAGGGCGGTAGTTAAGGGCTTTAGCCGCTTCAAAGACTTTTTGCTTGGTCTTTTCGGATACTGAGCTACCCGGAACAAACACGCGCGATACAGTAGATTGAGAGACGCCTGCCATCTTTGCCACATCTTTTGATGTGACTACGTGTTTAATTGATTTCATGAATAAAACTTAGTTGCCAGTAATTGAGGTCATAAGACTAGCATAAATAGGTACGTATTCATAAATGTTCTGACGGGGTATCCTAAGTAGAATAATGGCTTTGGAGTGTTAAAAAGCAAAATGTGGGTTAACCCATTTGGTTTGCTTTGAACTAGCACTAGATCTAGAGCGTAGATACTGTCCGTTTGTTGGACGTACAGTATCTACGTAAAGAACATTAATTTGCTTGTTTGACTGCAACTTTACGTTTTGGGGAGAGGAGTGAATACCCCATGTATCCGATGCAAGCGGTAGCGACAAGAATAGAGCAGCCACGCATAAAGTTAATCAGCATAGGAACGTTGTCGGTAAACGCGTTGATCCCCCAAAGCATCACGATCGAGAATACAAACATCACTAGTAAGCCATAACATGGAGCATCGATTTTGCCGGGAACGACATACCAACCATCTTCCTTGATTGGTTTATTTAGACGAGCATATTCCGCTTGCTGGCCTTTCACTGTGTAAAGATGCATTTCATCTTGTTTACCCGTCAGGAGAAGGCTAGCAATGTAAGCGACAACGGCATTCACAAGGACGCCAATCACGCAATACCAAGGCCACGCAATATCGGTCGCAACGGCTACATACCAAATCACCAAGAAGCTAGCAGCAACGCCAATCAACAAGCCTTTTTCCGTAATGTGTTTTGAGTAGAACCCAAGGACAAACATACAGAAGCTTGCACCGACAAAGTAAGAGCCTGCCTTACTCAGCACTTCCAGTACCGAGCCTGTGCTGGTGGCAAACATGATCGCTGGAATGATGACCAAAATCGCCCACGCTACCGTGAAGAAACGCGATACCTTCAAGTAATGCTCTTCCGACTCGTTTTGCTTGTAGAAGCGTTTGTAAAAGTCAGCCACAGAAACGGTCGCCATTGAGTTAAATGCGGAATCGAGACTCGACATACTTGCCGCCAGAATCGCAGCGGCAATGATGCCCATCAAGCCTGGCATTCCATATTCACTCGCATAATGAAGAATGATGGTGTTGCCGTTTTCGAACTCTTTACCGTCGTAATAAGCGTTGAACAGGACGCCAAGCAAGATAAAGACAAAGTAAATAAAGAAGGCCACGTAGCCCATCATCAGCATTGCCTTTTTCGCATCGCCCATGTTTTTCGCGGCCATACATCGTTGTACCATCATCTGGTTACCGCCATACACGGTGGTGTGGAACATCGTCATTGCGATAACACCAGCCCATACCGTCGTTACTTGGCTTAGGTCAAAACTTGTCTGTAGGGCATCGGTCATTCCTTTCGCTTTGAGTTCTGCCATGACCTCCGTCATTGGAGCAGGCATGCCATTCCAAACGGCTTCAATGATGATGAATGCGCCAATAAATAAGATTACTGCTTGAATCACATCGGTCCAAATGACAGCCGCGATACCGCCCATTACGGTGTAGATAAGGGCAATTGCAGTGACGATCATGATGCAGTACATCACGTCGATACCAGTAATGAACTCTAAAATCATTGCTGTCGCATAGAGTACGGCTGCCGAGCTCAATGCTTGTTTGATAAGGAAGATAAACGACAAAGTCAGTCGTGAAGCCTTACCGAAGCGTCGTTCTTGATACTCGTAGATAGAGGTTAAACCGTTGTTGTAGAAAAACGGCATAAACACAGCCACGATGAAGAAGATCACCAGCGGATAATTGAGGTGAATCGCGATAACCGACAGGCCTTCTTTGTAAGACCAAGCTGGCCCGCCAAGGAACGACATGGCACTCACGTAAGTACAAACGACAGAAATACCGATCGCCCACCAAGGGATGCTCTTATCACCCAAAGCGAATTGGCTAGCTGAAGTTACTCGCTTACCAATCACCGCACCCAATACTAGCGTTAGGGCTATGTATCCACCAAGGATGCTCCAGTTAAGTGCGCCAAACTCATGCATAATTAGGTCCTTCTAACTGTTCTTTCATTTGTGCAAACACGTCATAGCCAAGTTGCAGCAGGATATGAACGATGTCGATCGCCACCCAGTTTTCCTTCAGTAAATCGCCTTCGCGTCGCCAAATGTCCATAACGCGAAGTTCGATGTGTTTTCCGGTTGGGGCAAGACCGAGCCAGCCACTGTGACCAGTGTGAGTACCATGCATATGTGGCCAACCACCTGTGGATACGTAGTCATTTTTGGCCAAAAAATTGACCTCAATATCGACACTTCGGTCAGGGAAGGCAAACACAAATGGCGCTTGATGGTGGTTACGGAAACCTTTGATACCGCGCGTAGTACCAATACCAGCAGGGCCGTACCACATGAAGTCATTGTGCCAGTAGTTTTCAAGATCCATCGAGAAAAGATCTTTGCCATCAAAACGACCCAAGCAAGACAGCATATCTTCAACCAGCTGGGCGCTCTTTTCACTTTCTTCCAAAGACACAACAGAATGTTGGATACCATTAGAAGTCGCAGGAGAAGGGACCAAGCCATCGTGACCTAAGCTTTTACGAAGAGGGTTGCAGCCTGCTTGATTCATCGCGTCGATGAAGTCTGGAATCATGTATGATTCGGTGATTTGGTCGTTCTCCACACACACCATTTCGGTGTAACGCAAGTAGAGTGTTTTCCCTGTTGCTGGGATGCCAAACAGTGGTTGTTCAAATGTACCGATAAAATAGCCGGTAGAGTTGTACCAAGTGCGACCTTCGTATTCGCCGTGCATAACAATTATTGGTCGGCGCTCGGCGTCAGGCAAAGCATTAACAAGTGGTGAGAGGAAAGATTCGTGGGTTGCATCTGGGCCATTAAGATCGTTCACAGGGTGCGCCACGCACCATTTTACGTCAGGGTTCAAAGTTTGCAGAGCGGCCTGTTTTTGCTCGATGTCTGCGGCTTTGAAGTAGTTCTGGTAGAACTGTTCGATGATGTTGAGTGACATGTTGCTTCCTTACTGTCTGTGATTTTAATAAATAGTGTTTAGTCAGCCGTTAGCCTTGCTGTAGCAGGATTTGCTTCCAGATTGCGGTCTCGTCAAACAAAGTGAATTCGCGACGAAGACCCCAAGGGCCAAACTCAGCGTGGCTGATCCCCATGATGTAAACCTCTTTTCCTGAAGGCTTACCAAACATCCCATATCCCTCATGCTTACCGTGCAAAGACCATCGAATTGCAGCGCGTGGTGACATCATGTCGTCATCCCGGCCAATACGATGGTGAACGGTAAATTGAGCATTTGGGAAAGACGCACGAAGTGCCATCCAAAAATGATCGACTTCCGAGTGTGATAAGGCATTTTGACCGCTAGTGTATTCGCCGATGCAAGCACGGTCGTACTCTTTCGGTACTATAGAGAACTCGGCATTCATAAGGCTTCTGAGAATTGCTTCATAACGCTGACCATATTCGTTGTCGTTGCCTACGCCCAAATAAGGTCCAGGAATGTCGACTTCAGGTGTGAACGGAAATGGGCTTGATTCCACGCCACCTTCAAATTCGATTTGTTGGCGTGCAAACTCTTCTGACGTCATACCCAGTTGTTTCGCGATATCGGCTTGATCGCGAACCAACCATTCGTCATTGATTTGGTTATTGATAGCGTGGCAATCTGCGATAATACGGAAACGAAGTTTGCGGTTCGAGGCTTGCCCGTAGAAGCCGTTGCCACTGTGTGTTGCAGTAGAGATGATTCGATGAGAAGAAAGCATGCCTTGTTCCGGGGTGCCTGACCAAATGACGTCTTCGCCATATAGCGTGCGATCGGGAAACTCGGCCAGTGTCGCCATTGTTGCACTGATCACCCCTTCGTTTCCTTGAACGATAGAGAGTGGAGTACGCACAACAATGTCGGGAGAGTAGTAGTGTTCTAAGGTGTTTAAACCTCGGTCTTCCCAAATCTCTTTTGTGATACCAAGAATGTAGTCGGGAAAATCACGCCACTTTTCATCGAAGCCAACCATGGCCATAAATCACCTCCGTAATTGAATAATTATGTTTGAATTATGTTTTGATTACGTATTCAAAATATATCATGTTGCCATTTTGTCAACGGATTGTTTTTTGATTGTTTAAATAGCGTGCTAATGATCAGGTTTTTAACAGTTGAGCAGAAAACAAACTAAAAAAGTACAGGCGAGATGGAAGCTATCTCTTATCGAGACGTGTTAATAAGAAAGGAGGTCAAAGTTTTTTGTATGAATTTCCTAATATCTTATTGTTTTTTAATCGCTTAATTTATTTTGATCTGTTTGAATGGAAACAAATGATTAAGCCAAAACTGATAATCATGCAGATCAAGGCACCCAAATAGACTTTATCGCTAATATTCAGCTATTTTGGTGTCAATTATCCTTATATCTTTCAAATTTTCCTTTTGCATACGAATGCTTTAAGTCTTTTTTATTAAATCGGAAGTAGATAACGAATAAGCCACTAGAAAGGTGTTTATCTAGTGGCTATAACAGTCATAAGCGCTCTATGAGTGCAACGATCAGGATAAAAGCGCAGGTAACGATAGCGAGATGGCAGGGATGAAGGTAATCAACATCAAGGCCACTATCATTGCACCAATCCAACCCATGATGGCTTTAGAGAGCGACTCTATCGGTACTTTGCCTACCTGACTTGCCATAAACAGGTTGGCACCCAGAGGAGGCGTAACAAAGCCAATGGCCAAGTTCACGATCATCACGATACCAAAATGAACGGGGTCCATGCCGAGTGCTGACGTAATGGGTAACAGAATTGGTGTGAGAATAACAATCGCTGCCAGCGTTTCCATAAAGGTACCGACGAGCAACAACAGGACATTGATGCAAAGCAGTATCAGAAGTTTGTTTTCGGTAATCGATAGAATGAACTGAGCGATCTCGGTCGGTAGACGTTCTAGGGTCAATATGCGGCCAAACGTCACGGACGCACCCACAATGACGAGCACAGCGCCAACTAACAGTGACGACTCTAGAATGATTTTCACCACTTGCGCTGGTTTGAGTTC
The DNA here is from genome assembly GCF_033337405.1 of Vibrio sp. YT-16. Taxonomy (NCBI): domain Bacteria; kingdom Pseudomonadati; phylum Pseudomonadota; class Gammaproteobacteria; order Vibrionales; family Vibrionaceae; genus Vibrio; species Vibrio sp. YT-16. The sequence continues at coordinate 215,386 of NZ_JAWOQQ010000003.1, forward strand.
TTTATAAACAAACATGCCAAAGAATAAGCCATAGAGCACACCAATGGCGGCTGATTCGGTAGGTGTGAAGATACCGGAATAGATACCGCCGAGAATGATCACGGGTAGTAGCATTGCCCAACTGGCTTCTTTTAGCGCATCAAGACGCTCTGCCCAGGTCGCTTTGCGCTCGTTACCTGTGTAGCCCCGCATTTTTGAGACAATTAGACAGTAGCCGATCAATACCATACCGACGACCAAGCCAGGAATGATGCCCGCCATGAACATCTTGGTGACCGAGACTTCAGCTGTGATCGCGTAGACGATCATCACCACAGAGGGTGGAATAATGACGCCAATCCCGCCGGAAGAGGCGATCAAGGCACCGGCAAAGCTGCGGTCGTAGCCTTTCTTCACCATAGAGGGAATCATCGTCAGGCCGATAGCGGCAACGGTGGCAGACCCTGTACCAGAGATGGAAGCGAAGAACATGCACGCCACAATGGCGACGATGCCAAGCCCACCAGTAAAGTGGCCAAAGAAGACCTCCGCCACGTGTAATAATCGTTTTGAGATCCCTCCTTGGCTCATAAGGTTACCTGCCAAGGTAAATAGAACGACGGCGAGGAGAGGGAAAGAGTCGAGCCCTGTTACCATTCCTTGGACTAAAAACTCAATGTTAAGAAACGGCAGACTGAGTATCGCGACCATACTGGCTGCCGCCAGAGCAATACCGACCGGAACGCCAATGAGCAGAAGCAGACCAAAGCTGCCAAACAAAAGTGCAGACGTCATGCGTTAAACTCCAATAGTCGGTTAGAAGTACGGTACTTTGCTTTGATATGGCGATAGCGTTGGCGAGAAAAGCGAACTCGTTCATTGCTGGTGGAGCACGCGTTCACACGTTGATAAATGCTTGTCACTAGGCGCGCGCAGCTTAATAGTGCGCAAACTAAAACAGAGGCATACAAACACGCAATAGGAATTTCCATTGCGGGTGCAATCTGACCGAGTTGCAGGCTGCGATTGATCACCTTAAATCCAAACCAGGCGACAGTGGCACTAAAGGCAAGGTAGATAAGATCAGAAACAATCAAACTGAATTGCGTCCAATTGCCCGGAAGTTTATCGATGAACACACGAATGCGGATGTGTCGATCATCTCGGATACAATAGCTGATGCTCAGGTACATCGCCCATACGAATAAATAACGTGCCAGCTCTTCAGCCCACGCGATCGTTGCGTCAAATAGGCGTAGTGCGATTTGCAAGCACAGTAAAGTTGTCATCGTCGAGATCGCGATAACGATAAGGGTAGGTTCTAGGTATTTGTCTAGTAAGCGAAACCACTTCATGTTCACCTCCAAAACGAGAAAGCACGACCTGTTGCCAGATCGTGCAAAAGAGTGGGAGTTATAGGCGTTCTATCTCGGCAATCACGTTGTCAAACAAGTCTTCACCTGTCTTGCTACGCAGATCTTGGTACACGGCTGCATTCATTTTTTCTTTCATGATGCTGCGTACCTCGTCTGGGACGATGTTAACCGTCATGCCTTTTGCTTCGAGCTCTTTGATTACTTCTTGGTTTTGCTTAGCGGCGAGCTCACGCTGTTTTGCGATGGTTTCTTTGCTTACTTCACTGATCAGCGCTTGTTGTGCGGCCGGCAGTGAATCCCAAAACGATTTGTTCATGAACAACACGTAGTTGGTGTATATATGGTTAGTTAAAGAGAGGTACTTTTGTGCCTCGTAAAAACGTTCGGCATAAATAGAGTAGATAGCACTTTCTTGAGCGTTAATCAGGCCTTGTTGTAACGAGGTGAAAATTTCTCCCCAAGACAGAGGTGTTGGCGCAGTACCAATAGATTTCCACGCGCTTATTTGAGTGGGGTTAGATGCCGAGCGAATCTTTAGCCCTTTCAGGTCCTCAATACTATCAATTGGCTGTTTGTTGTTGGTCACGCTACGAAAGCCGACCTCCATAAAGCCAAGTCCATGAAAGCCTTTTGATTCCATAGCATTCAACAATGGTTGTCCGATCTTCTCACTGTCGAGCGCTTTGTGTGCTTGCTCTTCGCTATCAAAAAGGTAGAACACGTCGAGCACGTTAAACTCTGGGACGTAGGGAGAGAGTAAAACTGACGCACCAAACGTCATTTGTAAGTTGCCTTGCTGTACGAGTTCAGTCGTCTCACGCACATCGCCTAGTTGTCTCGCCGGATAGATTTCAACTTCTATCTCACCGTTTGAGCGAGCTTCCACTTCTTGTTCGAAATAGAGCATTGCTTTGTGTACGGGAGAGGTTTCTTGACTGTCATGAGCAAGACGAATAACACTGGTTGCAAACGTATTCATACTGCTAAATGCAAGCCCCAGTGCGGTAAGTGAAGTAAGGATTGCTTTCTTCATCGTTCTTCCTTGTTTCTGGTATGACCTGCCATGGGCATTCGTTGGCAAGTCACACAACTTTTTATGTTTTTATAAATTAGTTGAGCAATTCATATCCATTTTGCATACGAATCCAAAATAAAACATTAAAGTAACAAGTCAATAACAAGATTGATGAATTGATGAGGAATTAAATAACGGTTGGTGAAAATTTAATCGCGATCACAGAAAATGCCTTACTCGAAAGCAAGACATTTTGTTTATGAAGAATGAATAAAAATGGATTTATTAAATGGTGCTACTACGTTCGATCAAGGTGCCTTGCTCGAAAAGGTATTCGCCAGTTGCATCCAGGTTGCCGTTGATTCGATTCATCAAGTCTTCAACCGCTCGTTTAACAATTTTGTCGACTGGTTGAGCAATGGTGGTCAAATCATAACTCGGCCATGCAGACATCGGAATGTTATCCACGCCCATCACTGAGAAGTCTTGAGGGATCTTTGCTCCGGCTTGGCGTAAACCATCCATCACACCCATGGCGAGGATGTCGTTTGCACAGAAAATCGCGTCGGGTTTACTGGTATGTGACAAGATTTCTTTCGCCGCATCTAGGCCAGCTTCAAAACTGTATTTGGCTTGAATAAAGGTCGGGGATGGAGCGCCGAGCTCTTGCAGTTTTGAAGAGAAGCCAAGCCAGCGCTCTTCACTGGTCATTGAACCTGCATCACCACTGATGTAAGCGCATTGTTTTGCGCCTTTCTGTGTTAAATACTCGGCTGCTTGTTGGCCCGCCAATCGGTTATCAATACCAGAGCTGTTGGCATTAATGCCTTCGGCATAACGGTTGATCAGGCTTAAGTGAACGCCAAACTTCTCGCATTGGGCAAACGCGCGTGAGGTCAAACGACTGGTGGCGATAACGAGTCCGTCCACTTGGTATTCAATGGCGCGTGAAATGGCGAGATCGAGGTCGTCCTTGTCGATAGGGCAAAGCACAACTTGTCCGCCTCGCTTTTGAATTTCGACAGCCAAAGCACGAGATTGCATGTCGTACATTGGGTTTGATTCGCTATCTAACGCAATCGCCACTAAGCCTGAACGATTCGAAATCAGACCTCGGGCGATGGCATTCGGTGTGTATCCGAGCTTAGCTGCGGCATCCATCACCATTTTGCGTTTCTTCTCGCTAATACTCGCAGTCGGGCTGAATGCTCTAGATACCGTCGATTGAGAGACGCCGAGCATCTTCGCGACGTCGATCGAAGTTACTTTCGCTTTAATGGTGATACTCCTTATTTAAGGCCATTGAACCTTCTCATACGTGCTGAGTGTATGGGCTAGGGGATTTCTGTGTCTAGAGCATTACATTGATAAGGCGTAAATATCAGAGAAAACTCAAGAATTCATCACATTTCTCTCTTGTTTGAAGCCATCAATGATCATTTTGTGTTCAGACCCAACACAAAAGAAGCTAACGCCGAGTTCACGCCATTCCCGAGCTTGTTGAGCCGTCGCGACAAACATGCCAACAGGTTTATTGGCGGCTCTGGCCGCTTCGATTACTCGCATACTTGCTTGTGCGACTTTCTCATCATGAACGCTATCAGCACCATAAGCGACAGTGAGATCAACTTGGCCAATGAAGAGCGCATCAATTCCTTCAACATTGGCAATCGCTTCAACATTTTCAACCCCTTGAGGGTCTTCAATTTGTGCAATGACAATCGTATTCGCACGGCTGTCTTTTAAGTGTTCAACCATGGGCTTAGTGGCGTATTGCGCTGCTCGACTGGAACCAGCATACCCTCGGCCACCTTCTCCGTAATGGCAGATTTTCGCCAGTTGCGTCGCTTGCTCAGCAGTACAAACATGGGGAATTTGTACACCCGCCGCGCCACAGTCAAGCGCGTTCAAAATGGTTGAAGGGGCGCTGTCTTGTACTCGTACCACGCACGCGAGGTCATTCGCTCTGGCCGCCATGATGCACAGATCAAGCGAGGAACGATCGAAAGGTGCGTGCTCTGCATCCAGTACCACAAAAGGCAACTCTGCCAGTGCCAATACTTCGATAATGTGAGGGTGAGGGGTTTTAACAAATGTACCTAATATCGTTTCTTGATTCAGACGTTGTTTAAAATTGCTCATGATTCTCTCCTTTGCAAAGGTATGCAAAAACTAACATGTAGAAATGTAAATGATGAGTAAAAATGATGTGATCTAAAACTCATTTTTGATTAAAAATTAAACTTAATTAAGGTCCTTATTACTTGCTTTTATTTGTTTAAACTAATAAATACAAAGGCTTAAGGAATGTTTTTGTGGTTTGTTGACTTAACTTGTCAAATGTTAATTAAGTGTTTAATCTGATTTTGCATTCGTATCCAAAAGCATAAAAATAACCGTTCGTCAGCCTCAATGTTCAAGGAGAAACCCAATGGCACGCATTTTAAAAAACGGAATCACTGAAGAAGCATCAGCATCAAACGACGCAAAAGTGCGTCAGATTGTTGAAAACATTCTTGCTGATATTGAATCGAAAGGTGATAGCGCTGTACGTGAGTTGTCTGAAAAGTTTGATAACTGGTCGCCGGAGCAATTCCGCCTGTCAGAAGAGCAAATCCAAGCCTGTGTGGATGCGCTTGATGAATCGACTCGTCATGATATCGAGTTCGCTCAGCAACAAGTTCGAAACTTTGCTCAAATTCAACGTGACTCAATGAAAGACGTCGAAGTAGAAACCATGCCTGGTGTGGTACTGGGGCATAAAAATATTCCAGTAAACAGCGTGGGTTGTTACATCCCTGGTGGAAAATACCCATTGGTTGCATCCGCTCACATGAGTGTACTGACGGCGAAAGTCGCGGGCGTAAAACGTGTTATTGCTTGTGCGCCTCCGTTTAACGGCCAGCCGAACGTCGCGATTGTCGCTGCGATGGCAATGGCGGGTGCGGATGAAATCTACTGCTTCGGTGGTGTTCAGGCGGTAGGTGCAATGGCTCTTGGTACAGAGACTATTGCGCCAGTCGATATGATTGTAGGGCCGGGTAACGCATTTGTGGCAGAGGCAAAACGTCAGTTGTTTGGTCGCGTTGGTATCGATTTGTTTGCAGGGCCAACGGAAACCTTGGTCATTGCTGATGAGAAAGGCTGTGACCCGGAATTGGCAGCGGCAGACTTGCTTGGTCAGGCTGAGCATGGTTACAACTCTCCCGCTGTATTGTTGACCAATAGCGAAACATTTGCGCAAGAAACCATTAAAGAGATCGAACGTCAGTTAACCATTCTCCCAACGGCTGAAGTCGCGGGTAAAGCGTGGGCAGATTACGGACAAGTGATTGTGTGTGATAGCTACGAAGAAATGGTGGAAGTGGCAGACGATATCGCTTCTGAACACGTTCAAGTGATGACGGAAGATCCTAAATACTTCCTAGATAACATGACCAACTACGGTGCCTTGTTCCTAGGTCGTGAAACCAACGTTTCTTACGGCGATAAATGTATTGGTACCAACCATACACTGCCAACGAAGAAAGCGGCGCGATACACCGGTGGTCTTTGGGTAGGTAAATTTATCAAAACCTGTACTTACCAGCGTGTAACGGAAGCTGCGTCCCTCAAAGTCGGTGAGTATTGCTCTCGCTTGTGTGCACTCGAAGGTTTTGCTGGCCACAAAGAGCAAGCGGATATTCGTGTGCGCCGTTACAAAGGCAAAGTAGAAGAGGCGTAATATGTCGAAACTTGCCTTAGTCACAGGCGGCAGTGGCGGACTGGGTGCCGCCATTTGTCGCAAGCTAGCTGAATCGGGATATCGCGTAATTCTGACTTACAACAGTAATCATAAAGCGGCCGAGGATGTGCTTTCCTCGCTGCCACGTAACGAGCATCTAGCATTCAAATTGAACGTGGCAGATTCTAGTGCGATTGAACAGCTTAAACATCAAGTCAGTGAAATAAGCGACAAGCTGGATTTGTTGGTCAACTGTGCGGGGATGACGAAATTCGTCGCGCACTCTGATTTGCAAAGCTTAGATGACCAGCTGTTTGACCAAATATTCCAAGTGAATGTTCGTGCGCCTTTTGCCATGGTTCGAGCGTTTGAGCCTTGGCTTAAGCAAGCCAATGGTTGTGTGGTGAACATTACTTCTATCGCGGCACAGACTGCGATGGGGAGCAACATTGCTTACTGTGCAAGTAAATCTGCCGCGGAGAACATGACCCGTTCTTTAGCTCGCGCTCTGTCTCCCGAGGTTCGCGTTTTGGCTGTTGCTCCAGGGCTTGTCGACACTGAGTTTGTCAAAGGCTTGGATGACGCATGGCGTAATCAACAAGAACAATCCACACCGCTTAAGCGTTTAGCCAATGATGAAGAAGTCGCTCAAGCCGTGTACGCCGCGGCAGATCTTCTGACCTTCTCGACAGGCAATACCATCGCGGTTGATGGTGGGCGACCTTTAGGTCTGTAACACACTTTCGGTCTGTAACTAACTTTAGGCTTGTAACTAACAATTCAAAGGCTAGGTCCAAACAAGGACAACAAGGATTTACAATGACTCTACAATCTAAAATGAATAATAACCTGGTCCGCTACATGGAACTGATTCCGGGTACGAGTGCGTTTATTGATGCGCGCACGCCAGGCAGTGATCTCAAAGATAACTTTTGTATTATCGGTGCAGGGGTGGCAGAGAGCAGTCGTCAGCATGTTCATATTCGCGATACGGCGGGCTTTAATATTGGTGCTGCAGGCCAACCGCCGGGCATCAAAAATTCGTTACATTCTCATCGCACCGCTGAGCTTTTCTTGGTGTTCAAAGGTCAGTTCCGTTTTTATTGGGGGAACGATGGAGAGCATGAGGCGGTGTTGTCTCACGGTGACGTCATCTCGATTCCAACCAATCTCTTCCGTGGATTTGAAGTGGTTGGCCGCGATTACGGCTTTATGTTCTCGGTACTTGGCGGCGACGATTCAGGTGGCGGCGTTATTTGGCATCCAAACGTTATTAAAGACAGTCAAGGTTATGGTTTATACCTCAAAGCCGATGGCACACTCGTGGACACCATTAATGGCGACCCGGTGCCACAAGAATCAGAATTGATGCCGCTGCTTACCGAAGAAGATCTCGCGACCTTCGATACCTACACCGCAGAAGAGATGATGCCATTTGTCGCTCTGCAAAAAGATTATCGTGAAATCAAAGGCGATTTCAGCGGAAGCAACGTGAAACAATACGCCTTAACGGGTCACCCTTTGGCGAGCTATGACTTCCAAGTAAAGAGTGAAGATGAAGTGAGCATCATGGCTTATGAGCTTTCTGAAGGTGGCTCGATTCCTCAACACTGCCGAGAAGAAAAACAAGTGCTTATCAACTTTGATGGGGATACAGAGGTGGTGCTCACACATCAAGGCGAACAAGCTAACGTTGTTTTAACGCGCGGTGATGTGCTGAATGTTCCAGAAGGTGCGTCATACTCACTGACGAACTTGCGTGGTAATAGTTTGACGTATTGCATTCTTGGGTCTGATCAACCAAAGCCGCTTGCAGGAGAATAAAATGACACAACCCACCTCGTTAGTTTGGCTACCCGGACTACTTTGTGATGGCACATTGTTTGAGGAAGTCAACCGAGCGTTGCCAAGTTGGGTTGAGCCTTCATGCCCGACGCTGGCTTCATTGCCGTCAATGGAACAGCTGGCGCAGAGAGTGTTGCAAGACGCACCGCAGGAGTTTGTCTTGGGTGGCTTATCAATGGGTGGGATTCTTGCCTTTGAGGTGTACCGTCAAGCGCCAAACAGAGTCAAAGGCTTGATCCTCATGGATACCAATGCAGCAGATGAAAAGCCAGAGGTGACACAAAAGCGTGATGCACTGGTTAGCCGTGCGTTAAGTGGTGAGTTTGAACGCATTACACCTGATACTCTGATGCCTGTGCTGATTCATCCAAGCCGTTTGCAAGACAAAGCGTTAACTGAGCGTATAGAAGGCATGGCGGTCAATGTAGGTTTGGAGGCATTTGAAGCGCATGCTAAAGCGTTAGCAACTCGCCCGGATGCTCGACCTTTATTGGCGGACATTCAAGCTCCTACGTTGGTGATAACAGGTAAAGAAGATAAGCTTTGTCCGCTAGACAATCATCTGCTCATGGAGAGATGCATCCCAAACGTCACGCTTCATGTTATCCCGGAGTGTGGGCATCTATCTACGCTTGAGCAGCCTTTAATTGTTAGTGAAGTGATGACTACTTGGCTTCAAGATAACTTTGCTTAGTGTTGATAAGAACTTCATCACTCACCACCTTAAGGTTACTTGGGTATAGGTGGTGAGCGATGAGTATTATCAGAAGTAGTAGCGAATACCTGCCGCGAATTGATCATCACGGTTTTCGAATTTGCTGCCATCGTACTGATCTTTACCTAGGTCGAACTGGTATTCAGTCCAAACTAGGAATTTGTTCTTCTGGAAGTGGTATTCAAGACCAGGAATCAGCAAGTTACGCTCGTAACCTTGTGTCTCGTCACCACGATCTTCCATGTAGTTGTAGTTCAACGTTGGGCGTAGGCCGTTGTCGAAGTGGTAGTAAGTGTAGACTTCGCCACCTAGGGTATCGAACATTACGTCCGTACCGCCTTGGCTCACTGCTTCCCAGTTTTCGCCAACGTGGAAAGTCGCACCCGCGTAGAAGCCACCGTTGCTGTAGTTTGCGCCCAATAGCATGATGCGCATGTTGTCGCCGTTTTCTGCGCCAACGACGCTTGCGTCTAGATCCGCAACTTCATTTTGATGGTAAGCCGCACCCAGTGTTACGCCATCAACCGGTTTGTAAGTGATCGACGCACCCATGCCGTTTTTCAGTGAGGCTGTCGCATTGCTTGCTAGAGCAACATCTTCACGCGTGGTTTGGTAAGTAAAGCCGTAGCTCACTTTTTCATTGATTGAATTACGGTACGTGATTGAGTTTTCCGCACGACCAGCACCGGATGCGATACCCCAGTCAGCTAGGTTGTAAACACCTGAGCCACGAGTACCGAATACACGACCTAAATCGGTGTACCATGCTACGTCGTAGAAGGTAGACCACTGCTTAGTACCTGCAGCAATCTTGCCATATTTTTCGTGATCAACACCTGCGTATAGCAAGCGGTCGTAAATGTTTTCGCCGTTCGCGCCAGAGTTGTAGCCCCATTCCGCGTGACCGAAACCAGTCCAGCCGTTATCCAGACCCATTTGGCCTTTCAAACCGAAACGTGAGCTGCCGCTGTTCCATTCGCCGTTGTCATCACCGCCACGGTCTTGGTAGCGAAGATCGAAACGGCCATCGATGGTTAGGCTGTCGCCAGCGTCATTAACAAAAGTGTGTGCAGCAAAGGCTGAGCTAGAAGTAAGCGCTGCTAAAATCACTGCAGAAAGGGTCGACTTTTTCATCATCAATCTCATTATTCAGGGCGCAGAAAGCCACCGTGCGTTCATGCCCGTTTTGAATAAGGGTTCTATCTTGAGGTTGTGCCCCATCCTTGAGGCACGAGTTGGGAGCATGTCGCCTGAACCGAGAGGGTATTCAGGCAACATAAAGGCGGGTTGACAATCCGCCCCTAGGACTTCTTATAGAGAAGGGTTTAGGATCTGTTGAGTACGTTCGAACACGTCTAGACCTTGCTGTTTTAGCCAGTAAGGAAGGTCGATCAGTACCCAGTTCTCAGATAGCTTGTCGCCGTCACGGTAGTAAACATCAACCACTTGCATGTCTGCACGTACTTCACCACCTGTCATACCTAGGAAACCACCGATTGGTGTGTTAGATAGGTTTGGCCAGCCGAAGAAACAAGAGAAGTTACCTTCTGCGAAACGACATACGTGGCCATTAAACTTCTTGTCTTTCAGGTTGTTACGGAACGGCAATTGGTGCTGCTGTTGGTAACGAGGGATTGTGTAAGACGCACCGATACCACATGGACCGTACCAGATCATGTCTTTAGACCAGCTCTTTTCAAGAACTTCTGGTGGGCAACCCATAGCGCCGCTGTCGTTTAGTGCAGATAGGTCATCAACCATCTTGTTCACTAGTGCTAGTGTTGCTACGCCTTCTTCTGGTGCTGCGTCTTCGAACAGTAGGCCGTCGTGGTTACGAGGACCAGGGTATACGAAGTGCTTACCTGTTGATGGTGGTAGTGGGTAACAACCCGCTTGGTCCATCGCTCCTAGAAGGTCTAGGAATAGGCCAGTCTTAGTGATCTTGCCGTTTTCAACACAGTTAAATTCTGCGTAACGGATGTTCATGATCTTGCCAGTTGGGCGCATGCCTAGGTATTCAGCGTCGAATAGACCCATGAAGTGACCCATGCTCATTACCCAGATTTCACCTGATGTTACTTCGTTCTCACCACCGATGAAGATGTCTTGACGACGCTGCATGCGAGTCATTGATTTCATCAAAGGAGCCCAGAAAACGTCAGCCGCTGCTTGAGCGCCTTGTTGCTCACGGAATGGGTAAACACCACGCCATAGGTAATCTTCTGAAGTGTGTGCTTTTAGTACTTCTGCCACGTTCTCGTGAGTTGCGTTTTCCATTGCGCTGAAGTATTCACGTACAACGCGTTTCGCTTCTTGATATTTAGACATAATAAACTCTCTTATTTTGCTGTCGAGTCGGCTTTGGGAACAGGACTCGAAATTAAGTTTTTTCATCCGGCCGGGGAGCCAGCCGGAGTTTTTGAAATTCAGTTACGCTTTTGCTGCTTCGGCTTTTTTGCTCTTATCGAACACGCCGCCTTTTAGTGTCTCTGGCAGTGATAGCCATAGAAGACCAGCAAGGATCCATACGATTGGTGAACCCCACATTGCGGTTTGTAGGTCGGTACGTTCTTGGATGAAGATAAGTACCATTGGTGCCCACATACCAAGGATACGACCGCCGTGGAATAGCGCCGCGCCGTAGCTACGAAGGTGTGCTGGGAACAATTCTGAGAAGTAACCACCCCATACCGCTGAAGAAGACAGACCGAAGTTGTAAATCAGACCAAGTAGAGCCAGCATGTTTAGGCCGCCAATCACCATGTCGCCAGGTGCAACAAAGAAGATTGAAACCATGATGCCCGCTAGGATGAAGCCAAATGCGTTCACCTTACGACCGAATTTGTCAGCTACCCAACCCCAGAACCACGCACCAAACAGTGAACCAAATGCTGAGATAGAGAAGATGAGACCGATGGTTGCACCGTCGAACATACGTACATCACGTAGGTATGTGGTTACGAAGCCACCAAAGAATTGGAAACCGTAGAAGTTAAGGCCAGCCAGTAATAGACACGTTAGTGTGATCTTACGGTAAGGCTTGCTTAGCATTTCGCCCCAAGAGCCTTTTTTCGCTGGTGCATCTGATTCTTCCGCTTTTGCTTGCTCTTCTTCACCGTAAGCGATCACTTTGCTGTCGCTAGGTAGTACAAAGATCATGACAACAGCCGCTGCCAATGGTGGGATACCACCTACAAGCATTAGGCTTTCCCATGGTGCATCAATACTTGCAATAAATGCTGCATACGCACCCATTACCATCAGTGCTACAGAGAACATAGAAGACGCGAATGCCGTCAACTTACCACGTACCGTTGGCGTAAATAGGCCGATCATCAAGCTTACTGCCACGGTGAAGTAACCACCCAGTGATAAACCAATGATGAAACGCATTGCTGCCCATGTTGTGTAGTCGGTGAACATCATATTGATGATCGTTGCGCCACCGTTCAGGGCTGTGATGGTAATAAGAGTGGATTTCTTACCAAATTTTGTTGCGAACCAAGCACAGCTCAATGCACCGATAAGTGCACCAACCGACTGCCATGTATAGAACTGGGCAGTGTCTGACAGGCTAATACCATCATACGCTTCAACGATGTATGGGCGTACGTAGTCAATAATTACAAAGTTATAACAATAGAAAAAGTAACCAACCAGTATCGCTAGATAGGCAGCTACCCTTTGAATCATAGGAACTTCGCTCATGTGTCTTTTGGCATTCATGACCGATAAACCTCTATTTCACTTAGGATTTGTTGCTATTCAAACTTAAAGAACACGATCTTATTGTGATCATCTTCGATTTCGTGTCGTGGTGAATCATAGTTTTTTTAAGGTCATTAGATCCGTGATCAATATCAATTTTAAAATGAATGCGTACCCAATTAGTGGTTTTTAGTGATGGGAGTCTCATTAAATCGGTCTTTTTGGCATTTTTGAATATATAACCGTCTATATTGGTGATTATAGTCACAGTTATGGCGGGATTATCGTTTAGATATGCTTTTTTAAAGTAATATCCAAGCACAAATAATTAGCACCCAGAATTATGGAAACCCTGAAATGGTTACGTACTCAAGTTTTGTGGTGATTGCGTTATACGTGTTAATCACCATATTAATCAGCTATTTAGTGAATAAGCGCTACAGCAATGGTGGCGACTTTTCTACGGGTGGAAAGCAATTTGGCTGGTTTACGGCAGGTGTTTCGATACTTGCGACTTACATTAGTGCGATGACGTTTGTAGGGATGCCAGGTTGGGTTTATAGCTCTGGTATGGAAGCGATGAGTATTCACCTTAACTATCCCATCGTTATCTTTTTCACCGTCATTTTCTTTGTGCCTGTCTTCTATAAGCTGGGTCTGACTTCGATTTATGAATACCTTGAGCACCGGTTTGGGGTGTATGCAAGAACCATCAACTCGATTGTGTTCATTGTGGTTCAATGTATCTCTGCGGGTGTGATTTTGTATGCCGTGGCGCTGATCTTAGTGCAAGTTCTGCCTATCAGTATTTCTGAAGCCATCATCTACATCAGTATTTTCACCGCTTGCTATACCTATGCGGGCGGGATTTCCACGGTTATCTGGACCGATATGTTGCAATCTGCAGTATTGGTGGCAGGCAGCATCGCTATCTTTGCCATTCTAATGACAGAGATTAATGCGGCAGATTACCTTTCTCGTGATCACCTGAATATCATCAACTTAGACTTTGATTTGGGCGTGGATACCACACTCTGGGCTGGCGTGGTTGCCGTGAGCTTTTTGCATTTGAGTGTGTACGGCACCAACCAATTGATCATCCAACGCACGTTAGCGACGAGATGTGAAAAGACGGCGCAGAAGTCGATGCTGTTGTGTGGTTACGGTGCGTTTTTCGTGTACTTGTTCTTCGCGGTACTCGGTGTTCTTTTGAGTGTTTTCTATCAAGATCAATCGTTTGAAAACAGCAATGAAGTGATTTTGGATTTCGTCTTCAACCACACTAACCCAATCGTCGTTGGTTTGATCATTTCCGCGTTGGCGGCGGCCGCAATGTCGACCTTGGATTCGACCTACAACTCAATTGCGACTGTCGCAACGTTCGATATCTACAAGCGTTTCGTTCGCAAAAGTGCCGATGATGAGCACTACGAAAAAGTCGCAAGAAAGATGAGTTTGCTCGCTGCGGCTATGGTGGTAGTGCCAGCTCTTCTGGCGGTATCGAATGAATCGGTACTCAAAACCATCGCTAGCCTGACTTCCATCTTTGTTGGTATCCGTCTTGGGTCATTCGTGCTTGGCTTATTCTGGGCAAAAGCCAATGAGAAAGGCGTGATCGTTGGCAGTATCATGAGTGTGATTGCGGTGTTTACTGCAATGTATCTCGACGTGGCTTGGCCGTGGTTCGCGCCAATTGGTACGTTTGTCTTCCTTTTGTTTGGTGTGTTAGTAAGCCGTCGTTGGGGCGCTGTGACTGCCGAGCAACAAATTTTTATCAATAATCAAAAACATCTTTTTGCAAAGCCAACCGCAAGCCATTACGGGCTATTGGTGTTCGCTGTGGCGACCATCGCCGCTTGTATGGTTCTCCCTGATTGGCTTTATGCTGCATTGTCGTAATAGGTAAGTTTATGCTGTCCATCTTTGATATTTACAAGATTGGTGTGGGCCCTTCTAGCTCTCACACCAATGGTCCAATGATCGCGGGTTACCACTTCACTCGTTTGATTGAATCGAACTTGGCAAAAGTGGTTCGTATTCAAGTCGATTTATACGGCTCACTCTCGTTAACGGGGATTGGTCACCATACTGACCGCGCAACGATTTTGGGTCTGTTGGGTAACAAACCAGATACCATCAAAATCGCTTCTGCGAATAAAGCGATGCGCAAGGCGATTGAAGAGGGCATGATGTCTGTCGATGGCCGTCATGAAATCGAATTCAACTACAAAACGGACATGTTGTTCCATGAAGAGAACCTTCCTCTGCATGAGAATGGCATGACGATTACTGCGTTAGATGCGCACGGCAATCAGGTTGGGTTTGAAACTTACTACTCAATCGGTGGTGGTTTCATCGCAACGGCGGATGAACTGCAAAATGGCAGTGCGACTGCTCCCGTAGAAGTTGAGTTTCCATTCTCCAGTGCGGACGAAATGTTGGCACAGGCAGAGAAGAACGGCATGAGCCTCGGCGGTATGATTCTGAAAAACGAACAAGCGTTTCAGGAAATGGAAGCCATCAATCAACGCGCAGAACAGATCTGGCGTGTGATGACGCGTTGCATGGAGCGTGGTTTCGAAACAGAGGGCATCTTGGATGGCGGCTTGAATGTGACCCGCCGTGCGCCTAACTTGCTGAAGAAGCTTGAAGCAAATGCAGCAATCGAAAACGATCCAATGGAAATCATGGATTGGATTAACCTGTTTGCTTTTGCTGTGAGTGAAGAAAACGCGGCTGGTGGACAAGTCGTAACGTCGCCAACTAATGGTGCGGCGGGTGTAATTCCGGCGGTATTGATGTACTACCATCGCTTCATCAAAGAGCTCGATACCAAACAGCTTAAAGACTTCCTTGCTGTATCCGGTGCGATTGGCATTTTGTACAAAACTAATGCGTCTATCTCGGGTGCCGAAGTGGGTTGTCAGGGCGAAGTCGGTGTTTCTTCTTCTATGGCGGCAGCTGGCTTGACCGCGCTACGTGGTGGCAGCAATGAACAAATTTGTATTGCGGCCGAGATCGCCATGGAGCACTCACTAGGCATGACTTGTGACCCAATTGGTGGCTTAGTGCAAGTACCGTGTATTGAGCGTAATGCAATGGGTGCAATGAAAGCGATCAATGCATCTCGCATGGCACTAAAGCGTAATAGTAAATGTTTGATCTCGTTGGATAAGGTGATTGAAACCATGTACCAAACGGGCAAGGACATGAACAAGAAATACCGCGAGACGTCACTGGGTGGGTTAGCTTTGATTCACCTAGCGCCGCCTTGCGAATAATGAGTTAGGCACATCTAACCAACAAAAAAGCCGAAGCACTGAGATGCATCGGCTTTCCTTTTTTGGAGCGTTTATAACTTAGCTATGCGTTTGCTCACCTTTTGGTGTGCTTTGGTTTGGTTGATAGTGCAAAATCACCATCGAGGTGGGTGACAGCAAGACTTCGCCTTCAGCATGTCCTGGGTTGAGATTACGTACGTTTGTATCACAGATCGTCACCCATTCTTGCTTTCGCTCATTGGGGAGCTTAAAGCGAGCTGTGGCGTTAGTTTGGTTGATGAGGTAGACCAGCTCTTGCCCTTCTTTACCGATACCAAGGTGAAGTGCGACAGAGCTTAAACGGTTCCAATCATCGTGCTCCATTAAGCGACCGTCTGTACGGTGCCAGAAAATACGGTTGTTATTGCGATTCTCGCCACTGAAAGCTCGGATAAATGGCACCATGTATTGATTTCGGTTGGCGACCATTTGTGACATCCATGCTTTGAAATGTTGCTTACGTTCTGTCTCTTCCCAGTTCAGCCAACTGGTTTCGTTATCTTGGCAATAGGCATTATTGTTACCGCCTTGGGTGTGAGACAGAACATCAGCAGTGAGAATGTGTGGGATACCGAAGGCAAACAGCAAGCTAGCAATAAGGTTGCGTTTTTGCTTTTCACGCGTGGCGATAATCATCAGATTTTCCGTCTCGCCTTCAACACCGTAGTTTTCTGAACGATTGTCACCGTGACCGTCGCGATTTTCTTCGCCATTGGCTTCGTTATGTTTGTGCTTGTAAGACACTAAATCTTGCAGTGTGAAGCCATCGTGATACGTGATGTAATTTACGGTGAGTTTGTATGGCCAGTTCGCTGCACTATAAATGTCACGAGAGCCCATTAATCGAGTGGCAAACTCTTTTAAATAGCCTTGATCACCGCGCCAAAAACTGCGGGAAATATCACGCAGTTTGTCATTACATTCGTTCCAACCAAATGGAAAGTTACCCACTTGGTAGCCATTTGGACCAATATCCCAAGGCTCGGCAATCAATTTGGTTTCACGCAAAATTGGGTCTTGCGCAACGGCTTTAAAGAAAGCTGCTTCTGGGTTGTAATCATCGCCCTGTCGACCTAACGTTGCAGCCAAGTCAAAACGGAAGCCATCGACTTTAAATTCGCTAACCCAGTAGCGCAATGTATCCATCACAAGGTTTAAGGCTGGTTGGTAGGTGAGATCCACTGTATTTCCGCAGCCGGTGTAATTGGCGAAGTGGTTGCCATGTTTGATGTAAAAACGGGAATCGAGGGCCTTCAGGTTGAAGATTGTAGGCCCTTCACCACCTTCAGCAGTGTGGTTGTAAACCACGTCGAGAATCACCTCAATGCCGTTTTTATGCAATTCGCGAATTGTTGTTTTTAATTCCGTAACGGCGTCTTGTTCTGCGTAGCGCGGATCGGGCACCATAAAGAGATAAGGGTTGTATCCCCAATAATTGACCTTTTCCATCTCTAGTAGATGAGGCTCATGCATGCATGCTGCGACAGGTAGCAATTGCAGCGTGTTGATGTTTTGCTGTTTGTAAAAGGCCAGCATTTCAGGTGATGCAAGACCTAAATAGCGCCCCTTCAGCTTGTCCTCAACCTCTGGGTGGCGTTGGGTAAGCCCTTTGACGTGCGTCTCAAACAATACCATCTCTTCTCTGGGTATACGCGGGTGATCCGTGTTTTGCCAGTCAAAATCATCTTCGATAACGACGCACTTCGGCATATCGAAACTTTTGGCTGGAGAGTAGGGAGGGTGATAGTGGAGGGCTTTATCTATTGATTTTGCGTACGGATCAGAAATTAACAGTGGCTCGTCCTTGTGGGAGACAAGGTAACCGTATTTTTGCCCCGGCTTAATATCTGGAATAAAAGTATGACGTATGCCAGCGTATTCATTCGGTAAACCGTGAAGCTCGTAGCTGCCATCGTTTGCAAACAATGCCAGTTGAATGTCTTTTACGCCCGGAGCATGAATAGAGAAGTTACAGCCTTCTTTATTCAATGTTGCGCCCAGGGGGTAGGGGCGAGAGAGAAGTCGTGTCATCGGAGATACTTTATTTAATATTTATTGCTACCTTTAGGAAACTATAAGTTAAAAACTTTGTCTTACTAAGGTCAACCACCCTAAATATAAAAATATTCGTGTAATTTAATTACTTTATGTGACGGCTTAGAGTCAAAAATATGAAATGGCTATCACTTTGTAGCGGCTCAAAACCGAACAAACTTACTAATTCCTCCCTAGATTGGTGATCTGACTCGAAAAAACACCATTCGGTAAATTTTCTACTCCCTTCTCATCCCCCTTAAATTAGTTTAGGGCGGAGGAAGTCATCCTTGTACGCCTCGGGTAATCTCACAACTGTTGAAACAAACGGGGATTCGTTCCCATCTTACCTCTCTTTCTTTAGGTGTGTTTTTACTGCCTATATTCACCTAAAAGAGTGAGCAGGGAAGACAGAATTATAAATACCCTTAATGGAGTTAAGAATGAAAAAAGTAAGTGCAATTGCTGCTGCTGTAGCTGCAACTTTAGCTGCTGGTTCTGCATTCGCAGTGGATTTCCACGGTTACATGCGTGCTGGCGTTGGCGTGAACGCTGACGGTGGTCAACAATTAACATTCGAAAAGAACAAGATCGGTCGTCTAGGTAATGAAAGCGATATCTACGGCGAGATTCAACTAGGTAAAGAAGTTTACAACAACAACGGCAAAACGTTCTACGTAGACTCTATGGTTGCAATGACTTCTAACGGTTCAAACGACTGGGAAAGCACTTCTGCTAACTGTGGTTTGGATAACGGCGAAGTGAAATGTGTAGACGATGCACAATTCGCACTACGTCAGTTCAACGTTCAAGCTAAAGGCCTACTAAACTTTGCTCCTGAAGCAACGCTTTGGGCAGGTAAACGCTACTACCAACGTCACGACATTCATATCTCTGACTTCTACTACTGGAACATCTCTGGCGCGGGCGCTGGTGTTGAAGGTATCGAAGCTGGTCCTGGTAAAGTTTCTTTCGCTTGGGTTCGTAACGACCGCGGCGATATCGCAGACCCAGGCAACGATGGCGGCGCAACAAACGTAAACACTCTAGACGTACGTTACGCAGGTCTTCCTCTATGGGACAACGGCTCTCTAGAAATGGGCTTGAACTACGCAATTCTTAACGAAACTGACGCTGCGCCAAACGGCACTAAAGATGCGAAAAACGGCGTAATGTTCACAGCAGAATTGACTCAAGGTCTAGACGCTGGTTTCAACAAAACAGTGCTTCAGTACGGTACTGAAGGTTACTCAAAAACAATGGCATTCTACGGCGACGGTAGCTGGTACGGCGCAGAAGCTGACAACGGTGCATCTGGTTACCGCCTAATCAACTGGGGTGTAATCGGCATGGGCGACAGCTGGGAAATGGGTCACCAGCTAGTGTACGGTGTTGGTGAAGACATGTGGGCTGGCCAAGACAAGTGGGAAACAATGTCTGTTGTTGTTCGTCCAATGTACAAATGGGATGACAACCACAAAACTATTTTCGAAGCTGGTTACGCTATCGACGATAACGACGGCGAAGAAAACAAATACGGTAAGCTAACTGTTGCTCAAGCATGGTCTGCTGGCTCTAGCTTCTGGGCTCGTCCTGAAATCCGTGTTTACGCTTCTTACCTAACGGCTGACAAAGAAGACAACTCAAACACATTTGACAACGGTCGTTCAGACGATACGTTCCAGTTCGGTGTACAAGCTGAAGCTTGGTGGTAATCATCTAACCACTAAGTCCTAAATTGTCCTAGAATGATACAGCCAGAACTTATCTGGCTGTATTTATTTAAAAAACAATAAAGAGTCGAGGTAGACAGTAATGAAAAAATGGCTTGCTCCCGTACTGCTGGGCATGTTGGCTACTGGTTGTGCGTCTGTAGAACAAGTAGAGATGAGTCCAAAAGGTCAGCAACAAGTGATCACGCAATCGGGTGATATTCAATGGGTACCGCTTAACGTGCCTGTGGTTACTGAATTCGCTTTGACTGATAAAAGCCAAATGTTGTTGGATGGTAACAGTGCTGGCGCTATTGCAGCGTTTGCTCTTCCAGGTAACCGTGGCAGTCTCGATATCAAATTAGAGACATTCGTAAGTAAAGAACTTCAATTTTATGCTCCTAATGTCGCAGTGATGAACTCGGCAGGAGAAACCATTTACCAAGCAGATTTTTCAAAGTTTAAGTACGAACCAGCAAAACTGTTGGACAATGATAAATTCGTACTTGATCTCAATGTGATTCCAGACATGACAGGTAACGATCTGCATGTGTTGGTTTACACTACTTCCGCCGATCTAAAAGGAAGTACACAAGTTTTACACCCAGCAAAAGCCTTCGCCATGGCGCGTCACACTCAGCCGCCAGATATTGCAGACCCTCTAGCGAAACATAGCCCACTAGGTCAGTTCCGCTTTTCGGTATCCGCGAATGATATTGTGAATACTAAGATTGTTGCGAAAAACGACAACATTCCCCAAGGTACGGACCTTACTAGCTACTACTACAGCTCAATTGAAGCGGCAGTCGCAGCGAATGATATTCCGAAAGCGCTCACTTTGCTTGATGAAGCAAAAGAGCTAGGTATTGAAGGTGCACAACAAGTTTTTGTGAAAGCCGTAAATAGAAAATAATCAGATAAAAAAAGGTCAGCATTTCGCTGACCTTTTTCATAGAAAATAAACTAATAAAAATACCCCTACATAGAGTTACCTTATTCACATAATTATTTTTATTACTTTGTTTTTTATATAGGTTGGATCAATAATTAATGGCAGTTCCTAATTTATTTTTTGTACTTAGGAAATAAACAAACTTCTCGAAGTGATTTAAATTCACAATCTGACGATATTTATTTGGCGTTTGATATTTCCATTTTAATAACGATTAATATTTCTTTTAACCGTTGAGTTTATTTTGCTTTGGATATACTAAAAAGGAATTACGTGAAATGAACATGATGAAGACCTCTCTTGCTGCTGCTCTACTTGTTGCCTTAGTGGGTTGTCAATCGACTGCAGAACCAGAAGCGGCCGCAGAGCCTGTTGTTAATATGTCTCAAGACGAAGTGGTTGCTTTCATGAAAGCGTGTGACAACCCAGATAGCACAGCGAAAGGACCTATTTCTAAACCACTATTTGTGGTGGGTACGTTTGCGGATTCCGATTGGAAACACGTGCCTCAGCGTCAATACACCTACAAAGGGAATAATTTCTACCAAGCCGTGGTTCAAGAAAAAGTAGGCTCCTACAAAATGCAGTATGCGACCGAGTTGTGGTTCCCACAATTTACCGCAAAAGGTAATAGAATGAACGTTGGTGAATTAACACCATTAACATTTGGTGGTTACGGTACGGATACTTCGGTTGATATTAAAGAAGATGGTAAATATGTATGGAGTCTTCAGTTTGAAGGAAAAGGCAAACCTGTTCATGTCATGGTAAATAAGTGCCAATAATATTCCATTCAGTTATTTAAAATCTATTTTTATTTATTAACCCCTGCATGAAACACATGTCGGGGTTAATTTTATTACTCAAATTTCCGTAGTTTATTTGAGTAAGTTAGGGAGAATAAAATGCGTAATATCCTACGTAACCATCGCCTGTCTCGATCGTTGCTTGCGTTAAGTGTGATTGGTGCTTTATCTGCGTGTAATTCTTCTGGTGGTGGCGACACTAATAGCAGCACTCCGCTACCGGATACCAGTTATGCTTGCCAAGCCAATGTCATGGCGCAAAGTAACCAACTTCGTACTTATCAAATCATGGTAGAGAGTTTTGTGGATGGTGATGCGAGCATTGGTCACGGTACAGGTTATGGCACCAGCCATCATAACGGCGATTTGCAAGGAGTGATTGATTCACTCGATTACATCCAAGATTTAGGGATGAACGCGATTTGGTTGACGCCAGTTTTTGAATCGGAAGCGATAGCGGGCCAAGAACACTGGGCCGATCGTCTGGATGCCACGGGCTACTTTGCAACGGATTACTTCACCATTGATCCACGTTTTGGTGATTTAGAAACGGCGAGAACCTTGGTCGAGGAAGCACACAAACGCGGCTTATACGTGTTTTTTGATGGTGTATTTGGTCATCACAAAGATGGTTTGATCAAACCATCTCCTTCCGGTTTGTTGCCATCGGGATCGAGCAATCCCGTTGATTACCCGGCCAGTCTCGATTTCTACAAAGAAGTGGCAACGTATTGGATCAAAGAACTGAAGATTGACGGCTGGCGTTTAGATCAAGCCTATCAAGTTCCGACAGACGCTTGGACACAAATTCGTAAAGCCGTCGATGAAGCCTCACAAAGTGTGACGTACACCAATAGCAAAGGCGAACAAGTGAATCCGTTGGGTTACATGGTGGCAGAGATTTGGAAAGGGGAGTCTGAAATCGCGAATGAGGCGTATGGATCGAACAGCGATCCAGCATTGTGCTCTGCGTTTGACTTCCCTATGCGATATCGCCTCGTTGAAACTTTGGCCGTGAATGAGAGCGGCGTGGGTGGTCGCGGTGCGGATTGGTTAGACAACGGCTACAGCACACACAACCAATATCCAACACATGCGCAGCCGAATTTGATGATCGGCAACCATGATTTAGTGCGCTTTGGTGACTTGTTACAGCGCGGAAATTTAGCGGATGTGAATGATGCAGAATATTGGTTACGCCATAAAGCCGCGTTTGCTTTCCAAGCGGCGTACACCGGGCCAATCACGTTGTACTACGGTGATGAAATCGGGGATCAAGTGGATGGTTTTGCCGTAAAAGAAGACAACAGCACCTGCGCCATTCAAGGTTTGTGCGATGATCACGTTGCGCGCAGCAGTGCGAAAATTGAAGGCGTGACGGCGACGCTTGATGCAAACCAAGCCGATCTCAAATCTTATGTGACATCGCTGATGACAATGCGCGATGCGCATCCTGCACTTTATCAGGGGTCACGCACGAATTTAGTTGCGAGTAACGGCAGTTATGTGGACTTGAAACAATCTGGTTCGGACAAAGTCTTGTTTGCGCTAAATACCTTAGAGAGCGCTAGAAGCGTCACTCTTACTCAGGAGAGTGTTGGTACTGGTGAGTTGGTGGATTTGCTTACGAAAGAAAAAATTACTCCGAGCAATGGTCAATATCAGATTCTGATGTCGCCACTACAAGGACGATTCTTTGCGGTAAAACCTTACGGAATTATCCAGAATTGATGCTCACCAGTTGAGCTGACCACAAGCTTTCTTATAAACAAGCCAAGTGTTGTTGCTGACCCCATAGGCGCACACTTGGCTTTTTTCTGTCTGTTTTACTTTTCCCTTAATGGTTTTACGACGATGTAGCCAACAAGTTGCTTCGCTTTTTGTATTGGCGTTTGTTTTCAGCAGATGGATATTTGTGAGATAAGCTGCACATTAAAAAGTAAATTAACACTTGTGCAACGTAAAAATGTGACTGAAGGATTACTTATGCCCCACTAATATGTTTATCGTGTTTGGGATTTATATAACTAATGGAAAAGTATAATGAAATCCATAACGAACTCCCTCTGTCTCCTTGCTGCTGTTAGCTCGCCGTTTGCATATAGCCAAATTATCAACGGTGACTTTGAACAGTGGAATGGCAATGTACCTACGCAGTGGTCAGAGATTGACGCTGGCATTGCAGTGTCGCCAAGCAGCGAGCAAATCAAATCGGGTGGTCTGGCTGCCCAGGTCGTCGTGAATACAGGTACCCAAAGCAACACCGACTTTTTGCAAACCATTAATGTGGAGCAAGGGAAAACCTATCCGTTTTCTGTCTCGGTTTATCATACCGAAGGAAATGTAAAAGCACGTCTGGTGGTTGATGGTTATCACAATTACTCGAACCCACAACAGATAAACCAGTGGCAAGAGCTCGCGCACAACTACACAGCGAGCTCGAACAAGACCATCAACGTCGGTTTGCGTTTTTACGATGAAGCCAGTTTTGATGGCTCAGAAGTTGTCTACGTCGATAATTTTCAACCGACTGAGACGAGTACACAACCTCCTGTAGAAAGTTGTAGTGATCACCAAGTGGTCTTGACTCTCACAACCGATAACTATGGTTCAGAAACTAGCTGGACGTTAAAAAACAACCAAGACGAAGAGCTGTTTTCTGGTCAGGGGTACGAGTCAGCAACTACCATTGAAAAGAGCATGTGCTTAGCTGACGGTAACTACCAATTCACGATTCAAGATGAGTATGGTGACGGCATTTGTTGTGGCAGTGGCGCGGGGTCTTACACGCTGACTGAGGGAGATAAGACTCTTGCTTCTGGCGCTGAATTCTCGAAAAGTGAAACCACCGATTTTACGTTAGGTGACTCAACCACGACCCCACCAGTGGTTGATGGTTACTATCAAGCGGCATCTGGTAAGACGGGCTACGCTCTAAAAACGGCGCTGTTTAACATCATCAACAACCACACTAGCCGAGGTTATTCTGCGGTGTGGACCTTGGTAAAAGATGCCGATATTGATCGTTATTACGAAAATGATGGCTCTATTCTCGATATGTATTCTGAAAAGCCATCTGGTAGCGATACAGTAAGCTTTACCAAAGTCACAGACCAATGTGGCCAATACAAAACGGAAGGGGATTGCTACAACCGTGAGCACTCTTTCCCGAAAAGCTGGTTTGGCGGTAAGGTTGAGCCGATGAACTCAGACGGTCATCACTTGTTTGCAACCGATGGTTATGTAAACGCGAAGCGCAGTAATTGGCCATTTGGTGAAGTGGGCACCGCGACCTACGTGTCTAGTAATGGCTCTAAACTTGGCCAAGCAAGCACTAGTCTGGGCTACTCCGGTACGGTGTTTGAGCCGATTGATGAGTTTAAGGGCGACTTCGCCCGTGCTTATTTCTACATGGCAACCCGCTATGAAAATGTTGTAGGTAACTGGGAAGGCAATTCAAGCAATGCGGATGCTGTCCTTGATGGTTCAAGTTCAACGGTTTTTGAACCTTGGATGTTAAACATGCTGAAACGTTGGCACAAAAATGATCCCGTTAGTGAAAAAGAACGAAATCGGAATCAACAAGTGTTTGATTTTCAGGGCAATCGTAATCCATTCATTGATCATCCTGAGTTTGTTGAACAGATTTGGGGAAACTAACGCCTTTTTGATTTTGGTATCCACCATTTAGTGACGCCAACAAAACAAAGGGGAAGCGTGATGCTTCCCCTTTTTCATTACGGATGTTTTTAAATGAAACTAGTTTTTCGTTACCGTCACGATTGGCGCCGACTTGTCAGCCGCGTTGAAGTGGAAGTTGTAATTTCCTGCTTCTGCAATCGCAATTTTCAGGTTTGCACTACCGCCACCGACTTCCATCGTTAGCGCTTTACCAAGCTCAACACTGCCTTCGCCACCGAAGTTGGTGTCTGCTGCCCAGTCTGCGCTAGCAACTTTCATCTCGTAGTTGCCCGCCGCTAGGGGAATGTCTAGCGAATAAACGTCATTTGCAACATAGCTGAACTTCGCTGTTGAGTCTTGTGCTGGAGCATCCCATGTAGTGATAGTGCCACGTAAGTAAAGTGCTGTTTCACCGAATGTTGGTGCATCTGCTGACTTGGTCACTGACACGACCGGTTTTTCTACGCTTTCATCTTGAACATGCAGCGCGTTCAGAGTGAAGTTGTACTTACCTGTTTCAGCAACAGACAGCTTACAGTTACCTTCTGAACCTAATTCTAGTGAACCAGAAGCTATATTCGCAGCATCACAACCGATGTTTGGATTTGCCCAACCAGAGTCCGCGAATTTGAACTCGTGTTCACCAGCTTCAAGAACGCCAGTTACAGAGTACATACCGTTGCCAATAAAGGTCATCGCCCAATCACTGCTATCAGACCACTCGTTCATCGTGCCTTTCACGTAAACAACGGTTTCGCCGTAAGGAGGAATACTCGATACGTCTTTGTTATCCGTGTTTACTGGTAGGCCAGCACCTTGCGCGCCGTTTTGTGGCTGCACGAATACCGCTGTTGTCAGTGCTGGTACTGTGAAGGTTTCATTGGTGAAGCTTGCACCTTTCACGATGTCATCCGCAGAGTTTTGTTGAACTTCATGTAACTCGAAACCAGTTGCGCCAGCAACTTTGAAAGATTTCTCAGTTGATGTTGAGTTCACAACGGCCACGACAGCATCGTAGTTCGAATCTAAATCGGCACCTGCTGATGTACCATCGTCGATAGACATCACAATCAAGCCTTCCACTTGGTCTTTCCCTACGTTGCGGAAGTCAACACGGTTCATCACTTCTTGCGCGGTATCTAGGCGGAACAGTTCGCTTGTGCTACGGATTTTTAGTAGCTCTAGGAATTGTTGCTTAGTCAGCTCGATGTCGGTTGAGTCTGGTTTCGCCGTGCTGTCACCAACGATGGTTTTGATCAACTCCCAGTTTGCACCGTCTTTGTCTTCACGTGGTAGACCAACGTTCCAGTTATTGTCGCTTCCGTCGAAGAATACACGGTTGAACCAGTCACCAGAATCGTACGAGTCGCGCTGCATAGATTTAGAGCGCAATAGCTCAGAACCCATGTGGATAAATGGAATGCCTTGACCAAGCATCACCGTTGATAGGGACACAGACTGCATACGTGCACGCTCGGCAGATGAAGTGCCTGTCGCAATCTTGTAGGCGTTGTTATCCCACAATGTTTGGTTGTCGTGCTTAGACACGTAAGAGATGTTCTCTGATGGCACTTTCGTGTAGCCTGCAGGCGCACCATTGTAATCAACGTTCTTGCCCAGTTTGGTTTCGCCTTTGTAATCAAGAAGGATGTAATCAGCCAAGTTACCAGCCATACCTAGACGAACCAGATCTTGGTTGTGTAAACGACCATTCACCGATTCTGCGTCAGTTTTGGTTTCTTCGTTAGGATAAGCAGCATTACCAAAGCCCTGGTTGAAGCGAAGTGGGTGCTTACCTTCAGAATCTACACCGCCATCAAATGGGCTTCCGCCACGAACTGCGTCACGCAGACGATCAGAGAAAGTACCGATTTCTGTCCCTGCCATGTTGACTTGTGTCGCCTGATCGAAGCGAGCGTTTTGCGCGACTTCACCAAAGTCCCAACCTTCGCCGTAGAACAGAGTATTCGGATCAATTTCACGGACTTTTTCAAGTGCGTAAACCATCACATCTTTCGGCTGGTGGCCCATAAGGTCAAAACGGAAACCATCGACTTTATAGTCATCCGCCCATACCATCAATGAGTCAACCATTAGTTTACCCATCATCAAGTTCTCGGTTGCGGTGTTATCACAACAGGTTGAGTTTTCGACGCCGCCAGTGTTGACGTTTAGGCGGTGGTAGTACCCAGGGACAATCTTATCCAGTACGGATTTTTCGTTCACACCAGATGCATTTGTGTGGTTGTACACGACGTCCATGACCAGTTTCAGATCCATTTTATGCGTCGCTTGAACCATTTCGCGGAACTCAAGAATACGCTTAGACCCGTTAGGATCGGTCGCATAACTGCCTTCTGGCACGGTGTAGTGGTAAGGGTCGTAACCCCAGTTGAAGCTGTCTAGCATGCGAAGATCGTTCATCAACGCTTGTGCTTTGCCCGTTTTTGGGTCGTAGCTATTTAATACCTCTTCAATTACTTTGCCGTCATCTTCGGTCTCACAAATGGAGGCTTCTGGCTTGATGCCACAAAGTTTACCCACGGTGTCGGTGATATCGACTCGCTTGTCAGCGTCTTCATCCACGGTTGCAATATCAAATGCTGGCAAGATATGTAGCGTTGTTAGGCCAGCATCTTTTAAAGCTTGTAAGTGAGATACAGACTCACGCTCAGGTTCTGTAAGCGCCAGATATTTGCCATCAAGACTTGGTGTGCCTTTGCTGTCGTTAAAGCTGAAATCACGAATGTGTGACTCGTAAAGGACGTGGTCTTCGTCTTTTTTAACTGTTGGGCGTGCGTAGTTTTTCCAATCTTGAGGCATTAAGCTTGGATCATCTAAATCAACCACTTGCGAGTATCGTGAGTTCTTAGACAAGCTCATTGAATATGGGTCTGTTACCAAACGCGTTTCAACGACGCCAGTTGTTGGGTGGTATACCTTAACTTGGTAGCGATAGTATTTGTTGACAACGTTGCTTTGTGCCTCAGAAACCCAGATACCTGTTGCTGGGTCTTCCGTCATGGCAACGGTCGCTTCTTCTGCTAAGTTTTCATCGTAGATTATCAGATCAACATCTTGGGCAGTTGGTGCCCATAGTTTGAAGGTTGCGGCACCGCCTTCCACAATCGCACCGAGTTCTTGACCGATCGCGTTACCTGCCTTGGAATCGGCAAACACCGCATCCAAAACGCCCGGTTTTTGCACTTCAGTTGCAGAAATGACGTCACCATTTGCGTTGTAAGCCACCATAACGATTTGTGACTTCAGGATCGTACGCAAGGTCGCGTCATCGACATCGATACCCGCAGCTTGAAGGCTAGCAAGGTGACGGAAGCGTGATTTCAGACCATCAGACAACTCACCAGCTTTTGTCAGCTCAACCGCTGTACCACCAGAGATTTGCTTATCTTCATCCATTTTGATGTCATTGCTAAGGCTGTAGAACAGCTTCATGGAATCCGCACTGGTCGCCGCTTCCCATGCAATGGTGTTGGCGTCTAACCAATGGGCTTTTTGACCATCAATATCAACAGGGCGCTCTTCTATTGGCTCGTAGTAAAGTTCACTGCTGCCGTGGAAGCCAAACAAACCTTTCGATTCGCCGATTTTCGTCAACTCTACTTTTGAGTTTGCGCTGCCGAACGCTTTCTCATCACCTTTGTGCAGAATGAAGTTCATGCATTCGTGTGGGTCAGAGGCGTCTGGGTTTATTTTCAGTACGTAGTAAGCACCGTAGGTGTCGTTGATGCCATCGAATGGGTGTGGCGCAGACCAATCCGTTCCTGTTCCCGGAATGCCCATTGCGTCTAAATCTGTGCTGGTACAGCCCTCACCGTTCCATAGGTGCAAGCCCCAACCTTCGTAGTCGCTTGCTGTTGAAGCTGATGCTACATCACGTTTGTAATAAATGACGACTTCGTTCTCTCCCGCAGGGTACAAGCCTGAGCCAGGGTTCGTCGTATCTTCGTTCGTGCTATCACTACCACAACCGCTGATTACCGCGACGGAAATCAAAGGCAGTACGGTTTTGGCAATTGTTGATAATTTAAATGTCTTATTGTCCACGTTTACAAATCCATTGTTATTGAATTGATATTGAGCTGCGCGCTGCCTTCGCTGACTCAATCATCAAGAAGGTTTTGCACACGCTAGAAAGGCAGATGCCAAAAAAGGAAATGTTCAATTAGATGCTAATACACTGAATCATCAGCAAAATGTGAGAGCAGGCTGTTAAGTTTTTTACAGGTGCAAATTTTCTGTCACAGTCGATTTTGTTCACAAATTAAATAATAAAACAGGCGCATAGTGAGAGATTCTGCACATCATTAAAATGTAAATTTTTATGGGATGAGTAAGGGGGGATGATAGGGGATGAGAATGTCTCAGCCCCAAAACCGTGATTAAGTTCTATAAAAATGAGGGCTATATTTTTCTTTTAAAAATAAGTTGCAGTGATGTTGAATAAAATACCGCCATTAAGTCTTCGCAGCTTCAGATTTTCGCTAAGTGGTCGTTATATAATGAAGGTAGTCGGCGTTATGTCGGCGCGTAATCATAAGATTTCCCTGAAAGGGAGTTAAATTGGGCCCTGAAACCAAAAGAGGCTATTTATGAGTAGTATGGGCATTGCCATTGCGGCAACTGGCCTTTCACTCGTCCTGATATTTGTGTGGATGATCTCGTTGTCGATGCGGAAACAGAGACTCGAGGCAGAGAGGAAAGCTCGCGAAGCCGCTTATCGAAAGGCGATGCATAAAGCGCGAGAGCAAGAGCGTAAAGAGCGAGAGTTCAAAGCAGAAACCGGGCATATCCCCACCATTTTATTTCTAGCGAAAGAAGCCGAAAAGGACAACATTCGTCAAGCGCTGTATTGGTATGATAAAGCAGCTAAATTGGACAATGTGACGGGGATGTACGGCATTGTTCGCTTAAGTGAACGCATGCGCGAAGATGTGATTTTAAAAGAGCAGGCAAACTTCTGGCGTACCGCAATTGCGGGAATGGAAGGGGATACCGAAGCGAAATTTTCGACGGGCAAGGCCTTGGTCTTTGGTCGAGGAACTGAAAAAAATATCCCAAAAGGTAACCAACTGATTGAAACTGCCGCCGAAGAAGGCTGCATTGATGCCATGATTTATATGGGGGAATGGCAGCTTTCACCAGACAATAGTGCAGGACGCAGTGCAGATGCGCTTTACTGGTTTATGAAAGCGGCGGAAAAAGACAGTGCAGATGGCAAGATCCAAGTCGGCTTATGTTACCTAAATGGCATTGGTACAGAAAAAAGCATGGTTAAAGGTTGCTACTGGCTGGAACGGGCCGCGGAAGGTGGCAGTGCTAAAGCGATGTATCATGCTGGCGAAGCGTGGAAGGATAAAGGTAAAACGGGTAATGCAATTGCTTACGTTTGGCTGTTTCTTTCTGCCAATATGGGCTACCAACCTGCGCGTACGTTGCGTGATGAAGTGGCGACCAATATTGGTGTTGATGTTGTCGTTGGATTGCAGTCCATAGCGAAGCCGTTGCAAAGAAAGCTGGCCTCAGGAATGGTTAGAAAGCACTCTATTATTCGAGCCCTTAACAAAGTGTACAAACGCGAAGCGTATTTTCCTGCGGAAGAGGAGCTCAATGCGGTGTTGAATGATGAGAATAAAGACGCCTCCGAAGCTTGGGAGGAGACATCAACACTAGATTTTCAGCCTAAGATGACAACGGTAACAGCAGAAGACCAGGCAAGCACATCGCCCAACGAAAAAAAACTCTCTAAAGATGCGCTCGATTTCACTCAAAACTTCCTTCAGCCATAACCTATCTTATCCAGAAGCCTCAAGATTGAGGCTTTTCTTTTGCTCTTTTGCCAGTATCTCTATCAGTCACGACAACAGAATGTAAACTTACTTAAGCAGTCATTTTACTGATGTGCATACTATTTATGCGATTTTTCAACATATTTTTAGTACTTAACTAAGATGGGATCTGTTTACCTTAAAAAAGAGGTTTTTCCCTCTTTATTTACTTCCGCTATTGGGCTTAGATCAAGCCTTTTCAATTGATAGTAATAATGATTGAAGAGCAATGCTTGATGCCCCGATTTATAGGTGAATAGTACTCATTACTTTATCTAATAATGTAAATTAAAAAATGTATTATAAATCTTAAATTGTTCTTTTATATTTAGGTGTCGATTATTGATTTTATGATTAATTAGGCGCAAGATAACGTAAAAATAAAATAGCATAGTTAATATGCAGAATTACACTAGGAAGTAACTTTTTCATTACATGTTTCATAATAAATAGAGATAATTTTTTATCTCTGTTTTTATTTATATTAGAGATTTGTGTATGTTGAGAATCATTAGTGCAGATAAATTTATCTCTTCAAGGTTTATCTTAGAGTACAGTAAGGCTGAGTTCGCTTCTTTATTAGGTGTTTCCGTCGCTAAAATAAGTAATATTGAAAGTGGAAAATCTTCAATCCCCCCGGTGTATGATTACGCCATTAATTACTTGTTGAGTGAACATCCATTTAAAGATAGTGCTGTTGATGCTTTATGCTCTCATGAAACGTTAAACTTTGCTCGTCGTATTGATGTCAATACCAAAGTAAAACGCTTGTCCTGTAAGCGTTGCGATAGCCGTAGACTGCACGTTATGGCTGGCATGAGTGGCTTGTATTTTGTCGAGTGCATGGATTGTAAACACACTATGTACTCGTCAGGCATGTCTGTAAAACGTTATCAGCAATGGTCGAATGATGGAGTCAAACTAGATAGTCATTTATTTAATTGAATTGTGTTTCCTTTGCACCTAAAGTAAAAAGCCATCAATACATGTGTTGATGGCTTTTTTATTATGTGTTTAAATTTAGTTAAAATTAAAACATTTATCATTCCTAATAATATAGTCTTAATAATTATATAGTGATGGAAATCTCAAAAAATTATTTTCTTGATATTTCATTTCTAACAACAATGGCTGTGGTCACACAATTTTTAATTATTTTTCCTTTTAAGTCTGGTTTCAATATCATTGGGCTATCAATTGGAAAGTGATGAAGATCGCGAAATTTTAATTCGAGAAAATAAGACTTTTAAATATGAAAATTTAATCACGAAATTTGTTTTTTGAATTTTAAATATCGTTTTCGTTTGTAATATCTGTACCTGTCAATTTTAAAGAACAAAAAAGAGATATTCCAAATGAAACGTTTAATTATAGGTGTTAGTAATTACATGCCAGAAGACTTCAGTTTATTAGCTGAATCTTTAGATGAACAATTTAATCGTCATTTACAACCTTTAGAGCAAGTTGAATTAACCGACGTTGGTGCGGCTATTATTACTTCAGCAGACATTAAAGCAGGTCTGCATAAAATGATTTCTGAAACGGGTTACGGTATTCCAGTTTTCTTAGTAACGGATGAAAACCCAGTTTCGGCAGAAGATTACGTTTGGCTAACTGGCGTTATCGATTTAGAAAGACAATCTATTGAGTACTACTGTCGTCAAATCAACGAAGCAGTAACCAAGTACGAATGTCGTCTGCTTCCTCCTTTCTTCAAGCAATTAACGCACTATGTTGAGATGGGTAACTCAGCGTTTGACTGTCCGGGACACCAAGGTGGTCAGTTCTTCAAAAAACACCCAGCGGGTAAACAATTCTACGATTTCTTCGGCGAAAACCTGTTCCGTAGTGACTTGTGTAATGCGGACGTGGATTTAGGTGACTTGCTGATCCACGAAGGTTCTGCACACCAAGCGCAAGCGCACGCTGCAAAAGTATTTAACGCGGACAAAACTTACTTCGTACTTAACGGCACTTCTGCTTCAAACAAAGTAGTCTGTAACGCGCTGGTAACTGAAGGTGATTTGGTACTGTTCGACCGTAACAACCACAAATCGAACCACCACGGTGCGTTAATCCAAGCGGGTGGTATGCCAGTTTACTTAGAAACGGCGCGTAACCCTTGGGGCTTTATCGGTGGTATGGATGAACACTGTTTCGATGAAGAATACATTCGTGCTCAAATCGCGAAAGTGGACCCAGAACGTGCACGCGATGAACGTCCTTTCCGTCTTGCTATTATCCAACTTGGTACTTATGACGGTACTATCTACAACGCTCGCTACGTAATGGATAAGATAGGTCACCTTTGTGACTACATCCTGTTTGACTCTGCATGGGTTGGTTATGAGCAGTTCATCCCGATGATGAAAGACTGTTCACCACTGCTGCTGGATTTGAAACCAGAAGACGCAGGTGTGATCGTGACTCAGTCTGTTCACAAACAACAAGCTGGCTTCTCTCAAACATCGCAAATCCACAAAAAAGACCGCCATATCAAAGGTCAAGCTCGTTACTGTAACCACAAACGCTTTAACAACGCGTTTATGATGCACGCATCGACTTCACCATTCTACGCACTGTTCTCTGCGCTTGATGTGAACGCGAAGATCCACGACGGCGAAGCAGGTCTGCGTTTATGGCGCGATGCGGTTAAGACAGGTATCGAAGCGCGTAAAGAAATCCTTAAGAGTTGTGAATTGATTCGTCCGTTCATTCCAGATGAAGTCGAAGGCCAACCTTGGGGCAGCTACGACACTGACGTGATCGCAACGAACAAGAAATTCTTCATGTTTGAGCCAAACGCAAGCTGGCACAAATTCGAGGGGTACGGTGAAGGTCAATACTTCGTTGACCCATGTAAATTGCTACTAACCACAGCAGGTATTGCTGAAGATGGCAGCTACGCAGATTTCGGTATTCCTGCAACGCTTTTAGCGAACTTCCTTCGTGAAAATGGCATCATCCCTGAAAAGTGCGACTTGAACTCTATCTTGTTCCTACTCACTCCTGCGGAAGATATGGGTAAGATCCGTCACCTTGTGGCTCAAATTAACCGATTCGAAAAATTCATCCGTGATGATGCCCCTTTAAGTATCGTACTTCCAAGCGTCTACGAAGCGAATAAAGAACGCTACCGTGGCTACACCATCCGTCAGCTATGTCAGGAAATGCATGACATGTACAAAGAGCTGAACGTGAAACAGTTACAAAAAGCGATGTTCCGCAGCGAGTACTTCCCACAAATGGTTCACAAACCTGACGTAGCAACACGCAAATACTTCCGTGGTGAATGCAATTACCTACCACTTAAAGAGGCCGTGGGCTGCGTAGCCGCTGAAGGTGCACTTCCTTACCCTCCAGGTATTATCTGTGTGATCACTGGTGAAGTCTGGACTCAACAGGTGGTGGATTACTTCCTATCTCTAGAAGAAGGCATTAACCGCTTCCCAGGCTTCGCGCCAGAAATTCAAGGTGTGTACCTTGAAGATGTTAACGGTCGCACTACCGCACATTGTTATGTCCTAAAAGATTAATCTACCCGTTCGCACCACGCTCCGGCGTCGGTGCGAACCGCTTATTCGTGGAGAATAATTTATGAGTACTGAAACTAAAAAAATGTCGGTGGTGCAGTTAACCATTCTGACATTCATCAACATGGCCGGCTCCGGCATCATCATGCTGCCAAGTAAACTGGCGCAAGTGGGCACCATTTCTGTGTTGTCTTGGCTGATCACGGCAGCGGGCTCTTTAGCGTTGGCTTACGTGTTCGCAAAATGTGGTCGCTTTAGTAAACGTGACGGCGGTATGAACGGTTACGCGTCTTATGCATTTGGTAAATCGGGTGCATTTATGGCGGGCTGGACTTACGGTTTGTCACTCCTTATTGCGAACATTGCGATCGCGATTACTTGTGTGGGTTACGGCTCCGCATTCTTTGAAGTGACCCTATCTCCGGTCGAAACCTGTTTGTACACTATCGCCATTCTTTGGATTTGTACTTTCGCTAACTTCGGTGGCGCGAAAATCACAGGTCAAATTGGTACATTCACCGTGTGGGGCGTAATCCTACCAGTGTGTTCATTGGGTATTGTTGGGTGGTTCTGGTTTAACCCAACCATGTACATTGAAGCTTGGAACCCACACAGCTTGCCATTTGGTGAAGCGGTGAGTGCTTCTATTGCGATGACTCTATGGGCATTCCTTGGTCTTGAATCAGCTTGTGCGAACTCTGAAGCGGTAGAAAACCCAGAGAAGAACGTACCAATCGCAGTGCTAGGCGGTACGCTAATCGCGGCTGTGGTTTACATTGTATCGACAAACATCTGTTCTGGTATCGTTGCAAACTCTGAGCTTGCCGCTTCTACAGCGCCATTCTCAACCGTATGGACAGTGATGCTAGGTTCTGCTGCTGGTAAAGTGGTTGCGGGTATGGCGGTATTGGCTTGTGCGGGCTCTCTATTGGGTTGGCAATTCACTATCGCGTCAGTGTTCAAATCGTCTTCTGACGCGGGCTTCTTCCCTAAATTGTTCTCTCAAGTGGACAAACGCGGCACACCGATCAAAGGTATGATCGCGATTACTATCATCCAATCAGTATTGTCTCTAATGACGATTTCTCCAACGCTGAACGAGCAGTTCGAAGCACTGGTTAACCTAGCGGTAGTAACAAACGTTATTCCTTACATCTTATGTATGGGCGCAATCTTTATTATGCAGCAAGTGGCGCACGTGCCAGAGCGCGAGATGAAAACCACCAACGTTATCGCTCTGATTGGCTCTCTGTACAGCTTCTATGCGCTTTACGGCTCCGGCTACGAAGCGATGATGTGGGGCTCTATCGTAACCTTCCTAGGCTGGAGTGCTTACGGTCTGATTGCTGCGAAGCATGAGCCTTTAGCAAATTAAAAAACAATACAAAAAGAGCCTTCCCAAACGCGGTGTGGAAGGCTCTTTGTTTTTAGGCATTTACGCCAAACCCAAGTCAGCTCAACGTATTTGAGGCTAGACATCCAATGACGTGAAAACTCATTTTCGACATTTGGAGGACGAAAGATGATAAGTCAACCTGTTAAAATCGGTGACGACACCGCCGTAGTCATTCCAAGCGTAATCCTGGCTCAGCTCGGGATAAGGGAAGGAGATACCCTAGAAATCGCACTGAATAAAGACAAAATGGAAATTAAGAAGATGGTGTTGAAAACCAACGCTCCAACTTACTCTGAAGATATTGAGGAGAATTGAGTTAGAGAATCTTGGTTTGTCGGATACACTACTGGTTTCGCAAAACTGGCGCTTGCCGCTGTCTTTGAACTATCGATAACTACAATAAGAGGTAAGGTACTATGCAAGGTATCCTCTCTATACAATCTCATGTTTCTTTTGGTCATGCTGGTAACAGCAGTGCCGTTTTCCCAATGCAACGCATGGGCTTCGAAGTATGGCCGATTCATACCGTTCAATTTTCTAACCACACGCAGTATCAAGAAGGCTGGACTGGGCGAGCGTTTGCGGCTGAAGACATCAGCGAGTTAGTTCGTGGACTTGGTAACATCGGCGCGCTGGAAAAGTGCCAAGCGGTATTGACGGGCTACCAAGGTAGCGCAGAGCAGTGCCTTGCTGTTGAAGATACCGTGACGAAAGTGAAGCAAGCGAACCCGAACGCACTTTACGTTTGCGACCCTGTGATGGGCGCGCCAGACAAAGGCTGCATTGTGGCTCCGGGCATTGCTGAAAATCTTCTAACGCGTTTGATGCCAATGGCGGACGTGATCGTTCCGAACCAATTCGAGCTAAGTCAATTTGCTGAGATGGAAATCCACTCATTAGACGATGCGATCACCGCATGCCAACGTGCGCTAGAGAAAGGTCCAAAAGTGGTGCTAGTTAAGCACCTTTACTGCCTAGAAAATGGCAGCTTCAACATGCTATTGGCTACGCAAGAAGGCATTTACCTTGCGAAGCGTCCTCAATTTGAGTTTGCTAAACAACCTGTTGGCGTGGGCGATCTTATTTCAGCTATCTTTACCGCGGGACTCTTAAAAGGCTGGTCTCCTAAACAAGCTTTCCAACATTGTCACGACGCGTGTTACGGGGTGTTGAGTGCAACGTACCATGCAGGCGAATGGGAGCTGCAAACTATTGCGGCGCAGCAAGAGTTTGTTGAGCCAAGCAAACACTTCCCGATTGAAGAAGTGGCTCTGGTCACCGCATAATTGAGCGCAATTAAACAAAAAAGGGGAGCCATCATCGGCTCCCCTTTCTATTTGTTCTGTCAGTCTTACTGAGCTTTTTGCTGCTCTGATTTACAAACTGCTGCCGTAAAGACAACGTCTGTTGAGCTGTTTAGTGCAGTTTCTGCAGAGTCTTGAATCACACCGATAATGAAGCCAACCGCTACAACCTGCATTGCTACGTCGTTTGAGATACCAAACAGGCCACACGCAAGTGGGATAAGTAGTAGAGAGCCACCTGCAACACCTGATGCGCCGCATGCAGAAACCGCAGCTACAATACTTAGAAGTAGCGCAGTCAGTAGATCAACTTCGATACCCATAGTGTGCACAGCTGCAAGCGTTAGTGTTGTGATAGTGATTGCAGCACCAGCCATGTTGATGGTCGCACCTAGAGGGATAGATACTGAGTATGTATCCTCGTCCAGTTTTAGCTTCTCACATAGTGCCATGTTTACTGGAATATTCGCCGCACTTGAACGAGTGAAGAACGCAGTTACACCACTTTCACGTAGACAACGGAATACAAGTGGGTAAGGGTTTTGTTTGGTTTTAACGAACACGATCGCTGGGTTTACAACGAGTGCGATGATCATCATTGCGCCAAGAAGAACCGCCAGAAGGTGTGCGTAGCTTGCTAGTGCGCTAAAGCCCGTTGTCGCAAACGTTGAAGCAACCAAGCCAAAGATACCAAATGGTGCAAGACGAATGATAAAGCGCACAATGTGAGACACGCTGTGGCTTAGATCTTCAAATACGGCCTTCGTTGTTGCCGATGCGTGGTGTAGTGCAAGACCCAGACCCACACCCCAAGCAAGAATGCCGATGTAGTTTGCTTCTACTAGTGCATTTACTGGGTTGTCGACCAGTTTAAACAACAATGTGCGTAGAATTTCAGCAATACCTTGAGGAGGCGTTGCACCTTCAGCGCCGGTGACAAGCGTTAAATTGGTCGGGAAAAGGAAGCTTAGAACCACTGCTGATAGCGCCGCGAAGAATGTACCCATCAGGTACAGTACAACGATTGGGCGCATGTAAGTGTGTTGGTTTTTCTTTTGGTTTGCAATTGAAGCGGCAACCAAAATAAACACAAGAATTGGCGCGATCGCTTTAAGCGCACCGACAAAAAGGCTACCAATTAATCCCGCGCTTTCGGCATGGCTTGGAGAAATTGTCGCGAGCAAAATACCAAAGACGATACCGACAAGGATCTGGACGACGAGGTTACCACGAGCATATCGGGCAACGAGGCTGTTGTGTTGCATACATCATTCCTGCAATTTTATGCCAGAGTGGCAGGGCAATAGTCCATCATTACACGGCGATAATGCCCTTGTATTGCAAGGGGTGAGCATTGCTTCTGGTCACTAAGACACATGATTATCAATTATCCTGTTTTTATAAATTCAGCCATTTTCTTGCTGAATATCACATATCTTAGCTTGGTAATATTTTGTGTCTAGTTTTAGTTTGTTTTTGGATTAAATGTTTGCTCAATGTTATTTAAATAAGATTTTTATGTTGAAAATTATCATTAGTTATGAGTAATGGTTTTTAATAAAGTTGTTAAAAAGGAGACTTTCGTCTCCTTTGATTTTATTGACAACTCAAACGCAACAAATTAATAACTTTGTTGGCGCCTGCGCTTATCATTCATGGCATTGCGAGCAAGTTTACCGAATTGTCGACTTTGTGCTCGTTGCTCTGCCAAAGTCGCGCCGTTAAAGGCTTGTTCTCGCGTTAGTTTTTGATAGTTATTGAAACGACGAACCTCAAGTGTGCCATTTGCAATCGCAGTTTGAACTGCGCAGCCTGGCTCAGTTTGGTGCTTACAATTGCCAAAGCGACAACGCTGAGCGAGCGCCTCAATGTCAGAAAATGCCTCACTGACCCCCGATTCACAATCTGCTAGTTGAAGCTCGCGCATTCCCGGAGTATCAATCAAGATGCCGCCATCAGGTAATAGATGGATAGAGCGCGATGTAGTTGTATGTCGCCCTTTGCTATCGTCTTCACGAATATGCCCAGTTGCCTGTTCTTGTTGCCCGAGTAATGCATTAACAAGAGTTGATTTGCCAACGCCTGAAGAACCGATAAAAGCGAGGGTTTGTCCTTCTTTGCACCAGGTCATGAGTTTAGAAGCACTCTCTATTTCTAAGCCGTTGACTGTCTCTATAGCTAATAGAGGGTCGAGCTTCTGTACTTGGCTTTTTAGTTCATCAGTATTGTCACACAAATCGGCTTTGGAAAGCACGATGACGGGTTCGACTTCGGCTTCATGAGCCAAGGAAAGATAACGTTCAATACGACTTAAATTGAAGTCGTCGTTAAGGGAACAGACGATAAACACTGTATCCACATTGGCTGCGATGAGTTGCTCTGCCACTTTGCTGCCAGCGGCTTTGCGGCTAAAGAGGCTCAAGCGATCCAGTAAGCGAACAAATTGCTGATCTTCATTTAAGATTACCCAGTCTCCGACGGTCATATTGGGTAAAGAATGGTGGGCATTAAGATGAACTTGCCCAGTTTCTGTTGCCAATAAATAACCACTTCGGTGATGCGCAATTACACGAGCAAAGATAGTGTTGTCGTAATCGTCTAATGTCAGTTGTTGCTGAAAAAATGGTTTCCAACCCAATTGTTTTAGAGGGTTTGAAGTTGAAACTAATGTGTCACAAAAAGTATGTGTTTGATTCATTATTGAATTATCCCAGACGCAACAAAGCGCCTTAATACAAATCGCATTAGGGTCTAATTCGGATAGAGTTGACCCCGGTGAAGACCGGGCAGAGAAGGGGAAGTTGTGGTTATGCCACAGAGTTGGTGCTGTTAGGGTTACCCTTGCGATGCCCAGTTAGTGTTATTCAATACAATCATCTTGTGTCCTCTTCGTTGGTTAATAAATAAGTGAGTTAATTAAGCCAAAAGAGTATAGCCGCCGTTTTTTAAAGAGGGTAGCTATACTGCAAAAATATTAACTTTGTTTTGTGATGCGCTCTTCCACAATTTGCGAATACGTGTTGGCTTTTAAGCCGTATATAATTTGGACATGACGATCATCCAATATCACGACGCCATGCGCGCCATGATTTTTGAGTGCGTTCTTATCGATGACGGACGTCTCTCTGAGGGTAAGACGCAGCCGAGTCGCACATGCACCAGTTTCTAGCAGGTTCTCTATGCCCCCAATGGCGTCAATGATCGTGTCGACGTCTTGTTCGACATTGGGGTTGGTATGAGTTAGGAAATTGAAAAATTGCTTCAGCACTGACTTAACCGTCATTTGAAGAGTCTTCGGTCGTTAGTTTTGAAATGGCTTCAACAATCGGTGCCGGTGAGAGCGTATGTGGTACTTTAGTGATTAACGTGCCATCCGGCTTCAAGAAGTAAAAGTAAGAGCTATGATCCAGCGTGTATTTTAGTTCCGAGCCTTCCAATTCTGTCTTGCGGAAAATGACACCATAGTTGTGTGCCAAAGGTGTCGTTACATCAAGTGGTGCCGATAGGCCTTCAATCATTGGATGGAAGTAATGGGCATATTTTGCTGATGCATCGGCCTCATCACGCTCTGGGTCTAAAGAAATGAACATCGGGCGTAGTTGCGCTTTTTGCGCGTAGTCAATTTGATTCAGTGCTCCTGCCAGCATTGCAAGAGAAGTTGGGCAAACGTCTGGGCAGCGAGTAAAGCCAAAATAGACGACTCGGATGCGAGGGTCATTCACATCGAAGATATTGACGGCTTGGTTATTTTCCCCAAACAATACCGTTTGTTGAGAGGTGGAACTGTCCACTTGCTCTGGCTTCGTTTTTTGATTATCTAAATAGCTCTTTACGCCAAACCCGAGTGCGAAAGCAGCTACGAGAAATAGGGACCAATTGCGGCTCATAACGATTCCTTATCTTTGCATTTTTATAGCAGGGTAAACGGTACTCTCTCCATCACTGAGTTCACCAACCCAAGTCATTGCATCCTCCGTGCAAACCGGGAGAATGATGTCACCTTGATATTGGCCAGGAGCGATTTGCTTCAGCAAAAACTTAGGCTCACCCATCTCCATTTCTCTTCCTGAAAGACTTAGGATGAGTTGCTTAGCATCGCTTGTATGCCACTCAACATTTAGAGTGGTAGGAACCAAGGGTTGAGCAGTTTCTGAGTTTAGCGTCATCGTAACATTTTCTTGGACGCAAGAGGTTGTAGAGAGAAAGCAGTATTCATCTATTGACTTGCTTTGAGTGGAAGAAGAAAAGCTTTTTATTAGAGTCGGGGCATAAAATCCCGCAACTAATGCGGCTGAAACAGCGGCGATTTGTAACAGTTTCATTAAGGTTCAGCATTTATCACTTAACATTACGAGCATCGTAGCACAGATGCGCCGCTCGCCAACTCGTGACCTCGGTAAATTGTGCGTTATACCTCGGTGACCAGCTTCTTAGTAACGCGACGGACTTTATTGCATCAAATACAGCAGAGTTTTCAATTGAGATGTTTTGCCCTTAGCCAATAGATAAAAACGGAGCCAATTGGCTCCGTTTTTATTTGGTTCAGTATGTGTTTGATACCAAAGTTATTTATCTGAATCTGCGAATTTCTCTAGACCCAAAACCAGAGCAATGGCTGCAAGCATCATCACGACAGCAAGTACTAACTGAGAAGGTTGTGATGTCACGTGTTCAAATTCAAATGGTGATAGGTTGTGCTGTAGCAATGGCACTTGTTCGCCCTTCGAATTGGTGCGCCAAGTGATGGTTTCTTTCCATGGCCAAATCTTTGGCAACGTACCAATCATTAATCCAGTCAAAAACATCAGGGTGAAATCACGGAACTTGCGTAGTAACCACGACAATAAGTGAGAGAAGGACAGTAAACCGATCACGCAGCCAGACAAAAATAGCGCTAATGTATCGACTTGAAAACCTTTCACTGCGGCTAATACAGGAGCATACATGCCAATCAGCAGCAAAATAAAACTGCCAGAGATACCCGGCAAGATCATCGCACAAATCGCGATAGCTCCAGCGAATAAGGTGTTAATGGCCGTTGGTTCCATGTGTAAAGGTTTGAGCACAGTAATACTATAAGCAAACCCGACACCAACGAGCAGAATGACAAAGCGGACAAGATCGCGTTGCTCAACCTGACGAATAATGTGATACACAGAGACCAAAATCAGACCAAAGAAAAATGACCAAAGTGGGATCGGGTGTGTGTCAAGAAGCCAAGTAATCAACTTTGCTAGCGTTGCAATACTGGTGAAAATGCCGGCAAACAGAGCGATTAGGAAGAATCCGTTGATGTGATTAAACGCGGCTTTAACCCCTTCTTTTCGCCAGATAGAGAAAAGTGAGGGGTTAATGCGTCGAATGCTTTCAAGCAGCGTATCGTAAATACCAGTGATAAACGCGATGGTGCCGCCAGATACACCAGGTACAACATCTGCTGCACCCATGGCGATTCCCTTGAAGAAAGTAATTAAGTAGTTCATTGCTCTAATGCTAAGTCGTTTCGATGGCAGAGAGTATACAAACATTGCGATGAAAAAAGTATGAAATAGTGCTGTAACTACTTGGTTTTATATCCAATCTGTTGCCTATCTTTATTACCCGCCAAGAGACAATGCCGCCGTAAC
This sequence comes from Vibrio sp. YT-16, assembly GCF_033337405.1. Taxonomy (NCBI): domain Bacteria; kingdom Pseudomonadati; phylum Pseudomonadota; class Gammaproteobacteria; order Vibrionales; family Vibrionaceae; genus Vibrio; species Vibrio sp. YT-16. The sequence goes on from NZ_JAWOQQ010000003.1 coordinate 257,962, forward strand.
GAGCTTTTAATGCTTGGTTTACATTTTTGAGATGATTAACTCTACTATCAATTATCAATCTTGGTTGCATTATGCAATTGCAATTTGCATTATAAAATTGCATTTTGATAATTTGCGCGTGAGTAAATCCAGCTTATATGAGATCTTGTGCCCAAAAATAAGTCTTTGCATTTTGGCATGATTAATGCATAATACTGCTCGACCCTTCTTAAGCCGAGGGTCACCTAGCCAACTGACGTTGTTAGTGAATACAATTTGTTCACACTAAATATAAGCCAATCGCGATTATTGCGGTTGGCTATTTTTTTATATGAACAACGTTACTTACGTGCTTTGCAAATTGCACTTCTCTTTCTGTCAGTCATAAAAAAGGGCTGACGTGTTACGTCAACCCTTGTGTTTTACTTTACGTTTTAACCCGTTTATCGAGCAGTTCAGTATCCCATTAACTGTAGCAAATTTTCAGCTGTCACAATGGCTTCTTTACGATTAGCAATATTAAGCTTTTGGTACAGGTTGCGAATGTGGGTTTTAATTGTCGTACCTGCCACATCCAGCTCTTGTGCGATTTGCTCGTTACTAAAGCCTGAATAAATCAGCCCCAGAACCTGCCATTCGCGTTGTGTTAATGGGCTAGTACGTACTAGCTCTGGCACATTAGGGTGATTCACCAACTTTTCAATAAAGTCTTCATCAAAGTGAATCGACCGGCTACGTTGATTCGATGAAATGTCCTTCATTAACTGTTGAGCACGGTGACGCTCAAGATCGCCCAGTTCATGGCGGAGGCTCAACTTCTCCAGCAGACCGCCAATGGTTGCACCATCAATCAGGAAGTTTCCGACCATGCCAGTTTGGTTCGTCATTACTAATGCTTCTTTTAACAGAGCCTTGGCTTGCTCCTCATCTTTTTGGCGAGCAGAAAGGACCGCTTCAACCACTAAGTTGCGATTAGTATCTGTGATTAGGTTAGTGCGACGAGCTTCACCTTGGAGAAAATCTAACGCAGCACGAGCGTCGGTATATTGGCCTAAGTTAATGTGGGCGCGAGCAATGTTACGCCATTGCAATTGAGAAAAGTGGTTGCATGCCGATTCAGGACGAACCGCAGTGTTGAGCCATTCTTGCATTGCATCGGTATTCCCGCGCGCTTGCCAAAATAGAATCAACGATAGTGAAGCGTTTGCAGTCCAATCTACGTGGTAAGTCGACTGTTTCATCAAGTGCTGTATATGCTCAATGAATTTACCGGCTTTGTCTAATTCACCGCGTCCAATCGCAATACGCGCCAACATCGAATAGCTATGTAAGTGCTTGCTTGGTGAATGGTTTTCGAGAATTTGCAGACCTTTGTACGCGCATTCTTCCGCTTCATCAAGTCGGTTCCAGCACCAAAGTACTTGCGCGCGAATACGCAGCAAAAATTCATGAAGAGGAACATGCTGAAGCTGCTGATCTTCAATCAGACGAAATGCGGAATCTTGTAGTTCAAAGGCAGCTTGCACGTAACCTTGTGCAATTAAAATCTCGCTTTGCTGCAATATTGCCCATAACGCTTGGTGATATACCTGATACTGACGAGCTAGCTTTTCAGTTTGTTGCATCATCGGCAAAGCACGGTCTAGTTTACCTAGCACGTGGTTAACTTCACCAACAACCGAAGTCGCCACAATTCGGCTACGGTAAATTGTGTTATCAAGTTGGCTAAGCGCTAACTCCGCTAATTCGAGAGCTTTTTCTGGCTGGTTACTGTTGATAGCCACTTGAGCAAGCAACGCGTTTGCTTGACCTTGATAATGAATATCTAACGCAATGTTACGCTTTTTGTGTTCCTCTTCCGCTTCTTCAAGCAGGTGGCCCACTTGGTTATAACGATGCTGACTTTGAGCCAACCATGCTCGGAGCATCGTAAGTTTTGGGTGGCTGAACAACAGATCATCGTCCAACTTGTTAATTGAGCTTTCCAGTGTGCTGAGTTCGCCTTGGTTAAACATCTTCCAGCCGAATTCGTTTAGGATCTCTACCACTAAGTCCTTATCATTCGATTTTTGTGCATGATGAATCGCTTGGTGTGGTGCTTTTTGCTGTAACCAAGCGATAGCAGCATTGCGGTGGAGATCTTTTTCTTGCTGAGGAATACGAGCTTGGCGCTCATGAGACAAAAACTCGCCAAATAAGTTATGGAACCGGAACCAGTTCTGTTCCCCTTCGAGCGGGTAAATGAATAAGCCGTAACGGTTAAGCGATTCAATCATTCCCAGTGCATCTTCGCGTTGGGTAAGGGCAAACACTAGCTCATCATTGAAGTGGTCAAGCACGGATACTTGCATTAAAAAGTGACGAGTTTCGTGATCGAGTAAGTCAAATACTTCTTCGACCAGGTAATCCCACAAGTGCGCGTGATTGAACTGCGATACCGACTCTACAGTTTGTGCCAATGTGCGGTTTTGATGTTGGGCTTGTAATGCGATCAACTGCATCGCCGATGGCCAACCTTCAACATAGGTTCTTAGGCTGTTCGCCATGTCTTCATCGATACCATCGGCGATACGCTGGTTAAAGAAGCGAGTGGTTTCTTCGGTATCAAACGCCAACATCTCGTTGCCGATTTCGATCATTAAATCACGAACACGTAAGTTTGCAGTGCCCAGAGGCGGCGCTGCACGACTGGTTACCACAACGGTGAGGTTGTCTGGCATGTGCTTTAAAAAGAAACGCATGGATTCATGGATTTCATCATTCGTGATTAAATGGTAGTCATCAAGCACCACGTAGCACTCTTGATGAAAGTCAGCCATTTCAGCGAACACTTCGCTAAATAGGGAGCGTAAAGACGAGATCTGACGTTTTTCCGCCAGTTTTTGTGCGTTAGCGCAACTGAAGTTGGTGGCTTTGTTTAATGCTTGAAGCAGATAGTTTACAAAGCGAAAGCCGTCGTTATCGCTGTCATCAATGCTGTACCAACCGACGTTTGGCTTATCGGATAGCCACTGCGCTGCCATTGTCGTTTTTCCGTAACCTGCTGGGGATCGGAATAAAACCAATTTGTAGTAAGGCGCTTGCTGTAGTAAGTCCAACACTCGTGGGCGCACGATGGCATTGTGCAGGCGTCCTGGTCGAGTAAGCTTAGATGGAATCCACATTAGTAGTTATGTCCTTATTTATGTATACCCAAATGACTGCAACGTGATCATTCTAGTAAAGCCCCCTTGAAAGCCGTCTTACTGAATGATGTCATCAGCATCAAAAACACTGTTTGAATGCCGGATAATGTCGCTACTGTTGGGGCTTGCGTCCGTCTGAAAAACCATTCCATACGGTCACTTAGATATAAAAGCTAGCGAAAACTAGAAATAACTCACATCGCCTAATTCTAGTTTGTATAAAAAGCGTACAATCCTGTGAGCTGAGTGGGATGTTACGACATCAGAAATGTTCGTTACTTTGATCCACTTCCTAATTCTCAAGGGTTGATGGATTTACCATCAACTACGCCCTTTATTTGTGATTATCGTCACTTAAATATCGTTTGTTTCGTTAGCGTTAAGATCGCGTTGCACATAGATTACGAAAAGTTCTTCTACGCTGACCGAGTTAATGTGACCGATATTACAATTTTCACATCATCAGATGAGTGGACTATAAAAAGCGTCATGAACGGGTTTTAACCTTTCTCACATTCCATTGTGATCAAAATCACTAAGAACTGGTGCAAAGTTCACTTTGTTGAGATTTGGATCACTAACCTAGCAATGGTACCCCCTCTACGCCCTCAGCCCTCCTCCTTCAAAGGATGAGAATTAGGAGGATGTTTATTCACAGAGGTAAATGCACGATGTATGGCAGATGAATTACCAAAAGACGTGAGAATTTCGTAATGAAACCTACTCAACAAAAACAATTTGACAAGAAGTCGTTCCAAGAAAGCGTAAAGAAACACCTATCTGTAACTTACGCTCATACGATTGAAAACGCAGACAGCCGCGCATGGTACCTAGCAATGGGGCATGCTCTGGCTGAATTTACTACTCTAGATTTGCTTGCGACAGAAGAAGATCCACGCATTAAAAGTGCGAAGAGCGTTAACTACCTTTCGCTAGAATTCCTTATCGGTCGTTTGACTGGTAACAACCTAATCAGCATGGGTCTGTATGAACAAGTAACAGAAGCAATGGCTGAACTGGGTTACAACCTAACTGATCTGCTAGAAGAAGAGCGCGACCCATCATTGGGTAATGGTGGCCTTGGTCGTCTGGCTGCGTGTTTCATGGATTCATGTGCGGCACAAGAATTCCCAACTGTCGGCTATGGTTTACATTACGAATACGGTCTATTTAAACAGTCATTCAAAGATGGTCGCCAGCAAGAAGCACCTGACGCTTGGCGCGGTGTAGAAGGCTACCCTTGGGAAATTGCGCGTCCAGAACTTGCGCAAGAGATCGGTTTCTACGGTCACGTTGAAGTGATTAACGAGAACGGTAAAGAAGTTCGCAAATGGGTACCAGGCATGACAGTAAGAGCAATGCCTTGGGATCTTCCAATTGTGGGTTACGAATCAGACACGGTTTACCCGCTACGTCTTTGGGAATGTCAGGCGATTGCACCATTCTCACTAGCAAGCTTTAACAATGGTGATTACTTCGAAGCTCAGCACGCACTGATCGACGCAGGTAACATCACTAAAGTGCTTTACCCGAACGACAACCACGAGAAAGGTAAAACACTGCGTCTAATGCAGCAGTACTTCCACTCAGCAGCGTCTGTACGTGACATCCTACGTCGCCACGAAGCTGCGGGCTACTCGCTAGCGGATCTACCTAAGCAAGAGACTATCCAGCTTAACGATACACACCCAACGATTGCGATTCCTGAACTAATGCGCATCCTGATGGATGAAAGAGGTTTAGCTTGGGAAGCGGCTTGGGAAATCAGCTCTAAGACATTTGCGTACACCAACCACACGCTACTTCCAGAAGCACTAGAGACATGGCCAGAGTCGCTAATCCAGCACCTGCTACCACGTCACATGGAGATCATTTACGAGATTAACCACCGCTTCCTACAAGACGTACGTGCAATGTGGCCGGGTGATGTCGCGAAGCAACAGAAGCTTTCTATCATCGAAGAAGGTTTCCACCGCATGGTTCGTATGGCAAACCTATGTGTAATCGGCTCTTACGCAGTAAACGGTGTAGCAGCACTTCACTCTGAATTGGTTAAGAAAGACCTATTCCCAGAGTTCCACGAAATGTACCCGACACGTCTACACAACGTAACGAACGGTATTACGCCACGTCGCTGGTTGAAGTTCTGTAACCCAGGTCTGTCTCAGCTTATCACTGAGAAAGTCGGCCCAGAATGGCCAGCGAAACTAGAGCAACTTGAAGGTATTGCTAAGTACGCGACTGACGCGACATTCCAAAAAGAATTCATGGCAGTGAAGAAAGAGAACAAAGAACGCCTAGCAACTTGGGTGAAAGAGAACATGGGTATCGAGCTCGATACTAATGCAATCTTCGATGTTCAAATCAAGCGTCTGCACGAGTACAAACGTCAGCATCTAGACTTGCTACACGTACTGTCTCTGTACCACCGTATTCTTAATGAACCAGGTTTTGAGTGTACGCCACGCGTTGTGTTCTTCGCAGCAAAAGCAGCACCGGGTTACCACCTAGCGAAAGAAATCATCTTCGCAATCAACAAGATTGCAGACAAGGTGAACAACGATCCTCGCATCGGTAACAAGCTGAAAGTGGTATTCATCCCTGACTACCGCGTGAGCATGGCTGAAATCATTATCCCTGCGGCTGACGTTTCTCAACAAATCTCGCTAGCGGGTAAAGAAGCATCAGGTACAGGTAACATGAAGATGGCGCTAAACGGTGCGCTAACTATCGGTACAATGGATGGTGCAAACGTTGAGATTCGTGAGGAAGTAGGCGATGAGAACATCTATATCTTCGGTCTAGATGTTGAAGGTGTGAAAGCGCTGAAAGCTCAAGGTTACAACCCATTTGATTACTACAATGCGGATCACTTACTCAAAGCGTCAATGGACTTGCTATTGGGTGAAGAGTTCACACCAGGTCAACCAGGCTTACTGCGTGCCACATACGACAGCCTACTAGACGGCGGTGACCCGTACTTATGTCTCGCGGATTTCGCCTCTTACGTGAAAGCACACGAAGACATGAGCGAACAATATAAAGATCAAGCTGGCTGGGCGAAGAAGGCCATTCTTAATACCGCCCTTGTTGGCAAGTTCACGTCAGACCGCTCAATCCGCGACTACGTGAACAATATCTGGAAACTTGAAGCGGTGAAACGCTAATAGAACCTAGTTAAGACCAAGGTAGCCAAGCGCTACCTTTGGTCATTTTCCAAAAGAAGTTATTGATAACAATAAAACCCTACATGGAAGGTGTTGGTATTACCTTCGGAGAAAGCGATGAAAGAACAAACAGCATTAAAGAAAGTCGCGGAAATGGCGAGATTGGCTGATAGCTATGTCAGTGCTTGGGGAGATGAGGCGAAAGTGTCTGAGGAGACGCTACGCCGCTTGCTCGCTTCGCTTGGCTACGATACTAGCAGTGATGAAAAACTACTGGCTTCTGCTGAAAAGAAACATAAAAAAGACGTACTAGCCCCTGTTCTTGTTTTACGCGACGGCGAACCAGTCGAAGTGGAACTAAACCTAGGTACGAGTGCTCGTGAGAGTGAATTCAGCTGGCGTTTAGAAACAGAACAAGGAGAGGTACTTGAAGGCTATCTTCAGTCCCAAATTGTTCGTGATGAGCGTGCTGAGGGTGGCCCTCTAGTGTTTGCATTGCCAAAGAACTTGGCTTGGGGTTATCACAAACTGATCATCAGTCGTAAGCGTCGTAAAACACCTTACGAGATGTCATTGATCATTACGCCGAAAGCGTGTTTCAAACAAGACGATCTAAACCAACACAAAAAGCTATGGGGTCCTAGTATCCAGCTTTACACACTGCGTACTCAGCATAACTGGGGCATCGGTGATTTTGGCGACCTAAAACAACTGGTGAGTGATATTGCCTCTCGTGGCGGTGACTTCATTGGCTTGAACCCTATTCACTCGCTGTTCCCTGCGAATCCAGAAGGGGCAAGCCCATACAGCCCGTCTTCTCGTCGTTGGTTGAACATCATGTACATCGACGTAAGCTCTGTACCTGAGTTCGCGCTAAGTGCAGAAGCACAACAACGTGTTGGTAGCGCAGAGTTCCAACAACGTCTACAAAAAGCGCGAGACTCTCATTGGGTGAATTACACCGAAGTTTCGCAACTAAAAATGAGTGTTCTTCCGCTGCTATTCAGTGAGTTTAAAGCTCGCCATTTAGACAAGAACACCGATCGCGCTCGTGCCTTCTTGGACTTTGTTGAAAAAGGCGGCGACAGCTTGCTACACCAAGCTGCATTCGATGCACTTCATGCTGATTTACATGCAGAAGATGCAAACATGTGGGGCTGGCCAGTATTCCCTGAGAAATACCGCACATTCGACGCAGCTGGTACTCAGAAGTACATCAAGGACAACCAAGATCGCGTTCACTTGTACATGTACCTACAATGGATCGCAGACGATCAAATCAAAGAAGCGCAAGCTCTAGCAGAAGAAAAAGGCATGGCGGTTGGTCTGTACCGCGACCTTGCTGTAGGTGTTGCAGATTCTGGCAGTGAAACATGGGCGGATGAAGGCAACCTAGTGCTGGATGCAAGCATCGGTGCGCCACCAGATATTCTTGGCCCTCTAGGTCAAAACTGGGGTCTGCCACCGCTTAACCCTCAAGTGTTGGAAGCGACAGGCTACGATGCGTATATCAAGTTGCTACGTGCCAACATGAAGCATTGTGGCGCACTGCGTATCGACCACGTACTTGGCCTATTGCGTCTATGGTGGATTCCAAAAGGCGAGAAAGCGACAGAAGGCGCGTACTTGTACTACCCAGTGGAAGACATGCTCGCAATCCTAGCGCTTGAGTCGCACCGTCATCAGTGCTCTGTGATTGGTGAAGACTTAGGTACTGTACCAGATGAAATCGTTGATATCCTACGTGATGCGGGCGTGCATTCGTACAAAGTCTTCTTCTTCGAAACCTCAAAAGAGGACGGCGGCTTTATTTCTCCGAAGCATTACGCAGAGCAGTCTATGGCGGCATTGTGTACACACGACATGCCAACCCTACGCGGTTTCTGGCACTGCGATGACTTGAAAATGGGTCGTGAGATTGGTCTGTACCCAGATGAAAAACAGTTGGAAGGCTTATTCGCTGACCGCTTGAAGTGCAAACAAGGTATCCTAGACAGTGTTCGTTGGCACGGTTACTTGCCAGAAGGTATTGGCCATGATGCGCAGTTCGTACCAATGGATTCATACCTAAGCGAAGCGCTTCAATTGCACGTTGCGGCGGGTGATTCTGCACTGCTTAGCGTTCAGCTTGAAGACTGGCTAGAAATGGATCAACCGGTCAACATTCCTGGCACGGTTGATGAGTATCCAAACTGGCGTCGTAAGCTGTCGATGAACCTAGATGAAATCTTCAGTCGTGAAGACGTGAATCGCATTTCTAAACGCCTTACAGAAGTTCGCGCACAGGCGAGCAAATAAGATGCGTAGAGTGACGTAGATGAATGAGCGGATTACTAATTTTGTTAGCTCAGAGGTACGAAAGTTCCGTCTAGGTCACTCATTCAACCCACACAATCCGTTAGGATGAAGTACCGTTATTATGCCCGCGACAATAGCGGGCATTTTTGTATTTTGACGCCGTTTACGCGACGAACGTGAGAAGCGGAGTCTTTTGTGAGTTCACAACGTTGGCTGTGGAGAAACCAACATTCGGTTCAAACGAATATTGGCTCTAGGGAGAAAGATTTGAAAATCACCAAAACAAAGAAAATAAAGAAAAAACACGAACGCGCGTACGAACTGCTTGCTGAGGCGGCTTACTCAGATCCATTTGCGGCGTTGGGCCCATTCATTGATGACGGAGAAGGTTCGCTGCGAGTTTGGATGCCGGGCGCAAACAAGGTTGAACTGCTTGTTAATGGTGAACCTCGCGTGGCGCTTGAACGCGATGGCGACAGCGGTTTTATCCTAAAAGAGCAACGCGATTTACACCTGACCCACTACCGTTTAGCGGTCGATTGGAATGGTGTTGAACAAATTATTGATGACCCGTACCAGTACCACAATATCTACCAAGAGTACGAGCATCTGCATACGCCAAAAGACATGTATCACTACATGGGCGCACACTTTGTCACGCTAGAACGTGGCGGTGAAAACATTTCCGGTGTTCGTTTCCTTGTCTACGCTCCGCATGCATCGGCTGTTAGCCTTGTCGGTTGCTTCAACCAATGGGATGGTCGTCGTCACCCAATGCAACGTTTAGATTATGGCATTTGGGGTTTGTTCATTCCTGGCTTAGAAGAAGGCGTTCAGTACAAATTTGAGCTCAAAGGGCCAAATGGGGAAGGGCTGCCACACAAACAAGACCCTTGGGGTTTCTACTCTGAGCAATACCCATCGTTCGCATCCATTACTTACGATCACAAGCGTTACCAATGGCAAGATGCGAAATGGCAAAACCGCGCAGTGACACAAAAGCGTGATGAAGCGTTATCGTTTTACGAGCTGCATGCTGGATCATGGAAGCGCGACGAGAACGGTGATTTCCTCAACTACCGCGAACTCGCGGAGCAGTTGGTGCCATACCTTGTGGATATGGGCTACACCCACGTTGAGCTGATGCCTGTGTCTGAGCATCCATTCTATGGTTCATGGGGCTATCAACCCGTTGGCTTATTTGCGCCAACTAGCCGTTACGGCTCTCCGGATGATTTCAAATTCTTCGTGGATGCGTGTCACCAAGCTGGTATCGGTGTGGTGCTGGATTGGGTTCCGGCGCATTTCCCATCGGATGACCACGGTTTAGCAAACTTTGACGGCACACCGCTGTTCCACGACCCGGACCCACGTCGCGGTTGGCACCAAGATTGGAACTCATACATCTATGATTTAGGCCGTGAACATGTGCGTCGCTTCCTTGTATCGAATGCGCTGTACTGGTTTGAACAATTCCATATTGATGGCATTCGCGTGGACGCAGTCGCATCGATGCTCTATCTCGATTATTCACGTAGTCACGATCAGTGGGTACCAAACGTCGACGGTGGCAACGAAAACTACGACGCAATCGCAACCTTAAAATGGATGAACGAAGAAGTGTACAAGCACTTCCCGAATGCGATGACGATTGCGGAAGAGTCAACGGCGTTTCCGGGGGTGTCTGCGCCAACCTTTATGGGTGGTTTAGGTTTTGGCTTCAAGTGGAATATGGGGTGGATGCACGACAGTCTTTCATACATCAAAGAAGATCCTGTTCACCGCAAATACCATCACAATACCATCACATTCCCGCTGGTTTATGCGCACAGCGAGAACTACGTCTTGTCTCTCTCTCACGATGAGGTGGTGTACGGCAAAGGCTCTATCCATAACAAGATGCCAGGTGATGAATGGCAGCAAACCGCAAACCTACGAGCATACTACGGTTATATGTATGGTCAACCGGGCAAAAAGCTGAACTTTATGGGCGCGGAAATTGGCCAAACGGCGGAGTGGAACCACGATGATCAGTTGCAATGGTTCTTACTGGAATATGAGCGTCATCAAGGTGTCCAAAAGCTGATGCGAGATTTGAACCACTTGTACCGAAATGAAGCGGCGATGCACGATCAAGATTGTGTTCCTGCTGGTTTTGAGTGGCGTCTACAAGACGAAGCGGATGCGAGCATCCTAGCGCACGAGCGTATTAGTAAAGAAGGTGAGCGTATTCTGATCATCACCAACTTTACGCCCGTACCACACGAGCGCTTTCGTTTAGGCGTTCCAAATGCAGGTCAATACGAACTGCTACTGAATACAGACGATAGCAAATACGGCGGCAGCGATTTTAAAGTGCTGACCAGTGTGAAAACGGAAAAAGTTGAAAGTGAATCACTGCCTCAATCACTTGAGCTTCGTTTGCCTCCACTTTCAACCGTGTTCTACAAGCTGCACAAATAATTTAGTCTAATCAAATTCTAAGCCCGTTTTACATTGTAAATCGGGCTTTTTTTTAACCAAGTTTTCACTAACGATAAACAGACTGCATACTCTATACTTGCATCATATTGTTTTATGAAATCAGGCTAGGTCGGACTTTGAGAAAGATTAAATCCCTTCTGTTCAATATCTTATTGGTGCTTTTGCTTTTACCAGTGATGCTCGTTGGCATAGTGAAATACATCGATCCACCAATTTGGGGATGGAAGATCAGCCGCATAATTTCTCCTCCTGAAGGATTTCCTGAAGAGAGTCAAAATGAATGGGTGCCTTTGAGTGATATTTCTAAACACATTCAACTGGCCGTGATTGCGACAGAAGATCAAAAGTTCCCGACCCATTACGGAGTGGATTTTGATTCCTTGTTTAAAGTGATCTCAGAGTCTGGCGAGAACGGTCCCTCTCGCGGTGCGAGCACGATTACTCAGCAAACTGCAAAGAACGTGTTTCTGTTTCCTTCACACTCTTATGTGCGCAAAGCGTATGAGCTTTATTTTGCTCTGCTGATGGAAGCAATGTGGAGTAAAAAACGCATTCTTGAAGTGTATTTGAATGTGGTGGAGTTTGGTCCAGGTATTTATGGCGCGGAAGCCGCTGCGCAAAACTACTTTGGTATTCCTGCTAAACAACTTTCAACACGCCAAGCAGCAAGGCTTGCGGTGGTGCTGCCAAATCCGTATCGCATCAAAGTTTACCCTCAGACTTCTTACACCATCAGCCGCGTCAATTGGGCGATGAGACAAATGCGTAACCTTGGTAGCGTTCAGCTTTAAACTCCTTTTTACCCTGCTCATAAGTAGAACTACGCCCCCATAAAAGCAAAATGTGAAGCGTCACAAGCTTTAGGGCGTAGCTTTTCAGAATGATGTGCTCAGTTTTTCATCCATTTACTATTAGTGTGAATAAAACTACAACACGAATACTGCGCCTATGCGCAACCAATGGACTGAACGATGAAACTGAATCTGATTACGACGACCTTATTGCTTGCATCGGCAAGTGCCATCGCCGAGCCAAACATCACCATTTCTACCACGACCAACAGCCGTGACTTTCCTTTAAGTGCAGAGCAACCTTTGGTTGTGCCCTTAACCAAAGACGGATACACGCTCAAAATCACGGGTGTTGAAGGCGACTGTGTCGCGCCTGATGGTCAGAAGGTCAAATTCAACAAACCTATCGCGCTGAACTGCGGAAAACCAACAGAACTGCCGTTAAAAATCCGTTTTACTGGCGATTACTCTTTTGCTTTTGATGCGGAAGCCAAAACTCTACGCTTCAAGCGTGAACCTAAGAAAGCTGCCAAGACAGAATTCAAACGCCCAATCCCACAAGTGCAATGTGAGGTTTACCAAGGCGGCGAAGTCACCATCGCGCTGGGTGACAGTTTCCCCGATGGCACCAAGTTGCGTGATGCCTATTCTGGTCAAATGGTCGAAGTAAAAGATCAGCAAGTATCGCTGACACCAAGCAAAGATTCCGGCGGTTTGGTGCTACTAGAGCCAGTGAAGAAAACCAAAGAAGCAGTACCGTTTGATTACCGTAATGCCAACATTTACTTCGTGATGGTCGACCGTTTTAACAATGCCGATACCAGCAATGATAACAGCTATGGGCGCAAGAAAGACGGCAAAGAAGAGATTGGTACCTTCCACGGTGGTGACCTAAAAGGCGTGATCGAAAAGCTAGATTACATCAAGAGCCTAGGTACAGATGCAATTTGGCTGTCGCCAATCGTTGAGCAAGTGCATGGTTTTGTGGGCGGCGGCGATAGCGGCTCATTCCCATTTTACGCTTACCACGGTTACTGGACGCGTGATTTCACCAAGATTGATGAGAACTTCGGTAACGAAGATGACCTGAAAAAGCTGGTGGAAGAGGCACACAAACGTGGCCTTAAAGTATTGATGGACGCAGTAATCAACCACACCGGTTACTCAACGTTAGCCGATTTGCATTTTGATGGTATTGAGGTGTTAAAACCAAACGCTGAACTACCTAAGAAGTGGGGGGATTGGCAACCAAAAGCGGGTGAAAATTGGCATAGCTACCACCAGAATATTGATTACCAGAGTCCAAACTGGGCGAAATGGTGGGGCGGTGACTGGATAAGAACAGGTCTACCGGGATACCCAGCTCCGGGCAGCAGTGATATCACCATGTCATTGGCGGGTTTGCCTGACTTTATCACTGAATCAGACAAAGCCGTGAAGCCAGCTCAATGGCTATTGGATAACCCTGGCACTCGCGTTGAGGCGCGTGATAATTACACCGTCTCGGACTACCTAATTGAGTGGCAAACTGATTGGGTGAAACGCTTTGGTATTGATGGTTACCGTGTCGACACGGTGAAGCACGTTGAAGGCGATGTGTGGAAACGCTTGAAAGAAGAGGCATCAAGCAGCCTTGAGCAGTGGCGTAAAGAGAACGGCAAGTCAGGTCAGCCATTCTGGATGATGGGTGAAGTATGGGGAAATAGCGCTTATCGCAGCCCTTACTTTGACGATGGCTTTGATGCGTTGATTAACTTCGACATGCAGAAGAAATTAGATAAAGGCGCGGCGTGTTTCAGCCAAATGGCAGACACTTACCAAAGCTATGCGGACACTATCGCCAATGAGAAAGACTTTAACCCTGTGAGCTACATGTCTTCTCACGATACCGAGCTGTTCTTCTCTCGCTTCAAAGATTACGGTATGCAGCGTAACGCCGCGAATGCACTGCTTCTGAGTCCTGGTGCTGTTCAGGTTTATTATGGTGATGAAATTGGTCGTAACATTGGTCCTTACGCGGATGATTTCCACCAAGGCACACGTTCTGACATGGTGTGGAAGCTATCGGATGAGAAGCAAGCGCTACTCAAACACTGGCAAACCCTTGGTCAGTTCCGTAAAGCGCACCCAGCGATTGGTGCAGGTCAACATCAAGTGATTGAACAAGAAGGTGCGTATGTGTTCTCTCGCTCGCTTGGCAATGACAAAGTCGTTGTGGCGTTTGTGGGTCGCGAAAAGTAGTTAGAACTTCGTTTTAAGCCTAGATAGAAAAAGCCCTTCCTTGAGTTATCAGGGAAGGGCTTTGTTGTTTTAGTTCGCCAGTTCTTGGTCGATGACTTGTTCTAGCTCGTCAAACGGCACATAGCCAGGAATGACTTGATCATTAATGATCAACGCAGGCGTGCCGCGTAAACCAAGTTGCGTGAAATACTGATAGTTTTTATCAAGCAACGCCTTGGTCTCTTTGTCGTCGACAAGCTGCGCTTCTGTCCCCGTTTTTTTCGCGATTTGATTTAAGGAACGTGCGTCATGTGCGCCCGGTTTTTTCACCAATAACTCATGCACTTGTTCGTACTTATCTCGCTGGTTTTGCCAAACATTTAATGCGTAACTTGCCGAGTTGTAGCCGTTTTTCTCGTATTGTTCTTTAAAAGAGACATTGAGGTTAAGCACTTTTACCTGCGGATATTCCTTACCAACTTTGACCAGCTCTCCTTCTAAACGTTTACAAAAAGGGCAGCTGTAGTCTGTTACGTTAATAATGGTTAACTCAGGGTTTTCAGCACCAAAAGAGGAATGTTTGCCATCACTTAGATATTGACGAACCTCCTTCAAGGTGTCGCCAAATGACTGTTGATACGCAATGTACTCTTGAAGGTTTTGGTGCAATGAATCAAGAATTTGAGGGTTATCTTTTAGTATCTGATTAACTTCCTCTAGCTTTTGTTCTGCGGTCTTTTCTGATGCGAAAGATACGGCAGATACGATAGCCATCGTTAACGCCAAAAGTGTACGAGTGAATGTCATAATATTTCCTAAAACTTTTAAATTTCGTTGTTTGTTATGTGAAGTGAATAAAATATGCACAAAAGTCAGGCAGAAAGGTCTCTCGCCTTGCTGGCTTTATTCTCTAAACACGCAAAGTTTTAGGTGAACCCGATACTTTTCCGGTATCGGTTCTGTGTATTCCAGATAACGAATTGCTGTGGTTGTCATCGGCAGCGCCACAATCAAAGCAAACAGAAAAAATGGAATAAGAATATGATCAAACTGATGTTGGTAAGCTTGAACCAGCTTTTCTGAAAGGTCGCAAGATGGTGATAAATTCACACTCTCATCTTGCTGACTCTGTATTTGGTGAGCCTTCGGGCAGCTTTTCGAGAAACCAGAATTTTGGCTTAAGCATATCATCACCACCCAAAGCACGAGGGCGAGTGTCCATTTGGCTATTTTATATTGTGAGCGTAACAATGGGTCGTATAGTCCTGTTAATTCTGGTTTATGCCGTTTACATATGACCGGACCATCCTAACCTAAATTTCGTGGCTGAATGTTACTTTCGAGTTAATCGATATTGCCTCAATGCCAAAGTATGAAGTTCGTCATGAATGTTGTAGAAAGTAATATTCGTCAGAATCATTTGTTGGGTTGATAAAGAAGTCCCGAGGTATCGATATAGATTAAAATACCTAATTGTTAGAACAAACTTTCATTATCTTTCAATTGTGATTGAAATCATAAAACAAAACTTCATAACTGAGTCGCGATAATGTTCGGCAGGCGGATTGATTTTGATCATCTCTCTAGCACATTATTCAGGTGAACATATGTGTTAAGTTCCACATGTGTAGGTAATGTTATGAAAATTCGTGTTCAAACTGAGCGTAAAGTTACACTGGGGTGCTACGTTGCTCTGGCGTTTGCGGTTGTGTTCTTTTCTGGCCTGATGCAATCTAGCGAATGGTACGGTGTATTCGATTTTACAACGCTCAATGGCTCTTTCGGCAAGGTGGCGTATGGTGTCACCGAAACGGCTGACGGTGTGCAAGTTGCAACAACGTCGCTTCGCGGTACTGGTGGTAGCGGTGCTCGCGACGGTTTCATTTTCGCACTTACTTTGATTCCAACTGTTATGTTCGCCTTAGGTATGATCAACGTACTTGAGCACTACGGTGCACTTGAAGCAGCTCGTAAGCTTCTTACTCCTCTTCTACGTCCTCTAATGGGCATCCCTGGTAACTCTGGTCTGGCTTTAATTGCTTCTCTACAAAGTACCGATGCAGGTGCGGCAATGACGCGTCAGCTAAAAGATGAAGGTCACCTAACTAAGCGTGAAACGGACGTATTTACCATGTTCCAGTTCACAGCAGGTGCAACCATCGTGAACTTCTTCTCATCGGGTGCTGTGCTGTTCACACTGACGATGGCTGACGGCTCTCTAGCAGTAACGTCTTCTATTGGTTTAGCAGTTGTGGTGATGTTCGCATTTAAGATCATCGGCGCGAACCTGTTCCGTATCTACCTGAACATGACGGAAGGTAAAGAAGACAAGCAAGACCAAAACAAATCAGAGAACTTAAAAGAGGAGACGGCATAATGGGTGACGTTAAAGCGAAAAAACCAATGGTGACGGATATCTTCGTCGAAGGTGCTAAGAAAGGTTGGGTGATTGCGACTACCTCTACGGTGCCTAACGTATTGATGGCGTTCGTAATCATCAAAGCGCTGCAAATCACTGGCGCGTTGGATCTGATGGGCACTGTGTTTTCTCCAATCATGGCGGTGTTTGGTCTTCCGGGTGAAGCTGCAGCGGTATTGATCGGTGCTTGGATGTCGATGGGTGGCGCAGTGGGTGTGGTTATCACGCTGTTTGACCAAGGTATCCTTAACGGCACGCACATTGCGATTCTAGCGCCTGCCATCTACCTTATGGGCTCTCAAGTTCAGTACATGGGTCGTATCATGGGCCCAATCGGTACTGAAGGTCGTTACATCCCAGTTATGATTGCAATCTCAGTATTGAACGCGTTTGGCGCAATGCTGGTGATGAATCTGTTTGTCTAGGAGTGAGTCATGCAATTCTCTCTAAATGAATATCTAGAAGAGCTACGTCCGCTGATTAATGTGGATTGTGGCACTTACACGACTGATGGTATCGAGTTTATCGCTTCTCAATTTGAAGAGAAGTACCAAGCGATGTCAGGTTGGAGCGTAAAACGCATCGACTGTGGCAGAGCGGGCATCGGTCTTGAAGTTCGAAACAAGCCGGAAGCTGAGCAAATCGACGTAATGCTGATTGGTCACATGGATACCGTGTTCCCTGTGGGTACTGCTGAGCTTCGTCCAATGTCTCAAGATGCAGAGAAAGCCTACGGTCCGGGCGTCTCGGACATGAAATCTGGCTTGCTGAACATCGTATACGCGATGCGCTATCTAGACCAAGCGGTGTTGGATAAGTTGTCTATCGCTATCTGCATGAACCCAGATGAAGAGACGGGCTCTCTGGACTCTGTGGATTGGATTCAATCAGTTGCGAAAAACGCTAAGAATGTGCTGGTTGCAGAAGCAGCACGTGCAGACGGTGGTTTAGTGAAAGCGCGCAAAGGCATGGCTCGCTACAAAATGACCTTTAATGGCGTTGCTGCTCACGCAGGTAACGAGCCAGAAAACGGCCGCAGCGCAATCACTGAGATGGCGAATTGGATTCTGGCTGTCAATGCAATGACCAACTTTGAATCTGGTACTACGCTGAACGTCGGCATTGTTTCTGGCGGCAACGGTGCGAACATCGTCCCTGAGCACGCGGAAGCGATCGTGGATGTGCGTTTCTGGAGCAACGAAGAATACGATGATGTCGATAGCAAGCTAAATGGCATGCTGGAAACACCATTCGTTGATGGCGTGAGAATTGAGTTGGTTCGTGAAGCTTATAAGCCTTCTATGGTGCCAAGCCCACAAACAGAAAGCCTGATGATGCTAGTTGAAGAAGCCGCAAGTGAACTGGCGATCGACATCAACTGGAAAGAAGTAGGTGGTGGCTCTGATGCAAACAACACGGCGATTCTTGGTGTTCCAACTTTGGATGGTCTAGGACCTATCGGTGCGGGCTTCCACAGCGATCAAGAGTACTTGTTGCTTGAGTCTATTGAACCAAGTATCAAAATGTTGATACGTGTACTGGAGAAGATTGTTCAATAAGGCATTCTGCTTCTAAAGCTTGGCTCCCAAAGCTTTTGGTTTCAAAACTTTTGTTTTCCAAGACTTTTTGTTTCCAAGGCAATAATCCCCGGACTTCGGTTTGGGGATTTTTCTATCTGTGTTTCACTTTACTATCATTTCTTGTTATTAATCTTGCGTTCAGGTTCGATTTATTAATATGTTGGACATAGTCATAAATTTCGGAGGCAACGATGACCACAACAATGTCTGTAAAATCGGCGCCGAAAGACGCCAAAGATCAAACGATGCAAGCGCCAGATGAGAAAACATTCTGGCGAAAAATGAAAGGGTCGGTTAAGAAAGCGGGTGAAGAAATTGCCGTAATGGGCATAAAATCATGGCTCGCGATGGCAGATTCCAACACCTCTGTTCGCCACAAGGCTATTTTAGGTGGCGGACTGGCTTACTTCGTCCTACCAACAGATATGGTGCCAGACGTACTAGCTGGCGTCGGTTTTACCGATGATATGGCGGCACTTACCTTAGCCGCGAACTCAGTCGGTAATGCCATCACTAAAGAACACGAAGCACAAGCCAGAGAAAAACTGAATTCGATGTCTGATTAAGTTGAAAGTTTATTTTACAGCACTAATAGCCATTTGTGCTGCTCGATAAAGTTTTCCAAATACCATAAGAAAAACGTTTCTAATAAACTTTGCAGACATATCTTCAATTGCTGTTACTGGTTTTCCAATAAACACCAGCATATGGCCTAACAGCCCTTTGACTTGTGATTCTCTTACTTTAGAAGCTTTAGCTACTTTTTCTATATTTCTGGCGAGTATATCATAAAATGTCATTCCAGTAGATACTGTGGCTTGGGCTGCTATTGCTGCAAACAAGCCAGTATCTTTTAATAAGGTTATTAATGCTGCTTGAATTCTTTCTGACCAATATTCTGTAAATGATGCTTGGTTTCTGTGCTCAAACTTAAATCTAGTAGGTGTATACAAGTACTTGTTAGATCTGACTTTTATTGCTCCCCACGTTTCGGAGTTAGCATTATCTAAATACCCTAAGCTTGTTTCGCTAGACATACTATGAGCATTTAAATTAAAGCCAGTACTAGCGTCTAAGCGGTACTCATCGCCATTATGTGGAGCATGAATAAATGGCCAGACAGGTACTTTAGGCACAGGATCTGCGCCGTGAGTACAGCGGTATACTTTGTCGTTGCTTTTACTAGATTTACGGGAATATTGTTCTAAACCAACTCTAGGTGCGCCAAAAGTATATAAATTCACTCTTAATGAATATTCTTCTCTCAGCCAATCAGAACATAATGAAGCCAGAGCTCCTCCTAAGCTATGCCCAACACAATGAATACGGTTAGGTAAATTTTGGCATTGCTGTAAATATTGTTTTATGCTTGGTTTGATACTTGAAAATGAATTAATAAATCCAGCATGAGCGATAGAGCCATTTGGAGAGCCTTTAAGGCCGACATTTAGGTTGGTTACCCAATCATTGGCGTTTTGCGTCCCTCTAATGGAAATTACTAAATCTCCCTTATATTTTCCTTTCCCAATACCAATTACCGCAAATGCTTCAGATGTTCTCATTACACCAGGTACCACCTTTCTAAACAATGGTATACGATCTAATCCTGTGATGCCTCCAGTTCGGCCACTAAAAACATCTTGCTGCGAAAATGCAAAGTGTTTTTCAAAACCTCCTTCTCCCCTAAACGCTAGTCTCCCTTGTCCCTGGTATACTCCATACGGTATGTTCGCGATCTCTGATGCAAGTTTTGGTGTTAAAGACGGCATTATGTATCCTCCGTAAACTCTGTTTTATATAAAAATCCATTTAAATTGCAGTTGCTAATAACCATTAGATCTCGAGCACTTTCTAGATTGATATTTTTGAAAAAATATCGGAATTCTTTATTTTTAAGCTCACAGTAAAGGTTATTTAAGTTATCTTTTATAAATATAGGCGGTGAAACGTAGCTTAACTGAGACTCCCAAATGTACTTCTTTTCTTCATTTATATAGGTATATATTCCGATATATGAATATGTTTGATTCAAAGCTGATTCTTTAAACCTTTGAGAATGTATGACTGGCTTAAAGTGAAATTCACCTAACTCATTAGTAATTGAACTCCTTTTGTAAGCATTCTTTAAAAAATTAGCTTCTAAGTAAACGGTTAAATTTTTTAGAGGTCTTTGATCAAGAACTAAAGTACCTTTTATCTCTGGGCTTAATGTATATTTAAATTTCTTAAAAAAATCGAACATACTTTCGTTGAAACCTAATGCAAGTATTGGAAATGAGAATATGAATAAAAAAAGACTATTTTTAAACATGAAATTATGATGTATGTATCTTAGTACCAACTTAATTATCAGACTACTATCTATCGCGATTTGGTTTTG
Organism: Vibrio sp. YT-16; assembly: GCF_033337405.1. Classification (NCBI taxonomy): domain Bacteria; kingdom Pseudomonadati; phylum Pseudomonadota; class Gammaproteobacteria; order Vibrionales; family Vibrionaceae; genus Vibrio; species Vibrio sp. YT-16. Next base: position 278,465 of record NZ_JAWOQQ010000003.1, read on the forward strand.
AACTTTAATTTGATAATGGAATTTGTATCTCTATATGATGAAAATGTCCCTTATATCATTTTCAAAGTGATAAACATAGGCGAGTTATCTTAACCCTCTAGATGAACTAATATAGAATCTAACTACTGACCTATTAGTAATTGAAACAACCTCGGGGGACGAGAATTTTATCTAAACCTTTTTGATTTCGGGTTAATTGGAAATAAAAAACCACCTTAGAGTAAGGTGGTTTTTGCTTAGACAGGATAATTTAACTTGGAAGTATTTAAGCTTCCGCGCGCTTCAGATGCACTTCTTCTTCGGCTACGCCTGCCATTGGGTCGTTGAAGCGAGCTTCATCCAATGCACCCTCTGATTTTGCAACGATGACGGTTACAGCACTGTCACCAGTGATATTTACCGCGGTACGAATCATATCAAGAAGACGGTCAACACCCATGATGAGCGCGATACCTTCAAGCGGCAGACCAACTTGGTTCAATACCATAGCAAGCATGACAAGACCCACACCAGGAACACCTGCGGTACCGATAGACGCCAGAGTTGCCGTCATGATAACCATTAGGTAATCGCCCATAGTTAAATCAATATTGAAAGCTTGAGCAATAAACGCAGTTGCTACGCCCTGCATGATCGCCGTACCGTCCATGTTCACGGTTGCACCAAGTGGTACTGTGAACGATGATACACGGTTCTCAACACCCATGCGGTGCTTTGCTGTTTCCATTGTCACTGGAATCGTCGCGTTCGATGATGCTGTAGAAAAAGCAAACATGATCGCGTCTTCCATCTTGCGTAGGAACGTAATTGGGTTTAGACCTGTGAAACCTTTTAACATTAAGCTGTAAGTAACTAGACCGTGTAGGACAAGCGTACCAGCCAGTACTAAGAAGTACTCTGCCAGATTGACGATCGCGCCCAGACCAAGACCAGTAAATAGCTTCGCCATTAAGAAGAACACACCATAAGGTGCCAAGTTCATCAAAATCGCGACCAGTTTCATGATCACTTCATTCAGATCAGAGAAGAATGCTGCGATGCGTTCGCCTGGCTTACCCGCTGCACTGATCGCGATACCGAATAGCACGGCGAACACGATAACTTGCAGAGTTTTACCTTCTGCCATTGCGCTGATTGGGTTGGTCGGGAACATATCGATGATCACCTGACCTAAAGATGGCGCTTCAGCTGATTTGAATGAACTTGCTGCCGTTAGATCTGCCCCTGCACCTGGCTGGAATAGAGTACCCATAGTTAGAGCAAGCGTAATCGCGATAGCCGTTGTCGTAACGTAGAAAGCGAGGGTTTTACCGCCCATACGACCCAGTGTAGAGAGGTCTTTGAGAGAGCTAGTACCACAAACTAACGAAACAAATACTAGCGGTACAACAAGCATTTTTAAGCTGGCAACGAAGATCTGTCCACCAACTTCGAATAATCCATTAACAATGTATGCGTCGACAAATCCGTTGTCGGCAAAAAGTGTGCGAATTGCAAATCCTGTCAAGATACCCGCAACCATACCTAAAATTACGCGGCTGGTAAGCGACATCGGTTTCTTGGTATTCATGAGAACACTCCTTATAGTTATGCACCTTGAGTTCACTTCAAAGCGGCGAGCAGATTAGCAGCGGAGTGAGAAAATACGAAAGAATAATCCTCTAAATGGTTAATAGATGTGAACTTTATCACTAATAAAAATGGGATTTTAACCAAATATTAACGAATTGGCCGGATGAAAAGTTTGTATTTTAACACTTTTATCGAATATACAACCGATAACAAAGAGGATTTACAATAAATTTTAATAAGAGATAGAGTGCATACTCTCTTTGAGTGAATGCATTTCTGCATAACTATTTAAGTTATATTCAGGCTAGCGGTCGCTTCTTTAGCGATACTTTAGTATTGAGTGTTCATCATAGCCAACGAACCCTTTATGCTTTCATATTTGTCAACTCAATGATGGTTGGCAAGTGTAGTTAGTTGGAGGTGATCCCAGCTCCAATAACTTTGACTGGTATTTTTAATCCCTCCAACCCAATAGCATTGTTTCGCTCGTATTAAGCCTTCCAAACACTGCTTGCCAGCCTCAGTGATACGGACGCTTTGTTCCCACCAGTGCCTTTCACGTGACTCAATCGTGATCAAAGGTGTTTGACACTGTGCTAGAGGGAGGAGTAACGCGTAAAACATCACGTCTCCTAGGTAAGGAAGAGGTTCTAGTTGTTGATATTGCTCAAACCAATCTTTGATGGGAATTGAACGATTTTGCGAGCTCAAAACCTTTAGTGCGAGGTGTTGTGTCAAGCTCAATCCAGTTTGTGAATTAGGTAACTCTTGCAAATGGCGTTTAAGCACGTTGAGTATATTGGGCAAGCAATCCAGGTTATGCTGCTGAATCAAATTAACTATGGCAATAGGTGTCGGTGATGTAATAGCGTGCCAACACCGTTTAGCCTGACTGAATAATTTTGCTGTCACAGGTTTACGGTATCGCCAACAAGAACGAATAGCTTCTTCAGGCAACTGCCCAAAGCCGATGAATCGTTCAGTGCCCGGGAACTGGTTCAACTCAATGATCTCTATCACTTTATTCTCTACATTCTCTAACTGTGTTAGAGCACGAATTAGCATCAATTGATCATAACTGTCATGTTCGACCCAAAAGACGATTCGTTCAAATACATCACTTTGCAACAGATCGAGGTTTGATTGTTCCAATGTGACTATATCTTGAACCGAGTCTTCACGCTTCATCACAGGCAGCAGAGTCTCTACGACATATTGGGCACGAATGGCAAGGAAGTTCTGCGGTGTTGCTGGTATGGGGCCAATACAAAGCGGATCGATCAGGGCTAAAAATGTCCCTTCAAATCCGCTGGCTTTAAGTTGTTGTTGAATGTCGTGGCCACAACGAACGTGTAGCGTTTTTACTTTTGCATCTAGGGGCGGTTTTTGTTCTTTGATGGCTAGTTTGTGCGCTTCTAGCTCTTCGACATGAGCTTTTAGTTTACTCCAACTGGATAAGCCCAGTTCTCTTGCGAGTGCATGTTGAACGTCAGCCAATTGAATTGTATTGGGAGCCAAAGATTCTGGTTTGGAGTGAAATCGCTTAACTAACTCCAACGTGGCGTCATCGTATAGGCGGATAGCTTTGAGCCTTTTTTTAGCAATGGATTTTTGCTGATTGATATTGATCGAGAAGCTATTTGTAGAGTTCATATTTCACCTTTCTTATTTCTTCCACACTCGCCTAAATAGAAGCTAAAAAGAAGGTAAAAACAGATTGTGCCTGCTAAACCAAGCAGGTGAGGATATTGCCGTGAACCGAGTTCTTTCCGCGAGTGTTGGGGGCTTTAGGCATGAGCAGAGTGATAGTAGGTGGTTGCTATCCTTCGTGCAACCTTTTGTGAGAGTGTAGCGTCACAAAATGGCCGTTTCTCTATGTTTAGGGAGAATCAATAGGCGATAACACTAGCGATTCAACTCAATACCACTGTTGCTAGACTCGAGTTTCTACACTTTTGAGTAAAATACGATAAAGCGCTTGAGTCGCAGGACCACTTTTGGCTCCTTTGGGCAAAGTGAGGTGCAGCGCAACTTGATATTGATGGGAGTGTTCGAGCTCCAATACTTTAATTTTATCGCTCTTTCGGGCTGAGACTAAGTGCGCTGGTAGCCGACAAAACCCAACGCCTTGCTCTACGGCGTGAAAAGCGTGGTCGAAGTTATCGACGGTAATACGCTGACGTGCGCGTAACCAACCCACATCTCTTTTCGTTTTGTCTGAATCACCTAAGTCACGGATGACAATTTGGTTGGTGGTTGCAAAATCGTCGATGGAAACATGCGGCTTTTTAGCGAGTGGATGGTGTGCTGCGATTACAGGCAGCATGGTTGTTACGCCAAATGCTTCGGCAGGGTAGTTGGTTATCGGTAAGTTGATGATTGCGATGTCAGCGAGCTCATTTACGACCATTTCGGTTGTTTTGCTCAGTGACGTTTCAACCACTTGAACGGAGGTCGTGTTGTTGTCCTCCAAAAATTGACTGAGTGGTGCATAAAGCCAACAAGGGTCACAAAGATGATCTACTGCGACCGTGATTTGAGATTCCACCCCACTTTTTAACTGCTCGCTGATGACTTCTAGTTCCCGCGCTTGTTCAAGCATGGATTGTGCACGACGCAGTATGGTTTTGCCGTGCTCTGTCAAACCCGCTTTGCGCCCTCGTACTTCGATAAGTTGAATACCAAGTTGGTCTTCTAACTTCCTCACCGAGTAGATCAATGTAGTATGGCTCTTGTTGAGCAGTAAAGCTGCGGATTGAATGCTGCCTTCTTGATTAATCGCTTGTAGCGTTTGCCATTGTTCTAAGGTCGTTTTTAGTCTCATGAGTCAATTTTTTAGACAGTTAATGGCGAAATTATGAACTTTTCTGTCAGTTTTATAAAGGTAATAATCTTGTCATCGAAAACGAGTCAATAAGAAGAGGAGACTCAAGATGGCGAAATTATTGCAAGTTGATTTTGAATTTCATGGTCCGTTTGGTGACGAGATGTCGAATGCTCTGGTCGACTTAGCTAAGTCGATTAACCAAGAGCCGGGCATGATTTGGAAAATCTGGACGGAAAGCGAAAAAGACAAACTCGGTGGTGGTATCTATCTTTTTGAAGATGAAGCCACGGCGCAAGCTTATCTCGAAATGCATGCCGCACGCTTACGAAAAATGGGCGTAGTCGAAGTACGAGGTCAAATTTTCGATATCAATGTGCCGTTAACGACGCTCAATCAAGGGCCTATTAGAGGATAAGGAGATGATGACCAACCGCACTTTTCTAACCGTTCATGGTGTCGTATATACGGTATTCGCTTTTTGCGTTGTTTTTTGTACCAACCATAATGTGGCCGATGTATGGAGTACAAATTAACGACCAGTACGCGCTGTTTTTATCGCAGCATACTTCGATCTTTTTAGGTGGAATCGCAGCGGTGAGTTTGATGTTACGTAATGTGGAATCAGGGCATACTGCGAAACAGCTGTTTAAAGCATTATTGATTACTAATGGCTTAGGGGCAGTGATTACTACCTATGCCGGCATTATCGGAGTATTTGTCGGTTTTGGTTGGAGTGACCCAATATTCTTTGTCTTGCTTAGTTTGATTACGTACAAGCAACTAAGAGTGCAATAGAAAAAGCCCTGCTGTTTCTAGCAGGGCTTTGTCATATTTGGTTTAATTAGCGATCTAAATTCAAGTTATGATTCGCTTTTGTACGCGTAGTTATAGTAGCCGTATCCATAGCCGTATGAGTTAGATGCTTTTTTCTCAACTGCATTGAGAATCACACCTTTAACTTCAACGCCTGATTGCTCGAAGCGACCTTGCGCGACTTCAATCTCCTTCAAAGTCGTTTGATCAAAACGAGCGACCATCAGAGTTGTTCCTGCAAGCGCGCCAACAATGCTTGGGTCGGTAACTGCGAGTACAGGCGGCGTATCGATGATGACTAGATCGTATTGTGCAGACATCTCGTCAACAAAGCTCTTGAAGCGAGGGTGCATAAGAAGTTCTGACGGATTTGGTGGTACTTGGCCGCGAGTCACAACATCTAAATTATCAATGGATGTAGATTTAATGATGTTGCTAAGGGATGTCTTACCGCTCAAGTAATCAGAAAGACCGTTGTCCCAGCGTAGACCGAAGCATTGCTGCAAATAACCTTTACGCATATCCGCATCAATAAGCAGCACTTTCTGACCGGTTTTCGCAGCGACGGCCGCAAAGTTGGTCGATACAAATGTTTTGCCGATAGACGGTGCAGGACCTGAAATCATAAGAACGTTATTCTTCGCTTCCATCATTGCAAAGTGCAAGCTAGTGCGAAGACTACGTAGAGCCTCAATGGAAAGATCAGCTGGGTTAGCTTCCGCTAGAAGGACTAGCTCATTGTTGCTGCCTTTGTTGCGCTTAAGCTTGTTTGCAAATTCCAGTTGTTGAATAGATTTTGGAACGCTTGCGTAAACTGGCATGCCAATCTGTTCAATTTGATCTGGTGTTTCCACACCACGGTGGAATGCTGCACGAATTAATACGAAAGCCACGCCTGCCATACCGCCAAGCAGTGTTGCTAGCACAACGATAAGCGCTTTTTTCGGCTTGATTGGCTTAGAGAAAGATTGAGCGTTATCTAAGATTCGAACGTTGCCAACTGTTCCGGCTTTAATAATGTTGAGCTCTTGAACCTTGTTCAATAGTTGGATGTAGATTTGTTGGTTTACTTCTACATCGCGTGTCATACGTAGAACTTCACGCTGTGTTTTCGGTAACTTTTGAACTTGTTTATTAAGACGTTCTTTCTCTTTTAGTAGTGTTTCACGTTTATCAAGTAGCGACTTATAAGCTGGGTGATCCTGTGTGAAGCGTTGGCTGATCTCACTTTCTTTGAATGTAAGCTCATTTAGCTGTGCTTCTAACTCAACCATTACTTTCAGCGTTGACTGAGCTTCAAGGCCTAAATCGATAGATTCATTTTCTTGACGGAACCGATTTAAAACGTCTTCAGAAGCGGTCAGTTTTGTTTTGATGTCTGGGAGGTGACCTTTCAAGAACTCGAGGCTTTGCTCTGCCTCTGCAGAATTTCTTTGAACGTTTTGTAAGAAGTAGTTTTGGCTAATGTCGTTCAAGATATCTTGAATCTTAGCGCGGTCTTCACCAGAGAAGCTTAAAGATATAATCCCGGTTTGCTTACCACGTTCGCTAATCGATAAGTTTTCTTGAAGTTTATTAATTGCATCTAATTTACTGATTTTGCTGACCGTGAATGAGTCACCAGTTTGAGCCACAAGTTCAGTCGCCAAAAACTGATATCCATTCTTCTCAAGCAGTTCACCAACTTTACCTTCTAGAATGACGTTATTGTCATCTTCTAAGAGCCTGAACGTCTGTTTTTCAGAATCAATAACTTCAAGAGTTAAAGGAACGCCAACTGCGTAAGAAGGAGCATTAAATCGTGAAACGCTCAGACTGATTTGCTCACCTTGTAGTCGAGCTAGGCCTTTACCAATAATTGGCATGTAGTTTGGAGAAACGACAGTCGTTAAGTTGAACTTATCAACAGTACCGCCCAAGATCATACGAGATTTGATGATCTCTATTTCTGTTGTCGCTGATGATTCTGCTGAAAACAGCTCTCCCATATCACCAACCATCGCTGAAATACCACCTGAACTCTTACTTTCGATTTGGATAAGAGCGTCAGCTTTATAGATAGGTGTTGATAGAATGGCAACGCCGACGCCTATAATTGAAAATAGGACTACGGTACATAGAATGAGCCATTTGGCATCGAGAATGATCCCAAATAACTTTCCCAAATCGATCTCATCGTCGGCTTGACGTGATTGCTTAATAGTTTGTGTTGTCATTACTTTAACTTCTTAAATACCTTGCCATTGGCGTTTATTTAGCCTTGCGGCTTATAGTTTTTGAGACCACGCTTTTGCTGCTTTTTCTATAAGCGTATATGCATGTTCGAAAGCTTCTCTACTTTGTCTGTATGGATCAGGGATGCTTTTTTCATTTATCCACTGTCCAAACAGCATCGTTTTACCTCGTGCCTCAGGAGCGATTTTGGTTAAGGCTTCTAAATGACCTTTTTCCATAACCAATATCAGATCGTATTGAGCGCAAAGCTCAGGTGTTAATTGTCGTGCTTCGTGTCCATCTAAGCTTACGCCATGTTCGTTCGCGATAGTGGTTGCCATCTCGTCAGCAGCTTTTCCCGTTAGATGGCTCTTATCTACTGCGATTCCTGCTGATGCGACATGTTTGTTTGGTAGTAAAGACTGCAAAAGCCGCTCTCCTGTTGGAGAGCGGCAAATATTACCGACACAGACGATAAGAATATTAGAAAACAAATGCTTACCCTACTTTAAGTTGTATGCTTATGATCTCAACTGAATTGCTGGCTTCTTTATATTGCGCAATTGAGCTGAGTAGCTATCGATTACGTGCCGCAAGAGATAATTTTCTTGCGGCACGTTGTTTTACGGCCAAGTGCGTACTCGTAGTACACCTTCGGTTAGTTCATTAAAGCCGGAAATGGTTGGAACGAGCTGAGCAATCACACGATTCCAACGACTAACAGGTGCAGCCGTCACATAGACTATGTCGTAAGGGTTGAGATCAAACTCAGTACCAATCACCAAAGCAGAAGCGTCAGAAACATCTAGCTGATAAATGTCCGCCATTTTAGCTTCTTCTTTTGAACGTCTGATGACAAACACACCGGTAGCATCTGCGGAGATTTCACTGATACCACCAACGCTGCTAAGAGCCTCAGTAAGGCTCATGCCGCTACGATCAATTTTGAGTAATTTCGGATCGTTAACCTCGCCCATAACAAATACTTTTTGCGCATCGTTTCGAGGAATATGAACAATATCGCCAGGCTTTAGAAGGCGGTTTTGAGTTAAATCGCCTTGTTGCATCAGAGCATACAAAGAGACGTTTTCAACAACGCCATTGCGTGTCAGTGTCGCATTACGCCAATCAGCCTCGGCAGCCAGTCCGCCAGCTCTATTCACAGCATCTAGAAGTGTAAGGGGGATGTTTGTAATTGGTTGTTGTCCTGGCTTGTTAACTTCGCCAGTTACATAAGTCTTTTTAGAGCGAAATGCCGCAACGCTTACATCGACCTGTGGGCTCTCAATGTATTTTGCAAGGCGGCTTGCAATGTCTGCACGAATCTGACGTACGTTTTTGCCTTCAACATGTACGACACCTATGTAAGGGTAGAAGATCGTGCCATCCGAATGCACCCAGTTACCCGCTTCGGCTGAGCTTCGGTATGAGCCCGCTGGGATCGTTAGCTCTGGGTGATCCCAAATAGTGATATTTAGGATATCGCCAGGTCCTACTTCGTATTCATATTTTGCGATTTCAATATCTAACTCTGGGTTTGGTTTTGAAAAAGGGTCCACTGAATTTAAAGACGTTACGCGCTCCAAAGTTAAGGGATAAACGGTAACCTGAGACTCTATATCACTCGATTCAGTGCTCATGACTGTTTTGTCACTGACCGAAAGGTGGCTACCAGGCAAAGTACACCCTGTAAGAAGGATAGGAAGTACTGATATCCCCAAAAATTTATTAAATGTGTTCATTGGTTTATAACTACCGAAAGAAAGTTTGCCGACTGAAATTGATTCATTCTAATTGAACTGCATTTCATCAATATTGATGATTTACTGCAGTTTTAAGCCTTTAGAAAGCGAGTCCATTCAGAATTATTTGTGTAATAAACACTCCAAATGGCTGCTAGCGACTTAGAGCTCTTAGTTTCATTAATGAAGGTGTGAAAATCCGACCCACAAAAAATAGTCAACTATTATCCATCTGGTTGCAATAAAGGCAACAAGTTACTTGAAAAAATACTGACGAATACATGACAAAATTGTGTCTATTTAACGTTATTGAGATGAATGCATGATTTTGCACAAGCAAACAGGCAAGAATGTGAAAAAACTCATGCCAAAGTTGTATGCATCCTATTTACACTATATGCAACTGCCGTTATGCTTCCTGTTGCGGTCGGATATAACAACAAATATTGGAGCTAATTTTGAAAATCAAACTTTTAACGGCAAGTGTGGCAGCAGTCCTACTAGCAGGTTGTGGTAGTGACAGCGACCCTGAGGTAAAAAGATACTCAGTTCAGGCTTATGACCCAGCTGTTATCGGCATGAAAGTTCAAGCAGTATGTGGTGGTGAGACATACGACGCGATTGAAAATACAACAAACTATGAAGGTATGGTTGGTAAAGCGCGTTTTGAAAATATCAACGTTGTAAATGCGCCAGGTGATTGTGCTTTCGTATTAACGCACACAGAAGATAGTAAAGACGCGTCAAATGGCAAACCTATTACATCTGACTACAAAATCCCTCAAGGCCTAGCCCAGGTGGATTCATTGGTAACAGGCTCTCCATTTACGACTTTGGTTGCTAACTCTTTAAAAGATGGTGAAGTATACTCTTCTGATATCGCTGAAAAAGTATTCGAGAATTTGGGTATCGATATCAATGCAAGTGGTAAAACAGTTGACGAAATCCTTCGTGATACAGAATCTGTAGTAGCAGGACTTGGCAGTGAGGGTGGTAACAGCGCACTTGCTACTCAGCTAGTTGCAACAGCAAACGTTGTATCAGATATCATCAAAGCGAACCCAACAGCTTCGCCTGAAGCTGTAGCTGTTGCTGCAAAAGCAATCACAGAAGATGTAATCGCGGCGAACCCAAATTATCCTGAGAATGATTCAGGTGACGTTATCTACGTAACGATTCCAGCTGAAGATACTCAGAAAGTTGTTGCTGATGTACAAGAGGCTATCGATAACGACATTCCATTAGAAGATATCGAACCTGACGTACCACAAATTCCAGATGCGGAAGTCGGTGAGCCAATTGAACCTGAAGATCCACCGGGTCCAGGCACTGGCGCGACAGGCGGTAACTAAGCAAGTTTTTGCTGATAAATTCTAAAGGCCTCTTCAGAGGCCTTTTTTGATCCTATCGTATTGTAGTCATCACCTTTTAGTGAGCCCTTTTCTGTTTAAGTAAGGCAGGATGTGCGGACGTGATTCGCCAGCCAGTTTACTGGTGACTTCTTGCGACCAAGTACTCTGTTTTTGATTGCTCGAACGGTTTGCATAGTAGTTTTGCATGGTTTGGTCATACGTCTGAATATCATCCAAGTTTAGGTCTTGATACTGATTCTCATGCACCACGACATGCTTAGGTAGGCGAGGTTTTACTTCAGGGGCTTGATCTGGATGACCAAGACACATACCAAATAAAATGGCGGTATTTTTAGGTAAACCTAATAATTCGTCTACTTTTGGGGCATTGTTTCGTAAACCACCAATATACACGCCTCCTAGTCCCATCGACTCCGCCGCAAGCAAGCAATTTTGTGCCATGATCCCCGAGTCTACAGCGCCTATTAGCGTTAACTCGGTAAAATCAGCTTGAATATCTGGGTTGATACTGGCATGGCGCTGGTAATCAATACAAAACACCAAAAACTCAGCCGCGCTTTCAACGTACCCTTGATTTCCGGCATATTGAGCTAATAGTGTACGTTTTTCTTTGTCGGTCACGCGGATAATTGAAACAACTTGCAACATGCTTGATGAGGACGCCGCAAGGCCGGCTTGAAGAATGGCATCTAATTGTTCGCTCTCAATCGGTTGTGAGGTGAATTTTCGAATTGAGCGGTGATTGAGAATTGTTTGAATCGTGCTGTTCATGGTGACTTAACATCCCCTGTTACGTGTAAAGGCTGAAGACTCACCTTAGCGACATTTGATGAGTCGGTAAACTATCTCAAAAGAAAAACAATGCTTGGCGCATAAGTGTGAAGGCGAATCGAGAATACACCACTCTTTCTGTTTGAGAGCGTATATACTGTTTTTAGAATCAATAATTTAAATGCAGTGGAAAATATGAAAGAACTCATTGTTCATACAGTTACGGTGTTTATGGGCTTCTTTGCCATCATGAACCCTATCGCCAATATCCCCATCTTTTTGAGTTTAACTGCTGATGAAGATAAAGAAACCATCCGTTCCATTGCGCTCCGCTCAGTCTTTATTGCATTTATTATCATCGCGATATTTTCTATTGCCGGTAAGTTAATTTTTGATTTGTTTGGTATCACGCTTTATGCATTGCGAATAACAGGCGGTATTTTGGTGTTTTTGATAGGTTTTAACATGCTTCAAGGTGATTCGACGCATCAGAAAACCAAAGAGAAGGCGTATTCACCAGCTCAGCAACGGGCGGCATTGAGTATTGCAGTGTCTCCATTGGCGATGCCAATATTAGCTGGGCCCGGAACGATTGCTACCGCGATGAACTTTGCGACAGCGGGTGGTTTCGATCAAACCATTATTACTATCGTTTCTTTCGCTGTCCTTTGTGTGATCACCTATGTACTGTTTTTGTTTGGAGACAAATTGGTCAAAGCGGTTGGACCAAGTGCTCTAAATGTTGTGACTAAAATGATGGGCTTAATTCTAGCGGTTATTGGTACTCAAATGTTTATTGATGGCGCGGGCGAAGCCTATAAAACGGTTTTCTCCTAGATTTCTCTTAGACCTTGCCACCTTGGTTAAGCCCGCAATTACATTTCTAACGGGTACGGATTTTTTGAACTTTAGTTTTCATTTTCTAAGAGAGAAATAAATAGACTTCACCTATTTCAATAATAAGAATATTCAATTGTTGTGATTGCACGAATTTCATTACTCTTTTGGCAAGGAGAATGGGGGAAATATGGCAACAAAAGCAATTGTAGTAGAAGGTGGCGCGATGCGAGGCGTCTTCGCAAGCGGAGTGTTAGATGCGTTTTTAGAGCAGAGTTATAAACCGTTTGATTTTGCAATCGGTGTATCTGCTGGTGCATCAAATTTGATTGGGTATTTGACCGACTACCCGCATCGCAGTATTAACGTCATTACTAAGCTGGCCACAAGCAAACGCTTTTTTGACCCGACTCGCTTCGTTAAAGGTGGGGACCTCATCGATGTGAAGTGGTTGTTTGAAGAATCTAATCGCTTGTATCCCGTCGATGAAAATAAACTGTTTAATGGCGTTCCTTTTCTCGCAGCGACAACAAATGTAGATACAGGGCAGGCAGATTACTATCGCGTGACACGTGATAATTTTCACCATGCGATTGAAGCGACAACAGCATTACCGATTGCCTACAAGCATACCCCTTGTTTTTCTGGTGGTTGTTATACCGATGGTGGGGTCGCTGATTCTATCCCAGTGCGTGAAGCTTATCGTCGAGGGGCTCGCGACATAACCGTAGTACTCTCTCACCCGCTGAATTATGCCAAAAAGCCAGTTAAGACCACATGGCTGATGAAGAAACTGTTTGCGGAGCACCCCAAAATGGCGGATGCGATGTTAAGACGTGCAGATAACTATAATCAATCATTAGAGTTTATTCGTAACCCTCCACCAGGAACACATGTTAGGGTCATTGCCCCACCAGATAATTTTCATGTTCAGCGCTTATCAATGCGACAATCCGTTTTACTAGAAGGGTATGAAATGGGACTGATTGAGGGGCGAGCGCATCTCACTAGTTTATCTGGTGTTCATGGTTTAGACCGGGAAAATTGTCATTTTTGCGTTTGATTATAAAAGAGCCTCATAGTGAGACTCTTTTGCATAACGTTCAAAGGGTGATTTAGTTGACTTTATCCCAAGCCATCTCCCAGTGTGAACCTATTCCAGGCTCGTAATGGTTTGCGCTTTCTTTCCACTGCATACAGTAACCAGAGTATGGGAAAGGTTTACATTGATAAATGCCCCCGTCGCTGGCAAGCACTTTTGTGCCCGCCGTGTAGTTAGATAGTCCTTCAGGGAAGACAAAATCGTACTCATCAGATGGTGGTGGAGTAACTGACTCTTCTTTTAAGTGAAAGTCGAGTGTTTGCTGATCCACCAAGTTGCCATCTTTATCCTTAATACGTGTTACGAGCATATGGTGACCCGGCTCCGATTTACTTAAAGTGAGCGATATCGCCTCTACCGAGCCGTCTTTCATTTCGTTTGCCCAACTTGCAAGTGGTTCGCGATGGTGATTGTAAACGGTGAGTTCTGCATTTAAATCGCCTTCAGAAGTTAGTGTCAGATCCAACGTTGTCGGTGTTGACTCAATGATATACTCGTCTGCTAAGCCATCTACTGTGAGTGAGTATTCTGGAACAGGAGTTTCAATGTTATAGCCGATCTCTACTCGCTCAAGGCCGCTATTTGCTTGCAGATACACCGGATTAGTACCATAAACAGGAGTGAATTTATCCTCTGCATACTGCCCGGCTTGCAGTTTTGCTTGTTCTTGGTTTAGCTTAGTCGCGAGTGCGTAAGACCAGTTTTTCGCTTGGCCCATTGCTGCATCGGTAATTTCTAGTTCAGTTCTATACGCCACGTTTTCACCTGCTTGATCAAATACGCGTGTATAAACCGAATCCCCAATATTTAAATCCATTGTAGGAATAATTTGACCGCCTTGCTTCCAATCTGGAATAACGGGACTGTCACCATCAAATTTCACATCGATCACGTTATAAAATGAGGCTGCAGTGTCGCCAACATCCCATACTGCCAGGATGACATGGTATCCCTCGCGAGTAGGCACATTACATTGATGGCTTACCTGTTTCGGGGGTTGAACCATATTGCCGTCGACGACACAGAAAGGAGTTAGATCAAAAGAGTCTCGTGATAGTGAAGCGTTTGGGTTCCAATCAGGCTTGGTGATGTAATATTTCCAGTCGCGCGTCACGTGGTTAGCGGTAAATGTCCATTCAAAAGTTTGTGTACCTGCTTGAATAGGGCGTTTTACCCAACGGTCGGCAGTTTGCTCATCAAGGGCAGCTGCTAAAGCGGTTTCGGCACTCGCTATTTTACCATCGCGAGGCCCTGTTTCGGGAAAGCCATCAGGGCCTTCAACGCTTTGCGGTTCATATTGAATCGCACCGCAGTTACTATTTTTTTCGTTAGTATCTGGCGTTGGATACTTACATAGTGCCGAGCGACTTGCAGCGACACCACCATTGGTTTCTGATACATAACCGTGAGCCGCAGCACCTGAGCTAATGCTCGCAAGTGCTAACGCGAGTACGGATTTGGTTGGAAATGATTTCATCACATGTCCTCTGTTATGGCTGACAAACTAATGTCACACCCCGGCGCATGCTGAGCATAAAGCAACGCTACAGAAATTGGACTTCTGTAACACTGCGTCATGGTAACCCCGCTATCATGAGCATTCTTTTAGATTTTTAAATGCTGACAGACCGGAAGCTTTGCGTCCCACCTTTTCGAATGGTTTGCCGAAATGTGATTGAGCAGCCAAAATTTAGCTTAAGAATTTACATGTGGAAAAGTAAACGTCACTGACATGGAATCCTGTTCTCAAATTGAAAGATAACGATATCTTAACCTCGTCAATATTGTGCAGTGTCGTATTGCAAGGTATTGATTTTAATTTTGTTTTTATCCTTTTTATAGTCATGGTGAATGGGTGGGGGTTTGTTGGGGATAAGTGGAGAGGAATCGTGCTAAGGGTGGAAGAAGTTCTGTCTAAAGGGCGGATTGTACCGCCCTCTGAATGGTGTTATTTCGGCATGATGACAGTATCAATCACGTGAATGACACCGTTTTTAGCTTTCACATCGGTTGCAATGACATTTGCATTGTTAACCATGACTTTATCGCCCATGGTTTTAATCATCACATCTTGCCCCTGAACCGTAGTCGCTTTGTCTAGCTTAACAACATCGGCAGCCATCACTTTCCCTGGGACGACGTGATAAGTCAAAACAGATACTAACTTGTCTTTGTTTTCCGGCATTAAGAGCATGTCGACTGTGCCGTCTGGCAGTTTTGCAAAAGCGTCATCCGTTGGTGCAAAAACAGTAAATGGGCCTTCCCCTTTGAGAGTGTCAACCAAGCCCGCTGCTTTCACCGCAGCAACAAGCGTATTGAAAGAGCCGTTTTCAGCGGCAACGTCGACAATATCGGCTTTCATCATGCCATGCTCATGAGCCTTGACGGGCAGCATAAAAGATAATGTCGCCATCAGTGTCGCCGCGATAACTAAGATACGTTTGAACATAGTGTGTTCCTTACTAGTTGAGGGTACAGCGGGTTCCCTTGAGTGTGTTTGCATTTGTACGCATCGTGATTGAAAGATGATCATCGCGTCCTACTTTCTTTTGAGGGCCTAACATGTCGCGCAAGAATTCGTCTGCCTTCTTGTTTCACATCGGCTCGTTTCCGCCACGCCCATAAGCGCTCTCTTGCTGCCTTAGCTGCGTTGTCTGGTGCGATAATAGGTGCAAGGTAACGGCTATCTGGCTGCAACTGATACATGACAGCTTCCATCTGGGTCATTGTCCAGGGCTCGAATAAAAGAGGGGGAGGAACCATTTGTAACTCAGGCACCCACTTGTAGATGAACGTACCGTTAGGATCATGTTCTTGGGCTTGCTTGATCGGATTATAAATACGGATTGTGTTAGTCCCGGTTACTCCTGCTTGCATTTGGAATTGTGGGTAATGAATTCCAGGCTCAAAGTCGAGAAATAGTTGCGCTAAATGCGTTACACCTACTCGCCAATCCATGTTCATGTGGTGAGTAAGAAAGCTAACCAGCATGGCACGCATGCGAAAGTTAATGTAACCAGTGTGGTGCAAACAGCGCATGCAGGCATCAATCAAAGGTACGCCAGTATGCCCGGATTTCCATGCTGCTAACTTTTCTTCATCGAAAGTACTACTTTGTTTAATCAATGGTTCGTAAGCCCGATTAACGCAGTAAAACTCCATGTCGTATTCCGATTCGAATTTTTGGATGAAGTGACAGTGCCAATGAAGCCGTGAAGACAATGCAATTAAGCTGCGACGAAATCCAGCGACTTGCCAGTGTTTCAAAAGGTATTGATAAACTTCACGCAAGGATATGTTACCCCAAGCGAGGTATGGAGAAAGTCGAGTACAGGCTGTGCGTGAGGCTGTGGGACTAGAAATGCTTCGATAGTAATCACGACCTCGACGATGAAAAAAGTCCTCTAGTGTTTTCCAAGCGAGCCGGCTTCCTCCCGTTTGCATTCCTTTGCATTTTGATAGCCAGGATGATGGTGGCGAAAACGAACAGCCGAGAGCTTCTGCATCCAATGAATGCAATAAGTCGGTTTGGAGCTCAATAGGGCTTATTGAGGCTCTCATGACAGAGTCCCAATGTTTGTCCCAACCTTGCCGGTTTTTTGCACCTCTGATAACAGCACCGTGTTCGAACTCAAACCAGTCGATGTTCTGCTTATACAGCCAAGCGGCAACTTGTTTGTCGCGCTCAAAGGTGCAGTTGAGTCCTATTTCTTGGTGAGAAAAAACAGCGTTGATTTGATATTGCGCTTGAATTGATTGAAAACATGCTAAGGCATCGTCAAACAGCACCGTGATTCGATGCCCATATGCTTTGAGCGTCTCATCCATGTCTTGCAGTGATTGCCAAACAAATCGCCAGTGGCGCTCAGAATAGTGTGGGTTGTTCAATAGCAATGGTTCAACAATATATAAAAGCACAGTTGGGTGCTTTGTTGATAATGCTTGAGTTAGTGGTTGATGGTCAGTCAGCCTTAAATCTCGTTTTAACCACACGACATTGATTGTTTGCATCGGAATCCTCTTTAGTTTCCGATGTTGTACGCAAGTAAACCGAAGAAATCTCATCCAATGATCGGTTTTATTCTACAAAACGTAAAGGTAACTTTTAGGGAGGTGACACATGGCAATACCATTGAGTAAGTTACAAAAATACTTCTATGTAGATAAATTGGTCATTCATTCGCTTGATCTCGCATTGTATCAGGCATCTGTTGTGATTGATGGAGAAGCGCAATTTATCACTGATGACAACGGCATCTTTTTGAGGGCTCATTCCCTTATCGAGATGCAAAAGAAGTGCAGGAATATCAAAGCAAATAAGCAGGTTTTAGTACATCAAAGTGCTTATGATGAAATGGTGGGGCTACCCGAAGGCAAAAGAAACAATCAACTAGAGGTATTGGTGAGGGATACAAAATTGTATTGAAAGAGTATTGGTGCGTAGTAAAAGCGAGCCACCTTACGGCAGCTCGCTAAATATAAGGAGAGTTGGGCTTAGTCTTGTTTACGCTGCGCTTCTTTTTGCGCGTACTTAGCGGCACGTCGGGCTTCTCTTTGCTTGGCACTTTCACCACCAACATGCTGCTCGCCTCGCTGCTCTGCAAGAACAACTTGTTTTTCACGCTCGCGGAATCGAGCAATTTGTTCTTCTGAGTGTGTGCCGTGACATTTTGGACAGCTCACGCCTTGCTCGAACAATTCTGACTGTTTGTCTTCTTCAGTGATCGGTAGACGACAAGCGTTACATAAATCGTAATCTGCTTTTTCTAGCTGGTGGTTCACGGCAACACGACCGTCAAATACGTAACAATCGCCTTCCCACATGCTCTCTTCTTGAGGAACTTCTTCAAGATATTTAAGAATGCCGCCTTCTAGGTGGTAGACCTCATCAAAGCCCTGTTCTTTCATGTAAGCCGTTGATTTTTCGCAGCGGATACCACCGGTACAGAACATCGCAACTTTCTTGTGTTTTGCCGGGTCCATGTTTTCTTTTACATAGTCTGGGAATTCACGAAAGGTTTCAGTATTTGGGTTTACAGCGCCTTTGAATGTCCCGATCTCGATTTCGTAATCATTACGTGTATCGACAACAAACACTTCAGGATCAGCAATAAGATCGTTCCACTCTTGAGGTTTCACGTAAGTCCCCACTACGTGGCGAGGGTCTATACCTTCAACACCTAATGTTACGATCTCTTTTTTCAATTTCACTTTGGTGCGATTGAATGGCTGGGTCTCAGAATACGACTCTTTGTATACGGTGCCAGTCAAACGAGGTTCGTTGTTTAGCCACTCCAGTAGCGTATCAATACCTGCACGATCAGATGCAACTGTGCCGTTGATACCTTCACTTGCCAGTAGTAATGTCCCGCGAATATGGTGTTTTTCCATCAACGCAAGTAATGGCTCGCGTAGCTCTTGATAGTTATTCAGCTCAACAAACTTGTACAGCGCACAAACTACATACTGACTCATGAGGTTTCCTTTAAAAATACAGGTGGTCAACGACCTTAAAATTTTAGCGGCACGAAGTATACCTGACTAAACTAGTCGGAAATACGGACAAATTATACGGATATTATGAGTAGGCGGGGCCTGGCGGTCTTTGATAGGGGGAGCATGTCCGCAGGTGAAGCCGCTATGTGTTCAAATTATAAGCATTAATTATAGTGGGTTAGGTAGGTTGGAGCCGATACTTTTGGTTTAAATTTATGCTGTTTTGGGCCCTTCAAAAAAGTTAGGCGCAAGAAGCACCAAGTAATCACCGGAGTCATTGACAAGGAAAGGACATGTCGCAGTTTTATACATGAGGTGGTGAGGGATAAAGGTTTAGGGACAAAGAGTGAATGACTGATCGCCATTGTTCATAAACCGCTATAAACGCCTTTTCATCAAATACTAAAAAGGCGTATTTCTAACGTCTGTCCTGCTTATTTCAACGCAGCTGCGGTCTGTTTACCCATGGCAATGAGCCTGTCGAGAATGCGTTCACCGTCGGCACGCAAACCGTTGTGCTCGTACTCGTTGGTGATCCACGCTTTTGAATTTGGGATTAACGCGAGCGTCTCTCGGCTGATATCCATTTCAACAAACATATCATCGGCGTAAACGGCGCAACTGACAGGCACTTTATTTTGAGCCAGTTGAGTTTGATCGTACAGCGCAGCCCAATCGTCTTTCGCGGCCAATATTTCTGCGGCGTCTTTTAGTGGTTTGAGGTTGACGTATTGGTCGAACATCCACGGGAAGACCATTTCCCCCGTAAAGTAAAATGGCTGGCCAGGTTCATAATTAAACTCTGGTCGGGTTTGGCGAACACGGTGCGCACTCCAATTCGACGCAAAGCCTTGGCAGTAAATCGATTCATGCAAAATGGCGTAGATCGGGTTGGTTTGGAAGTTTTGCTGCGCCAACATATCGTTTAAGAACTCATAGCGAAGTTGTGGTTTGCCGTCCACTTCAATCAACGCGCTTTCTAGCCAATAGTAAGTTGGTAAGAAAGTATCACTCACACCAAAGTTGATGCCGATTTGTTGAAATTGTTCCACCGTGAAGCGTTGACCATTTGGTAGGTACTCTTCATTTTCTAGCAAGTGATTCGCAATGTTTTGGCAAAGTTGCTGTGCATTGGGAAATTGTTGGAAGAACGCTTGGTTTTTCTCCATAGTGCGTTTGAAAGTGGCTTCATACACATCGTCGGCATGACGCGAGACTGATGGCACGCCACCTGTGATGTAGCTTTGTAGCAAGCTGTCTGGGAACAAAGACAAATAGGTGAGGGAGCAAAACCCACCAAAGCTTTGACCTAAGATCGCCCATTTTTCGACGCCAAATTGCTTACGAATGTACTCCGCGTCGCGCACGATGTTATCCGCTCGGAAGTGGCTCAAGTAGTCTGCTTGTTGCTCTGGCGTGAGGTGAGCAAGCGTCTGGTGATTAATCACTGAACTATTGCCCGTACCGCGCTGGTCGAGAAGCAAAACTCGGTACTCTTGCAGCGCGCGTTTTACCCAGCCGCTATTGCCGTTTTGACGCGGAGAGGGAAAGCCAGGCCCGCCCTGAAAGTAAACCAACCAAGGTTTGGTCGATTCTTCATCGCCAACTAGGCAAACCGCACGGGCGAAGACTTCAATGGTGCCTTTGCTCGCGTCTTGGTAATCCAGAGGAACGGTAAAACTGTGGGGAGTGTAAAGCAATCCTGCGTCGATAAATGATTGAGCGTTCATTGTTATCTTTATTTCCTTATTGAGGGGTAGCGCTACTTTACTGCGAATGGCATGAAGAACCAATGCTATTTCCCAATCGCCTCTTCAGTTCTATACCTTGGTCAAATCAATGTAAGTTCAAGAAAATGAAACGATTAGCGACTGGTGCAACTGGTTGAGTGAGCTATGCTCA
This sequence comes from Vibrio sp. YT-16, assembly GCF_033337405.1. Lineage (NCBI taxonomy): Bacteria > Pseudomonadati > Pseudomonadota > Gammaproteobacteria > Vibrionales > Vibrionaceae > Vibrio > Vibrio sp. YT-16. The sequence goes on from NZ_JAWOQQ010000003.1 coordinate 299,114, forward strand.
ATAGAGTTGCGACAAAGTAAGAGCATGGAGGAAGTCGGATGAAAGTGTCACTGGCTCGATGGACAATTGTGACTTGTTTAATAAGCGTACCTACTTTTGCCGTTGTTACGCCCAACCCACCTCAGTTACAGGCAAAAGGCTACGTATTAATGGACTTTCAATCCGGTGCCATTATTGCCGAGTATAACGGGCGAGCAGGCCTTGCTCCGGCGAGTTTAACCAAGTTGATGACCGCTTATGTAGTTGGACAAGAAATCAAAGCGGGGCGTTTGAAATGGGATGATGTTGTCACCGTGAGCGAAAACGCGTGGTCGGCCAAGTTTCCCGGTTCTTCTAAAATGTTCATCAAACCGAAAGATGAAATTAGTGTTGCGAACTTAATGCGCGGCGTGATCATCCAATCAGGAAATGACGCGTGCGTTGCACTGGCTGAGCATGTTGCAGGCAGTGAACGCGGCTTTGTTGCCTTGATGAATGGTTGGGCGGAGAAATTAGGACTGCAAGACACCTATTTTGTGAACTCCCATGGTCTTGATAGTGATGGCATCCAAACCTCACCAACCGATATGGCAAGACTCATGCAGTCGATCATCAGCGATGTTCCTGATGTGTACGCGCTATACAGTGAGAAAGTCTTCAAGTGGAACGACATTACGCAGTACAACCGCAATAAGTTGTTGTGGGACAATTCCATTGATGTCGACGGGGGAAAAACCGGCTACACCAGCAATGCCGGATACAGCTTGGTGAGCTCGGCCAAAGAAGGAAGAATGCGCCTTATCTCGGTGGTGATGGGTACGCCAAGTAAACAGGCTCGGATCAGCCAATCGAAGAATCTACTCAGCTATGGTTTTCGTTTTTATGACACCAAGCAAGTTGCTAAGCAAGGCCAAGTTGAGTCTAAAGTTCGCGTTTGGAAGGGAAATACCAATCAAGTTGAGGCGATCTTTGCTAAAGATGCCTATCTCACTCTGCCTCGTTCAATGACGGCTGGGCTTGATAAGAGTGTGGTGCTAAATGAACCGTTGATTGCGCCGATCGCGCAAGGAGATGAGATTGGTAAGGTCGTTTGGAAAAGCGATGACAGTACCGTGGCGAGTTATCCCTTGGTCAGCAGCCAAGCGGTAGAAGAGGGCTCGTGGTTCGGTCAGCTTTGGGACAGTCTGGTGCTGTGGGTGAAATCGTTCTTTAACTAGAATAAAAACGAGCAGAAGTGTCTTTCTGCATTCTTTTGTTGATGGCCACCCAGCTAAACGCTGGGCGGTGTTTTATTTAACGGTTTATTCCGACAAGGTGATGATTGGTAAGTCATCCCAAATCTTACTTTCATCCGATGCGCCACCGGAGAAGTTCCAAGGGCCTTTGTCTTGTTCTAGCGGACGGTAAGTTGCCGAAAGGCCGTCTAAGTCCCAAGTCGTGACATAGAATCGGATTCCATCGAGCGAATCTGGGCGGCCTAGTGCGTCGCTGGCAAAGTCCATTGAAATGGTGTTATTGGCTTTGTCTACTGTCACTGTTGGTGCTGGTGTTACGGCTTCGCCCCATGTTGTCGCGTTTGCACCTTGGGTGTTGTAAATCGAGCTTTGCCAGCCGAAGACCACAGCGTTGCGACTCCATGTTCCGCTTGGCATAGAAGCGTTGATCTTAGGCAGTTCCGTCAGGTTGGTTGCCGCTTCTTCCGGTAAATCAATGAAGATGGTGAAGCCAACGTGGTCAAAGCCATTTGGCGGCAACCAAGTGTCGGTGATCTTGTCCATGGTGAAGGTCAAGCGCACGTTACTGCCGACGGTAAATACCTCGGCTTTGTTGATTGCGAGTTGGCTATTGTCTTTGTCGAACGTTGGATCCGTTGGTAGCGAGTAGTTACCGTTAGGACCGCCCATGCCATCTTGCGCATCACCTGCGTCATCAATCGTGTCGTCTGGCGTGTTCGACCAGCTTAAGTCCGACACAAAGTTCACATCGTCAATGCCTGCTTTCTTCTCCGTGGAGTAAATCGCGAAGCGGTGTTGCTGTTCGCCAATCGCAAAGTGACGGGTAGATAAAGTCACGCTGAACTGACCGTCAGCGCCCACGGTAATGGCCTGTGCTGTTTCTAGGTTACCGTCTACGACAAGGTTCAATTTCTCGTTTGCTTTAGCAGTACCAGCAATCACGATATCATCAGTGATGGTTTGTCCTTCCCAATCCTGTGCCAGTTGGATGTTGAGGTCTGGGGTATCTACCGATTGGGTGTCGTTAGTTTTCGAGTAAATCACGGCAGATTTGGCTGGTAGCTCAAGGGTTACGTGACCGTTTTCATCTGCGACTAACTGCTCTGGAGCGTCTGCCCAGTTAGATATGATTTGTTGTTGGAAGACGGTGCCGCCAACTTGTTCTACATCGAGTTGGTTCATCAACATCGGGGAATTCGATGTGTTCATCACAACCAAGACTTCGTCGTTATCCAACGTTCGGGTAAAGGCGAAGACGCCCGCGCCCGCTTTATCGCTGCCAATCACTTTCATTTCGCCGCGTGTCATGACTTTGTTTTCAGTGCGTAGCTTGGCAAGTTCTTGAACAAACAAGTACATCTCACTGTTTTGGTCGAACGAGTCTACGTAGTTGCCATCTTCACGGTACCCTCCGGCGAACATAGCATCGCGTGCCGCTGACATCGCCTGTTCTGTACCTTGGTAAATCACAGGAATACCCGGTACGCTCATCATGGTGATCAATGCTTGTTTCATGTCATTCACGCTACCTTGCGACAGAAAGCGCGGCATGTCGTGATTATCAATGAAGTTCGGCATGATGTATGGATTTGGGAACATCTCCATCATTTTCTCAAGACGGAAACGTAAATAGTCGGTCGGTTGTCCTGATGCAAATACGCGCGTCATGGTCGCTTGCAATGGGAAGTTCAGTACCGAGGTTAGCTGTTTCGGCGAACCACTTTCACCGATGTAAGTCAGCATCTTCTCTTCGCCTTCGGTGTGGTAAGGCGTAGATGTTTCGAATACTTCACCAAAAGTGAGGAAGTTATCGCGACCGGTATCAACCGCTTGCGTCATCGCACCATCGTCGGCATGTAGGAAGTCGTTCCAGAAATCGTGCTCAACAAACTTCACGGTATCGATACGGAAACCGTCAACGCCCACTTCGCGGATCCATTTTCGGTAGCTCTCTTTTAAATAAGCGCGTACTTCAGGATCGGACGTATTTAGATCATCCAGATCCGACAGTTGCCAGGTTTTTTCTTGGACGGGATCGTTGTGGTCGGTGATGCTTGGCGTCCAGTGGTAAATGCCAGTACCGTCTTCTTTACACTCATTCATGTTGAGCGGATAAGGCAGTTCTTGCCCTGCTGGCAGCGCATTTTCAATCAAACGGAAACCTTGACAAGGTAGGCTAGGATCGTAATTGTATGGGTCATCGTAAATGAAGAAGTTACCAACGTGGTTGGTCACGATGTCTTGAATCAAGAACATATTACGAGCGTGCACTTCTCGCGCTAACGCTTGGTAGCTTTCCATGTCACCAAAGTGCTCATCCACTTTTTGGAAATCACGCGCCCAGTAGCCATGGTAGCCGCCGTAGTTTTGTTCTGCGTCCCACCATTGGTTTGCCACTGGCGGCGTAATCCAGATAGAGGTTGCGCCTAGGTCTTCGATGTAGCCTAGCTTGTCACTAACACCAACAAGATCACCACCACTGAATTTCTTGTCTGAGGTAGGATCGTACTCATTCTGACCTTGATCGTTAAGCGTGTTGTCGCCGTCGTTAAAACGGTCGATCATCAAGAAGTAAATGATCTGGTCTTGCCAATCAGGAGATGCCACGTGGCTTCCTGTATCGGTTGGCGTAGTTTCATCGCTACCACAGCCAGAAAGAGCTAGGGCGATCGCTAGAGGGAGTATTTTTATTTTATTCATAGGATTAGGTAAGGTTTCAAACACGGTTTTTGTCTCCGTTATGCAGCAATGCGGAAACGATAAAACAAAGGTTTGAGATTTAGAGTGTCATTTCACGCCAAAAGAGACGTGAAATGATGTCACGAAGAGCTGAATTTGAACTGTGCTACATATTTAACTGAGTGGTTGCACAATTGGGTATTGAATCGGGTAATGGTCTTTGGCTAACTCATTACCAGAATGCTCATAGAGCCGGAATCGACACTGTTTAGCCGTTTGGGGGAGGGGAAGTTGTAGCGCCCAGCATGTGTAATCTTCTGCATTCTGAGTTTGGCTCATCGCGTGCGGAGCTGGCGCGTCACCCACGTAGCAATCGATCTTCGCCACGTCTTTTAATCGACAAGCGAGTTCCACAAACAAGGTGTACTGAATGCCGAGTTGGATCAGTTGTTTTGTCGGGACAATGTATTCCGTTGCGCCAATTAAAAGCCCCTTGGAGACCACATAATCGCGCTGGTGGTTGTTATCAACGTAGCGTTCACCATCGACTTCATAACACAGTCTAAACGTCAGTGGATGAGCGACAGGAAGCTCGGTTGTTGCCCATAGTTCGGTGCCATTATTCAAGAAACGCTCGAAGAAGGCAGGGTAGCGACGCCACGCGCCATCACGATCTCGACACTCAACGGAGACCACTTTTTCAAACGCAATGTTATCTACTTCCATCCAGATTTTACCGACGGGTTGGTCAATATCGTTATCGGCTAAAGTATTGGCTTTGGCATAGTACAAGCGGATGGGCTGGTTATTGAGATGAGTGCGGTTATCCAAGCACTGCTGGCGATATTGCATTGGCGAAAACGGATACCAACGACGAAAAGTGCGGTGAAAGTTCGAAGGTTCTTCATAACCAAGTTGATAGGCGATTTGCTGCGTTGTGAGTTGGGTGTCGGCAAGCAAAGTGAGTGCTTGCTTTCTTTTAGCGAAATCAACGCATTGAGAGTAGCTCATTTGCTTCTCTTGCAGTCGACGTTGCAAGGTGCGTTTGGAGACGCCCAGTTGCCTTGCCGCTTGCTCTAACTTGAGCGCGTAATTGCTGTTTTTGATGAACAAGGCGTTCAAAACACTCAGCAATTCGGGTTGCTCAATTGGCTGGTGAGAAAGCAGCAAATAAACATGTTTCACCAGTTCAAACACGCTTGAGCTCGTTTTAGAATCTCGCGTTTCCCCTAGAAAAATATCGGCCGCGAATGGATTGCTGGCTTGAACTTGTACTTGTATTGATTCGCTTAGCTCAAGCATCTCCAACTGCATTCTGAGCAAGCCAAACACCGACTCCGCCCAATTTGGCATATCGCCCGTTCTGCATTCTACTTGCAGATGGATTTGGGCATCACCATGTTGAAATGTGACGTACAAACGGCGGTCGAATAATGAGACACTTTTACTCCACCAAAGCAGCCCTTCTTGGAGGTTAGGCGCTTCTTTCAACATCATACATTGCAAGACCACCAACTTCTCAATGTGCCAATATTCGCCGGCAATTCGAAGGTGATTGTGACCGAGCTTTTTGCACAGAAAGGATGTAATAACGTTATCTTGAGGCAGCATGAGTTGAGTTTGGTTGCGAGCAAACATGCATTATTGCTGAAAAGATGAAGAAGTTCAGTGAGAACGCTCAAAGCCTTTCTTATCGTTTTATTTTCAAATTTATTTTGAAAATGTTTTTAATCGAAATCGGTTTTTCCCTTTATCTCATGAGGTTATGCTGTTACACAGCTTAAGTTCATTAATTGGAGAACCTCATGGATATCGTACAAGCTGCAAAATCTCGTTACTCAACGAAAGTGTTTGACCCAACGCGCAAGCTACCTCAAGAAAAAATCGACGCAGTTAAGGAGCTGATTCGTTTTAGTCCATCGAGTGTGAACTCCCAGCCTTGGCATTTCATTCTGGCAAGCACAGAAGAAGGCAAACAGCGCATCGCTAAAGCGGCGCAAGAGAACTACGCGTTTAACGCGGCGAAGATTCTCAACGCTTCTCACGTATTGGTGTTTTGTGCGAAAACAGGCATTGATAACGACTACATTGAAGCGCTAATGGCGCAAGAAGAAAAAGATGGTCGATTCCCAACTGAAGAAGCGAAAGCGGCTGTGCGCGGTGGTCGTAGCTACTTTGTGAACATGCACCGTTTTGATCTGAAAGATGCGAACCATTGGATGGAGAAACAAGTTTACCTCAACGTGGGTACGTTGCTGCTGGGTGCTTCGACGCTAGAAATCGATGCAGTGCCAATTGAAGGGTTTGATCCCAAAGTGCTGGATGAAGAATTTGGCTTGCGTGAAAAAGGTTACACCAGCGTTGTGATCGTGCCGCTGGGCTACCACGCGGAAGATGACTTCAACGCGAAAACGCCAAAGTCTCGCTGGGACGCAGAAACCGTATTCACCGAGATCTAATTCGAGCTTACTTGCAGGTTACGTAGAACCCTGTAATCAATATATAAATCGCAAAAGAGTGATAAAACAATGATCCACTTAGTTGCAGAAGTGAAAGCCTATCCAGACAGTAAGAATCAGGTGGTGAATTTGCTTGCTGGTTTACTAGAGCCAACTCGTCAAGAAGAAGGCTGTTGCCAATACGAGTTGTATCTTGACGAGAAAGTTGAAGGCTTATTTATGTTCCAAGAAATCTGGGCATCGCAAGAGGCCTTGGATAAGCATTTGCAAAGCCCGCATATGGCGACGTTTCTTGAAACATTGGAAGAGAACGATTGGGTTGAATATACCCAGATTCGTCCTCTTCGATTTATCGCCTAATGACAGAAGGTTGCCAGCACGTTGGCGCGTTGCTGGCAGCATTTTTGTTGGATAAAGTCGCGGAAAGTCCGAATCGTTGGCGTCAATAATCGACGATCGGCACATACCATGTAGAGCGGCACTGGGCCGCAATCCCACTCTGGTAACACTCGCACCAATCTTCCCTCGATTAAGTCTCGGCTAATGTCCATCAATGATTTATTCGCAATGCCTTTGCCTTTTATCGCTAACCGGTGTGGCAAGTCACTATCGTTGCTCATCAAGTTACCGCTGACCACGATTTGTTCTTTCTCGCCGTCACGCGTGAGTGTCCATTTGTTGTAGACCGAATCCGCGACCATATAGCACAAGCAGTTGTGTTGCATTAAATCGGCAGGAGAGGTGAGTTCTGGATGTGTAGCTACGTACTCTGGCGATGCACATAAGATCCGCTCGTTTGCCCCACACAATGCCAACACGACCAGATTGGAGTCGGCCGGCTCGCCGTAGCGAATCGCAATATCGACAGGCTTGGTGTACATATCCGTCAAACTATCGGACAGCTCTAGTTTGATGGAAACATTTGGGTAGAGATCGATGAACTCATCCACCCAATCGAGCAACATATTGCGACCAAAATCGGAGGGCGCAGTAATGTGCAGTTGACCAGATAACTCGCCACGCGCACTTGAGATCTGATCCAACCCCTCTTGCAATGTTGCCAACGCTTGCGTGGTTTTGTCTAAAAACAGTTCGCCCTCTGAGGTTAAACGAAGGCTTCGGGTGGAACGCACAAACAACGGGAAACCGATTTGCCCTTCAAGACGCTTAATCGATGCGCTAATGGCGGCAGGTGTCATGTCCATGCTGTTAGCGGCTTTTGAAAAGCTGCCTTGGCGCGCGGTTTCGACAAAAATATTGAGGTCGTTGAGGGCTTTCATAATGAAAAGGGCTTTTAAGAAGTTTGGGCTACTATAGGGGAGAGTCGTAGGCCAATTCAAGGTTAAAACATTAGGTTGCACGGCGAGTTTGAGTTAGATTAGCGCGCAACTTCACTTTACCGGATCAATAGCATGAGCCAACAGCAGCCGAATAACCCACTTCACGGGTTGAGTTTAGAGAAAATCGTCACCCGACTAGTTGAACACTTTGGTTGGAATGGCATGTATGAGCGCGTTCGTGTGAACTGTTTCAAGAAAGATCCTTCAATCAAATCGTCGCTGAAGTTCCTGCGTAAAACGCAATGGGCGCGGGACAAAGTCGAAGCGCTGTACATCGAGACGTTCTGCTAACCGCTCTATGGTCTGCAGCAAGCGGTAAGTAGATTCTTAGTCTCGCTTTGGCTCGCTAGAATGACGCAGCTTTTCTTATCGCGTAGGTTGGAAGAGTCGCTCCACTGATACGTCCAAAGTGATTTTCCGGATGGTCACTTAGGCTTATCTGGAATCGCTTTTTTAGATGGTTTTGTAGAGGTCAGAGCCAAACTCGAACTGTTATTCTGAACCGAGAGGAACGAGCGTGATTCAGAATCTACCCTCAGATTGTATTGAGTTTATTCATGGCTCTATGGTCTGTAGCAAGCGGCAAGTAGATTCTTAGTCTCGCTTTGGCTCGCTAGAATGACGCAGCTTTTCTTATCGCGTAGGCTGGAAGAGTCGCGCTGCTGATGCGTCTCAAGCGAGATTTCGGATGGTCACTTAGGCTTGTCTGGAATCGCTTTTTTAGATGGTTTTGTAGGGGTCAGAGCCAATCTCGAACTGTTATTCTGAACCGCGAGGAACGAGCGTGATTCAGAATTTACCCTCAGATTGTATTGAGTTTATTCATGGCACTATGGTCTGCAGCAAGCGGCAAGTAGATTCTTAGTCTCGCTTTGGCTCGCTAGAATGACGCAGCTTTTCTTATCGCGTAGGCTGGAAGAGTCGCGCTGCTGATGCGTCTCAAGCGAGATTTCGGATGGTCACTTAGGCTTGTCTGGAATCGCTTTTTTAGATGGTTTTGTAGGGGTCAGAGCCAATCTCGAACTGTTATTCTGAACCGCGAGGAACGAGCGTGATTCAGAATTTACCCTCAGATTGTATTGAGTTTATTCATGGCACTATGGTCTGCAGCAAGCGGCAAGTAGATTCTTAGTCTCGCTATGGCTCGCTAGAATGACGCAGCTTTTCTTATCGCGTAGGCTGGAAGAGTCGCGCTGCTGTTACGTTTAGCGAGGTTTCGAATGATTCACTTAGGCTCATTAGAATGACTCTAGTTTTCTTATTGCGTAAGTTGGAATGGTATCTCAGCATCATTCCCGATAGCGATGAAGGAGCGCTGTCGGGAACCTCGCCTTTAATCTCTCGTTTCTTGCTACTCCAAATGATGCGTACTACCCACGGTTCCTTCCAAGTCTAAAATCGACTGGCGAACGTGATCTGGAATCGCAGCTTTAACGTTGTTCTTAAAATCGAACATCACACCAGTGGCGGTCGCGATGGTCGCAATTTTACCCCACTTCTTACTCAGCACTTGGTACTCCATCGTGATGCGATCTTCTTGCATGTCGATTACGCGAGAACCGACTAATAGCGTGTCTGGGTAAGTAACAGGCAATTTGTAGCGGCATTGAGTCTCGCTCAGTACTGGCCCAATTTGCGAGGTCTGCAGGTCGACCAGCAGGTTAATTTTGTTGAAGTAATCTAAACGTGCGGTCTCGAAGTAACGAAAATAGACCACGTTATTAACGTGTTGCAGAGCATCCATTTCACCCCATGCGACTTTTATCTCTGTGATAACGGGAAAGTCCTTTAACAGTGTGTCCATTTTTATTGCTCCTTTTTCATCTGCTTTGCCACAAATTGCGACGCGACTTATCACTTTGAGCATTTATTCTAGATGTAATCATTTAATATGTAATAAAATTGTTTTTAAAATGTGAAATGAAATAGTGGTTTGATTATGTAAACTAGAAACTTTACATAATCGAGTTGAAGGCGTAAGTTTAACTAAGAGTAACCAGATAGGAGGTGTCTCATGATTGAACTCAAAGGTTTCAACCTCGCAAGAGTTGAGAAACGCATTGATTGGACAGGTGAGCTGTTCAGTTTGAGAATATCTGGCGCGCCTCTTTCATTTAAAGCTGGCCAATTCACCAAGCTTGCTTTGCTTGATGATGAAGGTAAGCCGATCAGCCGTGCTTACTCTGTGGTTAATGCGCCAAGCGAGCAATTCGATTGGTTGGAATTTCTAATAGTAGCCGACCCTCAAGGACAACTTTCTCCACGGCTCCAAAAGCTTAAATCTGGTGATAGCATTTATGTCGGTGCCACCGCACATGGCGATTTAATCCATGACTCTATTCCTAAACAGGCTCATGACCTGTGGCTGCTATCTACAGGTACGGGGATTGGACCGTTTTTGTCGCTGCTGGATGATATAAACCTACCGCCTCACAATGAGCGCATTGTGCTGGTTCATGCCGTTCGTTTCGAAAAAGATCTGGTTTATAAATACCTTATTGAACAGCTTCAGCAACGATATGAAGGCAGATTAAAGTATATACCGATAGTCAGTAGGGAAGTGGTTGACGGTAAATTACAAGGCCGAATTCCTGAACTCATCGAATCGGGTTTACTGTCCAACGCCGCTGATGCGCCATTCTCAGCTCAGCGTAGCTTTGTCATGATGTGTGGGAATCCACAAATGATCAAAGATACCGTGCCCGTTTTACAAGAGCTAGGCTTGGAAAAGTATCGCCATCAAACTGGGGGAAATATCATTTACGAACGTTACTGGTAGCGTTTTGTTAAATTGATACGGTTATGCTCAAGATGTAATGATTACTTTTGAGATACGATCGCGATTTAGTATGTTCTTAGTTGAATATTATGTTGGCAATACCTAAACTGCGCTCACCATTGCGCGTCTGTACACTCAGTCATTCTCGCTTAACCAATTACATTGAGGTGACTGAAGTCCATGTATGCTTTTATCGCGAGCAAGCAACAGAGAATCATTGCTGGTTTTATCGACCTGCTCTTTACGATGGTGGTAGTGTTAATAATTGCATTGAGTATTAACTCTTTTCTTAACGACTTTCAGCTCTCTTTAGCAGATAACCTCACGCTTGTTCGTGAAACTCAGGCGTTTTACTTGCTTTCTTTACCAACGGTTTTAATGATCAACTGGAATGCATTGAGTCATGGGCAAACCATTGGTATGCGCATGATTGGTATTAAAGTTGTAATGAAAAATGATAGTAAGGCAACGAAAGTTACAGCAGGGTTAAGGCTTGTTATTAGCTACTTGCTGGAGATGCTCATTCCGGGGATCCCGTTGGTAAATTTGGCATTGTTGTTCTTTCATCCGGAGCGACGTTTGTTGCATGACTTGATCGCCAATACTAAAGTTGTCCAAGTTTCCTAATTTTTGATCAAAAAAGCCACGTGAAGTGGCTTTTTTAATATCGATAAAGTTAACCAGATTTACTGTTGATTAACATATTTCTTAAAGCGAGCTTTGGTTTCTGCGTCTGCTTTTTGGTACCAGAAGTGCAGCATCTCTTCAGCTGTCGAATCCGCTTTAACCGCAGTTGCTCTCTCTTGCTTCATATCCGCAGGAACCTTTGCAGGAAGCGTGACTGGCTGCATGGTTGCTGCGCCAGCAAAAGCCACGGCTGCTGCTCCGCCAGCTTGGTTATAATCTTCGATTTCACGTACGTAATCACGACCGATTTGCATACCCGGTTTGAGCAACTTGTCCTGGTCAACCGCGATTGCGTTGCCAGAATCATCAACCAGTTTCCAATCTAAGTCTTTGATCTTTTCTTCCGCATCACGTAGGTTGCGGTATTCTGGCATTTGTAGAGTGAGTTTGGCATTGGTCGCGTCAAATCGTGTAACGATAACATCGCTTTCAACACTTAAACGGTCATTACCTTGGTTGAAGTAAGGGGCGAAACGAAATACGACTTGGTTAAGGCCATCAGGTAACGTCAGTGTTCTCTCAGAGGCGAAAAAACCACCCGAAAGATCTGCTTTTTCACCGTTAGCCGCTAATACTGAAACGTTGTCAGGAACACTCACGGTTACATCTGCGAATGCCATGCCACTCATTGCGAGAGCAAGCGCACAAGTTAAAGGCTTGATCAATTTCATTGTTTTTATCCTAAGCAAATTAGTGGTCATCGAGAGTGCATCGTTCATTGCCCGATTGCAACTCCCAAGTGTAATAAGTATGAAAATTTAACAAGAACGTCATTTTTATCGCATTTATTACGACGAAACTGTGATCCAAATAGAATCAAACCGCTGAAATTCAGCGGTTTGATATCATAAGTTATAGATTGAATTTCTTTCTAACTTATTGATTTATTATATGCCTGCGCCGTGTCCAGGTTCTGATTGGTCATCAGAAGCGTCTTGTTGGTCTGCCATTTCTTCTTGCTGTTGCGCTTTCTCAATGCTCAACCACCAAACAAATAACTCATACCAAATTGCTAGGATAACGGCACCTAAGAACAGACCAACGATGCCGTAGAAAAGCATACCACCGATGGCACCGAGCAGAATCACAGGCATTGGCACGTCGACGCCACGTCCCATTAACATTGGTTTGAACAGGTTTTCAGAAAGAGCCGCAACTACGACCCAAACAGTAAACATGGTTGCTGTTGAGGTGTCTTGGGTCATGTACATGAAGCCAATCACAGGTAGCACTGCGAGCAACGCCGGGAGCTGAGCGATACATAAAATCATTAGAAGCAGTGTGAGTAAACCTGCTGCCGGAACGCCAAATACGAAGAAACCAGCACCGATCAACAGTGCTTGAATCGCCGCTACACCGACTACGCCAAGCAGTACGCTTTTAATTGTCGCAGCGATAAGCGTGGTCCAGCTTTTTGCGTTTTCACCAGCGGTTCGAATCGCGATGGTTCTTAAGCCTGATGCTGCAGATTCAGAGTACGTCATGAAACCTGCTGCAATCGCAAGTGACAAGATTGAAAGCAGTAAACTTCCCAATACGCCCCCAAGTGTACCCAGTAAAGATGTGAGTCCTGCCTTTATTTGTGGCATAAAGGTTTGAATCGCTTGCTCAAGATTAGTAGCGAATAGGGTCCACACTTCGTAGAGCTTATCACCCACGATAGGCCATTCCGCTACGGAAGGTTTTGGCCCTGGTATTTTCACTTGTCCATTTTGTAGTACTTCAAGCGCGTGCGTTGCACCATCCACAATGGAGCCTGATACCATAACAAGTGGCGTGACAAGGAGGGCAATACCAAGTAAAGCAATGGTTGTGGCTGCCAGACCTCTGCGACCACCATATACACGCTGCAATTTTTGGGTAAGCGGCATTAAAGCGACGGCTATAATAGCGCCCCAAATAACCGGAAGGATGAAGGGTTTGATGATGTCGTACGTAAACATCAGCAAGACAAAGATCAAGCCAATGCGTATTGCCGATTCCACCATATTACTGATGAAAAGCTTACTGTCGATTTTTACCGATTGTTTATCCATTTTTGTTTACCTGATGATCAATGTTAGAACTGACGAGACTTGAAACAACAATCGCCATATAAAAAACACCTGTGATGGCCTCTAAATACACCACGACTTGAGCCAGTGGTGTTAGAGGACTAATGTCGCCATAACCGAGTGTGGTTAAGGTAACGAAACTGAAATACGCTGCATTGGAGAAGTTCTGCCCCCAAGAAATCGCTTCCATACCGGTAAAGGCTTTAGGCGAAAACTCAAGCAGAATGAGGTAGGCAATCGCCCACATCAGACCAAGCAGCAAGAAAAGCGCGATCGAGCCAATGACTTTGTTGCTGTTGACATGGCCGGTGAAAAGAATCTGTCTTGCGATGGATTTAAAAGTGCCGAAAAAGAACGCAAAGGTGAGGGCAAGCATCACCACATTCATCTCTCGGATGTCGAAAACGGTTTTGATCACAATCACAAGAACCCAAACACCAAACAGGCTGTAGAGGAAACGAGACCAGGTTTTGTCAAAGCGAAGGCTCGCAAAACAGACGATAAACGTCAGAACCGTGAAAGCCTGAAGTATGTGTTCAATCGTCCCTTCACCTACGACTTGTGCCATCGCACTCCCTAACAACAAAATCACTAGCGCTAAGGTTAGATAGAAGAAGTTGTTTTCTTCATTAATGTTTTTGAGGTTTTTACCAATGACCATGGCTCTTCTCTCTTAGTTATTGTTCACTTTCTGCGGATGACTCTCTCATCACCATGATGGACGCAGAAAGCCCGAATCGAAGATCAACATCTTCAGGAAGTTCTTGTAGGGAGATTCGCACCGGAATACGTTGTGCTAAGCGAATCCACTGAAAAACAGGGTTTACGTTTGGAAGAAGGTTGTAGCCGACCGTGCCGTCTTTGGGCGCAATACCCCAACCAATCGAGTCAACCGTCGCGTCAATTGGCGTGTCTGGGTGTGACATCAAAGTGACACGCGCTTGGCTGCCAGGTTCGATTTGCGCAAGTTGGTTTTCACGGAAGAAACCAAATACCCAAAAGCTGTTTTTGTCGATCAGTGCGAGCAGTGGTTGGTTTGCGACCGCTTGCGTACCGTTTCTAATATCGAGGTTAGATACAAAACCATCGACGGTCGCATAAACTTTGGTAAAGCTGAGGTTAAGGCGTGCTGATTTTAGTTGTTCTTCTGCAGATTTGATTTGCAGTAGCGATTCTTCGTAAGCGATTTCACGACGAATCAGATCCTTATGAGAAACTGCGCCACGGTCTTTGGCACGAATGTCTTTTAAGCGGTCATATTCGATTTTTTTACCGCGAGAGCTAACAATGGAGCGCTCCAGTGCTACTTCGGCTTGAGATAACGCAACCTGGTAAGTCGCAGGGTCGATTTCAAACAGTAAATCCCCCGTTTTTACTTCTTGGTTGTCTTGCACCGCGACATTTACAATTGGGCCTGATACGCGAGGAGCCACTTTGATGACGTTAGCACGCACTTGCCCATCTCGTGTCCATGGGTTATTAAAGTATTCCTCAAACTTTTGATAGCCGAGCCAAGCTGCGCCACCAAGAATGACAAGATTGAGTGCGATTACGAATAGTTTTTTCATCTTGTTTGGCACCTAAAATTGAATATAAAAGCTGTCGATGGCCACCACATAACCGACCATGATGGCAATAAACGTCAGAGACGGAAAAGCGATGAAGCGAGACAAACGTGTCTTGTTCAATATCATCACCGTTATCCACGTGGCCGTGACGGCGAGAAAGAGCACCAGTAACGTGGGAGAAAAGTAAACGTCTCCCCAAGAAAGTTCATGAGGCATTAGAGATCCTCCGTTTTGTTTTCATCACTGGTCTCAGCCGGAGTTTCGAGGCGCAAAGGCGGCAATACGCGGTTTTCTTCATTTAAATAACCATCCCAGTCAGTTCGTTCTGTCATTTGCTTGGCAATAGATTCACTGAGGAAGGGTTTGCCTGTTTGGGTTTGCCAGCCTCCACCGAGGGCTTTATAGAGTGCAACAACTTGGTTCGCCACGTTCCCTTTGATCGTTGCGTAGCTGTCTTCCGCACGGGTCATTTTTTCTACCGAGTTAAGCAGACGTTCGAATGAAATTTGTCCGTTTTCGTACTGTGTCATGGATATGTTGAACGCACGAATGGAAGAGTTGACCGATTGCAAGCGTAAATCTTTTTGTTGCAAATACAGGTCATACGCTTCGATTGCATTGGTGACTTCATTAACGGCTTGCAGTACCTTTTTGTTGTAGTTCGTCAGCGTTTCTTGGAAGCGAGCATCTTCGAAACGAATGTTATTTTTCACGCGTCCGTATTGGAAAATGTTCCAACTGAACGTTGGGCCAACCACCATGGTGAGCGAATCGCTAAAACTGAAACTGCTGCCATCGGGAACCGTACTGTCGATACCGATGGAACCGAACAACGAAAAGCTTGGGTACAGAGCGGTTTCTGCCACGCCAATCTGCGCACTTTGCGCGCGAGCTTGCATCTCAGAGACTTGCAAATCCGGACGTCGCATCACTAAGTTAGCATCCACTTGCGTATCCAAAAGCGGTGGACGTGGCACAATGGAACGCTCGTCGGTGCCCGATAGCGCCGATTTTCTGCCCGTCGATTTGAACTGGGCTTCGTACTCAGCGATTTGCTTGTGCATCCCATCCGACTGTAGCAGTCGATCTACTTCTTCTGGTAACAGACCCAGTAGCAAAGCCAACACAGTACGTGATTGCTTCATTGCCACTTCGAGGCTCGGTAACGCTGCTTTGGTGGTGTAGAGTTGGTTTTTAGCTTGTTGAACGTCCAATTCTGTAACGTTGCCAGAGTCGAACTGCACCTGAGTAATACGTACGACACGCTCTTGAATCTCGATATTGCGGCGAGACAGCAAAATACGTTCTTGGAATGTGCGATAGTTGATGTAATTGCGCGCCACTTCGGCGGTTATAGTGACCATGATGTCGTGATACGATGCGATGGATGCGTAGTAACCCGCTTCTGCCGACTCAATTCCGCGAGCATACTTGCCCCAAACATCCATTTCCCAAGCAGCATCAAACGACAAAGTGGCGTTATTCACGCCCTGATCATTTACGTAGGCACGCGCTAGGTTTCCTGACACGGTTTGAACTTGTGGGTATTGCAAGCCAGTCGAAATACCAAGCAATGAACGTGCTTGAACAATTCGTAGCCCTGCGGCTTCTAAATCGAGGTTTTGTTTGCTCGCCAACTCAACCAGCTGATTAAGAGTTGAGTCATTAAATTGCTGCCACCATTGTTGTAGCTGTTGCTCTGATTGCTGCGTATCTTTGGCTGCTTTTTGCACCGACCAGTCACTTGGCAGTGGCGCCTGCTTTGGATGAATATAATCTGGTCCTACCGTGGTACACGCACTGAGTCCGAGCAAAGAAAGTATGGCGAGGCTTGGTTTGGTTAGTTTTGGAAGCATCATATCCCCACCTTTAAAAACGCTTCTGTTGTAAGTTCACCCAATCGATATCCTCGTAGGTTTGCTTGCAATGCTTGATTGCTTCGAACACGTTCCGTTTTAAATTCAGCAAGATATAAAAACCGGCTATCTCTGAATAAGCGTAGTCAGATAAATCCAACTCACTAAAAAAATCTTCCAGTTTATCTTCGAATGTTTGGTAATCCTGACTGTATTGGTCGAATACGGAGTCGAGTTCTTGTGTTGCTTGATGGCTAGCTAAAGCGCCCGCCATCAAAGGAATGATGGAATCGCGGTGCTGTTGGCGAAGCTGAGTAATTAGTGGATTGGTCATCAACTTTTTCTCGGCGGCCATTAAGATGTTGATGTGATTACTGAGTACATCACACGCTTTGCTAAACGCGCCAATCGCTTCTGGCGTGGTTTTATCAAAGTGTTTGTGGTTGATTTTCGAACCCCAGACTTTGAGCTTTTTCGATGAGACATTGAGCGTCACCAAGTGTAAGGCCCGTTTGAGCGGCGTAATAACCGAGCTAGACTGCTGTTGATAGGTAGTGAACAGCTCTCGGGTATGTCGGAAGTAGCGTTCTTTTATGGTCAAAAAGAGGTGTTCTGGTCGTGAGCTAAACGGGAAGTAGTGCGCGAAAATAATCATGAACACCACCATGTAGAACAACAGCATGATCGTCATGAGGATCCCGAAGTGATAGAACATGTTGTTGTCTAAACCAAGAACAAACAAGCCCACCATGTAGAAAATCGTCACTGGCCCGTTAAACAGATAAAAGCCGATAAAGGTGTAGATAAAGATGAACAGGCCAAGTTCTAACCCGAGATCCAATTGCGGAAGAATGAAGACGTAAGAAGGCACCGCGAACAAGAAGCCGAAAGTGAACAGCACAAGCAACAAAATTGGGTGCACAGGCACGAACGACAGCAAAGACATAAACATGGTCGAGAAGACCACGAATGAATAGCCGCCTGGTGGATTGAAATAAATCCAAATCAGTCCAGCAACCCAATAAGTGACAAAGGTTTTGACCGCGGTTTTAAAGTTTTCTGCGTCCCACCATAGAAACTTGCCTTTCGGTTTCGGCAGTGGCACGTCAAAGGAGACATTGTTCGTCACAGAGTCAATACAGCTAATGCTCTCCGCTAAACGCGACAAGTTTTGATGCATCAGTTCCAATAGGTGACCAAGCGTAAGCGCAGAGCCTTTCTCTAGGTGAGCTGCGTCTTCAAGCAACGCTTGGTTGTATTTGACTTTGAATTCCTGGGCACGATAAGCGGGTTCTTTTTCGTCCCAGACTTGTTGGCAGGTATCAAATAGCGCGTCAATTTCCGCCACGGCTTGATCAAAGTTGCTGATGCTTTCACGGTCTTGCTGGTGGCTAAAGTGGCTGTGCGCCGCGACGGTCAATTGTTGCGTTACCTGCTTGTTCAAATGAACTGCCAAGCGCCACTCTTTCATGTAGGCCGACACGTCACTGCATTCCACACTGACCGTGGCAAAACGCTGTTCGAGCGCATTTTGAGCGGCAAACATCTGTTCGATGAGAGTGTCCACGCTAGGAGGTTGTGGCTCTTCCGCTTCTGGATTTTCTTCTCCGCCTTCTTGAGGAGAGATTTGCCCTGCCGATTTTTGCTCGAAATTTTGCAAGATAGAGGTGAACAACGCGCGTTGTGCTTGGTTGAGTTGTTCGATGAGCTGTCTTAGGTTTTGTTCTGTTTTGGTCGGGAATAAGAAAGTCCCCACGAGTGTGTAAACCACCACCCCAAACACCGTCATGTAGGCGCGGTCAACGCCATAAAGAAACGCACCTTCTGCGTCACCGCCATTGGACATCATCAGTGTCATCACGCCGGTCAGCATGAGTAGCGTTGGATCTTTTTGATAGGCATTACGGAAGTAAAAAATGAATGAGACCACAACCGACACGCTCAGCATGTACAGCAAGCGGTCTTGAGCAAACAACCCCACCAGTAACAAGCCAACCACGGCACCAACCAATGTACCTAACACGCGTAAGGTACCTTTGGCGAGTGATTCACGACGACTGCCTGTCGATGCAATCAGCATTACAGTAGTTGCGGCCGTCGATGCTTGCGGCCAACCCATGGCAAACGGGATCAGATAAGCCAGAGTCAGGCTAAGCGATACTTTAATAGCGAATTTTATTTTGTCGTTCATAGTGTCAAAGTTTGCTCAGGCTTATCGTTATAAGTTGATGAATTTCTTATATGAATAATCAGAATCTTGTTCTGAATAAATTCGGGGGCGGAATATAGCGGGTGAAAAAGTGTGCTTTGTAAACCCTTTGTCAAAACAAAAAGTGCGTATTTGGCTTGATCTCGTGCTAGCCCTTGGCGTTATTGGTGAAACGCCTAAAACGAGCAAATTCGCGATCTGTGATGATTCTCACTTTTGAAACAAAATCGTTGCATTGTGTGAGCCAATGCTCACCTTATATTCTTCGCCTGGTACCAAAGCAGACCACTTATACCATCTGCAATGAGCTTTACTGCTTTAAAAAGCATAGATGATGAATGGGTATTTGAGAGGGAAAGTTATTACTTTTTATCGGCTTGCTGATTGTTCGTTTGTTTTTTTGGATCGAGATAAAAAAACCAAAGCGATCCCACCAAGAATGATGCCGCTGGTTGAAAGAGTATGCAGTGAAAGAGGCTCGTGGAGTACGATGCTGCCGAGTAGCAAAGCAATGGCTGGCACAGAAAGTTGGCTGACGGCGGCTTGAAGCAAAGAGAGCTTACGTACGACTTGGTACCAAAGTGTATAACCAAGGCCAGAGGCAATGGCACCAGATGCGATAGCGAGCAACACTCCGCTCCAAGAAAGGTGGATTGAGGACAAGATTAATGGCGAAAGGAGCACGCCAATTATTGATGCAGCGATGAATCCCCACGTGATGCCACTACTTGGAGAAGACGCTTGTTTACCGAGCGCAGTAAACGCAGCCCAACAAACGCCAGAAATCAACATAAGAAGTGCAGAGCTAATATCGGGGCGAGTGGCAGATGGCAACATCAACCAAACAAAGCCAACAATCGAAAGGCCGATACCGATGATTTCGAGAAACTGAAAGCGCTCACCTTGCCACCAATAGATTGCCAGTAACGTCAGTTGCACGGCACCAAATAAAAGCAAAGCACCGGTTCCTGTCGCCAGTTGTAAGTACGCGAAAGAGAAAAGGGCAGCGTAACCAAATAACGCCACGCCAGCAAAAAAGCGAAAGCGAGAAGTTGGCCGATCGGTTTTCCACTGGCCTCTCACGACAAGCATTGCGATTAAGGTAATCGCGCCAGATATCAATCGAACGAGCGTGAAGCTTCCTGCATCAATTAACCCTTCTGCCAAGGCAATTCGACACAATAATGAATTGGCAGCGAACGCCAGCATTGCAATGGCAGTGAGTAAAAAGGTCGACATCCTTGATCCTTAGCGTGTAAATGAACAGCTAGTGTAGATCCAAAAGAACATTTTTATTAGTTGATAAAGTGATTAGTTATAGCTATCAGAGCAAGAAAGTCATTAAAAATAACCAGAGAAAACCTGACCTTAGCCTGAGTCTTACTGTGGTTGGGAAGGTTGTTTGTACAATGACTTAATGGTGTTTTTCAACCATAGCAATTTGGGATTGTACGCATTGCGTTTATGCCAAATCATGGTAAATGGAATCAGTAACTTGTCTTGTTGAGCTTGGTCTAATGGAATTGGCAAGCACACCAAATCGAGATGCAGCTTTTCTGTGTAACTTTTGCAATAGTGCGGCGCGGTGGTGATCATGTCATGCGTCGGCTGCGCTGCCATAAAAAGGGATTGCTCAAAGTTGGACATCGTCAGCCCGATAGAGCGCTGTAGCCCTAGTTCCGTTAATACTTCATCCAACGCCCAAGTTTCACTTTTTTCCCAAACAATATTGATGTGTTGGTAGCTCAGAAAGGTCTCGAGATTCCACTCTTGCTGTAATGCCGGATGATCTTTATGTAAATACACCATCGGCAGGTCATAAAATAGAATCTCAAAATCCAAGAAATACGGCAGAAGATCCAACGACTCTTTCGATCTCGAGTGACTTTCTCGGCCGGTAAAACCGATATCCGCCTCGCCTCGAATGATGGCGTCGAGTGAATCGTAATCCCAGTTACTGGTTTTTACTTTCGCTTCAGGGTATCGTTGGTGGATCGCGACGATGAGTCTGTCCAGCACTGTGAGCACTAATGGCGACTCAATCGTGATATCAAAACGCACTCCTTTAGGCGTAATATCGCTGCGTTTTTCTGCAATCTGGCTGCCAATTTGCAGCCATTCTGCGAGATCTTGCTCCATGCTTTGTGCCAAAGGCGTTGGCGCAAGACCTTTAGGTGTTTTGACAAACAAAGGATCATCGAACCAATGACGAAGTTTGTTGAGCGACTTACTTACGGTAGAGGGCGTAACGTTCAGCTTTTTCGAGGCTTTCGAGACGCTTTGCTCTTGCAGCAATAATTGCAGAGTGAACAGTAAGTTTAAATCAAGTCGCGCTAGGGATTTCTTCATAATGGGTATCGTGAACAGGCTTTGGAATCAATAGTATTAGAGCAAGGCTGATTACGCTACCTAACACTAAGATAAACACCAACATATTCAGTGCACTAACGCCGATGAAACCCATAAACCAAATATAGAACGCGGAACTACAAACTTGAGCAATGCCCAGTAGTGAGCTCGCCACGCCAGCTTGTTGAGAGAATGGGCTGAGCGCTTGGCTCATGGCCACGCCAAAGCCACAAGCGAAGCCAGCGCAAATCAGCCCAAGTCCGAACACATAGTAATGAGATTGTCCATCATGGAAATGGGCAGCACTGAGCACGATGCCTGCACACGCGAGCAATACTTGAGAGGTCATCATTAAGGTTCGCTGCTTAAAAATCCCCAATGCCAATGGCGCCGAGAACGAAATCAACATACTGATCGTCGCAGTCCCCGCCATGATGGAAGAATAGCCACCGCGATCAAAACCAAGCATACTCATCACAACAATTGGTGAAGCGTTAACAAAGGTCAGGATGGTGGTCACTCCAAGTGCAGTAATGATCAGCCTACTGATAAAAAATCGCTCGAAGAAAGTCTCTTGATGGCTCTCTGGCGTTGTCTGTTCTTCACCTTGTTGGCTGGGTAGTGATTCCTTGAGAACAAAAATGGCCAATACACTGACGAGAATGCCCATTCCTGCCATCGTGGTAAACAAACTCGGCCAAGGAAATTTCAGCATAATCAAGTGACCAATCACGGGTGCGATCACTGGAATGATACAGGTGATGCCATTGAGCATCGACAATACTTTCGCGCGGCGTTCATCGTCTAACGTGTCGCGTAAAATCGCGAACGCGACGACATAGCAAGATCCAGCCCCGATGCCTTGGCAAAAGCGAGCAATCAAGAAAGTGTTTGGTTGCTCAGCCATCCCGCCGAGAAAAGACGCGAGCACGAAGATCATCGCGCCGACGACGGCAACAGGCTTTCGTCCCACAGAGTCTGCAATTTTCCCCGCGAATAACATCGTGGTAGCCATGCCAGCTAAATAGATCGAAAACGCAATATGCAACTGAGATTCACTGGCGTTGAGATCTGACGCAATTTGAGGCAAACCAACAAGATACAAATCAATGGCAGTAGGGTAGAGTAAAACGAGTGCAAAACTACAAAGTAAAAAACGGGACATGGAAACCTCTCTATCGAATGGCGAGGATAATAGAGTGCTAAACGTTTGCCTGCGAGTGGGAAATACGACACCAGGTATTTCTATTTACGACATACCCTGTATGAATTGAGCATAAAAACAACAAGGAAGATTATGATTACCATTGAAAAGTATTCGCCTGAGCGACATGAACAAACTTGCGAACTTAGCGTGCTAGAAGAGCAATCGCAGTTTACGGTCGCGGATGTGGGTGAAATGCTTACACGTCTTGAACCCACAGAGCTTCCGCATCTGATTCTGGCGGACGATGACGTGGTTGGCTTTTTTCTATTTGATGCAGCTTACAGCGAGAAATACGATTTTTGCCCGAAAAACAGTTTAGGCGTGCGTGCTTTGCTGGTGGATCACCGTCATCAAGGCAAAGGCATCGCCAAGCGAGCAATTCAACAGTTTGCCAATTTCGCCAAACGCCATTATCCCGAATTTGATGCGCTTTATCTTACTGTGAATTGCCGCAACATACCTGCTTATCAGTGCTATTTAAAATCAGGGTTTGAAGATACCAATGAGCTTTACCACGGCGGCCCAGTTGGACCGCAGCACATTATGAGACAGCCGCTTTAGCTATGAAAAACCAAGGATGGATATATGAGAATTGAAATCGACAATTTAGAACGGCCGCAAGTGATTGCGCTGTTGGAAGGACATTTACAGGACATGTACGCCACGTCACCACCAGAAAGCGTGCATGCGTTAGATTTAGATAAGCTCAAAGCGCCAGAAGTGACATTTTGGACCGGATGGAAAGGTGAGCAACTGCTTGGGTGTGCGGCGATTAAAGAGTTGGATGACCAACACGCGGAGCTGAAATCCATGCGCACCACGCCTACGGCAAGAAACCAAGGTGTGGCATCTCAATTATTGATTCATGTGATTGAGCAAGCGAAGCAAAAAGGTTTGCAGCGCTTGAGTTTAGAAACGGGCTCGATGGAGTTTTTTAAACCAGCGCGCCTGTTGTATGAAAAGCATGGCTTTGTGTACTGCGAGCCGTTTGGGGATTACGAACTCGATCCGAACAGTCAATTCATGACCCTAGAACTGAGCTAGGGCCATGAATTTTTAGAAGCTAAATCCAATCGATTTAGAAATTCAGATTCAAGTTGATGGTTGGCGACAAGAGGCTTGAACGCTCGTCAGCCAATCGCTTTCTCTTCTCTTTCAGTCTCTTGGCATTATCTTTGTCTGGATTGCCATCAAGCTGATTATCGATGACCGAGATTTCAGTATCGATTTGTTGGATGCGTTGCTGGCGTTGATATTCTTGATGACCTAACTGGTAGTTCTCAATAAACTCTTTGCTGCTGCATACACCGTAATATTCTTTGCCTTCGATACCGACAGTGTACCCATTGTCTGGTGAGCAATATTGGATAGTGCCTTTATCAAAGCCTTCTTTCCATTTCGCTCGGTCGGGTATCACACCCGCTTCACCACAGTCTTCGGTATAGCTATTGATAATGTTTGGATCGTTGCCGTCTCGGCCATCTTGATAACCTACGTTGTACCAGTTCGCCGTTTTGCACTCATCCGGAGACATGCTGGCGCAACCTGAGAGCAAAGTCAGTAAAGCCAGGGGGATTAGCGCTCTTTTCATCAGTGACTGTCCTTTAAATAAAATCGAATTGATAACTTGAGTTTAAAATGAACACTGTTCATATCAATGGTTGAAATCATTGTATTCACAATTGTGGTGACTCATTAATCTAAGTGATAAATTTATTATGCTGAATAGAAGTGTGTTTGATTAGTATTATCCACGAACTGCGCCTTTGCTGCATCAATCCACTAGCCTTGGCCCCAAATTAAGTGATAATACCAACATAAAGATAAACACCGTCAATGAGGCTAAGACATTGAGCGAACAACCCACCGTCCTTATTATCGAGGATGAATCTGCTATCGCAGAGAACCTGATTCATGTATTAGAGATGGATGGCTACCACGCAGAGTGGTTTGCAACAGCAGGAGAGGGCTTAGCTTTTTTGCAGCACAACTCCGCAGCGTTACTTGTCTTAGACGTAGGCTTACCGGATGGCAATGGCTTTGAATTATGCAAAACCATCCGTGAGTTTTCTGATATTCCCATAATCTTTCTCACCGCAAGAAGCGATGAAATTGACCGCGTAGTCGGTTTGGAAATTGGCGCGGATGATTACGTGACTAAGCCATTTAGCCCGCGCGAAGTGTTGGCTCGCATTAAACTTCGAATCAAAGCTAAAGCGCCAATGATGGAGGACAAACCAGAGCCTGTAGCTGTTCCAGAACAACCTCATTTGAACCATGATTTAGTTGCGCAGAACTTCGACTACGGTGTTGGCGGGCAAATGCTTGGGCTGACCGCGGTGGAGTTCAAGATCCTCGATAAACTGATTTCTGTCTCTTCCAATGTATTGAGCCGAGAGCAACTTATGATCGCGGCAGACATGGCGCCAGAGGCTGCATATGAGCGTAATATCGATACCCATATCAAAGCCATTCGCAATAAGTTGAAGCCGTTTGAGATGTCTGAACGCATCTGTACCAAACGTGGCTTTGGTTACTTTTACTGCATTAAAGGTGAATGATGAATCGCTGGCCGAAGATCCCGCTTGGACTCAGACTGTTTTTTCTCTACTTCATCTTAGTCGGGATGACGGCTTACATGGTGAGCAAAACGGTTGTCCAAGAACTTAAGCCAACCGTGCGCCAAACTACCGAAGAGACGCTAGTGGATATGGCGAACTTACTCGCGGTATTGGCGGAAGAAGACGTCGCGAATGACAAGTTGTCTGAGAGTCGCTTCTCCAAACTATTAACGGCTTATGGACAGCGAGAGCCTCAAGCGCGCATTTGGGAAATCGGTAAAAAAGCGATTAACCATCGAATTTACATCACCGATAAACAAGGCATTGTGATTGCGGATTCTTGGCAGCAAGACGTAGGCAAAGACTACTCGCAATGGAACGATGTTTATCTCACGTTGCGTGGTCAATACGGCGCGCGCAGTACCATCGAAGACCCGAAAGATCCGCTCTCAACCGTTATGCACGTGGCTGCGCCCATTTACCACAAAGGTGAAATCATTGGCAGCGTGACGGTAGCCAAATCCAATCGCTCAGTACAACCCTTCATCGATCTTTCTAAACGCAATGTGTTGTTTTGGATGGTGTGGATGAGTGGGTTAGTGCTGCTAGCAGGGGCATTGTTTGCTTGGCGAATTCACTCAGCACTGAACAAGCTAGAAGACTACGCGACCAAAATGGGTGAAGGTGAAAAGGTCTCTAAGCCGACATTTCGTATCTTTTATGAGTACGGCACGCTAAGTGATGCATTAGAGAAAATGCGCAATCAGCTCGATGGTAAGCAGTATGTGGAAGAGTACGTACAGACGCTGACTCATGAGCTGAAAAGCCCGTTATCAGCGATTAAAGGCGCGAGTGAAATATTGCAAATGCCGTTGCCTGAAGAAAAGGTCACGCGCTTTGCTGGCAACATTGAGCGAGAAAGCGACCGCATGCAGTCATTGATTGATAAGTTGCTAGAACTTGCTCGTCTTGAAAAGCGCCCTGAGCTAGAGCAAGTCGAAGCTATCTCGCTAAAACAAATGGTCAATGAAGTGGTTGAATCGGCGGATGCGCGTTTGAGTGCTAAGTCGGTCACTGCCAACATCCGAATTGATGACCATCTTGCCGCGCTTGGTGATGCCTTCTTACTGAAACAAGCCGTTTTTAACCTGATGGACAATGCGCTGGATTTTGTTGATTCAGAGGGACGCATTGAGTGGAAAGCTGAGGTCACAAAAGAGAAAGTGCGCCTGTCGATTTTCAATTCAGGTCCTCACATTCCCGACTACGCCATGCCTCGTTTGACCGAGCGCTTCTACTCCCTAGCTCGGGAAAATGGTGTTAAGAGTACTGGGCTTGGGCTTAATTTTGTTGAGCAAGTGGTCAAGCTGCACAAAGGTAAGTTGCAAGTCGAAAACGTCGATTCTGGCGTGAAAGTGACCCTGATCTTACCAACTCCATAGAAACTCCACATTAGCTCCATTCGTTCTCCAAATTGCTGATCTAGATTACTTCCATCAGCAAATGGAGAATGAAATATGAAAAAGATCCTCAATAATCAACTCGGCACGAAGTTCGCATTCGTGCTGTTTTTGTTTGTCTTACTGCAAATCCCGTTTTCAATGGTCACAGGGCTGATCTCAGAGCGCTCATATCGCCAAGATGAAGTCAGAAACGACATCGCACGCAGCAGCAGCGGCGAACAGCGCATCATTGGTCCATTCATCATGGTTAACTACACCGAAACCAGTTACCGAGATGACAAGGTACAGATTAAAGAGCGTCGTAAATTCCTTTTACCCAGCACTTTTGATATGAGCGCGAATCTGGACAGTTTTGAAAAATACCGAGGTATTTACCGCGCGCGTTTATACAAAGCACAAGTAGCACTGAAAGGCACTTTTGATGCAGACGATCTCACGGCATTGCAGGGGCTTGATATTGAAAACATGAGCCTAGTGGTTGGTATTGAAGACAGCCGCGGATTGATTCGTTTGGATGACATGACCATGGCGAGCTCTGATATCGAAGTCGCACCGGGAACGGGGTTAGATCAGTTACCACAAGGCTTCCACAGTGCTCTGATACTCGCAGACCTAAACCCAGCACAACCTTTGGCGTTCGATCTTAACTTCTTGCTGCAAGGGATGGGGCAGCTTCAAGTTACACCAATCGGCAGTCAAACAACTGTTGAACTCTCATCAACTTGGGCACATCCAAGCTTTATCGGTGATTACTTACCGGTGTCATCAGAAGTATCTGAAGATGGATTTAACGCACAGTGGGCGAGCAATAACTTCTCTACCAATATTGCGCAGCTGTTCCAAAGCTGTTTGTCATCGAATCACGCTTGTCACGAGCTTGAACAGCGACAAATGGGCGTAGATTTGATTGATCCCGTGGACCACTATTTGAAATCCCACCGAGCTGTGAACTATTCACTATTGGTTATCACATTAGTATTTGCGAGTTTCTTCTTAATGGAGCTGTTCCAAGCGCGTCCGGTTCACCCAGTGCAATACGGCTTTATTGGTCTGGCTTTAGCACTTTTCTATCTATTGCTGATTTCGATGAGTGAACACCTCGGCTTTAACTGGGCGTATGTGGTGTCGGCAATCGCCTCGACGGGACTTTTAAGTGTGTACGTGAGCGGTATGTTGAGCAACACCAAGCACGGCGCGGTATTCGGAGCGTGTTTGCTCACTCTCTACGGATTACTGTTTGGCTTGCTACAAGCAGAAAGCTACGCATTGGTTATGGGGACATTGCTGTGTTTCGCGATTTTGAGCTTCACTATGGTTATTACACGCAACATCGACTGGTACGCACGAAATAAGAAAGCGGAAGAAAGCGCAAAGGCGAATCATGAAGATGTTTAAACGAGCAATTCTCACTGGGCAGCCAAGCAATATGGTGGAAGAAACGTCTGCTATCCGCCTGCAATTTTCTGCAAAAAATGGACTCAAAAGCTTGGTGTGTTTTATCGCATTGGTCGTTATCGCGCTCTATGTTCGAGACAGCTTTATTCGTCCGACAGTTGGTGATGTTCTCGTTGTGGTTTGGCTCTACTACTTTCTTGCAAGCTTGTTCTCCATGCCCGTTAACTGGCTGGTTTCACTGGTGGTGTTGATTGCGTTTGCTGTTGAGTTAGGGCAATTGTTACAGGTCGCGGTTTGGCTTGGTATCGAATCTTCATCGCCTCTGGCTGTGATTTTGGGCGCCACATTTGATTGGAAAGATCTGCTGGCTTACTGCATCGGGGGTCTACTGTGTTGGTGGATGGAAAAGAAATGAAAACCGAGATGAAAGCCATTGCGCTACCAAACCGACTCCGCCATTCCAAACGAGGTATTCGTAAAAGGATCAAAATCAGTTTACTAAAGCGCGTGTACCTTTGGTCACTGACCAATAGAGAACTACTGTAGCGCTACTTCTCTATCTGAAATACAAAAGGGAATCTTAACTCACCGGCGCACAGGGTGAGTTAAGATTCCCTTTATTGTTAACTATGAAGTCTAGCTGCTATTTTTAATTAGCTTTCAAATGAAAGCTTCTCGCCGAACGTCTCTTTCCAGTCTTTATCGAACTGTTCAACCGCCGGTTTTACTGCTGGATGTGCGAACATTTGTGCCGCCACATCAGTTGGCAATGTAATGGCTTCGATGCCCAGTTTCATCACCTCCATCGCTTGTTGAGTATTCTTGAAACTGGCTGCCAAAATCTTCGCTGGTAGTTGGTTTTGATCGAGCAACAATTGAAGATCCGCGACCACTTCAACACCGTTGCCGTTCATCGTATCAATGCGGTTTACGTAAGGTGCTAGGTAGTCTGCACCGCACAGTGCTGCAAGGAAACCTTGTTGAGCTGAATAGATAGCGGTAGCAAGAACCTGAATTCCCTCTTTTTTCATTAGCTTAATTGCAGCTAAGCCTGTTTCTGTTGCTGGCACTTTTACCACCATGTCGTAAGGCAATTCATTCAATTGGCGTGCTTCTGCCACCATGCCTTCGACGGTTGAACTCACGACTTGAGCGTGAAAGCGAGGTGTCCCGCCAAGTGCTTCTTGCATGCCTGCTAGGGTTTCATTCAGTCCCTGTTTTGACTTCGCCAAAATGCTTGGGTTTGTCGTCACGCCTTTTAGCGGTAGGCATTGGTTAAAGCGTTTTACTTCTGCCACATCAGCAGTATCTAAATAAAGTTCGATCATGGTTTCTACCTTAAACAAAATCTTCGTTTTGATGATGGGATCACTATAGATCTGACAATCGAACGAGATCTTGATTTTGATCAATTGAAATTTCATTTGAAACTATAATCATTTCATTAAATGAAAGCTGAGTGAAACTTGTAAACGCTCAAATGAAGCTTTCAGTTCGAACAAAGAAAAACCGCTCATAAGACTTAACCAGTAAGAAAGAAACGAATTAGGTACACAGCGGTAGCACAGACCAAGAGGCAAGCAGAGATGTATTTCAATATCCAACGATTCTCTACCCATGATGGCGATGGCATTCGTTCCATTCTTTTTCTTAAAGGATGCAGCTTGTCTTGCCCTTGGTGTCAAAACCCAGAAAGCCGCAGCGAAAAGCATTCACTGTTGTTTGATCAGCGAAGCTGCATGGAAGATTGCCAGCTGTGCGTTTCTGCTTATCAAGCTACAACTCAAACCACGGCGGGTAGTGAAACGGTGGGTGATGGTATTCAACGTATCGACAACCAGATCATCATTAATCGCAAAACCATCAAAGAAGACCAACTGATCGCGCTTCGAAACGTCTGTCCTACGCAAGCACTGACTGTCTGCGGTGAAGAAGCAAAATCAGACATGCTGTTCGACACCTTGATGAAAGACAAACCTTTCTACGACCAAAGCCAAGGTGGTGTGACCTTCTCCGGTGGTGAGCCACTCATGCAAGCAGATTTGGTGGCAGAACTCGCGCAGCGTCTGCATGACAACCAAGTCTCTACCGCCATTGAATCGTGCATGCATGTGCCGTGGAAGAATGTCGAAAAAGCCGCGCCGCATATTGATTGCTGGTTGGCGGATTTAAAACACACTGATGAAGAAAAGTTTCTTAGCTGGGCGAAAGGTTCACTAAAACGCATCAAAGACAATTTCCGAAAACTGGCACCTATCGCGAAACGCATTGTGATTCGCGTTCCCGTGGTGCCGGGGTTCAATGACACCATCGAAGAGTTGAAAGACATCATCGATTTTGCGGCTTCACTAGAAAGCTGCCAAGAACTTCACTTGCTGCCGTACCACACGCTCGGCATCAATAAATACCGTTTGCTCGATATGCCTTACGAGTGTTCTGACAAGCCACTAAACAAACCAGAACTGCTAGAAAGCGCCATGCAATACGCAAGCGAAAACACCCAACTTAACGTGATTGTAAGAGGTTAACTATGGACCTGAATTACCTTCCTGAGCGTATCAAAGCGCACAAATCGGCACTGGTAAATATCGTAACGCCACCTGTCTGTACCGAGCGTGCAGAGGCATACACTCGTGCTTATCAAGTAAACGAAGACAAACCTGTGATTGTCCAACGTGCGCTAGCACTGCAAGAGCATTTACGCACTCGTACTATTTGGATTAAACACGATGAGTTGATCGTCGGTAACCAAGCGAGCAAAGTGCGCGCTGCGCCTATTTTCCCAGAATACACAGTGCGTTGGATTGAAGCGGAAATTGATGAGCTAGCCGACCGTCCTGGTGCAGGCTTTGCGGTCACTGAAGAAGATAAGCAAAGCATCCACAGCATCACACCGTATTGGCGTGGTAAAACAGTTCAAGACCGTTGTTATGGCTTGTTTACTGATGAGCAGCAAGAAATCTTAGCCAGCACCATCATTAAAGCCGAAGGCAACATGACTTCGGGTGACGCGCACCTTGCGGTGGATAACGAGAAAATCTTGAAGCTAGGCATGAACGGCTTGCTAGAGGATGTTCGTCAGCACCGTGCTAACAATGATGTTTCGACCTTTGAAGGCTTGAAGAAAGAGCAGTTCTACAAATCGGTCGAAATCGTACTGCTTGCGATTCAAGATCACATGGTGAGCTACGCTGAATTGGCGGCAAAAATGGCGTTAGAAGAGAAACGCCCGCTGCGCAAAGCTGAGTTAGAAAGCATTGCGGCAAACTGTCGTCATGTAGCAAGTCACGCACCAGAAAACTTCTGGCAAGCACTGCAATTGAGCTACTTTGTTCAATTGATGCTACAAATCGAATCGAACGGTCACTCGGTTTCTTTCGGTCGTATGGACCAATTCCTCAACGAGTTTTATGTTCGCGATATCGAAAACGACGCGATTGAAAAAGACTTTGCACTAGAGCTTTTACAAAGCTGCTGGTTGAAGCTGCTTGAAGTAAACAAGATTCGCTCTGGCGCGCACTCAAAAGCCTCCGCAGGTTCTCCGCTGTATCAAAACGTGTGTATCGGTGGTCAGAAGTTGAATGAAAAGGGTGAGCCTGAAGACGCAGTGAATCCACTTTCTTGGGCGATTCTCGAATCTTGTGGTCAGTTACGTTCGACGCAACCTAACTTGAGTGTGCGCTACCACGAAGGTTTGAACCAAGAGTTCTTAATGGGTTGTATTGAAGTGATTAAGTGCGGCTTCGGTATGCCAGCGTTCAACAACGATGAGATTGTTATTCCTGAATTCATCAAGCTTGGTGTAGAGAAAGAAGACGCTTACAACTACGCATCTATCGGCTGTATCGAGACGGCGGTTCCGGGCAAATGGGGTTACCGTTGCACGGGCATGAGCTTCATTAACTTCGCTCGTATCCTGCTCGCTTCATTGAACGAAGGTGTGGATGCAACAACGGGTAAAGCCTTCTTGCCGCACGATAAGTCATTAGCAAAAGGCAACTTTGAGAACTTTGAGCAAGTGACCGCTTCTTGGGCAGAGCAAATCCGCTACTACACCCGTAAATCGATTGAGATTGATACTGTAGTCGACAGCGTACTTGAACAGCAAGCTCAAGACATTTTCTGTTCAACGCTGGTGGATGACTGTTTGGCTCGCGGTAAAACCGTGAAAGAAGGTGGCGCGAAATACGATTGGGTATCTGGTTTGCAAGTCGGTATCGCGAACTTGGGTAACAGCCTAGCTGCCATCAAGCACCTTGTTTTCGATGATGCGCAAATCACTCAGCCCCTTATCTCACAACAACAGCTAGCAAAAGCATTGGCAGAAGATTTCGATGGCATGGAGAACGAACAGCTTCGCCAACGTCTTATCAACTTTGCACCAAAATACGGTAACGATGATGACGCGGTAGACCAACTATTGGCAGACGCTTACCAAGTGTACATTGATGAGCTAGAGCAGTTCGTTAATACGCGTCATGGGCGTGGTCCAATTGGCGGCGGTTACTACGCAGGTACATCAAGTATCTCGGCAAACGTCCCATTCGGTGCTTCAACCATGGCAACGCCAGATGGTCGTAAAGCGAAAACGCCATTGGCAGAAGGTGCAAGCCCGTCATCTGGCTCAGACCGTTTAGGTCCAACGGCAGTGTACAACTCGGTTGGTAAGATTCAAGCGAATAAGATCCTTGGTGGCGTGCTGCTTAACCAGAAATTAAGCCCGGCAGCAGTTGAGTCTGAAGGGGACAAGCTCAAGCTTTCTATGTTGATTCGCACCTTCTTCAACCACCACAAAGGCTGGCATGTTCAGTACAACATCGTCTCTCGCGAGACCTTGCTAGCAGCGAAGAAGAACCCTGAACAATATCGTGATCTGGTTGTGCGAGTTGCAGGCTACTCAGCCTTCTTCACCGCGCTATCACCAGATGCTCAAGACGATATCATTGCTCGTACCGAGCACGAGCTGTAAGTACACTCACTAACTAAAACGAAAGGCACCGATTGGTGCCTTTGGTTTGAATACTTAATCCGCAAATGACTATACCTGAACGCATTAAAGCTTGTGCAAAATGGTCACGCATTTCTTCGTGACGTTGTCGTATTCTTTCGTCATGTAAGCGGTAGTGATCGCGCCCTCTTTCATGAAGCAAATGGCATCGAGTAATGAAGCGTTGTCTGATTTGAGATAGCGTTGAATTAGCTCTCTGACTTGCTGCTTATGGTAGCGGCAATACGTTGCGATCTCGCCACTGTCGTCACTGAATTCCGCGGACGTATTGATGAAAAAGCAACCGCGAAACTCGCCCAACTTTTCTTCAGAGCCATGAAACCAGCCGTTGAGTGCTGTAAATAACTGATCGATCACTTCCGCGCACGTTTGTGCTGAAGAAAGCTTTTCCTCCAACCATTCCATAAATATTTCGTGGCGTTGTTCTAATGCGGAGATGATAAGTGCTTCTTTGCTCTCAAAATGGTTATATAGCGTGCGTTTAGCCACGCCGGAAACATTGAGGACTTCATTGATGCCAATAGAGTTGATGCCTTGTTTATAAAACAGTGACAAAGCTGTGTCGATCAATAACTGTTTCTTTTTGTTCATAACTATGTCCTCAAAAAGTTCCATAAACACATATTGACAAAGGTAGACAGATTTGTCTATTTTATTTTGTAGACAATTCGGTCTACTTTGAGGTGTTTATGAATAATTTAATTTTATCGTTGGTTGCCGGGCTTGGCGCTACGTTGGCTATTGGCGTATTGTCCTACGCTGAGGTATCACTGACGGAGGTTGTACTCCTGATGGCACCATTTGGTGCTACCGCAGTACTGGTGTTTGGGGTGCCTAGCAGCCCTCTCGCTCAACCAAAAAACGTGATCATTGGTCACTTCATCACGGCATCTATCGGTATTGCGTTTAGCCAGTATGTTGACGTCACGCCGGTCACGCTCGCGATTGCGACGGGGCTAGGTGTGTCTGCGATGCTGATTACGAAGACCACTCATCCACCTGCGGGGGCAAATCCAATTTTGATCATGGCGTCTGGGCAGGGATGGAGTTTTCTCTTCACGCCTGTCCTGATTGGCGCGGTAGTGATTGTTCTGGTCGGTAAAGGGCTACAGTTGCTCCAAAGTCAGTACTTAAACCCTCGATTGAATGGTCAGAAGACCTAGTCGGGTTGTAGTTAGGGCCGCGAAAGGGAGTGATCTCTTTTGCGGTTTTATCTTTTGTCGGTTTGCAAAAACAAAATCTGATTCTCTCTTGGTATTCAGTCGTATACATCAACATGGTAGTTAAATTGGTACAATGCGATGAACAGAATCCACCCTAAGAAACTATTGCACAGTAAATGGACGGCTATTTCACCTAAAAACAAAGAGAAGCATTTTGTCGTGACGGAAATGGAACTAGATGAAGATGGTAACGTTGTGAGATGTGTCATCGAGGCAGTCATGAGTAAACGCGACCGAGAGATGAACTGGCAAGACCTAAAAGACTCTGAGCAATGGATGCAAGGGTGGAAGTGAGTGACGCTTTGTTGTTGGGCGAATCAAGCAGAAACGTGCGTTGCGAGTAGGCAAAAGTGGTGCTATCTGATACGTTGATAATTCGTTCTAACGCCCACTCAAAGGATTAATTATGATTGATTTCGACAATTCCTCTGTATTTAAGCTTAAGCCGATTGACGTTTCTAATGCCAGAGAAGACTTCCTTAAGTTCTTGATTGATGGTGAGACTATTTTCGCTGCTTTTAAAACAGTTCGTGACCAAGTGGTGTTTACGAACAAGCGAGTGATAGCGGCAAATGTGCAAGGGATTACCGGCTCAAAAGTGGATTACACTTCTTTGCCTTACAGTAAGATCAATGCATTTTCTATCGAGACCTCTGGTACTTTTGATTTGGATTGTGAAATCGAGTTCTTCATGAGTGAGGTTGGAAGAGTGCGTTTTGAAATTAAAGGCTCGTTTGATTTGATTTCTTTCAACCGTATGGTTAGTGAGTATGTACTAGGTTAAGGGATTAGAAATGAGAGCTTCGCTGAGAGACAAAATTATAGAGGTCTGTGACAAAAAGATCGCGAGTAAAGGTGAATTGGTTGGTCTCTCATTTTATGCGTTTTTCGCTAATAAAAATGACGACCCAGAGCTGTTGATGGAAGCGGCTACGTGGTGGATTCAGACTCATCAGCTCGACCACTTCGAAAAAGCAGTAAAAGTAAAATCAATGGTCGAGTCGGGGAGCTAAATTAAAAAAAAGAAGTAAAGAAAGCAGACAAATGCTAATAACGTTGCGGACAAAACAGGGTAGATAATGTAAGAGTCCTGCTTGTTGGTTCGTTGAAAACATAGCGAAACAAGTAAGACGTTATAAACTACAAGTAACAAGCTGATCATGGTTCCGCTGTTTAATGTCATACTTGATAGCTGAGTTAAGAAAAACGCCAATAAAAGGTAATCGAAGACAATGAGCCATAAAAAGGCTTTCTTCAGTAAGTCGCTTTTTCTTTTTTCGGATGATGTTATGTGCATATAGAACTCAACTAAAAAGTCACAGTAACAGAGGCTTTGGTTAGAGAGGTCACCATCAGAGTGGTGACCTTTTAAGATTATAATTCTTGAATTTTTACTTCGCTGGTGGCGGTATCGCCGGAGTAATTGATGACTTCTTGACGAATGACTGGTTGGTTGAATTCAGCCTTATCTTTCGCTTTTTGCAGTTCGCTTTCTTGGTGGTTGCCAAAAAGGGTCTCAAGCACTTTAGCGGCAGGAGTCGTTAAAACAAACAGCTCAATACGACGGTTTTCGCTAGAATCTGGCTCATCAGGATTAAGCAGCGCTCTATCTGACATACCCGTTACCTGCATTACTCTATCATCCGGCATACCGCCTTCAACTAACGTATTTCTTGCTACGTCTGCTCGAGAGGCTGATAACGCCCAGTTAGATTGACGACCAAAACGCTTTTTAAATGGAATTGCATCTGTGTGTCCGCTGATGATCAGAGGGTTGTTAACACGATGAAATACAGGTGCTAGTGCGAGCAGTAAATCTTCAAAAAAAGGAGTAAGTTCTGCACCACCACGGCTGAACATATGCTGTTTGTAATCATCTTGAAGGACGATACGCAAACCTTGTGGTGTCACCGTGACGTTTACATTTCCCTGCGCATTAATTTGGGCAGTCATT
Source organism: Vibrio sp. YT-16 (assembly GCF_033337405.1). Lineage (NCBI taxonomy): Bacteria > Pseudomonadati > Pseudomonadota > Gammaproteobacteria > Vibrionales > Vibrionaceae > Vibrio > Vibrio sp. YT-16. The sequence goes on from NZ_JAWOQQ010000003.1 coordinate 335,119, forward strand.
TGCTCAATTACTTTCGCTAGTGCGGCAAGTTGCTCTTGAGTATCGAAGTTACCAGGAATCAAAGAATCAATTTCTGGTCCATCCCCATCACCTTTGAAGTAAGAGCTTACCACATGGTTGGAGTTGTGTTTACTTGGCACAGAAGAGTCCTGTGCCAAGTCGATAGGAGAAATACTTTGTGACGTATCAAATGGGTTGCCGTAACTCTTGTCGAATACGCTTGAACTATGCAAGTGGGCAACAATCGCTTTACGCTCTTCTTTGTCTACCACCTGCATAACCCAAAGTACAAGAAACAGCGCCATTAGGGCGATCATGAAGTCAGCAAACGCGACTTTCCACGCGCCGCCATGAGACGACTCATCATGGCTGTATACTTTGGCACGTTTGAACACTACATGCTCTTGTTTTTGCATTATCCCTCCTGTTCAGCTAACCACTTCTCCATTTGGTTGAATGTTGGTTTGATGTCTAGCTGAATATGTTTACGACCAGCGTCAATGGCGAGCAATGTCGGCTTTTTCGCTACGTAGGCAACCAAGGTTGCACGAACGCACTCAAAAGCAGTCATATTACGTTTTACTCGCTGAGCCATGGCGTTACTTAGTGGATCTAAGCCACAGTAACAACCGAAAATACCAATGAATGTACCAACGAGAGCTGCCGCAACGTGATAACCAATCATAGCGATTGAGCCATCAATAGCTTGCATGGTGATAATGATGCCACCAACTGCTGCAAGAATACCGAAGCCAGGTAGTGCTTCAGCTGTACGCTGTAGTGAGCGTGAAGGTAAAAGCATTTCGTTCTGTATTGCTTCGATTTCTTGCTCTAGCAGTCCCTCTAATTCATGAGGCGACATCTGTCCCATTGCCATTAAACGTAAATTGTCAGTAATGAAAGAAATTAGGCGATGATCTTCTGCGATCGTCGGGTAAGCGAGGAACATAGAGCTTTGCTCCGGAGCCTCAATATGAGAATCCAGAAACTTGTATCCGCGGTTTCTCGCTGTCTCTAGCAAGTTGTTGAGTAGTGCCATTAATTCCATGTAGTACTCATGCTCTTCTGTTGGACCTTTAATGGTCGCTGGCACTTGGCGACGCATTTCTTTCAGTACATGAGGCGGATTACCGATGATCAGAGAACCAGCAGCGGCGCCAATAATGATAAGGAATTCGGCTGGCTGCCAGATAGCACCTAAGCTACCACCGGCCCACATATATCCACCGAAGACGCACACCAGGATAGTGAGCACTCCAAAAAACTTTTGCATCTTGTGACTCCTAAGAGGACATTAATTGGTTGAGTTGTTTCAGCGCTTGTTTGTGAAGCTGACATATACGAGGTGGTGTCAGATCCAATACCAGAGCTATTTCGTGTAAGTTGAGTTCATGTTGATAGAACAGAGTCAGGAGCAGTTGATCGCGCTTAGGTAATTTACCCAAAGCACTGTCTAAACTACGACGAATATGTTCATGTTCCATGCCATCGTATTGCCCGCCAATGTAGCTATCACCGCTGCTCTCCATCAGTTGGTCAAGGCTTTGCATCTCGCCTGCGAGAGCGGCATTTTGGCGGTTGTAATAATCTTGCTCATTCGTCCCTAAAGCCTGGATGATTTCGGCATCCGTTGGCATTCGACCTAACGTTCGAGTGAGATCTCGAGTCACGTCGTTGAGCTCGTGGGCTTGTTGACGAGTCTTACGTGAACGCCAATCTAGTCGGCGTAATTCGTCTAAAATAGCTCCCCGAACTCGACAAACGGCGAAAGCAGGAAAGTGAGGATCGTCAACATCGCCATATCGGCGTCCAGCCTCGACTAGAGCGATAAGGCCTATCTGCTGCATATCTTCAATACTACAGTGAGAAGTGGCATGAACGCGCAGCTGGTTAACTACGCGTTTTACCATGACCTGATGACGTTGTAGCAATGCGTTTTCATCAATTGGTCGTGACGGTGTTGTCACTTCCTCTTCTGTGGTGTAAGTGTCTTGTACATTCATGTCTAACATGGTTGTGCTCCGTTATTGCACAACATATTTAGTCAACAAAACATCGTCGATTTCTCGGACGATGTCTGTTTTAGCAAAAGCGAGTAGAAGCGTTTGCTTCACTTCGTCTTGCAGAATATCGATGGCACCCGCTTGCTGTAACTGATCAAACGTTTTGTCGCTAAACAGTTTTAATAGAGAGTTTTGTACCATAGGCATGTATTCATCGATCTCTTTGATACGCTCTGGACGGCGTGTCTCAATTGCCAGTTCTAGCATCACAAAGTGAGTCTGTTTCTTGCCTTTAACGGTCAAAACGACTTTGTCCAAAGGATGGAAGCTAGGACCTTTACTTGTCGGTTGTTCTGTGACCAAAAAAGACAGTGGAGAGTCTTCGATCAGTGAACCAGAGTCAGGTGACTCTTGAGCGTGTTTGTTTAAGTACCAGATTCCGCCCATAATTGTGACGGCCGAAACGAGGGCACTGGTGATGATCATGGCGATAAACAGGGCGATCATTTGTTGTTTGGTCATAACCTTTTTCCTCGAAGATTCACTAAGCTTGAGTGCTTAGCCAGTGTTCTGAATAGTTAGTTGTTGTCGTGGTTTGGAATGCACCAGATTCTCGTGCGGCGAAAATATTGGCGTCTTCTTCGTTTGCATGTGGGTCATTTCGACCTTGGTTTTGATCAGAGCCAACATTGACATCGACATGAACGAAGTTTTGCTCTTGTAACTCAGTACGCAATCGTTCCGAAACTTGCATTAAAGCTTCTCGTGTTGCTGCGGCATTGGCGTTGATGTGGACACTTAATCGGTCACCTTCAACACGTACAAGTAAATCCAGTTTCCCCAAGTCTGGTGGGTCTAGGCGGATTTTTGCTTCTTGTACATTTTGTTGAGCTTGGAGCGTCACGCGATCATGTAAAACTTGCATCATTTGCTCCCCCCACTTTCCGGCAGTGGTATCAACACGCACCGCTGCCCACTCAGAGCCTTGAGCTTGAATATGACTCGTCGCAACCGATGAATGTGCAGGTTGTGTTGTAGGAGCTTGTGCTTGAAGTAGAGAGGCGGTTGGTTGCCCTTGAACAGGTTGATTCAAAAGAGTTTGAAACTCAGCACCGGAGATAGGCAAACGCGAACTCGATGAAGTCGGCAGACTTTGCTTCACATCTTGTTTTGATGATGTGTTTAGCATGGCGTTAGACGAATCTTGAGTAACAGACTTAACTTCGCTCGCAGCCATTAAAGATGACGCTTTTCCTAGTTTCTCAGCCTGCTTCTCTGCCATGGTAATCATACCCTGGGTTAAAGCTTGAGCTTGCGCTGCAAGATCAGTCGATTCTGTTAACCCTGGTGTACTGGTCAAGTTGGCATCCGGATCTGAAGCTGAGCGGTCATCAGTATCAAAACCATGACTTTGTACTTTGTTTGCGCTGTTCAAAGTAGAGGCCGTAAGGTGAAAACTCGGTACCGCTGACGCAGAGTTAAAGTCTTGCTCACCATTCTGCTTGTTCCCTGATTTAAAACCATGAGAAAAGCCGTGTACCGAGTTCGCTTGCTTGATGTGACCCTCATTGTTAGCTGGCGAATTACCCGAGTGCTGAGTTGAAGAAGGTATGATCATTGAGTTAGCTCCATGGTCATTGCTAATTGATAGGCCATAGCGCGTTCTTGATGGTCATTGACCATGTTCATCTCTTTTTTCAACTCGTTGGTCGACTTCTCTAATACTGCGAAGGCATTAGCGTGCACTGTTTTCGCTCGCTGGATTTCAGGGGCAAGCTTAGGATCTTTCAAAAAAGGCTTGTGACTGATCAAAAGCTCTCGCAACTGCAAGTCGTACCGCTTGAGCGCATGCCAATCGGCCGTTTTTGCGGCGAACTGGATGAGCTGAGATAAATGACGGAATCGCTCTGGCGATACTTTATGCTTGTTGTCCAAAATTCATCCAACCTTCACGAATGTTACCCATTACACGCTCAACGTTAACCAAGCGATTTGCATCGTTTTGCACGCTAGCGTAATAAAGTTCGACTTGGCAGAAGTCATACAGCTGGCGTAGGTTTTCCGCAATTTCACCGCCGTTTTCATCATCTAAAGCACTTGTTAGTCCAATCAAGATGTTCATGCATTTGTTGATTCCATTCCCTTTCTCAGCCAAACGATTTGCGGCTAGGTGGCCGCGAATACGTTCAACTTCATCGAGTAGGCCATCGATTAACATGATGACTAATTGGTGTGGATTTGCTGCTGCCGCTTGAGCGTCGAGATCGACTTGTTGGTACGAATCGTAACCAGAATCCATAAGCATGAATATTTCTCCTAAATTTGGAACCAAATGTCTTATTTTTGAGCTTTAAACATGGACATGGTTTGGTTCATTTGGGTCATAATTGAATTCATTTGAGTGAATTGTTTGAGGTAGCGGTTGTACGACATTTCGTACTTACGCTCTAAATTGGTTTGTTTATCTTTGATTCGGTCTAAGCTTGACTGTATTGCGTCTTTACGCGTGCTGAAGGTACCTGATGAGAACTTCAAGAAAGGCTCTACCATTGCGTCAAGAGAATCCAGCAAAGCGTCATCCCCATTAAACAACGCCTCTAAGCCTGCGCTATTTGTTTGTTGAGCTTCTTTGAACTTTTCTTGATCAACTTTCATTTTACCGTTGCGGTCTAGGCTCACGCCGATTTCGCTTAGGCGCATACCATTGTGTTCACCTCGGATTAACCCCGTTAACTGACTCTCAATAGAACGCAATGTCGAGTCGCTAGCGAGCACGCCGCGTTTCTGATCTTCACCGCCAATTTGGGTGTACTGATCGATAGTCGAAACAAGGGCATTGTAGGTTTCCACAAACTTATCTAGTTGTTCTTTAGTGCCTTCGCTATCAGCTCCAATTTTTAAACCGATTGGCGAATCTCCCGCGGCTTGCGGTTTAGATACGGTAATGTCAACACCGTCGATGACACCTTCAAAAGTATTACTTGCGTTGGTTAGTTTCAGGCCTGAGTCTTTTGCACCTAGCCACATAACCGCATCTTGCGGAGCGTTAATTTGCTTGAGGTTGGTGAAGGCGTCTTCAAACCACGCTTGGCCAGTACCCGCTGCAGATACGTTGATCTTATTTTCGACACCAGTCTCAGTGCTCGATAGCATAAAGTGTGTTTGACCATTCGAGCGAACTAGAGTGGCGTTAACGCCAGGGTTATCCGTGTGATTGTTAATCGCGCTTGCTAAATCACTGATCGTTGCAGTGCCGTCACCATTAACATCAACGGAGGACAAGTCTAGAGTCATTGTTTCACCGTTGATGGTGAATTCTAAAGATCCAGTTGTTGGTACTTCTGTCGTTGCCTCAAGGTCTGCCGGCATTCCTGTAGATACTTGATGCGCCGTTGCCACTTTTTCTACAAAAATCTGATAGTTACCCGTTAGCGCTTTAGCATCCGCGTTTGCAGTAAAGTTACCTTCTTGAGAGAGTGTCGCACTGTTTTTGATGATGCTGTTTGTGCTGTTATTCATCTCTTTCATTGCAGTACGAAAATCACGTAGTGCGCTTTCAACTTTATTAAAAGCTGACAGTTGTGACTGGTACACATTAGCTTGCGCTTGGTAACGGTTTTTGAATGGGTTTGTGTCCAATTGTGCGAATTGGGTTGCCATTTTTACTGGGTCTAAAGAACTCATGAGGTGTGCTCCTCTCATCTCTTATTGGCTTGAATACTTTGAATGCTACGCCTTAGTTTAATTATCAGTGGCAAGATGCGTGCCGTATATTAAATCCAATTAAAACAAAGGTTTAAAGCTATTTTGTTTTCTTGGGAGGAAGTGGTGTTTCCACCTTGTTTGTTCCGCCTTCCTCCATGGAAAAAGTAATTTCCTTATAAGAAAAGGCGACCTAAACAAAGAAAATATTTAATTGTATTGACGGTTCTAATTAGGAGAGATGTTTTAATTAGACGTTATATTCAGCCTTTACTTCAGCTTGATTCAGATAATTCTTACAGAGTGCATTAATTGCGTTCTGATATTATTTTTGATAGTGCGATGTGCAAGTGTTCTCACTAAAAATTAAATTTTTTACGTTTCAAAGAATGTCAGTTATGAATGAATTTGCGTTACGATTGATGAAATGTGCTCGTGCATATGAAGAGTTCATTAACAAAAAACTATTAAGTAAACAGAGCATCAATTCTGATGAGATAGCTAGTATCTTAAAGGAAGCTAAGTTCAATTTTCCTGAACTTAGAGATAGTAAAATAGGAAGCAAGTTAGAGACGATAGAATTAGAACTGTTTAATAAGGTTTTATTTAATATTATGTTGAAATTCGGATTCAGAGTGCCTGAATCTCACAAAGATAATACGAGCTCTATTTATATTCGTAGATAAAAATAAAGCCTTCCATAGGAAGGCTTTATAATTAAGACGATTTAAATTAAGCGCACTATTAACTAAGTAATTAGCGTAGTAGTGACATTGCCATGCTTGGAAGCTGGTTAGTTTGAGACAGAACAGTTGTACCTGCTTGCATCAACATTTGGTTCTTAGTCATGTTTGAAGACTCTACTGCAAAGTCTGTATCCATGATACGACCTTTAGATGCTGTAACGTTTTCTACCATGTTACCAAGGTTAGCCATTGTGTGCTCAAGACGGTTGATGTTCGCACCGAAGTCTGCACGAGAGCTACCAATTTTTTCTACTAGACCGTCAGCGCCGCTGATTTTGTCTAGTGCTGCTTTTGCTTTAGTCGCGTCATCGATACCATCTGTAATTGCTGCATCAGCAAGGATAGTAGTGATTTCACCGATACCTGCGCTTGCGCTTACAGTCAATGTTTCAGCAGAAGATGCACCGATTTGGAATGTTACGTCACCTGCACCGAAGCCGCCGCCTTTAAGAAGGTTTTGACCACCGAACTTAGTGTTGTCTACGATGTTGTTTAGTTCTGCAGTAAGCTGTGTGAACTCTTTGTTAAGAGACGCACGGTCTGTTGCACTGTTTGAACCGTTCAACGATTGTGTAGCAAGGTCGTTCATACGGTAAACGATGTTTGTCATTTCATCCATCGCACCTTCAGCAGTTTGCATCATAGAGATGCCGTCTTGTGCGTTACGCATTGCTACTGACATGCCGCGTGTTTGCGCTTCTAGACGGTTAGCAATTTGAAGACCAGCAGCGTCATCAGCAGCTGAGTTCACACGGTAGCCTGTGCTTAGACGTTCCATTGCTGTGTTTAGAAGTCCGCTTGTTGTGTTCATTGTGTTTTGAGTTACAAGCGAAGCGTAGTTAGTGTGCATTGATAAAGCCATCTTAGTCTCCTTAGTTAGTCACTATATCTTTCAGGCCTCGGGATATTCCCTTGTCACTAACTAGAGGCGGTCGGTCGGCTTTAATGATTAATTTGAAAATTAAAAAATTTCTAAAAAAGATAAAAATTGATGATTTTTAGTGATTTGTATTCCATGAAAACCGGGAAAATCATCATATAAGCCTAAATTTATTAGTTAAGTTAAAGGAACTATTGCCCAATGATCTTGTGGTTATCCGTTATAAATAAAAAAAACAGCACGAATAAATCGTGCTGTTTTAAATATAAATGGTTGAGTTTCAACTATTCCTCATCAAAAGACTGAAAGGAGAGAGAGGTTGGGATATCGCTGAAATAACCAAAATAATAACTGGCACCCAATAAACGATAACGGTTAAGTTCCGTTTGACTCGCTACACGTCCGGCAACCCAAGTATATTTATGCTTTCTTAAGAACTTAGCAATAGGTAGGAAAGCGTGTCTTTCTTCTTTATCCTCTAGTGTGACTGACAATTTGATCATATCGGGACTAAAGTCTGCGACGCGCTCGAAGTTCACTTGCGATGTCGCGACTTCAAACCAAAGTGAATATGCATTCTCTTTTAACTTTTTGGTGAGTGTGGCGACTTTATCACGATCACATAACGTTTCATCAGCTTGAAGAGAAGGAATCACATGTTGAAAAGCAGAAGAGTGGAATTGAATCGTCTGTTCGAGAAAATAAACCCCAGGCTCCCACAGTAATGCATCCACGCGAATCGGCACGACAACATTACTAATCAAGTCGTGGTGAAAGGCTTCTAACTGAAATTGTGTTTGTCTTAGTGCAAGGTAAAGACTGAACAAATCCAGGCAGTACTGCATTTGTTCAGAGAGTTTGAATTGATAGACACTTTGTTCTCCACGCATACCAAATCTCAACGTCAGGTGTTGGAATTCTACTTCCCCTGATTGAGCTTCCCTAATTGCTTGGCATGCGTGTTGGACATCATTGTGTTTTAAAGCATCAAAGACTAATTGATCGTCATCCGTGACGATATGTTGTACTGCGAGACCAACCAAATGTTCGTACATCGCATGTGTTGAAATAAGATTAACCAAGGTTTCCTACCACATTGATTTGTTTGTTTTCTGGGATTTCGTTGTAAGACAATACTGCCAGCCCTTGTGTAAATGTACGAGCGTAACGCGCTAGAAGAGGGCGCAGCTGTGGCATAACGAGAAGGATCGGAGGTAGCCCCTGTTGCTTAAGCTGTTGTCTGATCAATGGCAAGTTTTGTTGGAACTGACCAAGAATGTTTGGCTCAATTGGGAAGCTATCTAGTGTTACCGTACCAGAAGATTGTGCTTGTTGCAGTGAAGTTAGTAGCATTTGTTCTAGCTCATCAGACAGTGCGTAGACATTTAACTCGTTCTTTTGTCCTGCAATTAAGTTAACAAGCGTACGCTTTAGTGCACAGCGCACATCAGATGCAAGTAGGATCGGGTCCTTTGTATTTTCCGCGGATTCCAACATTGTGTTGGCAATCGTGCGAATATCTTTTAGTGGCACTTGGTCCAATAAAAGCTGACGATATACTTTCAGCTGCTGTGCTGGATTAAGTGCTGCTGCTAATGCTTCTGCTAGTTTCGGGGCTTGTTGTGTCAAACGCTGGGTTATTGCTTCCACATCGTCGTGCGTAAACAATTCTGCAAGGTTTGTCTTCATGATTTTACTAATATGAGTGGCTATAACAGTGCCATCGTCGACAACTTGGTAACCCATATTAAGTGCTTTTGCTTTATCTTGATGCTCAATCCACACAGCTGGCAACTGATAAGCAGGATCGCTACCCAAAATGCCATCTACCTCACCGTAAGTTTCGCCAACCGCTATCGCCATTAAACGCTCTGGTTCAATAAAACCTTGCTCAATGACTTCGCCATTTAGAGAAATTGTGTATTGGTTTGGCTTGAGGCTCAGGTTGTCACGAATACGAACTTCAGGTAATAAAAAGCCAACTTGTTCAGAAAGGTTTCGACGCACACCGCGGATACGTTGTGATAAAGGAGCTCCTTGTTCTTTGTTGACTAGATGGACGAGTCGGTAACCAAGCGCAAGTGATAATGTTTGGACGTGAGGAATATCATCCCATGTCAGCGGTGTATCATCGTCTTGCATTGCTTGTGAAAGTGCTTCGACCTCTTCAATCTGGGAGTCTTGCACTGGCTTCTTGGTTTGACGCCACCCTGCGAACGCTAATGCGCCAGCAAACGCAAAAAAGGCTAGGTGTGGCATACCCGGTACCATACCGATTACCGCCATAATACCTGCGACAGTAAATAGCGTTGCAGGAGTTGCCAGTAATTGCTTTTGCATGGTTTCCGACATGCCATTATCGCTATCATTAATTCGCGTAACGATAATCGCGGCAGCCGTTGCCAATAGTAGTGAAGGAATTTGAGCAACTAGACCATCACCGATTGTGAGTAGGGCATAAGTTTTAAAGGCGTCAGACGCAGCGAGTCCATGCTCGAAGACACCAATACTGATACCACCAATGATATTGATAAACAGAATCAACAAACCTGCGATGGCATCGCCACGCACAAACTTTGATGCACCATCCATCGAACCATGAAAATCGGCTTCGTTGGCTACTTCTTTACGGCGTAAGCGAGCCGTTTCCTGATCGATAAGGCCAGCGTTTAAGTCGGCATCAATTGCCATTTGTTTGCCTGGTAAAGCATCCAACGTAAAGCGGGCTGAAACCTCAGAAATACGTTCACCACCTTTGGTGATTACGACGAAGTTGATGATCATCAAGATGACGAAAACCACCATACCAACGACGTAGTTACCGCCAATGACGACTTCACCGAATGCTTGAATGACCTTACCCGCTGCGTCACCACCATTATGTCCTTCTAGGAGTACAATTCGCGTAGAAGCCACGTTCAATGTGAGACGTAATAATGTTGCGACCAGCAAAATAGTTGGAAAAACAGAGAAATCTAATGGTCGCTTTGCGGTTGTGCTGACCAGCAATACTAGGATTGCTAAGACGATATTAAAGGTAAACAGCGCATCCAGTAGCAGAGGAGGCAAAGGAAGAATCACCATTGCTAATATCATTAGCAAGACGATTGGAATGCCAACGTAGCCTTTGGTTGATGTTTGAAGTTGTTTTAACCGGTTAAGCATACTTTCGTGTCCTTGGATAAACGCGGGTTAATCAGTGCTGCAAATGTTTTGGAATCGAAAAATGAGGTAAAGGAATTGGCTCTTTCCCCTCACCTTTACGAAAGGCTTTCAATTGCAAAACGTAAGTAAGAATATGTGCCACTGCGATGTACAGTTGGCTTGGGATTGCTTGTTCAATCGCCGTCGTGTGATAAATCGAACGGGTAAGTGGCGGGGAGTTAATGATTTCCACTTTGTTTTCTCGGGCGATACGTTGAATGTGCATAGCGGTTTCGTCTACACCTTTTGCGACGACAAAGGGCGCGTCAGAAAGCGAAGGCTCGTACTTCAGTGCGACTGCGTAGTGCGTTGGGTTTGTGATGATCACGTCAGCCGTCGGCACCATTTTATCGATCTTACGGCGCGCAAACTGTTGCTGTATTTGACGAATACGTTGCTTTACTTCCGGACGACCTTCATTATTTTTAAATTCCTCTTTCAATTCTTGTTTCGTCATGCGGAGTTCTTTTAGGTGTTCCCAACGCTGATAAGGAATGTCGATAACCCCAAATAACAACAATGCAAAGCCCATTAAGAGTAAGCCTTCAAACAGAATTGACATTACTAGAGAAAAACCTTGGCTGAGCGGGAGATTTTGCATGCCAAGTAATGGCTGTAAGTGGTTGTCTAAGTAGCCATATAAGATGCCGAAGATGACGGCTACTTTGAACGTCGACTTTAAGAGCTCAACCACTGAGCGGGTCGAAAAAATGCGCTTTATCCCGCTCAAAGGATTAATTTTGCTCAGCTTTGGCATCACGTTCGCTGGACGGAACATCCAACCGCCTAACACAAGGCTACTACCACAGGTCACGATAATAATGACGGTAAACAATGGTAATAGCATGTCGATGATGACCGCTAAACTTTGTCCCAATTGCTCGACAAGTTGTTTAGGGTTTTCTAGGTCGGCTCGTGTCAGCATCATGTTGTAGCGAAAGATACCCGACATGCTTTCCCAAATACTATTAAGCTGAGAGTAAAAGTAGAGCGCCACCGCTAGAAATATTACCGCAGTAGTAAACTCTTTCGCGCGAGGAATTTGTCCTTCCTGGCGGGCTTTCTTTACCTTCTGCGGTGAGGCTTTTTCAGTTTTGTCTTGAGAAGATTGATCGCTCATGCTCCCCCCAACATAAAGTTACTCAAGTGTCTAATGGTGTCGTGAACGAGCGCCGTGTAGCGACCAGGAACACCAGAAACTGAGATTAATACGCTGAATAGACCCAGCAGCATCGTCATAGGAAAACCTAACGCATAGACATTAAGTGATGGTGCGGCTCGGTTCATTACACCAAAACTGATGTTGGCTAGAAGCATGGAAACAATAGCGGGCAAAGCCAAAGCGAGTGAAGAGGCAAACATCCAACCGAAAATATTGACAACACCTTGCAGAGAAAGCGATGTGATACCAGATCCGACTGGCCAAACAACAAAGCTTTGAATCACGATATCTATGACGAGTAAGTGTCCTTCTAGCGCGAGGAACAACAAGGTTGAGAAAATCAGAAATATGCGTCCCAAAATGGCGACAGAAAGCCCGTTAATAGGATCATTCATCATCGCCATACCTAAGCCCATTTGCAGAGAAATCACCTGGCCAAGCATGGTGAAAACGTTAAAGAGCATGTGCAAAATTAACCCAAACATTACTCCCCAAATAGCTTGCTCAAAAGCAAGGAACAGGGAAGTCATAGAGAATAACTCGACTTGTGGCATGGGTGGCATTAACGGTCCAGTAATGACAACGATCGAGAGGGCCAGTAAAGTACGAACCCAAACAGGAATAATCGCATCACCAAAGAAAGGCATTGAAATAAATACGGCTCCCACACGAAAAAACGGCCACCAGAGTTGACCGAGTATCGCCGAGAGCTCTGCAAATGTGATGGCCATTAGCCAATCATCCCTGGTATGTTGTGGAACAAGAAATCAAACAGTTCCATGATCTTACGTAGCATCCAGTGACCTGCAAAAATCACCATTAGTAAGGTAACGAGCAAACGTGGCAAAAAGCTGAGTGTTTGCTCGTTGATTTGTGTGGCAGCCTGAAATACGGCGATACACAAACCGACAATTAAGCCTGGAACAACCAATACGGCAACCATCAAAATGATCAGCCATACTGCATCGGAAAATAACGTTACGGTTAGTTCTGGGGTCATAACTGCTCCTAGTTAACCGAAGCTGGCAGATAAGGTGCCAACTGTCATTGCCCAACCATCCACGAGTACAAATACCACCAACTTAAAGGGAAGTGAGACAATCAAAGGTGATAGCATCATCATACCCATTGCCATCAGGACACTGGCGACAACCAAGTCGATGACCAAAAACGGGATGAAAAGCATAAAACCAATTTGGAAGGCGGTTTTTAGTTCACTAATGACAAATGCAGGCAAGACAACGGCAAATGAAATATCCTCAACGTTTTGGTCGAGAGGCTCATTGGCAATACGTAACATTTGTTCAAGAGAGCTTTGGTGCGTCTGTGCCAGCATGAACTCTCTCACTGGTTTCTCTGCAACAGAAAAAGCCTGTATTAGCGTGATTTCGCCGTTGTCGTATGGCTGAAACGCATTTTCATAAATATCGCTCCAGACAGGGCGCATAATCAGTAACGTCAATGCGAGAGCGATCCCGACCAACACTCTGTTAGGTGGGCTTTGTTGAAGACCAAGAGCTTGGCGCAAAATCGCAAGGACAACGACAATTCGAGTAAAGCTCGTCGCCATCAAAATAAATGCTGGAAGAAAACTGAGCGCCGTCATCAACAACAGAATTTGCAGTTTAACGCTGTATTCTTGTTGTGTGTCGCCATCAGAAACGGACAAGATAGTTAAGCCGTTGTCAGCCGCCATTGTTGGGAAAGCAAACAAAAGTGACACCAATACCAAAAGAGGTAACCAACGGTGCCAAGCGCTCAGATTTTTCATTGTGATGCCTACCTAAGATTATTGACCAACGCCACTCAATGCAGAGTCATGTACATCGATCAGACGAAGTCCATACTTATCATTGACAACGACAACTTCAGCGTGGCCCATAAGAGAACCGTTTACTTTCACGTCTAAAGGCTCGCCATTGAGCTTTTCCAACTCGATAACCGTGCCTTCACCCGCTTTCATTAAGTCCCCAAGTGGGATCTCCTTACTCGCAACTTCCAGCGTGACTGTGACAGGAATGCTTTTGAAAAAGCTAAGGTCACGTTCCGCAGTGGCTGGTTCTTGTTGGAGCGTATCTTCGGCTTCAAAGTCTTCTAATTGAAAATCATCAAAGTTCAGTTCTTCTGCGTCGAATGCATTAGTTTCTAGCGCTTCGCTCATCGCTGCGGTTCCTTATCAGGGTTAAAGATCAAAACAAGTTGGCCGTCTTGCTCGGCAATACGACCTGTAAATAGAGATTGGTTGCCAATGCTTACTGGAACCGTGTTAAGAAGCTCAATAGGTAAAATATCGTTGGGTTGTAAGCCAACCACATCACTTAAAGGCATCTTCTTTTTACTTAGAACAACGTTCAGTCGAACGGGGGTCGTCTCTAAAGAACGACAGAAAGGTTGAAACAAATCGGTATCAGGCTGCAGTTCAAGCTGCTCGATTAGCGTTTGAATAAGATGACCATCTAGCTTGAGATGAATTGAGCCTTGATGATCGTCAAACGCAATGTTTAATTGAACGTTAATGCCAATACCTCTAGGGGTCTCATACTCACCCGTGTCCCACATTTCACCAGGAGCAAGCCAACCGATGATGATTCGACTGATGCGCTCTTGTAAACGTAAGTCACTGGCCGTCAGAGTAGCGGCTGAGCGCTCTGCACTTGCACCATAAAATCTATCAGCCAACTTTATGAGCGTGTGAGGGTTACCATGGATGAATACCATGCCGCCTTCCTGATGTTGATAGGTCGACGTTTGTTCTTTGTCCATCTCAACCGATGTAAAGCGGTGCAAGTCTACTGAGGTTAAGCTAGCTTCCACTTTTCCTGTGCTGAGCCAATTTTGTAATTCAGTCGTAAGGTTTGAGCAAGATTCTGAAATTAAATTATCGAGCTTCTCACGAATGATATGAATAGGTTTGCCTAATAATTCTACATCAAGTAGTTGACTATCAGAAATAGGCTCGCTAACTCTATTTTCCATTTATATTTTACCGTGCGTTAACAATCGAAAGTGTTTTAACTTAATGGCGTGTAGTCTACACAGAAATTTTAATGATCTTTTAGCTCCAAACTCTAAGATTGTGACTTTAGTTCACATGTTGCTTTGTTCATATAGTCATAATCTTTTAATGAAATTTAAAAAGAGTTAGTTTTCTTTATAAATCGCTTAATAAATAAAATAACAATGTTGAGCGTTTTAGTTGTTATAGATTTTTTAAATTGCCTTTATGGCGTAACAACAACTTCAAATAAATAAATTATAAGATACTGTTTTTTATGCTTAAAGCTTCCGTTGGAGGCTAAGCGTGCTCTCTTGAGCGTTTTGTAACCAATTTTAATATTCAGAATAGGTAATTAAAATGATTAGCTATGCCAGTTCTCTCGGCTTGGTGGCATATTTAATTAAACGGTTTAAGTCATGGGAATGTAAGATATACATGAATCATGTCCGTTTGATAATTTGTAACACAATTATTGTTATCAGTTTTATTTTTTCAAAAGTGTCATATTCAGAAGAAGTCTTAACAATCCCTATGGACCTCTCTAAATGGACATATGAGGGAAATAAATTCAAATGCAACCTGTTGCAATCAAATAATGACTATGGGAAGTTTTATTTCCTAGCGGAACCTAATAATAAATTCTATTTTATTTCCGATATAGAATATGAAAACAATAAATGGAAAACGATTGCTTTAACAACTCAAAATGCTCCTTGGAGTGATGAGCTTTATAGAAAAGAATTTGGCTCCCTTGAATTTACTAAGCCGTCTCAGCGTTTCATCTTTAATAAAGGCGCTGAAGAATTCATGGATTCAATTGCTTCGGGTAGTTGGGTGACGCTGTCACTTAAAGGAAGTAATGCTTCCTCTGTTTCAGAGATTGTGATTCCTACTCTTCAAATTCAAAACGCATTGAAATCATTTAATGCGTGTCGCGCGCGATTGCCTAAATTGTCTTTTTCAGAGGCAAGGGATATGGCGCTCTCATTTGAGTTTGGTCAGAAGACGTTAAGTCGTGGACAGAAAGCAACACTAGAAGCGCTGTATAGCTATGTATCTGTGGATGATCGAGTGACCAAAATCCTCATCGACGGTCACACCGATAACGTTGGTTCAAGTTTAACGAACCTTTCTGTGTCACGTACTCGAGCAGAGCAAGTCACCAATGCTTTGATTGAGCTTGGGGTCGACGAGTCGATGATCGAAACACGAGCTCATGGTTCACGTTACCCAATTGCCAGCAATAACTCGGTTAATGGCCAAGCAAAAAACCGACGTGTCACCCTGCGTTTAGTGAGGGACAACGAGTATACGGCTGCGAAACACCACCCAGATCTACAATCACAAAATCAACAAACGAAAGTTAAGGTTCAATGATGACGAAAACGAAAATTTTGTTGGTTGAGCCAAATGAAGCTCTTGCTCAACCAGTATTGGATGTGTTGCAAAATGCAGGTTACACCGCGAAACACACTCGTACTGGTCGAGGCGCTTTGCTTGAAGAGCGAGCAGAAATCACTTTAGTGAGCTCTACGCTGCCGGATATGTGTGTTCGTGAGTTTGTCGCGTGTCACCAAAAGCAGCGAAATTCGGGTGTTGTTATTGCGATTGTCGACCAAGAACAAGGCATCTTGGCTGCTGAGACGATGAAAGCGGGCGCTACTGATTATCTATTACGCCCATTTGAATCTAATCAGTTGGTTAATCTGCTTAAACGTGTTGAAGCGTTAGGTAAGCCAATGGCCAACATTGTTGCGGAGTCTTGGAGAAGCAAACAAGTTCTGCAATTGGCGCATCGTGCAGCATGTACTAACGCGAGTGTGCTTATTACAGGTGAATCGGGAACGGGTAAAGAAGTGCTGGCGCGATATGTGCATGAGCACTCTCCGCGTATCAATGGTCCATTTGTGGCGGTTAACTGTGCCGCCATTCCAGAGTCAATGTTAGAGGCTGTTCTATTCGGTCATGTAAAAGGCGCGTTCACCGGAGCGACAAATTCTCAAAGCGGTAAGTTTGAAGAAGCAAATGGCGGGACGATTCTGCTTGACGAGATTGGTGAAATGTCACCTGCGGTTCAAGCGAAATTGTTACGCGTCCTTCAAGAGCGTGAAGTAGAACGTGTTGGTAGCCATAAAGCCGTTCAGCTCGATATTCGTGTTATTGCGGCAACCAACAAAGACTTACGTGAGGAAGTTCAAAAAGGCACGTTCCGTGAAGATCTTTATTATCGATTAGATGTGCTGCCTCTGCACTGGCCGCCTTTGCGTGAAAGAAAAGAGGACATTCTACCAATTAGCCAATTCTTTATTGAAAAGTATCAAGATAGCAGCCGCTGTCACCTATCCCAAGATGCGATTAGTGCGCTGAGTCAGTATCACTGGCCGGGCAATATTCGTGAGTTGGAAAATGTCATTCAACGCGCTTTGGTCATGCGTCATGGTGATTACATTACAGCCCATGACCTGATGCTGCCTATTGAGCTTGTCGCGTCAGTTCCTACAGCAGAGCCAACTGCAAGTTTTGGTCATGTAGAAGCGAAGAAGCAAGCTGAATATCAGTTTATTTTGGAAAAGTTACGTCAGTTTGGTGGAAACCGAACGAAAACCGCAAACGCGCTTGGAGTCTCTACTCGAGCGCTACGCTACAAGCTCGCAGCAATGCGAGAACATGGTATTGATTTACAGTCGGCACTAGGCTCGGCTGCCTAATAGGAGAAAAAATAGATGGCAAGTCAACCTACTCATGCGGTCTCGGCAGAGCAACTTATGTTGTCAAAAATGCAGGCGATGCAGGCACAAGTGCAGCCGCCAGAGTTTATCGTGAGTGCAAATCCTTTAGATCAACAATCACTAAACGCACCTTTATCGTTCTCACAAGCGATGACAAATGTGTTGGATACAGTGAATCAACATCAATCAGTGGCTAGTCAAAAAATGACGGCCGTAGAAACAGGAAAAAGTGATGACCTAGTTGGTGCAATGGTCGCGAGCCAAAAAGCCAGCTTGTCCTTTAATGCTTTGATGCAAGTGCGCAACAAAGTCGTGACCTCATTTGAAGATATTATGAAGATGCCGGTGTAATTCATGTCAGAACTAACCCCCCAAGTCGCCGGAAACACAGCTATGGCTACCGGCACAGCACAGACATTTTCTACTGCCAACGGCATGGACGATGTGACAACGAAGCTGAAGCAAATCTGGTCTAGCAGTCAGAGAAACTTAGTGCTATCTGCGGTGTTAGCTGCGATTGTTGCAGCGATTATTGTGGTTGCACTATGGAGTTCCTCGCAGAGCTTTCGTCCGCTCTATAGCCAGCAAGAGCGTTTTGATATCGGCGAAATTGTGTCGGTATTAGAAAGCGAAGGCGTAAGCTACCGCATGCAAGAGCAAAATGGACAAGTTCTTGTACCAGAAGGTGAGGTTGCGAAGGTGCGCATGTTGCTTGCATCAAAAGGTGTTAAAGCTAAGCTGCCGACAGGTTTGGATTCGCTCAAGGAAGATAGCTCTCTTGGTACGAGCCAATTTATGGAAACAGCGCGTTATCGTCATGGTTTAGAAGGTGAGTTAGTACGTACTATCATGTCTTTGAACTCAGTAGCGAACGCGCGTGTTCATTTAGCAATACCTCGTCAAACTCTATTCGTCCGCCAAAACAGTGAGAATCCTTCAGCATCTGTCATGCTTGAGCTCAAACCTGGTGAAGACTTAAAGCCTGAACAAGTTGAAGCGATCATTAACCTAGTGGTCGGCAGTGTCACGGCAATGAAGCCAGAATTTGTTTCTGTCATTGACCAGTATGGCCGTCTTCTTAGTGCGGATGTCGCTTCTGCGGAAGCCGGCAAAGTAAACGCGAAATATCTTGAATACCAGAAGAGTGTTGAAAAACAGATCATCCAACGCGCAGCAGATATGCTTACGCCGATTGTGGGGCCGAGTAACTTCCGCGTACAAGTCGCTGCCGATCTGGACTTTAGCCAAGTTGAAGAAACACAAGAAATTTTGGATAACGCGCCGGTTGTGCGTAATGAGCACACCATTCATAACAACTCGGTTGATCAAATTGCGTTGGGTGTTCCTGGTTCTCTAAGTAACCAACCGCCAGTGACAGGATCTGGTGAAGTGGAAACGAACGATAGCCAAAACACGAATGCGCGATCTGAAGTGAATCGTCAATATGCTGTAGGTAGTAGTGTTCGTCGTACTCAATACCAACAAGGCCAAATAGAAAAGCTTAGTGTCTCGGTTCTGTTGAACACCAAAGCTTCGCCAGATGGTGTGGCGTGGAGTGAAGCCGATAAAGAGCAAATCTCAAACATGATCATGGATGCTGTTGGTATCTCTGCCACACGAGGTGACAGCTTAAGTTTAATGAGTTTCAACTTCACCCCAATCGAAATTGATGCTCCTCCTGCACTGCCGTGGTGGCAAGACCCTACAGTACAGCAGCCAATACGTTACGTTATTGGTGGCTTGTTAGGCTTGGCGATGATCTTCTTCGTACTGCGTCCATTAATCATGCACCTAACTGGCGTTGATAAACCTGTGCCTGAGCTAAATTTTGCTGAGCCTCAGGAAGAACCTGACTACGAAAACTTGCAAACGCGTGAAGAACGCGAGCATGAAGAAGTACTTGATCGCCGCCTATCTGAAAAAGGCATCTCAGCCTCTTCAGGTTTAGATGTAAACAGCGACATGCTACCACCAGCAGGTTCGCCATTAGAAATTCAATTGAAACACCTACAGCTTATTGCTAATGAAGAGCCAGAGCGCGTAGCCGAAATACTGAAACAATGGGTAAACATCAATGAACACAGTTCTATCAAAGCAGACGCTTAGTTATGTTGAACAAACCGCGCTCGTGCTATTAGGCATGGGCGAGGATGCCGCAGCGAAGGTTTTGCAACACTTTAGCCGTGATGAAACCCAGCGTGTGACTCGTGCAATGGCGAAGTTAAATGGCATTAAGAGCGATTCTGCTCGTGGTGTTATTCAAACTTTCTTTGAAGATTTTCGTGAGCACAGCGGTATTCGAGGAGCCTCTAAGGAATACCTATCTAATACATTGCGTAAAGCACTGGGTAACGATTTGGCAAAAGGGTTATTAAATACCTTATATGGCGATGAAATTCGCAACAATATGCAGCGCTTACAGTGGGTGGAAGCAGAAACTCTCGCTCGTTTCATTGTGAACGAGCACCCACAAATGCAAGCAATTTTTCTAGCGTATTTGCCAGCAGACAGCTCTTCAGCGGTATTGAAGCACTTGCCACAAGATTACCATGACGAAATCTTGTTCCGTATTGCTCAATTGCAAGATATCGATCATCAAGTTGCCGTTGATTTGCATGAACTCGTTGAGCGTTGCATCGAAAAAGTATCCGCGAGTCAAAGCACGCCGTTATCAGGTGTTAAGCAAGCAGCAGATATCATTAACCGCTTTGAAGGTGACCGTGGTTCATTGATGGAAATGCTGAAGTTGCATGATGAAGATGTTGTTAATGCAATCGAAGAAAACATGTTCGACTTTATGGTTCTTGGCCGACAACGCGAAGAAACTATGGACATGTTGGTGCAGCAGATTCCGCTAGAGTTGTGGGCAGTCGCGCTAAAAGGTTCCGATATTACCTTACAACAAGCTATTAAGCGTTCAATGCCGCAACGTATGGTGAAAGCGCTAGAAGATGACATGGACGCACGCGGCGCTGTTGCGTTAAGTCGAGTTCAAAAAGCACGTCAAGACATCATGCAAATGGTACGTGAGCTGGATGAATCTGGTGAAGTTCAGCTGCTTCTCTATGAAGAGCCAACGGTGGAGTAAGGTCATGCTAGAGACAAAATCAAGTACTATGCGATTGCCTCCGAGCGGGTATCGTTTACACCGTTTTCCGCCTTTAGCGCAACCTAAGACTATCGAAGACGAATTCGGGCTAGATAACCAAGGCTGGCAAGAACCTCAAATTGATATCCAACAGCAACTTGAAGAAGGTTTTCAACAAGGTTTGCAACAAGGACATGAGGAAGGCTTACGCCAAGGTATCGAACAGGGCAAGCAACAAGGTCTGTTGGAAGGCCAAAAAGAAGGTTTCCAAAAAGGCTTTGTTTCCGGTGAGCAGTCTGGAAAGCAAGGCTTTTTGGAGGCGGCGAAGCCTGTCAATGAACTTTTTCACGCCCTTTCTCGTTGGCAAGATGAAAAAGAACAGCAACAACGCCATATGATTTGTGAACTGGTACAAAAGGTAGCTCAGCAAGTGATTCGTGCCGAGCTCACTTTAATGCCTCAGCAGATCCTAGCTTTGGTGGACGAGACATTGTCTGCCATGCCTGGTAAAGCGGAAACAGTAACTGTGCATTTAAATCCGCAAGATTTAGAGCGCATTACTCACATCAATGCTGATTTGCCGCAATCTTGGAAACTGGTCCCTAATACGGAGCTTCCTATTGGTGGCTGTCAGTTAGTGACTGATGACGCAGAAGCGGATGCGAGCTGCGACTCTCGTTTGGAAGCCTGTATGAACAATGTAAAGCAACACCTTTTGGATGAAGTCAGTATTCCACAGGTAGAGTCTGAGCATGAGTAATACCCTAAGCCATGAACTATTAAGTGAGCGTTTGAGCGAAGCCTTGGCTTCGCTCGATTCAATCCCTGTTGCTCGCGTAACAGGGCGATTGATAAAAGTAAACGGCTTAATGTTACAAGCCGTAGGGTGTCGGTTTAAGCTTGAGCAGCGTTGTCTCGTAGAAACCGCGGAAGGCGATATGATCGAAGCGCAAGTTGTGGGCTTTGAACACACTATTGCTTACCTCATGCCTATCCGCCGTTTAGGCGGTCTGTTTGCAGGTGCAAAAGTCATCCCTCTTGATGGTGACAGTACCGTGCAGCTAAGCTCTCAGTGGTTAGGACGCGTACTGAATGGTTTAGGTGAGCCGTTAGATGATGGGGCACCGCTTAAGGGGGGTGATCGAGTTTCACTTGAACCAAAACCGATTAACCCACTGAAGCGACGCCCAGTTGATACACCACTCAACGTAGGCGTGCGTGCTATTAATGGACTATTGACGGTAGGCAAAGGCCAACGTATTGGTTTGATGGCTGGCAGTGGCGTCGGTAAAAGTGTGTTAATGGGGATGATCACCAAAAACACGGAGGCTGATGTAATTGTGGTCGGGCTTATCGGTGAGCGAGGTAGAGAAGTACGTGAGTTTATCGAGAGAAACTTAACCCCAGAAGCGCGCAAGAAAGCGATCATTATCGCGGCTCCTGCTGATGAATCCCCGCTAATGAGGTTAAGAGCGACACTACTTTGTCATCGCGTTTCAGAGTATTTCCGAGACCAAGGCAAAGACGTTCTACTTCTGATGGACTCTCTAACCCGATACGCCATGGCACAGCGCGAAATCGCTCTTTCGCTCGGTGAGCCACCAGCTTCTCGTGGTTATCCGCCCTCAGTCTTCAGCGTGTTACCTCAACTCCTAGAGCGAGCGGGTAACAGTGAAAATCAACATGGTAGCTTAACGGCAATTTACACCGTATTGGCAGAAGGAGACGACCAACAAGATCCTGTCGTGGATTCCGCGCGCGCCATCTTAGATGGGCATGTCGTTTTATCGCGTCAACTGGCTGAGCAAGGGCATTATCCCGCGATAGATATCAACGCGTCTATTAGCCGTTGTATGAATACTTGTACGCAGGACGCACACAGCACGATTGCGAATAACTTCCGTCAAATGTACTCCAACTACCTTCAGGTTAAAGAGTTACTGCCATTAGGGGGTTATCAACCAGGACAAGATCCTGAGTTAGATCAATCTGTTGCTATGTATCCAAATTTGCGTGCATATCTACAACAAGCTGCCAACGAGTCTGTAGATTACCCAACCAGTTTGACCGAGCTCGCGCAGCTTTTTCAAAGTGCTTAATCAAATGGGAGTGACAAGGCTGAAATGAAATCCAAGTTAAAAGCCGTAGGCAAGTTACAGCAAATGGAAGAAAAACAGCGTGACCGTGTGGGTCAACAACTTGATGCCATGCGTCAGCGTCACTCCCATCTTTCAATGCAATTGGAACAGTTGTCGGCGTTGAAAGGCCACGCTGGACAATCAACCCGAACCGGCCCGACGCTGACGAGCGCGGCTTTGATGAACTTTAATCGTGTTGACCAAATGCTACAAAGAATGCTTCGTCACCACGAGCAAGAGCAAGCCGTTATGCAAGCGGAATGTGCATCTGTACAGAAAACGCTAGAACACAAGCACGCACGCGTTCAAGGGTTAGAAAAAGTGCTTGAACGTTGGCGTACTAAGCAGAACTATGAAAAAGCGAAAAAAGAGCAAAAGATGATTGAAGACATCATTAACTCTCGCGTTAAGCGCAAGATATTATGATGTCTTGTTGACGCTACTAGGAGCGCGAATAATTTCTGCGGTGTCTTAGCCAACCAAACCAGCCTCCAAGCATGATCAACCCTGATCCGAGAGCACCGCCGCCACTGCTGCCGTTGTTACCAAAGCCAGATGTGTTGGTATCGACAGGCTCAAAGCCAGAGTCCCCTTCGCTATGATAATCTTCCGAACTTGCTAAGAGGGCGTTATAACTGGTTTTTACACCTGAGCTGGTTTGGGTCTCAATCCATGTTGCATAGTTCAAAATCTCGGTAAACACACTTGGAATCGCAGCGGATTCGCAAACTGAAGAACCGTAGCTCACAATGCCAATTTGCTGATACATGCCATTATTGTCTTGATAGGTGAGAGGACCGCCTGAGTCACCACGACAGATGCCAGTGTAGCTTCGTTCAGGAAATCCATTCGCACATAAACTTTCCTGAGCGTTAAACCCTGTTACCAACGAAGCGCATTGGGTGTCGGTAAGGGGTTTTACTTCTGCCCAGCGTAAATAGTTAGGGGGGCTTTCATCATTGGTTGAGGTCTGACCTAAACCGAATATCTGATAAACTGACTTGCTGCTGTAGTCTCCAAAGTCTTGCGGTAAAGTGATGGATTGGACGTTATCGGTGATAGGTCTAGTCAATTCAAGGACAGCGATGTCATTAATCCATAAATCGCTAGGCACATAATCAGGATGAATCGTGATAGAGCGAACATCTTTGAATTCTTCAACAAACACGTCATTCATCGTAGGGTTTTTGACTAGCACTCGTAGATCGTTGATTGTCCAGCCATCAGTAAAAACGCTTGGTTCTACGCAGTGGGCCGCAGTTAAAATGAAGCGGTCGTTTACAATGGTTCCCCCACAAATATTGGCAAACTGATTAGCGCCAGTTTTATGTAGAATAAGACGTGCAAAAAAAGGAAGTTGGTTTTGGGTAGCCTGCTGACCCCCAATAATTGCCGTGGAGATCCCTTGTTCTGAAAGGCGGTTATCATTTTCTACTTCAGCGGTCGTACTCAAAGATACTGCAAAACAGAGTGCGCTTAGCCATATTTGATACTGCTTCATAAACCATCCTTGGATGAAAAGTGCTCTTCTAACTTTATACTAGTTTTTCAGTGAATGTGCTTAACAAAAGTTTCTAATAGTTGAATGATTGTTGTAGCCAAGATCGCAACAGATGAAACGATTCAAGCTTTAGCTTGTGTGGCGGGCATACAAAGTAAAGCTGTTGATGAGGATTAATGACGGGTTCACCCAGCTCGATTAGCTGACCATATTTGATGTCATCCTTCACAAACAAGCGATGAGTGACCAATAACCCCAAACGACGAGTTGTGGCCTGGACGGCTTGTATCGACATGTTAAAAGTGATTGGTTTTTTATTTTTAGGTCGCTGGATACCCGTCGCATCCTGCCACACGTTCCAGTCGTTTTTTCTTCGCTCGTTAGTAACTTCAATGATGGGATACTGCTTTAAGAGTTGAGTGATGTTTGAGTCCTTTGTCTTCGCTATCAATTCAGGACTGCACACCAAAACCAGTTCATCTTCACTGAGCTTTTCGCAGTAGTAATCCTGCCATTCTTCGGGATTTCCATGCGCCAAAGCCGCGTCGATACCTTCTTGTTCTAAATTGAATCTGCCAGACAGGTTTGATAAACGAACGTCTAATTGAGGAGCAAACCCTTGTAAATCTGACATTCGAGGAATCCACCAGTGAAGAGCCAATGAATTCACCATATTGAGCGTAACACGTTGCAAATTCTGATCTTGGATGAGTGCTTCCGTTGCATCGACAATTTGCTCTAAAGCGGGTGCCACCTTTCTGTAATACTTTTTACCGTCCGCATTGAGTTGAACTTGTCTGCCTATGCGATCAAACAGAGGCTTGTTGACTTGACTCTCCAGCGATTTAATTGCCTGACTTACGGCTGAGTGGCTCACACTTAATATCTGTGCTGCTTCTGTCATGCTGCCAGACTCAGCTACTGCAACAAATGCGTAGATGGACTTTAAGGGGACTAGTTTCCGCATAATTTAAAAACCGTAGCTGGTGATAGATAAGTTAAACTGTAAGTTTTTCTTACATCAATGGTTAATATTACTCGCTATTTACGATAAGTGATGTCTTTTAAAATGCTCCATATATTAAGGAGTATTGAATGAATGCTGTAAATAAATCTATCCTTTTCATGTTGATGTCTACGTTAAGCTTATCTGTTACTGGACTGTTAGCAAAGCAGTTGTCAGGCGAACTTTCCGTCACACTATTTAGCTTCTTACGTTTTTTGGTGCCTGCGCTTATCTTACTTATCTTACTTCGTGTGAAAAACCTTACCTTTCCTAAAGCGGGCACGCTAAAGCCTATTTTATTGCGTGCTCTTTGTATCGGTTTGTCACAACTTTGCTTTATCGCGTCATTACAAACGTTAACGCTCGTTGAAGGGGTTGTGTTGTTTGCTACTGGCCCATTATTTATTCCCTTGGTTGAAAAGCTGTTCATGAGGGGGCGCATTCGTGTTTCAACATTGGCGGCTTTAGCAATGGCGTTCACTGGTGTGGTTATGTTGGCGGGCGGTGGAAGTGAGATTACATGGCGAGCGGATTTATTGCTCGGCTTGGCTGGTGGACTCTTCAATTCTGGTTCTCAGCTTACGTTATATAAAGTGAGTAAAACAAATATGTCGCCGCTAGAAATCAACTTTTGGGCGTTTGGTTTTGCTGCCGTATTTCTGTTGCCGCTAACTTTGTTTAATGACTTCGACGCGTTACTTAATATGAGTGTTATGGCGCCTGAGATTTCTTCAAATACGCTGTGGATCGGTATGATGTCTCTGATGATCATTAACACCCAAGTTTTTCGCTCCAAAGCATATAAACTGGCAAGCAGTGGCTCTCAACTTGCGCCACTCATTTTTACTAACTTATTGTTCACTGCGGTTTGGCAGAGCCTGTTTTTTGAAGACCGAATGAGTCAAAGTCAAATTGTTGGGATGAGTTTAATAGTGCTCGCAATCATACTGAACACATGTTGGGTTCGTTTTACGGCGCATCGCAGTGGCGGTTTACAAGCGAGAACTTCTTAGTCTGTCGGAAAATGAAGGGGGCAGGTAGATAAATTGGTCGTGTGGTTTGATTTTTCCTGAGTATGGGCTAGCGTCAAGAAAGGTTCAGGGAGAGAAATCATGCTTACGCTAAATTATTACGTCGAAATTTCGGCGACACCGCAACGAGTGTGGGAAGTGCTAACCGATGTTGAGTTGTATAAACGTTGGGCACAAGCCTTTTCACCGCAGTCTCAATTTGAAGGAGCTTGGGAAGAAGGAGGTGGCATCACTTTTTTTGATCCAGATATGGGCGGGACAAGGGTGATCATAGATACGGTGCTACCGCTTCAAAAACTTGAATTTCATCATGTTGCCATTTTTAATCCGGATAATCGTCAACAACTCGATGCTGACCTAGCATCTAGGTGGATCGGATCGCGAGAGATCTACCAGATCGATACCAACAACGATCGTTTACTACTCAATGTTACCATTCATACTCACAACGACTTTGTTTCCATGTTTAATCACGGATGGGAAAAAGCTTTACCCTTGATAAAAGCCATTAGTGAAGAGCAAGCTTAGGGTTCTTGCTTATCTTGGGCTGACGATGCGTTGCCTGAAGGTATACAATAGCACGCAAGATAGCGCACCTAAGAGAGTGGATGATGGAATTTAAAGTTGATACCCATACACATACGTACGCAAGTGGTCACGCGTACAGTACCTTGATTGAAAATGCAAAGTTGGCAAAAGAGAACGGGCTGGATATGTTCTGCACGACCGATCACGCAGAATCAATGCCGGGTGCGCCTCATTACTGGTTCTTCTCGAACCAGAAAATTCTGCCTCGCTTTCTTGAAGGCGTTGCGATTATTCGTGGCGTTGAATCTAACATTATGAATACCGAAGGCGACATTGATATTCCACTGAGTGTGGACCGCAACTTAGATTGGGTGATCGCGAGTTTTCATGAACCCGTTTTTCGTCCTGCAAACAAGCAAACTCACACGGAAGCACTTGTTAATGTCATTCAGAGTGGTCGTATTGATGCGCTCGGTCATCTTGGTAATCCAAATTTCGACTTTGATTTTCAGACCGTTTTAGCGTGCGCGAAAGAGCACAATGTCGCGATTGAAATTAATAACACCACGCTGAAAGGCAACAGCCGAGTAGGCAGCGTAGACCGTTGCCACGAGATTGCACAAATCGGGAAAGATCTCGGTGTTTTCTTCACCACGGGCAGTGACGCGCATTTCTGTCACGATGTTGGTAATCTGGATTTGGTTGGAGAGTTAATGGACAAAGTGGGTATTGATAGCAAGAAAGTGATTACTCACACCGCTCAGCAGTTTTTGTCTTTCTTAGCTTTGAGAGGCCGTAAACCAATTGCAGAATATGACAGCATTCTCAACGCATAAACTTGATTACATTTAAGGTATGCACCCGACGCCAGATTGCTTTACACTGCGACCCGGAAATACTCAACTAAGCTAGTTTTTCGCCTCTTATGGCGTAGGTTATTTGGGTGAATAAAGCCGACACAGAATTCGGCACTATAAATGGAGAAGTGAAAAATGTTACGTCCTTTAGTCCTAGGGTGTGCGATTGCGTTTGGCTCAACATACGCAATGGCAGAAGCGGTTGATTTAAAACAAAACATGAAACAGATGAAGATGGAATTCAAACAGGCGGCGGAAGCGTCTGATGTTGACACCATGAAATCTGCGATTGATAGCTTGCAAGCGATTGTTGAACAATCTAAGCGTGGTAATTACCCACCAGAGAAGTTTGATACTTACTTAGAAGGCTTTAACAAGCTGACGGTAACGCTAGATAAGATTGAAGCGGATCTTGATGCAGGCAAGCTACAAGAAGCAAAAGCTCAACTGCGTGAAATCGATAGTCTTCGTGAAGAGTACCACGGCAAGCGCAATCCAAGCATTTGGAGCAAGTTGTTCGGCTAATTATCTACTGAGCGGAGCATTTGCTCGTGGCAGTGGGTTACGTGTTATCTCTAAGTAATGAATGAACACATTATCAGCCTGCCATTTCGGCGGGCTTTTTTGCGCCTGTCAATCGATGCATTCAAGAAAACTTGTGAGGTAGCAACCACTTATTGATCCTGTTTTTGAGCTACCACTCAGAATTGGTTACGCTGTGTGAAATTTGTTAAGTCACCGTTATGCGTAGATTAATTCCTTTTTACCGCTCGATGTTATTTGCTAGTGCTCTCAGTTGGGTGCTAGTGACGCTGATGCCTGTTATCAATGCTCATGGTAACAGCATGGGTGTGTGGGCGACGCTATGTACGCTTAACGGATTTGAGTTGGTCCAAATAGAAGAGGGCGACAATTCGGTCAGCCACAAAGGCAAGCCTTGTCCGTTTAGCCACTTCTCGACTTTTCATCACGATACACTTCCAACGACACCGATACTTTCAAGACAGAGCTTGGTGACTTCTGACAGCTACGCTTATTTGGCTCTAAGTGTGCGATTTGAAACACCAGTTCCTAGAGCGCCGCCAGTTTCCCTTTTCTCATAACGAAAACAATTACAAGTAAATAAAGCCAACAACACTGCCACTTCGAGCAGTGGTACTCCCAAATCTAAGTCAATTAGCGCCGCATACGAATGCGTATGTGCAGGATGCGTTTGGCTCAATTTGGGTGTTCAACAATGAAAAAAGGAAAATACACATGTTGAGAAACTCGGCAAAGCCTCAACTCAAGGAAGCCTCACGCGCAAAATCCATCTACTTTATGACGTGGCGATGGCACTTCTACGCAGGTTTGTTCGTCATTCCATTTATGCTGATACTTTCCCTCACGGGGTTAGTGATGTTGTTTGATGATGAAATCGAACTGGCTCGATACGAAGCGACATTACAAGTTTCACCACAAGAGCAAATGGTTCCCGTCTCTGCACAATTGGAAACCGTAAAGCAGGCGTATCCCGATTTTAATGTCACTCAATTTGTACCTGCTAAAACGGCCGATATTGCCAACCGATTCTCGATTCAAAACCAAGAAGGCAGCTCGTTGATTGTTGCAGTAAATCCTTATACAGGAGACGTACAGGGCACCATTAATCGTGGTGACAGCATCTATGAACTGATGAACAGCATTCACGGCACCTTGCTCATCGGCGACCTAGGCGACCGTTTAATTGAAATCGCCGCAAGTCTGGGGATTTTACTGTTGGTGTCTGGTTTGTACCTTTGGTTACCTAGAGACAACGCCAGCCGCGCCGGCTTTTTGAAAATTCGCCTTAACAATGGCCCTCGAATTTTGATGCGTGACCTGCATGCGAATTTAGGTGGCGTGCTGTCGATTGTTCTGTTGTTCTTTTTGATTTCAGGTTTGTCGTGGGCAGGGATCTGGGGCGCGAAAATGGTGCAAGCTTGGAATACCTTCCCAACCTATTACACATGGGGTGAGAAACCGGAATCCACGCTGACACATAAAGATCTTAACCATGGTGCATCAGAAGAGATGCCATGGAACTTAGAGCTTGCTGCTGTGCCAGAGTCGAAAGATAAGCCCGCTCATGATCATGCCAATATGAAGGAAGAGACGGCATACGCAGGCAACCATGATGCGCTCTCCATTGATGATATCATCCTCAAGGCTGAAATGTTGGGCTTCACTGGCTATAAGCTGTTTTTGCCACGCTCTGAGACGGGCGTTTACACCGTTGCAGCTAACTCTATGGGCGGCGATATTTCCGACCCAAGACAAGATCGCACCAGCCACTTTGACCAGTATTCCGGTCGCTTGTTGGTGGATGTAACGTGGCAAGATTACAGCCTATTTGCCAAGTTCATGGCGGCAGGTGTGTCATTGCATCAAGGTGATGTGAGTATATTGAACAAAGTACTCAACGTAGTGTTCTGTTTGGCGTTCATCTTAATCTCAATCACAGGTGTGGTGATGTGGTGGATTCGTAGACCAAGTCGCAGTGCCGCATTGGGCGCGCCACCTAAGTTTCAACAAGACAGTATTTGGAAGCTTGGCTTAGTAACGTTAGTGATATTGTGTCTCGCGTTCCCGATGGGCGGTTTGGCAATTGTTACGGTTCTCGCACTGGATTGGCTGTTGTTCAACCGCGTTGAGAAACTGAAAATGGCGTTGAATTAGTAACAGACAAAGAATGGAATAATAAAAGAGCCTGCGAAGTCGAAGTGCTGGCTCTTTTTATTTCTGGTAAATCTCCAGTGGCAAGCCATCTGGGTCTTGGAAGAAGGTAAAGGCTTTGCCTGTAAATTCGTCAATACGAATTGGCTCAACTTCAACGTCATTCGATTCTAGGTAGACTTTCACTTGCTCAACATCATCAACCAAAAAAGCGAGATGTCGCAGGCCTTGCGCTTCGGGAAAGCTCGGTCTCTCAGGGGCGCCCGGAAAGCTAAACAGTTCAACTTGACTGCTGTCAGGTAAAGCGAGGTCAAGCTTGTAGGAGTCTCTGGCTTCACGATAGTTTTCAGCAATGACTTTTAATCCCAACACTTCAGTGTAAAAGCGTTTTGACTTTGAGTAATCGCTGCAAATGATCGCGACGTGATGAATAGCATTAAACATGGTTAGCCTCTTCAAACATGGTTAGCTCAAGCATGGTTAGTATCCTTGGAGACTAAATGCTCCTTAACGAAGTCGATAAACACGCGCAGACGAGCAGGCATGTATTTGGTTTGCGCATACTGCATCGCGATAGCGCCGTGGTAGTTACTCTTGATCATCCAATCCGGCAATACTTCCACCACTTCTCCTTGCTCTAACGCGTCTTTGATCACAAAGTCATGGAAGATCCCAATTCCCAAGCCAGACTTAACCCCGTTCAAGCGCATTTGGGAGTGGTTGACGGCGTAGCGTCCACTTACTGCAATCGAGTGGAACGCTTCCTCTTTAAAGAACGACCAGATGTTGTCTTTGTCGTTCTCGGCAAGGTAAATACAATCGTGCTTCTCAAGTTCAGTGGGATGCTCAGGCATACCGTGTTTGGTGAGGTAATCTGGAGAGGCGCACAAAACAAGATTGGTCTTGCTAATTTCTTTGAGTACCAGATTCTCATCGGGTTTGTCGGTGAGCTTGAATGCGACATCAATACCTTGGCGGAAAAGATCAATCTCACCATCTGCTGCTCTCAGCTTAAGCTGAATATTTGGATAACGTTCTAGGAATGGCAACACAAATGGTTGAAGCACCGAATTAAGAAATGCTTCAGGGGCTGCCACTGTGAGTGCGCCTGTTGGCTCGGCATGATCTTCCGCAGATAGCTCAACGGCTTGCTGCGCGGCATTTACCATTGCTATGCTTTGGTCGTAAACCTTTTGCCCTGCTTGAGTGATGATCAACTTACGAGTTGTGCGCTCAAACAGTTTCACCGAGAGGGCTTGTTCCAATCGTGTGATCAACTTACTTAAAGCCGATGGCGTCACGCCGAGTTGTTTGGCTGCAGCGGTAAAACTGCCTTCGTTTACCACCAAGATAAACGACGCAAGATCAGGAAGTAGGGCAATGAGTTTTGGATTAACCATAATTGTTCGGTTCTGCGCTGCGGAATAACGATATTGTCTGGTACGGTTTCACGAGGTTCAAGTGTCACCGTCTCGCTTTAACGATATTTTGCCAAAAATGCATTGAGTGCAGGCAAGCCAGATTCACCAGTATGGTATTGCTGCCAACAGTGATAAATGGCCGTTTCGTGGTCTGCAATCAACTCGATAGCTTCTCGCTCAGCGATTGCATACTGCTGTGAAGCTTTCACTTCTTCATGCCACTCTTGATACTTGACCTCATAAGGTTCTACCCACTTCAGAAGAGTCGCCACCAACTCTTGCCATGGTAAACCAATCCACTTGGTTGCATCTGCCAAGCCTTTATCCAGCATCTCTTGGTATCGACTTTCGATATCCATGCCATTTGTCAGCAGTACAGGTTTGAGCTTTTCTGCGGTGAGTTCTTCCACTTCAATCAAGGTTTGCCACAGCGTTTGTTGTTCACTTTGGGCGTAATGGCTCAAGTAGTGGTTGAAAAAAGCGATGCCGTAGATTTCGCCATAGTAGGCAGACAGAACGTTATCAATCATGGTGAGAATCGTGATTTAAACAGAGAATACCGCATTGTAGGAGGGGAAAGCGCGACGTGTAAATACCTGATTAAGAGTAAAAAAGTGCTGCTGACAGAATTCGAACAGAACTTGTGAGAATTTTATGAGAATTCGATGAAGTTGCTGATAGATTTGCTCGTCATTCTTAGAGGCAAGAACGCAAAACGTTCGAAACGTAATGCTTAACCTACTCAAGTCACGAACAAAGAAGTAAAGCCGTACACATGGGCTTGGGTAGTTCAACCCTCATTAAAGGATGGAATCACAATGAAAAAACGTACCCAACTCGGACTCGTCATGACTTCAGTCGCTATGGCACTAGGCTCTGCATCAGTGAATGCGGCAGAATTGGAAATCACCGTGACAAACGCAACCAAAGGCATCTACTTTACGCCACTTATTGTTGCCGCACATGGCTCCGACCTTCAAATGTTCAGAACGGGTCAAGCAGCGACTCCAGAACTAGAAGCAATGGCAGAAGGCGGTGATATCTCTGGTCTTGCGAGTGTGATTGGTAACGCTGGTGGTGCGGTGGTTGAGAACCCTGCTGGTGGTATTTTGAATCCGGGTGTTGCAACCACCTTCACCTTGGACAGTGGCGACCACGGTTATCTTTCTCTGAGCGCGATGTTGCTGCCAACCAATGACGGTTTTGTCGGTCTAGATAGCTGGAAGATTCCAACGGAAGCGGGTACATACCGAGCAACGCTAAGAAGTTACGATGCCGGAACAGAAGCGAACGATGAACTTGCGTCTAGCATGCCAAACCCACCTTTCATTACCTTTGGTACTGGCGGCACAGGCGTTGAAGCAACGGTAACTAACGACAAAGTTCACGTGCATCCGGGTAACCTTGGTGATAGCGATCCAGCCGGCGGCATCAGTGACCTAGACAGCAGCAGCCATCGTTGGTTAAACCCAGTTGCAACCATCACAATCGTTGTGAAGTAAGGGGGATGTATGAAATACAGAATCTTACTAGTTGCAGCTTCAGTCGGCTTGCTCGCCGGTTGTCCAAGCGATGATGATAACGATGTAGTGAAATCGTACCGCTACACCGTCAACGTGGCGAACTTGACTGCGAATCAACCTATGTCTCCGCTCGCGGTACTCACTCACAATGGTGACTACCAACTGTTTGAAATTGGACAAGCCGCATCTGTTGAACTTGAGCATCTTGCCGAAGGCGGGAGTAACGCTGAGCTGATTGAGTTGATGAACAGCAATGACAGTGTTTACCAAGGCATTTCGGGCAATGGATTGGTGTTGCCGGGTGCATCGGACGAAGTCACCATCACGGTTGACCCTAGTCGTTACGGTTACTTGTCTGTGGCGTCTATGTTCGTGAATACCAACGATGCCTTTGTTGGCGAAACGGGGCTATCGCTCAAATCGCTCGCAGTGGGTGAAAGCTACGAAATGAGCATGAACGTTTGGGATTCCGGCACAGAACTGAACGATGAACTTGCTGCAACTATTCCGGGCCCTGCGGGGGGCGGTGAGGGGTTCAATGCCGCTCGTAATGACAGCAGTGACGTTGTTGCATTCCATGCGGGTGTTGTTAGCCAAGATGATGGATTAGCAAACTCAGCACTCTCTGCGAACCATCGTTTCTTGAACCCAGGTGCGAAAGTCACCATCACTCGAGTCGAGTAACACAGGCTCCGATGACGTCTCCTTTCCAAAGCGCTTGTAGCCGAGCGCTTTATCCCTCATGGCGTCATCGGAACCTTTTTTGAAAGAATTTCTAACTTGTTCCGGTCATGTGCAAAGTGAGGATACTCGAAGGCAAGGAAAGGACCATGGAACAACAGGCAATCAATTTAGTCGCGAACATCTTGTTGGTGGAAGATGACGATGATTTGGCAGAGCTGGTTCAGATGCATCTCAAGTTTCAAGGACACCAAGTGTCGCGAGCCACAAATGTCGCCGATGCTAAAACGCAATACCAGCAACAACCCTTTGATTTATTGATCCTTGACCGAGGTTTACCAGATGGTGATGGTCTAGACATTTGCCATTATTTGCGTCAGCAACAAGATTGGAGCCCAGTGCTCATGCTGACAGCCAGAGACGGTGAAATGGACAAGGTTGACGGTTTAGAAGCGGGCGTTGATGACTACATCACTAAGCCATTTAGCGTATTAGAATTCCAAGCACGAGTGCGAAACGTGTTACGCAGAGTCAGCCAAACCGCAGAAGCAAAGGTGGCAAATGAAGTCCTCGACGATGCGATGGATTTTGGCCCGCTGAGAATTATTCCGGAGTTGCACCAAGTATCCTTAAACGACAAAGATGTCACGCT
Source organism: Vibrio sp. YT-16 (assembly GCF_033337405.1). Classification (NCBI taxonomy): domain Bacteria; kingdom Pseudomonadati; phylum Pseudomonadota; class Gammaproteobacteria; order Vibrionales; family Vibrionaceae; genus Vibrio; species Vibrio sp. YT-16. The sequence goes on from NZ_JAWOQQ010000003.1 coordinate 369,663, forward strand.
CACCGCGACAGAGTTTACTTTGCTGCAGTTTCTCGCGACTCGTCCGGGCAGAGTCTACAGTAAAGATGAATTGCTCGATCACGTTTGGAACACCAGTCATTCTGGTTATCACCACACTGTGTGTAGCACCATTAACCGTTTACGCAGCAAGTTGTCGTTGTCTGATTCTGATCATCACTTCATTCAAACTGTTTGGGGTGTTGGATATAAGTTTCAGCCAAGACACTAATGCAAGAAAGTAAGTCAAAACATCAAGCCAGACAGTAAGTCGGCAGTTGTTTTCACCGTCATTTTTCAATCATCACGGGTGTTGCAAAAACACCGCTGTTTAAGGAGGCGATAGGATGAGCTTCAAATCTCGCTTGGTAGTATTTACTAGCTTGTGGTTCTGCCTCGCGGCGGTGGTGATTGCACTGACTTACAATTGGCAAAAAGAAACCATTGAGTTACGCACTAAGCAAAGTCTGCATAAAGAGCTAGCTAGCCACATGCGTGATGATAATCCACTGATGATCGGTACGGATTACAACCCTAAAGCGCTTAAGTCGATCTTTCATACGCTCATGCTGATCGGCCCTGATTTTGAAATCTACTTCCTCGATAGCCAAGGTAACATCACCACTCATGCAGCGCCGGAAGGGGCGGAGATCATGGGGAAGGTGGATCTCAATCCCATTAAGCAATTCTTAAATGACCAACCTTTTCCTATTTTGGGTGAAGACCCACGTAATCGTGGTGAGCACAAAGTCTTTTCTGTCGCGGCGATAGAGGAATTAGGCTCTACGGTCGGTTATCTCTACGTGGTGATTGGCAGTACCCGACATGACGCCATTGCCAATGCTCAAGTTGATACCCCTTACATCGCGCTAGCAGGATTGGTCTTAGTGTCCATTTTAGGCTTTGCTCTTGGGGCTTATGTGCTTGTGAAACGTAGCCTATTGAACCCAATTGAGCGCGTGACCAAACAACTTCAACAGCAAGCTGAACATGATTTCCGTCTGCAACCTGATTTTACTCACCAAGTACCGGAGCTTGTGCCGATTGCGCACTCTTATCAGATGATGGCGAAGCACATTCAGCAGCAGTTTTTACAGTTGGAGTATCAATCGTCTCATCGTCGTCAAAGCTTGTTGCAGCTTAGCCATGATTTAAAAACGCCGTTATCGAGCGTGCTTGGCTATTTGGAAACGTGGCGTTTGCAATATCCGGAATCTGATCCTTTGATTGACGTCGCTTTCCGAAATTGTGAGAAGCTCTCAACTCAATTGCATTCTTTGTTAGACGCCGCGCGCAAAGAAGCTCCAATGCCAAACTACGAGTACCGCCCCGTAGATCTTGGCGCGTTGATGGCAGAATGTGCCGAAACGATGCAGAGCCAGTTTTCTCGTAAAGAAGTGGTGTTGAAAGTGGATATCGATAGTGAAATCCAAACCGTGGGTGACAAGGGGCTATTGGTGCGGTTGGTATTGAACCTGCTTGAAAATGCATTGCGCCACAGCCCAATCGGCTCGGAAGTGCATTGCCAAGCGCATTTGAGTGAGGATAAGTCGCGTATCCACTTTACCTTCGTCAATCACATCGAGGAAGAAGCGGAGGGCGGTTCTTTGGGGATCGGGACGAAGATTGTTCAATCGATCTTAATGCTTCACCACAGCTACCTTGAGACCAATGCAACCTCCTCTCAGTATCAACAGAAGTTCACACTTCTCGCAATCTAAAGAGAAGTGTGAGACATAAGTTAATGTTTATTCAATAACACCACATACGACGCGAGCGCCGCCACCACCTAGCTTACTTGGGTGATCGGAGTGATTGTCACCGCCTGCATGGATCATTAACGCTCGACCTTTTAAATCTGATAATTTTAGGCGAGGAGCGACAACGGGCTGATTGGCATTGCCGTCCATGTCCACATAGAGTGGAGGCAAGTCGCCTAAATGATTGTCATCGGTCCAAGGATAGCCATGCTTCCCTGTGTTGTTAGGATCATAATGGCCACCTGCTGCGCCGCCTAATACGGTTTTGTCATCCTTTTCTATGCTATCGCAAGATGGATTAGTGTGAACATGGAAACCGTGCACACCTGCTGACAAACCTGATAATTGAGGCGTAAAAACAACGCCATAATCACTTTGTGAAATCTCAATGGTACCCGCACTCTCATTGGTGTTAAGAGCAGTCATTTCTACCGTTTTTGCTAGCACGTTAGGGGCGGCGACAAGAGCGGATGCAACTGAAATGCATAGCAATCCTTTTAACATGGGACCTCCTTCTTTTAGGGTGTACGCTCAAGCACATATTAGTGAAAACCTGTTTTACTTATGTCTGTTGAGCGGTGAGTTTATGTCATAGAGTGATGTGTATCACTTTATGGTCTTAAACTGATATCTCGATCCGAAATCAGCTTTCTTTTATTTAGTCTTAACATGTTGAGATCGTTAAGATATAAAAAGAATAGACGCCAATCTTAAAATAGCCTGAATATTTTTAAATTAACGCAAAGTTAAATTTTTAATGACTTTATAACAAAGCTCATAATTGTTTTATAAAGAATTAGGTGGAATTGTCCGCAATAAAGAATAATCAAATTAACGAATATATTAATGTGAACATTGTTGTTTATAGATTTGTGGTCAAACTGTTGCTTATATCATCAAATAAGATAAAAAATTGGAACTAAAGTCACTTAATGGCAGAGGAAAAAATTAAACTCTGATTGTAATGGGTAATAATGTTTTAGTAACAGATAGTTACGCACTTAAAATTAATAATATGGCTAATTTCCGACAAGGATTGAAAAAGATGAAAGACAAGGAATCTATTCAGACTAATAGCAGCCGCCGTAATTTTCTGAAAGGCGCAACAGGAGCTGTTGTTGCTGGTGTGAGTGCTTCCGCTTTCTCAGGCGTAGCTCAAGCACGAGAACAGAAAATTGATTGGAGCAGCCGCGGGCTAGGTAGAAAACACGATAAGCGCTTCTGGCGTAAAGTGCGAAGACAGTTCGTTTTGGACAAACGAACCACTTACATGAACATTGGTACAACAGGTTCAATGCCAAAACATGTTCTTGAAGATTACGAGCATAACAACAAGCTGGTGGCTAAATATCCTTGGGATATGAAAGGCAAATTTGGCTCTTGGCCTTATGTTTCAGAGATGGTTAAAGACGTCGCACCAGGTTTTGGTGCTAACCCAGAAGAGATCATTCTCAGCCGCAACACTACTGATGGCTTATGCTCGATCATTAATGGCTTACACTTTGAACCAGGTGATGTGATTCTAACGACACACCATGAACATATTGCTGCAACATCACCTATGAACGTAGCGAAACATCGTTTTGGTGTGGATGTGGTAGAAATTCAACTACCAGTATTTACTGGTACCGAAAACGTTTCTGAGCAAGATTACATTCAAGCGTTCCGAGACGCGCTTGATGCGAATCAAAACGTTCGCCTAATTGTTTTCTCTCATATCACATACAAAACAGGAACCGCGCTACCAGCAAAAGCCATTTGTGCTTTAGCAAAAGAGTATGGTGTACCTACTCTTGTTGATGGCGCGCATACGGTCGGTATGTTTGACCTTGATTTCCACGATATGGATTGTGATTTCTATGCAGGGTCTGGCCATAAGTGGCAGTGTGGTCCGGGCGCGACAGGTATTCTGTATGTTCGTGATAACGGTAACCGTTTGAATGAGTATTGGAGTGACCGAGAGAACCCGTTATGGTTGATCAACTCCTCACTTTCTCATGCTGATTACCTGGGTAAACAGCTGCAAATGCAATACATTGGTAACGATAACTATCCTGCGAAACAAGCACTAGTTGATAGTTGCAAAATGTGGGATGAGATTGGTCGAGACCGTATCGAAGAGCGAGTTGTAAGCCTTGGTAGTTTATGTAAAACCTTGCTTCAAGAGTACTTACCACAAGCCAAAATGTATTCACCAAACGTGGAAGGCTTAACCAGTGGCTTAACCACGGTTAACCCGTTCTCCGATGTAACTAATGAAGAGATACTGACGGAATTCCGAGATCGTTTACGTGAAGAATATGGTTACATCATCCGTACGACTAGCTTTAAGCTGCATAAGGATGATGACTTTGATACTTACGCGCTGCGTATCTCTACGCATTTGTTCCATGACGAACAAGATGTGGAAGGGCTCGTAGTGGCGATGACGAATTTGTATTACTCGTCGTTCTAACATCGTTGTTTATCACTCAAGCGCCCATTATTGGGCGCTTTGTGAAAGGTAAGGATATTATTATGTCAGTCATAACATTCCAAAGAACTTTAGCGACGGTGGCGCTCATGGTTACCTCTGTTGCGTCGTCTGCCGCTTGGTCAGACGATTTACAACAAATCCGTGAACGCGGTGTACTGCGTCACATTGGTGTCCCGTACGCTAACTTTGTCTCCTATATTGAACAAGGTGAAGTGGAAACTTTGACTGGCTTGGATGTAGAGATAATAAAAGGTTTTGCCAAGTCGTTAGGTGTTCAGTACCAGTATGTTCCAGCACAGTGGAGCGACGTGGTTGGTAAGTTGATAGGGCAAAATGTGCAATATCACAACAAGCAGGCTGTTGTCGGAGAAAGTGTTCCAATTGAAGGCGATTTGATCGCAAATGGCGTTACTATTCTTGATTGGCGCTCTGAGGTTGTCGATTTTTCACAAGATTATTTTCCTTCAGGTGTATGGTTGGTTTCCAGATCCGACTCTAGTCTGAGCCCGATTAAACCAAGTGGGTCGGTCGATGAAGATGTTAAAAACGTCAAGCAGCTGATCGATGGTCGCGAAGTGTTAGCTTTAGAACATTCTTGCTTGGATCCTAACCTTTATGACTTATATGACACAGGTGCAAAAGTTATATTACCTGATGGGGCGCGTCTCCTTAATGAGATGGTTCCAGCGATAATGAAAAATGATGCGGAAAGCACATTATTAGATGTTGCGGATACGCTAATTGCCCTCGAAAAATGGCCGGGCGAAATAAAAGTCATTGGCCCTATATCTGAAAATCAAAAAATGGCTGTTGCATTCCGTAAAAATTCCCCTGAATTACGCAAAGCATTTGATCGTTATTTAGACTCGATAAAAAAAGACGGTTCATACGAAAAATTAGTAAAAAAATACTATCCATCTATTTACTACTTTTATAACGATTACTTTATAGAAGATAAAAAGAAAGTCCGATGAATAAGGCCGTTAAAAAATTTTCCAGTAAAAGATTTATTACAATAAGCGCAATATTAGTTTCAATTTACCTAGCTATGCTTATTACTGTGACTAGCGTAGGTCAAAATAAATTAAAAGAATCTCAATACAGAGAACTAGATTTAAAAGTTAAAAGTTATGCAAGCACACTCGATAATTTATTTACCATAGCGAGTGAAGATGTTGATAATCTAGCTACAGATAAAACAATACAAACATTCTTTGGTAATTTAGCTTCTGGAATGTCAATGGAGTATGGGTTAGGTGCCAGTTTAATTAATTTAAAGCGTCGCTTCGATGAGAAGATAGACAGTAAGCTAATTAATAGCAGCCAAATCTATAAAAAGCTCACGCTGGTCGGCAGTGATGGAGTCACCATTGTCACCACAGGCTCCGAAAACCTTGCCGAGCATAAGATGGACATACAAACCTTAATGACTCAACACGGGCATCCCGAAGAGGTTTGTGCGACGCGATACAATGATGACGTTCGCATTCAAGTCATTAAGCAAGTTAAGTTCTCCGGAAAGCCTGTTGCCTTTTTAATTGCCGATCTTAATAAGAATATTGTTATTGACCAACTTACTAACCAAGAACACGAAGATAGTTATAGCCGAATGGTGCTAAAAATAAAAGACGTGGAAATGGTTGTATGGGATACCATAAATAAAACACCTTCTCACAATAAGGATGAGAATTATTTCGTTTCTGAGGCTGTAGACGGAAAAATTTACTTTGAAGTTCCTGTGGATAAACATCACTTCAAATTGATGGCGTGGTTCGAGCCTTTGAGTGAACGAGATATATTTACATCACGGCTCTTTATTATTGGTTTGAGTATTCTGGCCGTTATGATCGTCATTGCTTTATGTTATGCATTCATCACGAACAATAATAGGATTGAATTGAAAATTAAGCTTGAGGAAGAAAAAAAGCGTAAAGATATTCTTTCTCAACAGAATAAAAAATTAACGAACGAAATTGAACGTCGAAAAGCGTCTGAAAAAGAACTCGCCTTCCAAGCTAAATATGACACATTAACCAATTTACCTAATCGTAGTTATGGTTCCGAGCGATTGGCTTTGGAGTTAATTAGGGCATCGCGTAGTGGGTCTAAAGTTTTGGTGATGTTCATCGACTTAGACCACTTTAAGCAGATTAACGATTCAATGGGACACTTTGTTGGGGATGAAATCCTTAAACTCAGTGCTCAGCGACTGTATCAAGTCGCGAGAAAAACAGACTTATTGGCGAGAATTGGTGGGGATGAGTTTTTACTCGTCATCCCAGACTTGCCTGATAATGATACTGCAAAGCGAGTTGCTTCAAGTGTACTTTCGGCGTTTAACGATCCGTTTGTTTGGAACAACCATGAATTCTTCTTGAGTAGCAGCGTCGGAATGTCTGTGTTCCCGGATGACGGAGACAACGCTGAGCAGCTTCTTGCATGTGCAGATATGGCAATGTATCGGGCGAAGCAAGATGGGCGTGATGGCTTTTGTTTTTATAACCATAATATGAACCAAGACCTGCAACGCTACTTAGATCTGGAAAATCGTCTGAGAAGTGCGATCTCCAATCAGTTGTTAGAGCTGTATTATCAGCCAATTATTGAGCTGAGTAGTGGTAAAATCGTAGGGGCAGAAGCGCTAATGCGTTGGAATGATGACAAGTACGGATTCGTAAACCCTGAAGAGTTTATCTCTATTGCAGAGAAAAATGGTTTAATTCATCAAATTGGTGAGTTTGCTATTCAACAAGCGTGTCGACAAGCGGCACAATGGCAGAGTCTGACTCCGTTGTTTGTTTCTGTAAACTTTTCTAGTGTTCAATTTAGGTACTGCGAGCGCTTACTTACGTTTATTAAACACAGCCTTGAGGAGTCTGGTCTTCCGTCAGATAAGTTCGATATTGAAGTGACAGAAAGTCTCCTCTTCAATCACGATTCTGAGCTATTAGACATGCTTAATAACTTACGAGCGTTAGGCACCAAACTTACTATTGATGATTTTGGTACTGGTTATTCTGCGCTGAGTTACTTGCAGAAGTTTCCGTTCGACCGCTTAAAAATTGATCGTAGCTTTATGCAAAATATGTTCGAGAACGACTCAGACCGCGAGCTTGTGAACGTAATCATAGCAATGGCAAAAGCGCTGGATCTTAAGATCGTCGCAGAAGGCATCGAAGAACAGCGTCATGTGGATTACCTGAAAAACCTAAACTGTGAGTTCGGACAAGGTTTCCACTATAGCAGACCATTACCTGCTAAGGACTTTGAAGCACTTTTGGCTAAGCCTACCTGGCTATAATTCCTTTTATAACAACCTCATAGAAAAGCATTAATCGAATTTGTGCCTAGGATTCATTAATGCTTTTCCACCTTAAGGTATAATCCTTCCTCCTTCCTTGAATTACACTACAATTAATTGATGAGTGATAGCCCGTGACGCCCGTCACATAAAGGCTCAACCTAATTCTAAACGAGTAAATACTCGCCAAAATAACTAGGAAGGAATTTCAAATGTCTTCTGCATTCTACCAACAGATTCAGCAGCAAATCGAAGAAGTAAAGGCGGAAGGCCTTTACAAATCAGAGCGTGTCATTACGTCTCAACAGCAAGCGGCTGTTAAAATCTCTACTGGTGAAGAAGTACTAAACTTCTGTGCGAACAACTACCTTGGCCTTGCCAACCACCCGGCACTTATCGAAGCGGGTAAAGCAGGCATGGACGAGCACGGCTTTGGTATGGCTTCAGTACGTTTTATCTGTGGTACGCAAGACATCCACAAAGAGCTTGAGCAGAAGCTTTCTAAGTTCCTAGGTAAAGAAGATACGATTCTTTACACATCATGTTTCGACGCAAACGCGGGCCTATTTGAAACTATTCTAGGCAAAGAAGACGCAATCATCTCTGACGCTTTAAACCACGCGTCAATCATCGATGGTGTTCGTCTATGTAAAGCGATGCGTTTCCGCTACTCAAACAACAACATGGAAGAGCTAGAGCAACAACTGATCGCTGCGAAAGAAGCAGGTGCTCGCCACATTCTTATCGTAACGGACGGTGTGTTCTCAATGGACGGCGTAGTAGCAAACCTTCCGGCTATCTGTGACCTAGCAGAGAAGTACGGCGCATTGACTATGGTTGATGACTCTCATGCTGTTGGCTTCATGGGCAAAACAGGTGCAGGTACGCACGAGCACCACAACGTGGTTGACCGTATCGACATCATCACTGGTACGCTAGGCAAAGCAATGGGTGGCGCTTCAGGCGGTTACACATCTGGTAAAGCGGAAGTGATTGACTGGCTACGTCAGCGTTCTCGTCCATACCTATTCTCTAACTCTGTTGCACCAGCAATCGTAAGCGCTTCTATCCGCGTTCTAGATCTACTAGAAGAGAGCGGTGACCTACGTGATCGTCTATGGGAAAACGCAGCACACTTCCGTACTCGTATGGAAGACGCGGGTTTCACAATGGGTGGTGCTGACCACGCAATCATCCCAATCATGCTTGGCGACGCAAAAGTAGCAGCAGAATTTGCAGAGCGTGCGCTGGAGAAAGGCATCTACGTAATCGGCTTCTCATTCCCTGTAGTACCAAAAGGTCAAGCACGTATCCGTACTCAAATGTCTGCGGCGCACTCTCGCGAGCAACTAGACCGTGCAATCGACGCGTTCATCCAAGTTGGTAAGGACATGGGTCTTATTTAAGATTCTAGGCCTTAGACAATAGGGCCTTTAATTAAGGTTACATTATGAAAATTAAAGCATTATCAAAGCTAAAGCCTGAAGAAGGCATCTGGATGACTGAGGTTGATAAACCTGAAGTCGGCCATAACGACATTCTGATCAAAATTAAGAAAACCGCTATCTGTGGTACAGACGTACACATCTATAACTGGGACGAATGGTCACAAAAAACCATTCCAGTGCCTATGGTTGTCGGTCACGAATACGTGGGTGAAGTGGTTGCGATTGGTCAGGAAGTTCGTGGCTTTGAAATCGGTGACCGCGTATCTGGCGAAGGTCACATCACGTGTGGTCATTGTCGTAACTGTCGTGGCGGCCGTACTCACCTATGTCGTAACACGATTGGTGTGGGCGTTAACCGCGAAGGTGCATTCGCAGAATACCTAGTGATCCCAGCGTTCAACGCGTTCAAGATCCCTGAAGGCATCTCTGACGATCTAGCGTCTATCTTTGACCCGTTTGGTAACGCAGTACACACCGCGCTTTCTTTCGACCTAGTAGGCGAAGACGTGCTTATCACAGGTGCTGGCCCAATCGGTATCATGGCAGCTGCAGTAGCAAAACACGTTGGTGCTCGCCACGTAGTGATCACAGACGTGAACGAATACCGTCTAGAACTTGCTCGTAAGATGGGCGTAACACGCGCAGTAAACGTTGCAGAAGAGAAGCTAGAAGACGTAATGGCTGAGCTAGGCATGACAGAAGGCTTCGATGTAGGTCTAGAAATGTCTGGTAACCCAGCAGCATTCAACTCAATGCTAACCACAATGAACCACGGTGGTCGTATTGCACTACTAGGTATTCCACCATCAGACATGGGTATCGACTGGAACCAAGTTATCTTCAAAGGCTTGGTGATCAAAGGTATCTACGGCCGTGAAATGTTCGAAACTTGGTACAAGATGGCTTCACTGATCCAATCTGGTCTGGATCTATCGCCAATCATCACGCACCACTACAAGATTGACGATTTCCAAGAAGGCTTCGACGTAATGCGCAGCGGCATGTCAGGCAAGGTTATTCTTGATTGGGAATAACTTATTCAAGTAAGAAATGCGCTCCTTTTTGGGGCGCATTTTTGTTTCATGAAGATTCTTGTTTTGGGAAGAAATGGTCGCCAATCTTTTCTAAACTTCTCGTGTCGTTCTGCTACTTTTTTTAGATTTTTTCCACTCAACTTCACCCTACCTTCTAACTCATTGTCGATTCTGTATTTGGAACAAGATAATAACCATTTGTTTTTAGTGGTTATTTTTTAGCATTACATGCTTAAAAATCGTCACTTTTAAGTTTAATATTTTTATTTGCTGTTCGTCTTTATCCTTATCCTGCTTCTTTTTATTGTTTTACATTTTATATGCATTTGGTTTGTCATAATTGAGCTATAACTAATAAAAAGGTTACCGATATACAGTGGAATGTAAAAATGGAGCTTTATATGAAAAGATTTTATCTGATGATGCCTCTGCTCTTAACCTCATTTAGTTGGCAAGCGAGTGGAGCGTCAGTGAGCGGTACGATTGATGTTTCAATTAACCTTGTACAAGGTTGTGTGATTAATGGAAATAATGCGGTAGATGCAGCTTCTGGCGTTGGCTTTGGCTCACTCGCCTTTGGAGACGTGCCTGCAATCTTCAGTGAACAAGATGGTGTGGTAAATGGTGGTAGTGCGACGGGTATTGAAGTGCTTTGTAGTAACGGTGTGACACCGACGTTTACATTGGGCACCGGATTGTATGATGCAAGTGCGACCGTTGGTACCTACGCGATGTCAAATGGCGCGCAATTTATTGATTATACGTTGTTTACCGACTCAGACCGAAGCACACAAATTATACAAGGCGGGACGGTAGCTCTGTCTGAATTTACTAGTGCAACATCGCAAACTATTGAGCTTTTTGCGAAAGCTTACGGTACGAGCAGCATTGCCGGTACATACTCCGATACCATCAGTGTGACGCTAAGCTGGTAAAACGTGACGCTGGTTGTTAGGGGCTTTTCACTTGTCGCGATGAGTTTGTGCTCTTTAACTGTGCTGGCTGATGCGACACAAACTTTTCAGGTGTCTGCCACCGTAGATACAGGTTGTTTGATTAACGGCGCAGTACAAGAAGAAAGCGCAACCCAAGCCGGGCAAATAGGCACGTTAGATTTTGGTGAGCATTCTTCAGTTTACGCGACGGAAGTACAAGGCAGCATCACTTACAGTTCATCACTCACATTAAGTTGTACTCCGGGTATTACGATGAATGTTTCCGTAAATGGCGGGATGAATGCATCGGATGGTGTACGTAAGCTAAAGCACAGTGAAGAAGCGACAACGGTAGATTACTTTTTGTTTCAGGATCTAAATTATACGCAGGTGCTTGATATTGACACGCAATATTCCGTCGATACCGACCAAGACCCAGATAATATTCAGTTTCCTATCTGGGCAAAGGCGACAATAAATGGGAATGAAATGGCTGGAATTTATATGGATACGCTTACGCTGACATTAGAGTGGTAAGTGAACTTTGGAGGGGTGAAATGGAATTCATACTCAAAAAACTATTATTAATAACCTTCCTTTTTGTTTTTTTCTCAAATGCCAATGCTAACTCATTATTAATTTGGCCGATTTACCCCAAAATATCAGAGGAGAGTAATGCAACATCACTTTGGATGGTAAATAAAGGCAGTGTTGATTCTTATTTACAGGTGAGAATTTTTAAGTGGGAACAAAACGAAGGAGAAGATAGTTATTCAAGTCAAAGCCAGTTAATTGCAACCCCTCCGTTTGTCAAAATTGAACCAGGTGAAAAGCAGTTAATCCGCATCATCAACCAAGATGAGGCCTCTGCAGGTAAGGAGTATGCATACCGAGTGATCATAGATGAATTACCGCCAACTCAAAACCCTCAAACAGAATTGACGGAAAATGAACTCGCTGTAAAAGTCCGAATGCGTTACTCGATACCTTTGTTTATTTACGGGAAAGGGCTGACTGATACTCAAAAACCAAACCGTGACAGTGAATTATGGGGTGATTTACAGGCACAGTTTATTAAGAAAAATAATCAGCGTTTTGTTCACATTAAAAATTCAGGAAAACACCATGTTCGCTTAGTGAATTTACAGTTGAATCTACCAAATAAAGATCCTGTCGTTATTTCCGATGGACTAGCTGGCTATATTCTTCCTGAACAGTATAAGGTTTGGTCTATTCCCCATAGTAATGTCAGACCCTTGAGTTTGAGCGCGAATATTGGAGGTAAACGTTACCAAATACCATTGAAGCAATAATGAATAGATTTAATACAATGAATGCTTTCTTTTGGTTGGTATTACTTAGCGTAACGTGGAGCAGTATTGGTCTTTGTGCAAATTCAGCAAACCACTTCTCTGAGCTACCGAGTCCTGAAAATTTCTCATTAGAAAAGTTTGAGAATATTAGCCTCAATCTGGAGTTGGTGATCAATCAAAGAGCAACAGGGCTTGTTGCGAAAGTTGAGCGAGTTGGCGATCAGTTCTTTTTGCTCCGGGAGGACCTCATTTCAGTTGGGGTTACCGCCAAGTCGTTGCCTGGAACTGAAGAGAGACTTGAGGTTACGTCTATCCCAGGAGTTAACGTGCGTTACTTGCAATCGTCATTGCAACTTACAATTGACGTACCGCCTAATTGGTTACCGATGCAGAGCTTATCAGCGCAGGATATGGGGCGATTTTCCCCGGCTCAGTTTGGGCGTGGTGGCCTGCTTAACTACAACGTATTTGGTGTGTACGAGAACGAAAGCCGACAAAAGGAGGTTTCTATAAATCATGAAGTCAGAGCCTTTTCTGAGTTTGGCGTTTTTTCTACTACCGGGATATTTAAATCTAACTTTCATCGCGATGTTCAGTCCCAGCAAAGCAGCCAGTACACTCGTTTTGATACGAGTTACGAGTACGTCAATCAAGAGAAGCGAATTCGTATGGAGGTAGGGGACTATATTGTTCGCCCTTTATCTTGGAGCCAACCAGTAAGACTGGCGGGTATTCAGTTATCACATGATTTCTCTATGCGTCCGGATGTCGTGACGACGCCGTTACCTGCATTTTACGGTGAAGTCACAGCGCCCACTACGTTAGATTTGTTTATCAATGGCTTTAAAACTGACTCAATGAATGTTGGGCCCGGTCCTTTCATTATTAACGATATTCCAATGCTCTCTGGTGCTGGGGAAGCAACGGTAATTGCAACGGATGCTCAGGGTAAGCAAACGGTCATGACCAGCCCATTTTTTCTCTCTTCCGATCTACTCAAGACCGGATTTACATCTTACAGTGCGAGTATTGGTGCGATCAGAGAAAATTTCGGTAATGCATCTAACGACTATGGAGACGGTGGCGTGGTTACCGCTCTGCGTCATGGCATGACTGATTGGTTAACATTAGAAGCTCAAGCTGAAGCAAAAGATGACCTGATCGTTGCGGGGCTGGGCTTTGTCACCAATGCTTTCAACTTGGGTACGGTGGATGCCTCGTTTCGTGTGAGTAATTTTCAGGATCAATCTACCTCATATGCGCTAGGTTATAGTTATCAGTCTCGGCTGTTTAGCTTCGCTGCTCGAACTCAAGTAGAACAAGCCGACTTTTATACCTTATCTCATTTACCAAATTATGAAATGCTCGATGAAGGCAAGGACGCTTCACTCGCGTCGCGTCATCTATCACAAATCAATATGGGAGTCCGTTTGGGAGATTGGGGCTCACTTTCTGGTGGGTACTTTGATATTCAACAATCCGACTCAGATTCACGTACCCTAAATCTTACTTATAGCTACGCTCTGCCTTTTAATATCAATATGTCCCTTTCTTACAACCATAGTATTGGTGGTCAGAGTGTTACGCTGGCGCAATTCTCTCTACCTTTCAGTTCTTTGGGGGGAAGTTCGGGGCTAACGCTGAAAAGAGAGGACGATGGCGATGTGCGAGGGCGAGTGGGTTATAGCCGCCTTGCGCCAATACGAGGTGGGTGGGGCGTCAATTTAGCGCATGATATTAACGAACACCCAGAAAACCGTAAACAGGCTGATTTGACCTACCGTGCGTCATGGGCGCAGTTCAGAGCGGGGTTAAATGGCACCAGTGGCGACTATGATTATTTTGCGGAAATGGCAGGTTCGGTCTCTACGTTGGATGGAGAAATATTCCCGGCGAATGAAGTGTATGACAGCTTCGCTGTGGTGAGCACCAGTGGTTTTGAAGGTATTCCGGTTAAATATGAAAATCAAATTGTCGGAGTGACAGACGATGAAGGTTACTTACTTGTTCCTTGGGCTACGGCGTATTACACCGCCAAATATGAAATCGATCCACTTAATTTACCTGCCAATGCTGCGTTTTCTGCAACAGAGCAGTTTGCTTCGATACATTCGGGCTACGGCTACCTGTTAGAGTTCCCAATAGAGCTACAAATTGCACTGAGCATGACGGTGGTAGACGAAAATCATTTGTTCCTTCCGATTGGTACATATGGCCGCTCAGAAACGGGCTTAACAAGCCAAATTGGTTGGGATGGTTTTACGTACTTTGAAGGCGTTGACCCAGGCCGCTATATTCAGTTTTATCCTCAAGGACAGTCGCCATGTAAAGTGTTTATTGAGGGGTTGTATCAGCGTGAGAGTCAAAAAATACAAACATTGCCTGAGCAGGTTTGTATCAAAGCCGAAGAAGAGACCGCACTATGATTTTGCGCAGCTGGTTTGCTAGCCTACTTCTCTTTTTCTCGTTCTCGACAATGGCTTGTCAGCTCACGGCGGCAACACCTTTAATCTTGTTTGGCAATGTTTCTTCGTTTACTGTTTCAAGCTCTCAGCAGCAAAGCTCAGCTCAGCCTCATGCGGGGATTACGTGTGACTTTTCTACACTTGTGTCTTTGTTAAGTGGCGACTACGTATCAGCAACGTTTAACAGTATAAATAATGGTTTGCTATTAAATGAGGATGATCCGAGTTCGGAGCTCAGCTATCAGATTTTTGGCGATCCAGGTCTTTCACAAGAGTATGTATTCGGCCAAACTTACAATTTTTTTGAAATCGGGTTACTCGATTTACTCGGGTTGTTTGGCACTCAAGCTGAGTTTCCGCTTTATGCTCGGACGGGAGCGGGTAGTAATCTTTCCGCTGGGACTTATAAAGACCAAATCACCGTATCCTGGATTTGGGATTACTGTAAGGGTATCGGGGTTCTAGGGGTATGCATTGGCCGCGCCAATGGCAGCGCTCAAAGCGTGATTACGGTTGAGTTGGAAGTGACCCCTGATTGTATGATCACAGCGCCAGATATTGATTTTGGTTCATCCCCATTAGTGGCCGGTTTTGAACCAGTCAGTCAGGTTATATCGTTAACTTGTACCAAGAATAGTTCCTTCTCCATTGGCTTGAATGACGGCCTAAATGCGTCCGGCGGTCAGCGACGAATGATTTCTAGTGGTCACTATTTGGAGTATGAAATCTATAAGTCATCATCGATGGATCGCTGGGGAGGAACCAGTTCTGAACGTCGTGAACACAGTGACGTCGATACTGGCGGCTCTATTCCTGATGGTATCACTCCACAGAATTATAATTATCGCGCGCAGATACTAACCAGCCAAACGACCCCTCCTGCAGGTACTTACACCGACTCAATAATCGTTGACGTTCAATTTTGAGCATCATGTCAATTACATCATTAGAGGCTTCTATTCCAAAAATCTTTTGTAATCATAGTTTTCACTCTGTCACTGCTTAATTTTGTGAGATTAGTATGGCTTTATTCTCACGGAATTTAACTTTCAGAAATAAGGAAAATGATGAAGAAGTCACTAACAACATTAGGTTTGGCACTGGTATTTACAGGAACAGCTTATGCAGCAAGCTGGGGCTACGAGGGAAACCATGGACCTGCTCATTGGGGTGAGTTTGCATCTGAGTGCGCAAAAGGTCAAAACCAGAGCCCAATCAACATTGAATCGGCGACCGAAGCGAAGCTAGAAAAATTGAATTTCGACTACGAAGGTAAGGCAATTTCACTGCTGAACAACGGTCACACTTTACAGACTGGTTTAGAAGGTAAAAACACACTCACCATTGATGGTAAAGAGTTTACGTTGAAACAGTTCCACTTCCATACGCCATCTGAAAACCATGTGGACGGTAAAGAATACCCTCTAGAAGCACACTTTGTGCATGCCGACAAAGTAGGTCATCTAGCTGTTGTCGCGGTGTTCTTTAAACTGGGTGACGCGAACCCAGATCTAGCTAAGATGCTAGCTAACATTCCAACTAAAGATCAAGATGTTACCATCAAGGTTCCATTTGATGCTGATGCCCTTATCCCAAGTGATAAAGACTACTACCGCTTTAACGGCTCACTAACGACACCGCCATGCTCTGAAGGTGTGCGTTGGTTGGTGATGAAAGAAGCACAAACTATTTCTCCTGAGCAGATAAAATCTTTTTCGGAAGTAATGGGGAAAAACAATCGCCCAATCCAACCGCTGAATGCACGTATGGTGTTAACGCAACAATAACCACTTCATGCGAAGAAAAATAAAAAGCCCGCTTAAACACAGCGGGCTTGATTATTTGGGTATTGGTGAGAACTAGAAGCCGTGATCTTCTTGCTCTTCCGCTTTTACCATTTGTATAGGATCAAGCTTAAGCGTCTGAGTAGGGAACGCGATATCTGCATCGTGTTCTTTAATGATGTTGATTACCTTAAGCAGTATGTCCTGCTTAACCTCATGGTATCTCACCCAATTCACGGTTTTAGTAAAGGTATAGATAAAGAAGTGCAATGATGATGGACCGAATGTATCGAAGTTGACGATAAGTGTTTGGCGTGCATCAATGTCTTTGTGATTTTTCAGCATTTCTTTTACCGCGGTGATAATTTGCGGCATTTTTTCAGCATCGTCGTAACGAAGTCCAATTTTTTCGTAGATACGTCGGTTCAGCATGCGAGATGGGTTTTCTACGACAATGCTGCTAAACACTGAGTTTGGCACATACAGTGGACGCTTATCGAAAGTTCGGATAATGGTCATACGCCAGCCAATGCGTTCTACCGTCCCCTCTATTTGTCGGTCTGGAGAACGGATCCAATCGCCAACTTTAAATGGACGATCGAAGTAGATCATAAGACCTCCAAAAAAGTTAGACAGCAAATCCTTCGCCGCTAAACCGACGATCAAACCACCAACACCACCGAAGGTAAGTAGGCCCGATAGTGACAGACCAAATGCCTGCATTACGGTTAGAATTCCGACGGTAATAAAGAACAGGCGCGCGACCTTAGCTATCGCTTGTACTGTTGTTTCATCTCGGTTCTTTTGTTCGAGTACATGCTCTTCAACATTGGTAATGAGCCGCATAACGGTCCATACGAAGATGCTGATGATTAAAATCAGTTTCAGCGTACTTAACCAGTTTATTTTATCGTTGAGCTCGCTCTCTAATATGATGCCGATAGAGACGGTTGCAGGCCAACACCAAATGAGTGTACTGACTGGCGCTTTTAGCGCATCAAGCAACATGTCATCCCAGTGGAAGGGCGTTTTCTCTACGAGCGCAGCGAGGCGAGAGCGAATCAGCCGCCAAGCTATCCAAGCTATAAAGCTAGCGAGCGTAATGAAAAGGACGCTTCCACTCCAATTTTGATGAGACGTTTCAATGTAGCTTTGTAATTCGGTAAACCACTGTGGCATATGTAACTTATTTCTAGTGAACCATGGAAGGAAAGGTAGCAGATATTACTCCTTCACCCCAGTGATTTCCTTTAAATCATTTACTTATGTCTAAACCGCCGAGATGGACTTTTCCTTCCAATGACAAGAGAGTTACCTTTACGTTTTGCTGAGCGACCGCCTCATGCATGTTCAGAGGTACGCTACCAATGATTGAGGGTTGATATTTGGACGATCAATTATAACTTCTCTGACTTATCGCTAACATTTATCTTAAGTAAGTGTGAGAGTGTATTGGCTCTTGAATTAGCGGAGGCAGATATGGAATTTACAGAGCTGGATCGAAACGCGCTCTACGACATCTGGATGTCACAAAAAGCCAAAATGCACATCACTCAAATGGAAATGGCGAAGCGCCTTGGTTTGAGTCTACACGAGTTTTCTGGCTTGTTACGTGGTAATTCTCCACTGACGCTAGGTTTTGTAAAACAGCTATGCGAGCAGCTACATGTACGTCCTGGTCAGGTGATTCCGTCTTTGACGGAGCGTGATCTATCTGCATCTGGTACCGTTTATTTACAAAATCGTGTGACGGTGGATGGCGATATCAGTAACGTGTTTATCGACGGAAACCAAGTCGTGATCGAGTACGTTCACCAAGTTAGCTAGCTTGCTCGTCAAATTATCGGGTTGAAGAGCAATAAAAAACGAGCCACTGTTGGCTCGTTTTTTCGTTTCTGTTTTGCTCGATTGCAAAGATTATGGGATTTTCACTAGCGAATCGCGTGAAAGATCCGCGATAGACTTAGCACCAGTCAGCGTCATTGCTACACGCATTTCTTTATCGTACAGATCCAGTAGGTTTTCAACGCCTGCTCCGCCTTGTGCTGCCAATGCGTACACAAATGAACGGCCAAGAAGCGTACAGTCTGCACCAAGTGCGAGCATACGAACGACATCAAGACCAGTACGAATACCAGAGTCTACGAAGATCTTAAGATCACCTTTTACCGCATCCGCAATGCTTGGTAGTGCTTTAGCACTTGAAAGTACGCCATCTAACTGACGGCCACCATGGTTAGATACCACAATGCCATCTGCGCCGAAACGTACCGCATCTTTCGCGTCTTCTTCATCCAGAATGCCTTTGATAACCATTGGACCATCCCAAAAATCACGAATCCACTCAAGATCTTTCCAGGAGATAGAAGGGTCGAAGTTTGCGCCTAACCAGCCGATGTAATCTTCTAGCTTTGTTGGTTCGCCACGATAAGTTGAGATGTTACCTAAGTCGTGCGGTTTACCAAGTAGACCCACATCCAGCGCCCAGCTTGGGTGGCGCATCGCCTGGAATACACGACGCATGGCTGCGTTAGGACCACTCATACCTGAGTGCATGTCACGGTAACGTGCGCCAGGAACTGGCATATCAACGGTAAACACCAGCGTTGTTACACCTGCTGCTTTTGCACGCTCAAGTACGTTTTTCATAAAGCCACGGTCTTTAAGCACGTAAAGCTGGAACCACATTGGTCGTTCAATTGCAGGTGCGACTTCTTCAATCGGACAAACCGAAACAGTCGACATAGTAAATGGGATGCCTTTTTTCTCGGCTGCTTTTGCTGCTTGCACCTCGCCTCGGCGCGCGTACATACCAGTTAGACCAACAGGAGCTAGCGCGATTGGCATTGCCAGTTTCTCACCGAAGATCTCGGTTTCGAGGCTCAAATCTGTCATATCGCGTAGGACGCGTTGGCGAAGAGCGACATCACCTAAATCGTCAGTATTACGCTTCAGCGTGCGTTCGTCGTAAGAGCCGCCATCAATATAATGGAATAGAAACGGGGGAAGCTTGGCTTTCGCGGCAGCGCGGTAGTCAGTAGAAGCTGAGATAATCATAATGGTGTCCTAGCGGTTATTCTAAGCAAAGTTGTGGAGCAATTTGCTCTTTCGTTGAGCCTTCATCGCAAAGCAGTGAAGACATCAAAATGAGTATAGTTACCTATGGTTCACTTACGTTTGAACCGGTGATGTTGGTAACCCATTTACATAATTGGTTGAAAAATTTTTTAAATCACTCAATCAGTTATGCAAACTGGAAAGAGTGACACAGCTGTCGGGGGAATTGATGTAGCAAGCTAAATCAACATGTCGGGGTAGTAGTGCAGACAGCTGTGTCAAATTAGGCAGGGCTGCAAACCCTGCGTTTCGCGTTACTTCATTAAGACATCTGTCATTTGGAAGCCATAAATCAGCACCAATCCAATAATGCCTGTCATTACAATGTAGTAGAACGTAGGGATAATCGTCTTACGCAATGTTGCGCCTTCTCGACCAAGCAAACCTACCGTGGCTGATGCGGCAACAACGTTGTGAATCGCAATCATGTTACCTGCGGCAGCACCGACGGCCTGGAGTGATACAACAATCACACTCGAAATAGACAACGTTTGTGCCACTTCGAATTGGAACTGGCTGAACATCATATTTGATACCGTGTTTGAGCCAGCGATGAACGCACCCAGTGCACCAACGGTGGCACTCAGCGCTGGGAACGCAGAACCAACAAGGTCAGAGGCGAAGTTTGCGGTTGTGACGGGCATACTTGCTAGGTCAGCACCGTTGATGCCTGAGTTGATAAAGATACGAACCATCGGAATGGTAAATACCAAGACAAAACCCGCCCCAATCAGTGTTTTGCTTGACTCGCCAAACGCTTCACGCAATGGCTTTACACTACCGCTTTGTAACATTGCAGCAAGTAGTGCGACAAACACCAGAATGCCTCCAGGAAGGTATAACGGCTGAATCGCAGCGCTAACGCCAGTCTCACCAAGAATGTTGCTGAACGACAAACTTACGCTTTGTACAAAGCCTTTCAGCTCAGGGCTTACGCGGCTTGCGACGAGAATAACTGCCAGCATTACATATGGAACCCAAGCTTTTACGATGCTCATTGGCTTGCCCGGATTGTCGTTTAGATCGACTTTTAGCGAGCCTAACCACTCTGCAGGCCACTTGTCTTCGCTTTCGAAATCCCACTTAGTCTTTGGTACTAAGAAGCCTTTTTTCGCTGCGGTAACAACGATAGACAGACCAACCAAACCACCGATAAGTGAAGGGAACTCTGCACCTAAGAAAACACCGGTTAACGCGTATGGAACGGTGAAAGAGACACCAGCGAATAGTGCAAATGGTAGAATATCCAGACCTTCACTCCAGCTTCTGTTCTTGCCGAAGAAACGTGTTAACATCATCGCCATTAATACTGGGATCATCGTACCTACGACTGCGTGAATGACAGCAACGTGCGCTGTGATATCTTGCAGGTACATTTCCCACGTTGCACCTTGTGCGGCCAACGACTCACTGATGTTATGGGTGTCTAAACCTTTGTTTACACCTACGATGATAGGCGTGCCTACCGCGCCGAATGAAACAGGCGTTGACTGAATCATCATGCCCATAAGGACAGCGGCTAGCGCAGGAAAGCCGATTGCAACCAGTAGTGGTGCAGCGATTGCTGCCGGGGTACCGAACCCAGATGCGCCTTCAATGAACGAGCCAAAGCACCAAGCAATGATGATGGCTTGTACACGGCGGTCAGCCGAAATATCGGTAAATCCATTACGGATTGTGGTGATCGCTCCAGTGTGTTTTAAAGTGTTGAGCAAGAAGATGGCACCAAACACGATCCATAGAACAGAGACAGTAATGCCGAGTCCTTGGAATACGGAGGCCAGTACGCGATTGGCTGACATATCCCAAAACATAAGTGCGATAGCGACGGTTAGACCGAACGCAACAGGCATGGCTTTTTTAGCAGGCCAGTTGAGACCAACCAATAAGATGGCGGCAACAACAATTGGCGAAAATGCCACTAGGGCAAGTAGGGTTTCACTCATTTGTACATCCTTCGTACGCTGACTTCTCGAACGGTGTCAATCCGCTGTAGAGGTGACTTTTTGTTGTAATGGTTTTGTTAATTTGGCGTGAATTTACTCCTTTATTTTTTGTTGATATAGGGAAATAATGAAAATAATTAATTCCAAAAGTGACATAATGGTATGAGAGCAGACGACTTAATTCTATTTTCTCAAGTAATCGAACTTGGCAGCTTTAGCAAGGTTGCAGAGGCAAATAACCTTACAAATTCGGTAGTTAGCAAAAGAATGGCGAGGTTGGAGGAAGAAATAGGGGCTCAGCTATTATATCGAACAACGCGCAAATTAACCTTGACTGAGGCAGGTAAGGTGTTACTCCACAGTGCTAAAAATGTGAAGCAGGCCACTCAGGAGGCTATGGATGCTGTTGCAGGCTTTGGAGAGAATGTGAGCGGTCATATAAAAATGTCCGTGCCGTGTATCTCTGGAGATTTGATACTTGCTGATGCTGTTGCGGAGTTTTGTAACCTTCATCCGGGTCTGACCGTGGACATGTCATTGGATAACCGCTTTGTCGATTTAGTGGCTGATGGTTACGACTTAGTCATTCGAACTGGCTACCTAGCCGACTCCAGTTTGATCGCACGACATATTCTCGATTCCCAATGGGTGGTATGCGCGTCCCCTTCTTATATCGCTAAAAATGGGAAACCGATTGAACCGATTGATCTCACCACGCACAATTGTCTGCAATACGCTTACCAAACCACAGGTGCAACGGATTGGGAGTTTAAAGGAGAAGATGGTAATTACATCGTCAAAGTATCAGGCTGCTTTTCTACTGATAACGCGACCGCATTACGTAAAGCCGCTCTGGGCGGCCATGGTATAGCTTACGTCCCGCGATGCTTGGTGTATCACGATATTCGCAATGGCCAACTGGTGGATATTTTTCCTGAACTAGTGGGTAAAAAGTTGGGTATCTATGCGGTGTACCCGTTTACTCGTCAACCACCGAATAAAGTGAAACTGCTTATTGAGCACATTCGTGATCGTTACTTAACGATATCTCATTATTTCTAGTTCCTTCATAGATTTAAAACAATGTCGTTGAAATCAATATTTGGTGCTCTAAGGTAATCACCGCAATAAAACGATATGAAAATAAACAACTTAATAAAAACAACGGAGTAACACGGACGTTATGCATTACCCAAAAACACGTAAAGATTCTGTCGTGGACACTTACTTTGGTCACGACATTGCCGACCCTTATCGCTGGTTAGAAAATGATCGCAGCGAAGAAACCGCACAATGGGTTTCGGGTCAAAACTCGGTAACATTCGATTTTCTTGGTCAGATCCCGTACCGCCAACAAATCCGTGACTTAGTGGCGAACAGTCAAAACTACGAAAAATATTCCCAGCCATTTGTACGTGGTGACTACACCTACTTCTACAAAAACGACGGTTTGCAAAATCAAAGCGTATTGTATCGACGTAAAGGCGAGGGAGAAGCCGAGGTTTTCCTTGATCCAAATACTTTCTCCGAAGAGGGCACTACCTCTCTTGGCGAAGTTAGCTTCTCTAAAGATTATCGTTTGGTCGCGTATTCCATCTCGGAAGGGGGCAGTGATTGGCGCAAAATCTTTGTTATTGATGCGGAAACCAAAGAACAGTTAGAGCCTGAGATTGTGGATGCAAAGTTTACGTCGATTTCTTGGTTGGGCAGCAAAGGCTTCTATTACTCTAGCTATGATAAGCCGCAAGGCAGTGAGTTATCTGCGCGAACTGAACATCACAAGCTTTATTATCATGAACTTGGTACACCTCAGTCTGAAGATAAAGTGATTTTCGGTGAGTTGGATACGCAGGTTCATCGTTATGTGTCTGGTACCACGACGACGGACGATCGCTTCCTCATTATTTCTGGCGCAGAATCCACATCGGGTAATCGTCTGTTTTATATTGATTTACAGTCTGAGTCCCAAGCGATTGTGACGCTTCGCGAGACAACGCAAGGCGACACCTACTTGATTGATAGTCAAAACGAAACCTTGCTGCTTTACACCAACCTAGATGCGCCGAACGGCAAAGTTGTCAGCTACAACACTCAGACAGAACAATGGGCTGACGTGATTGCTGAACAGGAACAGCCGTTAGAAATCAGCAAAGGTGGCGGTTATCTGTTTGCGACTTATATGGTGGATGTACTTTCTAAAGTGCAGCAGTTTAACTACCAAGGTGAATGGATTCGAGATGTAGAACTGCCGGGAGAAGGCACGGCTTATGGTCTAGCTGGCAAGTTAGAAGAAATTACACTTTACTACACATTCACTAACTATGTGACACCACCGACGATCTTCTCATTTGATGTTGAGTCTGGTGAATCGACGCTGTTTCAAGAATCAAAAGCGCCATTCGATCGCAGTGAGTATGAATCAAAACAGGTGTTCTACACCTCAAAAGATGGCACGCAAGTTCCGATGATCATCTCATACAAGAAGGACATCGCGCTTGATGGCAGTGCGCCAACCATGCTGTATGGTTACGGCGGTTTTAACATCAGCCTCACTCCGATGTTTTCTGGCAATGTGGCCAACTGGCTGGAATTGGGTGGTATTTACGCTGTAGCCAACATGCGAGGCGGCGGTGAATACGGTAAAGCTTGGCACAACGCAGGCACTCAGCAGCAAAAGCAAAACGTATTTGATGACTTTATTGCGGCGGCGGAATACCTGATTGAAAACGACTACACTAGCTCCGAGCGCCTAGCGATTCGTGGTGGTTCAAATGGCGGCTTGTTGGTTGGTGCGTGTATGACGCAACGTCCTGAGTTATTTAAGGTGGCGCTGCCAGCCGTAGGTGTGCTTGATATGCTGCGTTACCACACGTTTACGTCTGGAGAAGGCTGGAAGTATGACTATGGCACGTCTGAGCAAAGCGAAGCGATGTTCCAATACTTGCTTGGCTACTCTCCTGTTCACAATGTAAAAGAAGGCGTGCAATATCCTGCTACCTTGGTGACAACTGCTGATCACGACGATCGTGTGGTTCCAGCACATTCGTACAAATTTATTGCGGAGCTGCAAGACAAACAGCAAGGCGCTAATCCAGTATTGATACGCATTGATGTTAATGCCGGTCATGGTGCAGGAATGCCGCTGAGTAAGCAAATTGACCTCACCACAGACGTGTATGCATTTACGTTACATAATATGGGTATTGAGTCGATTTAATGCCTTAGTTACTCGAAGCTTCTGAGAATAAAAAATGCCGCGACTCTGTCGCGGCATTTTTCATGGTTGGGGGAACTCAATTCATACTGTTTACCAGTATTTGAGCCAGGTTGACTAAGTCTGACTCTTGAACCAACCAGTCTCGGCGGCCAAACCGAAAGGCAGCTATGCCATTCTTAAGACAAGATGAAATCATCACCTTTTCTTAATCCTAGTTTATGAATATGAAACTGTGATGAACCTAAGCCGCATTGTGCTGATTTTCACTGTTTTCAAGATCAAATGAGGCATCTATCAGTTTTTTCGTGTAGTCATTTTTAGGGTTTTGGAAAATATTTTCGGCTGTACCTTGTTCCATGACCTCGCCTTTTTGCATGACAAGAACACGATCAGAAAGGGCTTTGACGACTGATAGATCGTGGCTAATAAACAAGTAGCCAATATTGTGTTTTTTCTGCAAATCTTTCAGGAGATCAATCACAGTCAGTTGAACCGAGCGGTCCAATGCAGAGGTTGGCTCATCAAGCAAAATAAACGAAGGCTCAAGAATTAGTGCTCGCGCGATAGCAATACGCTGACGCTGGCCTCCCGAAAACTCGTGTGGATAACGGTTGATGGACGCGGGATCTAAGCGAACCTCTCGAAGCACGTCGCGTGCTTTCTGCATACGTTCTTTTTTACTCAACATTGGCTGGTGGACAGTTAATCCTTCAGTGATGATCTCGCCGATAGTCATACGAGGAGAAAGCGAACCATAAGGGTCTTGGAATACCATCTGAACGTCTTTTTTCAGCTCAAAACGTTCTTTGTTTGTCAGCAAGGCCATATCTTGGCCTTTATATTCTATTTTGCCAGTTGAGGGCAGTAGACCTATCAAAGCTCGGCCGAGTGTAGACTTACCTGAACCGGACTCCCCAACGATCCCGAGGGTCTCTCCTTGTTTAAGCTCAAGAGAAATGCCTTTTACCGCTTCGAAGTACTCATTCTTGCTCGCAATAAAATGCGACTTTACCAAGAATTTGACTCGTATATCGTCAGCCTTTAACAGCTGCGTAGCACTTTCGCTAATAGGCTCCTTACTGCCTTTAGGAATCGAATTGATTAGCATACGTGTGTATTCGTGCTTTGGGTCCTTGAAGAGTGTTTGTGTTTCGCCTTCTTCGACGACTTCTCCTTTACACATCACAATGACACGGTCTGCAAAGTGTTTTACGACGCCTAAGTCATGAGTAATAAATAGGATTGCCATGCCCATCTGAGCCTGAATTTCTTTAATCAGGTGCAACACTTCTGCTTGAACCGTGACATCCAACGCCGTTGTTGGTTCGTCGGCGATCAAAATATCGGGCTCGTTAATCAGTGCCATCGCAATCATGATACGTTGCAATTGACCACCAGAAAATTCGTGTGGGTACTTGTTGTACGCTTTTTCTGGGTTTGGCATATGAACCAATTCAAACAGCTCTAACACCTTTGCTTTTGCTGTTCGTTTGTCGACCGGGCGGTGACACATGATGGCCTCAGCGACTTGGATACCCACCCGCATGTACGGGTTTAGTGAGGTCATCGGCTCTTGAAAAATCATGCCAATGCGATCACCGCGAATACTTTGCATTTCACGCTCTGTTTTATCCAAGATGGAGCTACCCTCAAACATGATGGATGAGCTTTCATGCAAAATAGCGTTGTCTGGCAGTAGTTTCATCAGTGCATTGGTTGATACTGACTTGCCAGAGCCAGATTCGCCAACGATGGACAGCGTCTCGCCTGCTTTTAAATCGAAGCTAACATTCTTTACTGCATCGACGATACCATCGTTTGTCGTAAAGCTGACTGATAGGTTGTTCACCGAAAGAATGGTTTTAGAAGACATCACAGATCCTTGTGGTTGATAAAGCAAATGATACTCAAGTAATGGACAGCACAAACCTAGTTGTCCTCAATGCTTGAGCTTTAGATTAATTATACAGGTGAGAAGGCGAAGATTTTGCCGAACTCATTGCTTGCAAATGTAAGAACTGCTCATGTGCGCGCGTTACGTGCTCGAGTTCTATCATCCATTGAGCATTACGTTGGGCAGAGCAAAATGCCGCCATGTGAGCTAACAAGTCTTCGCTCTGTTGACCAAGTAGGTGACCTACGCGCTCAATCAGTTCATGGCTCTCTAGCTGCAAAAATTGAAATAGCGCGTAAGTTTGATTGAGTATTGAGAACGCATCATGCTGTAAGCCGAGTTTGTTGAGAATCTCTGATTGCGTCACGCTGGCATCTCTAAGCCCCGTAATGAGACATACAAACTGGCAAGGTTTAGTTTGTGCATTTTCTAGCGCTAGATGAATGTGGTTGGGTAGATTGTTGAGCACGTCGTCATATAAACGATGAGCTTCTGGCCAATGGCCTTGTTCCATCAGTTGCTCCGCTTTTAAGTAGCGCATCCAGCATTGCTCAATATTCATATCCATCTCCACAACATTTGATTTGTTTAGATATTAAATGAAATTGATTATCAATTGCAAGTGCGTGTTAATATCACTTATGTGTTCATAAAATGTCCAATCAATCTAGGGTGGAAGGTAAATCACTTAAAATTAAGCAAATAATCTCTACACTCAAATAACGAAAATAAGAAAAAAGGAAGTGGATATGGCAATACTAAGATTGGAAGCTAAGCAGCTATATTCTGTAGCAGATCTAGAGAATATGCCATGTAAGTCGACCAAGGAGTTACCTCCAATTGATGAAATCGTGGGCCAAGAGCGCGCGCAAAAAGCGGTCGAGTTTGCGATGTCCATCAAAGAGAAAGGGTATAACATCTACGCCATTGGTCAGAATGGGCTAGGTAAACGCACCATGATCTTGCGCTATCTGAATCGTCACCAGCACGATGCAGCAGCCCTGTTTGATTGGTGTTACGTTGCGAACTTTGAGGATACCCGTACACCAAAGGTATTAAAGCTGCCTTGTGGTATCGGAAATAAGCTACGTGTTGATATTGAAGCTTTAATGGGCAAATTATTAAATGCTTTACCCCTAGCATTCGACAATGAAATGTACTTTAGCCGCGCTGAGCGATTAAAAAATCAATTGGCAGCTAAGCAACAAAACGAGCTGGATCGTATTAGTCGAGAGGCAAAAGAAAAGGGCATCAGCCTAACACTGACTACGCAGGGGGATTATCAGTTTGTCGCCATGAACGGTGATGAGCTTCATACGGAAGAGTCCTTTGATGTACTAAGCAAAAAAGAACAAGAGCAATTCAGCGATGCTATTGATGAACTCGAAGTGCGATTGCGCTCGATGGTTCGTGAGCTTACGGAGTGGGAAGAGACATACAGCGATAAAATCAAAAAGCTCAATGATGAAGTGACGCTTGATGTGATTACTCACTTCATCAAAAAACTCAAAGTGGATTACGCGCAATATTCCGAAATCAAAACCTACTTAACTGAGCTGCAAAAAGATATTGTTGAAAACGCAGATATCTTCCTTGACCAAAGTGGCGAGCAAGGCGAAATTGCGACGGCATCCTTGGATAAAAAATTGCCACGTCGTTATAAAGTGAACGTCTTGGTAAGCCGTAAAAGCAGCGAATTTCCTATCGTTGTTGAAGAAAATCCCAACTATCATTCACTCTTCGGGTCGATTGAGACTGCCACTTTCAAGGGAACGGTGTTTACCGACTTCTCGCTGATTCGTGCAGGGAGCTTGCATAAGGCGAATGGCGGCGTTCTATTAATGGATGCTCAGAAAGTACTTGAACAGCCTTACGTTTGGGATGGTTTGAAGCGCGCATTGCGTGCTCGTCAATTGAGTTTTACGTCTCTAGAAAAAGAAGTCACATTGACGGGGGCGGTATCACTCGATCCTGAACCGATTCCGCTTGATATCAAAATTATCTTATTTGGTGATTACCGAACTTACCAATTACTCCAACATTACGATCCAGAGTTCAGCGAGTTGTTCCGTGTGACGGCAGATTTCGAAGACGAAATGAAACGTACGCCGGAGTCTGAGCTGCATTACGCGCGCTTTATCTCTAGCGTGGTGCATGACAACAATATGCTGCATTGCGATCGCAAAGCCATTGCTCGGATCATCGAATACAGCTCACGTTTGTCTGGCGACCAATCCAAGCTATCTCTACATTCGGCTAATATCGCCAACTTGCTTCGAGAGTCGAATTACGTGGCTCGTCAAGCCAACTCCAACATGATCCGTATTGGTCATGTTGAAGAGGCGCTCAATAACCAAGAAATGCGAGTAAGCCGATTACGCGATAACGTAATGGAAACCTTTATTAACGGCACAACGCTGATTCGCACCGAAGGAGAAGCCGTAGGCCAAGTGAACGCACTTTCGGTATTGAGCACTAGTGACTACATGTTTGGTGCACCGAATCGCATCACAGCGACGACGTGTTACGGTGATGGGGAGGTTATCGATATCGAGCGCAGCGTGGATTTGGGGGGCAGTATTCACTCTAAGGGTGTGATGATTTTGTCTGCCTACTTATCTTCCGTATTTGGTAAAACGGCACGAGTGCCATTAACGACAACCATTACCTTTGAGCAATCTTATGGTGGTGTTGATGGTGATAGTGCCAGCATGGCTGAGTTATGTGCGGTTGTGTCTGCTTTTTCAAAGCAACCAAACCGACAAGACATTGCGATAACAGGGTCGATGAATCAATTTGGTCAAGCTCAGCCTATTGGTGGCGTAAACGAAAAGATCGAAGGCTTTTATGATGTGTGTGTAATTAAAGGTCGTCATGACGGGCAGGGGGTCATTATTCCGCGCTCTAATGTTCACAATCTAATGCTTCGTTCCGACATCGTGAAAGCAGTCGAAAAAGGCGAGTTTAATATTTGGGCGATTGACCATGTTACTGAAGCTATCGAATTGTTTACGGGGAAAGTTGCTGGTGAGCCAACCGATGAAGGCTCTTATCCAATCGATACCATTTTTGGCCTTGCTCAAGCTAAGCTCAATTCGTTGAGAAAATAGGCTGAAACCGTCCTAAATGTGAATGTATCTCATCATAAGTGATCATAATTTATCATAACGACAATATCCCGACGCCACTGTCGGGATATTGTCAATAACAGATTGAAAATGGAGAGTTTTTGTACTAGACAAAAGTGTGATCGACCTCTAATATTCGCCACTTGTTTATTCGTCTGGGATTTATCCCGTCGCAAGGAAGCATAGATATTCAAACTGCCGAAAAGTAACGTTGTTATAGGCACTGCTCGAGTTTGTTTGGATATAGACATCACGTATACAACTGAGGCCCTGTCATGCAGTTATCACTGAAAAATTTGTCAGTACGAACGCAAATTTTGGTTCCGGTATTATTTACCGCGATTGTTTTGTTTATTGCTCTTTGGATTACTAAAAACAATCTTCAAGCAGAGCAAGATGTTATTGCTTCCAACCAAGAATCTTTGGTTTTTCACAAAGACACATTGGCGAGTATTGACGACCAAATTTACCCTCTGCGCATAAGCGCGGTTTACGCTATTTACGATGCTTCTCGTCGTGAGAATTTTCTAACCGAATTGAAAGAAGGCTTAAAGCAAGTTGATGCCGATTTAAGCGCAATTGAAGCCCGAAACCTATTCCGTGACGATGCCGTTAAAGTTCGCCAAGCAATTGAATCCTATGTGCGATATTCAGAGCGCTCAGTTGCTTTCTTCAACCAATACGATCAAGGTTTGAAATCGGATAGCGAGTACCGTGCATTTGTCAAAGAGTATCGCAATGTTGGCCGAGAAATGGTCCAACAAATTAACACGCTATCAAAGCATGTAAACGAGCAAGCTGAACAATCTACTATCAGAAGTCATCAGCAAAATGAACGTGTGCAAAATAACGCTATGTTGACGGTTTTAGCGGTATTTGCTTTCTCATTGATAGGCGCTTGGTTCCTGTCTGGCATGATTGTTACACCAATCCAAAAGCTGCAAGAAGTGATGCGTCAGTTAGCAATGGGTAATCTATCAGTACGTGCAGATGTCGATGGGGACAATGAGATCTCTAAGCTGAGCAAAGATGTAAACCAAACCGCAGAGCAGTTATACAACACTGTGGACCAGTTAACCCGTATTAGTGAGGAAGTTGCATCTGCATCGACCGAATTAGCTGCGGTAATGACGCAAGCGGAAGCGAACGCTCAACAAGAGTTGGCGGAGATCGAGCAAGTTGCATCTGCGGTTAACGAGCTTGCAAGTACTGCGAATAATGTGAGTGATAACGCGACCTCTGCTGACGCAACAGCGCGTGAAGCTGATGGACTTGCTCAATCAGGTTTGGCTATCTTCCAAGAAAGTGCGGAAGCAAGTGCGCAAATGTCTCAAGCATTGAACGATGCAGCGCAAGTTGTTTTGCGTCTAAAAGAGCAATCTGTACAGATCAACGATGTTATTGAAGTGATTCGCGGCGTATCTGAGCAGACCAACTTGCTAGCATTGAATGCTGCGATTGAAGCGGCGCGAGCTGGTGAGTCTGGTCGTGGTTTTGCGGTAGTAGCTGATGAAGTACGCATGCTAGCAGCGCGTACTCAAGACTCGACACAAGAGATCCAAACGATCATTGAAGAGCTTCAAGCGCAGTCTGGGCTGGCGAATGACAGTATGCAAGTCAGCCTTGATATGCTTAGCCGCAACAACGAGCTGACGCAACAAGCGAATGAAGCGTTGGTTGGAATTACCGAGTCGGTCGCCAACATCAACGATTCAAACACGCAAGTAGCAACCGCAGCCGAAGAGCAGTCTCAAGTTACTCAAGATATCAATCGCAACGTGGTTAACATGTCGGAGCTTGTAAACCAAAATGTAGCGGGCATCAGCCAGAGTGCAAGTGCGAGTACTGAGCTTTCATTACTTGCAGAGAAGCAGAAAGAGCAATTAAGTTTCTTTAAGCTTTAATTCATCATCTACTTATCAAATCTCTAAATCCCTGAGTGAATGCTCAGGGATTTTTTTGTTTGTAATAATCGGATTTATTATCAATAAGTCTATCTAAAACAGTTAGTTAACAAGATTTTTTGCGGGCAATGTCACGTTTTGTGATATTGTTTTTACATTTTTTTCGTCAATTTTTTTTTGACGCGAACATTTTTTTTAACTCAACCGATAACTTGATGGTTGAGAGGTATTCATATCGCCATTTTAAGTGGTGTTTTCTTCTATAAGCGCTGTTTATTCAACACGTTGCGTGAAAAATAACAGCTGCTACTATGCCGCCAGTTTTCTCGTTGGTACAGAAAAGTCCTGTTTTTCTGGTGAGAAAACACATATAAAACAATGATATGGAAAATAAAAATGAAATTAAAAACTTTAGCTGTAGCAGTGGCGCTAATGGCATCAGGATCTCAAGTTGTCGCTTCAGAACTATACAACCAAGATGGCACTTCTCTTGAGATGGGCGGCCGCGCTGAAGCGCGTCTTTCTATGATGGATGGTAAGGCAGAAGACCGTACTCGCATCCGTCTTAACTTCCTAGGCAAACAGGAAATCAATGAAAACCTATACGGCGTTGGTTTTTGGGAAGGTGAGTTCAAAACAAAAGAAGAAGGTGCCGTAGATAACAATAGTGATCTTGAAACTCGTTACGCTTATGCGGGTCTGGGTGGCAAATACGGTGAAGTAACTTACGGTAAAAACGACGGCGCACTAGTGGTTCTTACTGACTTTACTGACATTATGGCTTACCACGGTAACACAGCAGCACTTAAACTGCCTGTTTCTGACCGTACAGATAACATGCTGTCTTACAAAGGCCAATTCGAGCAACTAGCTGTACGTGCTAGCTACCGTTTTGCTGATCGCACAACAGATGCACAAGGCTTTACAGACAACGAGGAAGGTGGCTTCTCTCTATCTGGTGTTTACGCGTTTGCTAACACTGGTTTTGAACTAGGTGCTGGTTACGCAGATCAAAACGACAGCGATGAGTTCATGCTGGTAGCTGCATACTCTGTAGGTGACTTCTACTTCGCTGGTAACTACACTGGCGCGGATATGGATGTTGCAGGTAAGACTTTTGATTACAAAGGCTACGAACTAGCCGCTGCTTACACTATGGGTCAAACTGTATTCACTTCTACGTTCAACAAAGGTGAACTAGAAGACGCAGATACTGTAGAAAACCTAGCTGTTGATGTAACTTACTACTTCAAGCCTAACTTCCGTGGCTACGCATCATACAACTTCGATCTAATGGATAACGAAGGCGCGGCTGAAAAAGATGAGCTAGCGCTAGGTCTACGTTACGACTTCTAAGTCATGACTCTTATCTAAGATACTGCCTTATTCTTAGTAAATAAAACCCCTTACTGAAAAGTAAGGGGTTTCTTGTTTTCTAGCACTTCAAAGCTTCTTGATAAGCGATAGGGGTTATCAAATCTATCTTTTTAGTGTGAGCTTAGTACCATCAAATTTGAGGTGACTGAGGAGGTTTTTAGCGTTGTTTTTACCAGCCTCATCAAACTCCATTCCGTAGCGAGCATAGTGCGTTGATTTTTGTAAATTACAAATACGACCTCGCAACGGCGCTAGCATACGACTTTCTCCGGGCATCGTTAGATCCAATGAAACGTGGTCACCAACCTGAAGTGGTCGGCTCATCGGTGATGTTACAAAACGACAGCCACTACGAGATAAATCTCTTATTTCGCATTCAGTTCGATAGGCTTCTAAACAAACACGCGCTCTCAAATTTACTTCGTAACGCACTTCTTTGCGAAGCTGAAAGACCTGCATAGTGTTGGGTAGGTCTAGCACCAAAATTGGGTACGGATCGCCTAGTCGATGCTGCAATTGGGCCCGAAATGGGATAACGGCCCCTTCACCTCGATGAGAGTAGGCTTTTACATTGATCCAAAAGCCTTCCTGAAAATAGAACTTCAAGTCTTCATCAGAGATGTTCGGAACCTCTATCAATGCAGTATTATTTGAGTGACAGCCAACAAATGTGCTGGTTGTAATAAACTTTGTACCAACGGGGGTGGTGACGTTTAAGCTCACTTCACTGCCGTGTTCGACCATTGCCATTGCATCGGTGCTATTTAATGTACTTGCCTGACGTTCTGGTGCCTTCTTGCTTTGCAGAGGTAGCTTGCCGTCTCTGGCAATTGGGCTCATATTTCTCATTATAATTGTCGTACCTGATGTAAGAAGGTAATCGCGTGAGGCGAAGCAGCACTCTCGCATGGTATCGATTTTATTCAGTGATATAGTTTGATTCAATCAATCTGTAACAAAAATTAGAGAGCAAGATATGCATAAAGTAACTCATGAGACCACGAATAGTACATTCTGGGTTGATTTAGAGCAGGGTTATAAAGCCAAGGTGATTTATCAGCTTAAGGGTAATGTCATGCACATTACATCAACGGTTGTTCCTGAAGCACTGCGAGGTAAGGGGTACGGAAAAGTGATGATGGAAGCGGTGTTGCCAGAAATTGAGTCACTCGGTTATCAAATCAAACCAGTTTGCCCATATGTTATTCACTACATGGAGAAGAACCAAACGTGGTCACATCTGCTCACATGATGAGTAACAACCACCAACGCTACCAAAATATTGGCCAGGAACTCAATCTCGGTAATTACCGCTCTGTAGAAGTCATACAATCGCTATGGGGAGGCTATGGGGAGTTAGTCCGAGTTACTTATTCTACTGGTTCAGTGATCATTAAGCATGTAAAACTCCCTAAGCCTTCAGAGCATCCTAGAGGCTGGAATACGGACCGTTCTCATCAAAGAAAGTTGCACTCTTATCAGGTGGAAGTGAATTGGTATGAGTATTTTTCCGGAGGGGTGGATACTCGCTGCCGAGTACCACAAGGTCTAAAAACGTTCCAATCGGAGAATGAATGGCTCATTGTGATGGAAGATCTCGCCGAGGTGGGCTTTCCAAAAGTCATCACAGATGCACAGCTAGAGCATCTACAAGCCTGCCTCACTTGGTTGGCGAACTTTCATGCGCGATACATCGATGTTCGTTCGGATAAGTTGTGGCATACCGGAACATACTGGCACTTAGCAACCAGACCCGACGAGCTTGAAGCATTGCAAGACACTGAGCTACAAAATGCGGCTCAATTGATTGATCAAACGCTTTCGCAAGCTAAGTTTAAAACACTAGTACACGGTGATGCCAAATTGGCGAACTTCTGTTTTGATGAAGAAGAATCAAGCGTTGTTGCGGTTGACTTTCAATACGTTGGATGTGGGTGTGCAATGAAAGATGTGGCACTGTTTATGAGTAGCGCCGTTAAGCCAGAACGTTGTGCAGAGATGGAAGTTTGGGTTTTGGATACGTATTTTGCTCAGTTGCAACACGCGCTAATTGTCTATCAACCGAATCTTGACCCTAATGAAGTCGAGCGTGAGTGGCGTCCTTTGTTTGCTGTGGCTTGGGCAGACTTTCAGCGATTTGTGAAAGGTTGGAGTCCCGACCACTGGAAGATCAATCCCTACACAGAAGCATTGACTCGCAGAGCGTTGGCTTACTTACGAAAGTGAGTCGAAGTTTAAAAAGAAAAGCCTCCAATTAGTAGGAGGCTTTGTTTTATCTTTGGCCTGGTCTGATGCGCGCCATGTAATAGGTATTGATGAATTCACCATCACGGAAGGAACCGTCAATCGCTTCACCCTCAATTTGAAATCCATGCTTTTTATAAAGCCCAATGGCGGCGTCGTTATCGGCATTGACCTCTATCTGAATTCTTCTCACATTTAACCAGTTATCTGCTAGTTCAGTGACTGTTTCTATCAATTTGCTACCAATACCGAGTCCGTGGAAACTATCATGTACTCCGATGCCAAACGATGCCGTGTGCATCGTTCTTGGACGTAGAGAGTGGTGAAAGCCAATATTTCCGACGACTTTACCATCAATTTCAGCGACATAGCTATAAACACCATCAGGTATGTTTGACAATCTTTCCACCCACATCGCGAGCGAAGGCTTTGGGAGTTGCAGGGTTTCACGTTGTGCTTTTGGTTGTGAATAGATTTCTACGAGTGCCGCTGCGTCTTCGACGGTCGTTGGACGTACGATAATTTCCATGCCTCTCTCCTTCGCTTTTTAGTTTTAATTTTTAATCTAACCACAGTTTTCTTATTTGGATAGTGTTTTTTTATGTTTAATGGATAAATGCCTTTTAAATTAGCTTGTTATGATGTCATTTTTTGAATTTTTAGTAGTGATTTATCATCGAATTGAGCGAGTAGATTGCAAAGGTGTTGAATTATTGTACTGAGAATGGCGCGTACTGCAGAGTATCGTGGTGAATTTCATGTCGCAGTAAATAAACGCATTTAGTCAAACTGTGACGACGGCACTGTGCGTCAGTTGACTTGAATCAATAGAGGATGGGGTTACCTCCTATGAGGTATAGGGAAACGACACGTTTAGGGCTATTTATGCTTAACTTGATAAGGGAGTTTTGTTGAGGAAATAGCATGAAATCCTCTCAGTCTAAAATATCGCAAAGTCGGCGCCGATTTTTACGTGATACAGCTCGAACTGCGGCTGGTGTTGGCGCAGCTGCGTGTGTATTGGGCTTACAATCGCTACAAAGCCAAGCTCGAGAAACCAAAGGTGTGCCTATTCGTCCGCCTGGTGCACTGCCGGAAGGCGATTTCGAATCAGCTTGTATTCGATGTGGCTTGTGTGTTCAGGCATGTCCTTACGATACCTTGAAACTTGCGACATTACTTTCACCCGTCGCGACTGGCTCACCTTACTTTACTGCACGCGATATTCCCTGCGAAATGTGCGAAGACATTCCTTGTGTTGTCGCTTGTCCGATTGGGGCGCTGGATCCGAAACTAACCGATATTGATGATGCTCGAATGGGTACAGCGGTTCTTATTGACCATGAAACTTGCCTTAACTGGCAAGGGTTACGATGCGACGTTTGTTATCGCGTTTGTCCGCTGATTGATGAAGCCATCACATTAGAGATGGTTCACAACGACCGAACCGGTTATCACGCCAAACTTATCCCAACAGTGAATTCCGAAGTGTGTACCGGATGCGGTAAGTGTGAACAAGCGTGCGTGTTGGATGTCGCTGCTATTAAAGTCGTCCCGACGGATTTGGCGAAAGGCAAAGTGGGCAGCCACTACAATTTTGGTTGGAAAGAGATCGACAAACCACTCGAAAATATCCTCCCTAGTGAGACGCCTGTACCGGAAGGTGCGCTTGAATCGCTAAAAGGAGGTAAGTAATGGCAAAGAATTTAGCTCAAAATGCTGGCAAAGAAGCGCTTGAAAAGCTTGGTTGGTGGCGCGCGCATCGGTTTTTGATTTTACGTCGGCTATGTCAGTTCACCATCATTGCGCTGTTTATGGCTGGGCCGACGCTGGGAATTCTAACTGGTAATCTGTCATCAAGTATGTTGCTCGATAACGTGCCGTTAAGTGACCCGTTAATTGTGCTTCAAGCTTTGGCGACAGGGCATGTTCCGGAGTTTAATGCGTTGTTAGGCGTAGTGATTGTCGTGGTGTTTTACGCGATTTTGGCGCCGCGCGCATTTTGTGCTTGGGTGTGCCCGTTGAACATCGTGACAGACTTGGCGGCGTGGTTGCGTCGAAAGTTCAACATTAAATCGAGCTATCGTTGGTCTCCCATGATTCGTTATTGGCTGATCCCTGTTTTGATGTTGGGCAGTGCGCTATCTGGCGCGATTCTTTGGACATGGTTAGATCCAGTTGCGGCACTTCATCGCGGGTTGGTGTTTGGTATGGGCGCAGGTTGGGTGCTAATCGCCCTAGTGTTTGTGTTGGATTTACTCTTGGTTGAGCATGGGTGGTGTGGGCACTTATGTCCACTGGGGGCTACCTATGGCGTGATAGGCCGAAAAAGCCTGTTGCGCGTTACTGCTGTTCGGCGCGAAGATTGCACCAAATGCATGGATTGCTTTTACGTTTGCCCAGAACCAGAAGTGCTTCGGCAGCCTTTGAAAGAGGGAGATCGTCGAGTTATGGATCAAAACTGCATTAGCTGTGGTCGTTGTTTGGATGTATGTCCAGAACATGTGTTTGAATTTAAAAATCGCCTATCAGTAAAAGTCATTGATTAAGCCACTGAGCACATTTACTCATGCTTTATTTCTCTTGATACTTGAACATCGCGCTTAGCCAGGAGTTAAGCGCGATGTTTATCTTCATAACAATATTCCTCAGCCATATCTGCTTGCTCTGGGCTTAAAATAATAATGATATTGCGAATTTGTTACATTTAAAGCTATGATGATGCCTTCATATTTAAAGGAAACATCATGACTACCTCATCGCACGGCTGGAGAACGCCGCAAAATTTCCTCCTGTTAATTTCCATTATCGTGCCCATTGCTTTTTCTACCTGGATGGCGTTGTTGAACAACTTTGTTATCGAGAAAGCAAACTTTGATGGTGCAGACATAGGCCTATTGCAAAGTGTGCGCGAAATTCCGGGTTTTTTGGCCTTTACCGCCGTGTTTGTATTGCTGTTTATCCGAGAGCAACGCTTTATGCTCGTATCTTTGGCGATGCTTACGCTTGGTACGGCATTAACAGGTTATTTTCCCACTTTGTACGGTCTACTTTTTACAACCTTGTTAATGTCCACCGGCTTCCATTACTTTGAAACACTCAAGCAGTCTTTGTCTTTACAATGGCTATCTAAAGAAGAAGCGCCAGAAATGCTGGGTAAGTTTATTTCTGTTGGAGCTTTGGCTTCTCTGTTTACCTACGGCGCCATTTGGGTTTCGCTCGAACAGCTCAAACTTGATTTTAAAACGATCTATTTAATGGCTGGTGGTTTAGGTTTTGTGCTCATTTTGGTGATGGCATTTGCCTTCCCACAATTTAAGACAAAAGTGCCTCAGAACAAGAAGCTCATCCTGCGTAAACGTTACTGGTTATACTATGCGCTTACGTTTATGAGTGGAGCACGCCGTCAAATTTTTACGGTGTTCGCTGGTTTCTTGATGGTAGAAAAGTTTGGTTACTCCGCCGCAGATATTACGTTGTTGTTCCTGATTAACTATGTCTTTAACTTCTTGTTTGCGAAGCGAATAGGCCGTTTTATCGGCGTTGTTGGTGAGCGCAAAGCGTTGATGTTTGAATACGTCGGTTTGATCTTCGTGTTCGTCGGGTACGGTTTGGTGCAAACGGCAGAGTGGGCGGCAGCATTGTATGTTGTCGATCATTTATTTTTCGCGTTAGCGCTTGCGATTAAAACCTACTTCCAGAAAATTGCCGATCCTGCCGATATGGCGTCGACCGCAGGCGTTGCGTTTACGATTAACCATATTGCTGCAGTTGTAATACCTGTTACGTTTGGTGTCATCTGGCTTGTTTCACCTGCGAGCGTATTTTACATCGGCGCTGGTATGGCAGCAGTGAGCTTGCTGTTGTCACTCAATATTCCAGCGAAGCCGGAAGAAGGCAACGAAACTCGCTTGTTGAAGTGGAGTTAAGTTGGTACTCACTATCTAATCATTAAAGCGAATACCTGTAATTAGACTCGCTAAAAAGGGTGCTTATGCGCCCTTTTCTTTTTATTGCAAATAGATAATCCCTCCAATGGTTGTCAATGCATGCCACGTCCGTTAGGGTTTAGAACTAAGTATTTCGAAATAACTTGGGCATAACTGACGCGAAACAATAAGAGGGGAGCTATACAGTGCAGATACATGGCAGAGAGTTGGATTTAGATCTAGGAAGCCGTCACATCGTTATTCAGCGCCGCTATGAGGCGTTAGGTGCTGCAAACGACCTACTCATTGCTATTTGGTTTTTAATTGGTAGCTTTTTCTTTTTGAATGATTCGTTGATTGAAAGTGGTACTTGGCTTTTCATTGTAGGCAGTGCGCAGTTGATCATTAAGCCCCTGATAAAACTGATGAGTTTAGTTCATGTTGGTCGTTTGAATAAGCAACTTTCTGGCACATCAGCGAGCCGCTGAAATTACCGCTTCTTTTGAATACTTGCAAGCAAGAAGCCAACAGGCGAGTTATCGAGGGGAAAGACGGAAGATAACGTGGTCACAACACTAACCACGTTATGTTCAGTTTGAAGCTTCAGAATTTAAAACGGATACCAGAACAGTTGTGTGTCCATCACACGCTTGCTGATCGCAGCAATCACT
Organism: Vibrio sp. YT-16; assembly: GCF_033337405.1. Taxonomy (NCBI): domain Bacteria; kingdom Pseudomonadati; phylum Pseudomonadota; class Gammaproteobacteria; order Vibrionales; family Vibrionaceae; genus Vibrio; species Vibrio sp. YT-16. Next base: position 409,603 of record NZ_JAWOQQ010000003.1, read on the forward strand.
ATCACCGCAATCCCAGCCATGCAGATCATATCGGCTTTGGTCAGTGGTTTTAAGCTGTACCAAGTGCGAGAGGAGTGGCGGCCAAAACCACGTAGCGTCATCGCGTTTGAGATTTGATCGGCTCTGTCTAAACTAGAGAAAATCAGAGGTCCAAGAATCTTCGCGACGTTCTTCATACGATTGAACAACGGAGCCTTCTTGCTCAGTTCTACTCCGCGTGCTTGTTGCGCGTGCATGATGTTAACAAAGTCCTTTTTCACTTCCGGCAAGTAGCGCAGCGTTAAGCTTACGGCATAGGCGATTTTGTAAGGTACACCCAAGCGGTTCAAGCTGGCTGAAAACTCCGTCGGGTGAGTGGTAAATACAAACACCAACGCGATTGGAAACATGCTGAAGTATTTCAACGTCACTGTTACTAGGTAAAACAACGTCTCTTGAGTGAGCGAGTAATTACCGGGTAACGAGAGTAAAACCGTTGATGAGCCCATGAATTCAGTACCTTGTTGCGGTGCTAACGCGAACATAAACAGGGCATTGATCAGTAATACCGTGCCTGTACCGAATAACAGCGGTTTGTAGACATGAAAGGGCACTTTGGTCATTTTCAGTAAGCCTAAACCAAGCACGATCAACAGTGCGATGATTCGCAAGTCAAATGTGGTCAACACCACCGTTACCCAAGCAATGAAAAGCAAGAACTTAGTAATGCCATTCAACTTATGAAGTGGTGATTGGGTATCGATGTAGTTGATACCAAACTTCATCTTATTGTCTTTCATGCCACCGCTTTCTCTAGTTGGTTTACGTCGTCGCTTTTTTGTTGGCGGTGCGCTTTTTCTACATTGATAAAGTGCTGCATAAAGCCATTGGTGTCTTCGATGCCAACTTTCGTAGCCAACTCAAACAGACTTGTTGTGGTGAGGTTTGCTTGGTCTAGTAGCTCTGGACTGCTGAATACCTGCGTCATTGGTGCATCCGCGACTAATTTACTGTCTGCAATCACGATAGAGCGCGTGGTGTATTCCAGCACTAAATGCATGTCATGAGAGATGATCATCACGGTTACGCCCAACTCGCGATTGAGCTTTTCGATGAAACTCAGCATAGACGTGTAGTTTCGATAGTCCTGACCTGCCGTCGGTTCATCAAGGATCAGAAGCTCTGGTTCCAATACCAAAATTGACGCAATGGTTACGCGCTTTTTCTGGCCGTAGCTCAATGCTTCGATTGGCCAGTGGCGGTATTTGCTCAAACCGCACAGCTCAAGGACTTCAAGTACTTTAGCTTCGATTTGTTTCTCTTCAACGCCACGATTACGGAGGCCGAAGGCCACTTCGTCGAAAATCATGTGATGGGAAATCATGTGATTCGGGTTTTGCATCACCACGCCCACTTTCTGGCTGCGCTCGAAGATGGTCAGTTCGTTAAGATCTTGACCATTCATACTCATTGAGCCGCTATCCGCTTCAATAACGCCCATAATCAGTTTGGTGATGGTCGATTTACCCGAGCCATTTTTGCCAAGTACAGAGACAAACTCGCCACGCTTGATGTCAAAACTCACGTCTTCTAACGCGTTTTTCTCACCGTCGTAAGAATAGGTGAGGCCACGGACTTCAAGCAAAGTCTCGGCTGGCGTTTTGGGCGGTTGTGCTGTTGAACCATCAAACCATGCTTGTACTGCCGGTTTATATTGCTCCAACGGTAAGGTAGTTAAGCTAGAAGGTTTTGCATCGCCCTCAATCGCGCAGCCTGCTTCTTTCAGTGCTGAAATATAAAGCGGTTCGCGGATGCCGTAATCTTCTAGCAAAGGCGACGCTAAAATTTCATCTGGCGTTGTATCGGCAATGATTTTGCCGCTTTCCATCAAGATAATACGGTCAACTGAGCAATGCAGAACGTCTTCAAGACGATGCTCAATGATTACGATGGTTTTGCCCGTTTCGCGGTGTAGATCATCGATGATCTCGATGGTTTTTTTACCCGTTTTAGGGTCAAGCGCAGCTAGTGGTTCATCAAACAAAAGGATATCGACATCATCGACGAGAATGCCCGCCAAAGAAACACGCTGTTTCTGCCCGCCAGATAAATCGTGGGGTGAGCGTTCTAGCATCTGTTCCAAGTCGACCATTTTGGCCGTGGCTTTGACCAATGGGTACATGTCGATATTTGAAGTTAGCTGGTTCTCCAGCGCAAATGCAATGTCTTCGCCAATGCTCAAACCGACAAATTGGCTGTCCGTATCTTGCAGTACGGTGCCAACTTGCTCAGTGTATTGGTGCATGTCGAAAGGGGCGGTGTCTTGACCATTGATGGTCAATGTTCCACTGGTTTCCCCTTTGATTGCGTGTGGGATCAGTCCGTTAAGACATTGCCCAAGGGTAGATTTACCACTACCACTTGGACCGATAATGACGATTTTCTCTCCTTTCTCTATCCTTAGATTGATATTTTTTAGCGTCGGTTTGTCCAGCGACTCATATCTAAAAGAGAAGTTAGAAAATTCGATTGTCATTCGACATTAAGCCTCTGTTAAGTTACGGCTTTGCTTGTTACGTTTAGCGACAGACTTAAGAATGAAGAAGCCAACAATAGCAATAAGAATGGTGTTACCGATCGCGATAATAGAAAGCTGGGTAAACACTTTAGTGAACGGTTCTGCGTATAAAATCGTGTCGAGGAATGCAGAGCAACCGTAACCAAATACGTTGCCTAATAGCGCAAGTACTACGAATAACGCGAAGTCTTTCATATTGAAATCACCTTTCTCCAAACGGTAGCGCGTTAGAGAAGGGAATAGACCGATAATCAAACCAACAATACCTGAACCAAGTACCCAAGTGAGCCATACGCCCCAACCTGCAAATAGGTCAGTAACCCAGTGACCAATAAAACCAACCAAGAAGCCAACAAGTGGTCCAAATAGTACTGAGAACAATGCTAATACTGCCATTGCTGGTTTTAGCGTTGTGTTTGCAAACACAGGGATGCCAAACATAGGTAAGCCGCCGATACCGTAAAGAGCAGCACCGATTGCAATAACCACAACAGTTTTAGCGGAAAGATTCATAGATAACCTCAGTTCAATAGTCGATTTTAAAGAACGTTCATTTATATTGTTGGAAAGCGTTAGTTATTTGATTGTGTAACATATATTCAAAACAACCAAGCTGCTTATTGTTTGCTCTATTTTTCTTCAGGAAATGTGTGATTTGATTCACGCATCCCTTTGACTGGCTTTGGTTTTAGCAAGCATTAAAAATAAGGCGCGCATTATACAGAATATTAATAAAAGTGGGAATGCTATCTATCTGGATGGCTAGAATGCATCAGGGGCTGATCGTCAGCCCCTGATTACACGGTTTGATGTTATTTTTACCAATAAATGAATGCGCTATATGTTCATTAATGGTCGAGGTATAAATAGTTCTGCCAGCTCTTCATACGAATAAGCACTTTGCGCATCACTGATACGTGAGTAAAGCTGTCTGAATAAACTGCAACTTCAACCGCAGTACCCATTGGTAGGTGGTATCCACTCAAGTCGTCGGTAATTTTCAGCTTCGCAAAAACACGTCCGCTCGTGCGCAAGGCATCAGTCCCAAGCAGAGCGCCTCGCGCTTGAATTTGGCTTTCACCAATGGCTGGAATCACGTCAATGACTTCGCCACGGAACACTTTGCCCGGAATTGCGCGGAACATAAATTCTGCTTCAAAGCCTGGCTTCAAGCGTTGTAATGAGTTCTGTCTGAATGCCGCGGTGTACGTAATGTCTTCGGTATGTACGAAGGTCATTGCCGGGGCAAGTGGCAACGGCACAGCCATCACTCCAGGACGTAAAGCCAATTGCGTAACGTAACCATCGGTTGGCGCACGAACGACGGTTTGCTCTAGGTTAAACTCTGCTTTACGCAGCTCGGCAAGAAGTTGCGCGACTTGGGTATTTTCGCCTCCGATTTCAGAGTCCAGAGCGATTTGCGCTTGTTCTTGTTGCAAAATCGCAACGTCTAACATGGCTTCTGCCGCTTTATACGCTTGGCGTCGAGTATCCAAATCTTGTTCAGTAAACGCGCCACGATCAAAGCCCCTTTGATATCGGCTAAATTCCCTTTGTGCTTTATCTCTGTCCGCTTGCGCTTTCAATACAGCAGCTTCTGCCTCTCTTAGATCAGACTCTAAGCCCAACGCACCTTGGCTTGCTTCTTTGACTTTCGCTTCCAGGCGAGCAACTTCTGCTTCAAAAGGCACAGGATCGATTTTGAAAAGAATATCGCCCGTTTTGAGCGGTTGGTTGGCCTGGACTGGCACTTCCACCACGCGGCCACGCACGCCAGAGACGATAGGCGTAGTCGGGAACACTTGGTTACCCAATTGAGTAAATGGGTGGTTGTAGTTCATAAGCAGCACGAGTGTGCCCACTAACACTACGCCGCCAAGTACGGCGGTTGGAACGGTCCATTTGTTTAGAGGAATATTGAAAATTTTAAAAATGGCAATACAAAGAGCTGCGTAAGTCAGAATCAGCAATAAGTCCATTATTCGTCCTCTTTACTTTGTTCAGGCAAAGGCTTTTGCTGAATCTTTTGTTGTTTCAACATCGATACTTCGTTTTTGAGTTCGTTGACTTCATCGATGAGTTCTTCAAGGCGGTGATGAATGTCGTGTGTTTCTTGTTCTAGTTGTTTAAAACCCCAGCCGCGTTCCTTGCGCCATAATGTTGCCCAGATCCATAAAAATGGCCACATCGCATGCAAAGTGAAAAGGCTGACCCAGCCAGCGTAGTGAATTGCGTCTTGGTGCGGGTGCTCTCTCTCTTTGGCGATTTCATATGGAATATCATGGATGACAATGATTCCGTAAAAGATCACTAAAGCAACGAAGATGAGTAACCCAAGTGCAAAATAGTCTAGAAACATCTTACCTACCTGTGCGTATTGCGAAATGGAAAATCTACGTAAATTAACAATTTAAGTATTTGTCTTAACTACAGATGAATCAAGCGGTTTTTATGTAGGAATTATGTTTATGCGATGTAAGTATCCACTGATGTTTATTGGCAGTTAAGGTGTTGCTGAGTACTTATTTAAACAAGCAGTGAAGTGATATAGGAAGGATAAGTAAAAAGTATACTAAAGCCCCAGGTGTCAACCGGGGCATGGTTTAAAGTTCGGTACAGACTTGGTTTCTGCCATTGGCTTTGGCGCGATAAAGAGCTTTGTCTGCACGATAAAAAGTTCGCTGAGTATTCTCGCCTTCTCGATGCAAGGTAATCCCTATGGATACGGTCAGCCCCCGCTCACCAAGAATATCGTCCCAACCATATTGATAAATCCGTTCACGATAATTCTCGGCATGCATTTCTGCGCGTTCCAGTTGGGTATTCTCAAGGATCACGAGGAACTCTTCACCACCAAATCGTACGCACGATGCGCCTTTAAATCTGAAGTAGGACGCCAGTTCCTGTGACACACTTTTGATCGCTTTGTCGCCCACCAAATGGCTTAGTTCGTCATTGATGGATTTGAAGTGATCGATATCGATGACCATCAATGCAAATGCAGTATCGTGCAGAAGTAGATCTTTTAGTTTAACTTCTAACCAGCGTCTGTTGTGTAAAGACGTAAGTGGATCGGTAAAGACGTCCTGCTGTAGCTGAGCAACAGTATTTTTATGCTGCTTGGTGGTTTCTTTTAGTTCTTTGTTTTCTAGCTCTGACAAAATGAGTTTGAGTTGTAACTCAAAGCGTGAAAGTCGGCGTAGTTGAGCAGACCCTAACTCACCGATCGGAATATGTTTTACAAGATCAGATTCGATTCTATGCGCTTTTTTTTCACAATTTAATGCTTCTTGATACAACCCTTGAGAGGCGTAAACTTGACTCATCGCGTTATAAAAATGCTGAGTAACGATAGGAGATAGCTGCTTTTGAATCCTTTTACTGATGGAGTCCAACGTTAAATTAGCTAAAGAGGTGTGCCCTACACCGTTTAGACAATACGCAGTCTCAATTTTGACCATCGTAGATAACCAGTATGTCGTGGCACTACCCGTTGTATACTGAACATTCGAAATAGCCAGCAACGCACTGGGGTAGTCTTCTTGCAGACGATGTAATTTGGCTCGGTAGAGGTGAATTTGTGCGGCGAGGTTTTTATCACTGACGAGAATGCTCAGTTCTTCACATTCACTCAATAGCTCTTTGGCGTCTGCGGTACGGTTCAAGCTGATATAACAGGCAAGCATGTACAGCTTGTAACGAAGGCGTAGGGATCGACTGCCAATAGCGTGATCGATAGCATCTATTTTTTGATAATAACGTAATGCACGTTGGTGATCCCCATAGGCATCGCACAAATTACCCATTCCAATAATGGCCAATACGTACTCATCAATATAGCCGTACTCGACGGCGATATTGGTTGAAGCAACATACTCGGTTAATGCCGCATTGTAGTCACCTACTTCAACTAAACGCTCACTCAAGCTTGCTTTCACAGAAAGAATATCTTCTACATCCTCTGGTAAAACAAGCAACTCAAGCGCTTGTTTCAATTCACTAATGCTGTCGTTGAGCTGTTTGATCTCTCTTCGATACTCGGCGCTAATGATATAGCAATGCGCTTTCTCTCGGTTTGTTGACGCAATATGTAACCCTATGTGTTCCCATAGCGTAATCGCTTCTTCACCTGAAACGGAAGAAGGATCGATACCTGCGTCAGTCACCTTGCTAAGCAGTTGTTCCATTCTTCATTACCTCAATATAACTTTCTTCGAGCTGTTCTAACGTGAATGGGAAGGTCAGGATATCTTGCAAATACAGTATCGGTTTAGGGCCTTTGATTCCGCGTCGCTTCCATGGATAGATGTCTAACATCGCTTGGACAGTGCGGTAGACCTCTTCTGCTGCTTGACCTTTTTCTGCAATTAACATTGCTAGCCTGTTACTGGAAATTCTCGAGATGAGGTCGCTGGAGGTTGTCAATGCATGAACGAGCTCGGTACAAACATCGAGAACTTCGGGGTTTGAATGCTGAATCATAATGATGGCGTGGTTAGAGCGTTTGAGCTCCGTTTTAAACAAAACTAACTGTTCCCACCAGTAGGTCTCAGAAACGACATTAGAGAACTGTTTTTCAGGGTCGTATTCGTGTTGAGAGCGAATATGATTGATCAGCTTACGTGCTCGCTGCTCTAGTTGGCGTTTAGAGCCTCTTGCTTTATCCATGCTGATTCGGTGAGTTTGTTCTTTGAGCATTTTGAGTGCGTGCGTACGGTATTTCTTGAACGCGTTAAACGCAGACTCAAAGTCTCCTTGTTCTTCAGCGACTCGTGATTGTTGGAAGCAAATTTGGCTGAGTAGCTCACCGTGGTCGAAACTGAGTGCAGACTCTTCTGCTGCAAGTAGCAACTTGGCAGCGCTGTCTGTATTTTGGCGCAAAAGCTCAAGTCTTGCTCGGCTAATAAAAGAGTGTGCTTTCATCCAAACGAGATCATGCTCAATGGCGAGCTGGTGGGCTTTTTGGGTGGCTTCTTCGGCCGCATCAAGGCGTTCTAGTCCAAGCAGTGCTAACCCTTTAAAGTCCCAGATCTCGGCTTGCCACGTACTGTCACCATGATCTTTTAATACTTCGGTTGCTCCATCCAGTACCGTAAGCATCTCGACAAACTTATTTAGTAAGTAATAGTCCCAAGCTAATAGGATGCGCGCTTTGCCTTCTAACCAAGCAATACGAACATTGTTTGCCACTTTAACGGCTAACTCATGAGTTGAAGCGGCAAGTTGGTGTTCATTAGTGATGCGCCATACATTACCAAGCCCAATTAGAGATTCGATTTGAATTTCAACATCATCAACAAGAGCAGATTGTTCGAGCGCATTAATCCAATATTGTTGCGCGGAATAATACTTTGCTTGGCCCCAATATTGGAGTGCAAAAAGATGGAGAATTTCCGGGAGATGATCGTCGGTTTCAAGCTGTGTTTGTTTGCTGTAAGCGTCTTTGACGAGTTTTAAGCCTTGTCGGTAATCCATTAGGCACCAACAGCATTGCGCCATGATGAGTAAGGCTTTGATCTCTCCGTCCACAAATAAAATTTGTTCCGCGCGGATACGATATTGCTGCGCAATATTAAAGGTATGTTTAGGGGCCGATTTTATTTGGCCTTTAAGCTTAGTGAGATCATCTTCTAGCTGAATTTGGTTTTTATCCAACGTTCACATCCATGACTATCGAACTGGAAATCACACCTAATATTAAGTGGTTAGATGCATGTTTCTTTACCAAAGCGATGCGGATAACGTTTTGGTAAACGATCAGGGGCCGTAATGTATACCGTTACAACCCCTAATTACTACATCTAAATTACCAATAGAATAGCTACGATAGGAGCTGTTTGATTGTCAAAGGTGCATCAGAGACTTCTAACCTTTGTGCAGCGGTAAGACCTTGTTTATCCTGATAGCACAAATTATGCCAAGCTCTGAATATATCTAAAAGAGGTAAAATACCAGCAGGTCGTAATTTGCGACGTGGCTCGTTAATGAAGCTTTCGAAAAGAATCTGAAAGCGGTTTTGATAAAACTTCACATGACGAGTTGTCGCAACGTTAAACCATTTTTCAGGCTCATTTTGATCGCCAGCGAGGTAGCAAATGCCTTTGTGGTTTTCGTTTTGACTAGAGATTGCCCAACGATCGCGCCACCAACTCATATAGGCGATATCGACTTTGCCAAAGGGAGTGCTCATGTCCCAACTAGCGTCCTCTTCTACGTACATCAAGTCGACACTTTTCTCTTTAATACGAGGTAAACAAACGCTCAGTGCAGCTGAACGTAGTAGGGGATCTTGAGGCATGTATAGAGATACACGTTTGTTTGGGCAGCACATATCAAGTACGTGCAAATAGTGTGCATACGAGGTGTATGGCGGACGGACTAATGCCCCTTTTGAAGGGTAATGAAATACAGATAGATTACCAAGAGGGTCTTCTACGTTACCGCGAGCCAAAATTGTTTGGTATTTTTGGTCAATTCGCTCTCTGAGGTGATGAGAAGGTTCCGCAAGCGGCTCACTTGCTTCCGCTACGTACTCCTGGGAAACAAAACGAGACACCTCATCGTAAGGATTATGATCGAGCGTTGCGATTGGCTCTTCATCAGCGGAATAATTGACGTGCTGGCAAAGAATATAGCCAGAATGCGCTTCGCCAGAAACAATCCAATACACACCATTATTGCTGTTCGGTTGCAATGCAATATAGTTTGAGGCCAATTCATAATGCGTTGCGTGGTTTACCCAGCGCGCATCAATGGTTGCCAGCTTGCGGCGGCAGCGGCTAGCTATATGGTCAACATGATCGTAAAAGGTTTTTGGGTTAATACTAAGCTTGCGGCAGATTTCTCGTACGGAATATCCCGTAAACAATAAACCCATCAAGTTCTCTTGAAATTGAAGCTTCTTGTTGGCACCAGACCACTTGTCGACAAAGGTACTTTGACACACTTTACAGCGGTAACGTTGGCGATCGCCACTGTAACCGAAAGCGTGATAGAGGTGTTTGTGAGTGTGGACAGAAAGTCCAAAGTTGTCGCAATCATCATTACGGCAAGCAGGCAACCCGTCACTGTGGACGTGCCGCAGGCGATGAAGTTCGTTCACGACATCGCGATTATTAAGTAAGGGGGGGAAAGCTCCACATTCACGGCATACCATCGCCGGACGCTTAGGGTTCGCATGTTGCAGAACGTAACGCTTTGCATCACTCAATCCAAAGTTGTCACACGCCAATGTTTTACAAAAGTTGAGTTGTAACCCATCTGCGTCTTTTGGCAGTTCGCCGTTAGACACAATCGCCCCCTCGGGATAATTCGGGCAGCCAGCATAACTCTGGCTGCAAATTATTACTTACTATTTGTTCTTAGATGTTGATTGCAGTTTCTAGTGCAACTTTCATCATGTCGTTGAACGACTTCTGACGCTCTTCTGAGCTTAGTTTTTCACCACGGATGATGTGGTCAGAAACTGTCAGGATAGTCAGTGCTTTCGCGCCTAGGTCAGCTGCTACGCCGTAGATACCAGCCGCTTCCATGTCTACACCTAGGATGCCTAGTTTTTCCATCTTCTCGAAGATGTCTGCTTCTGGTGTGTAGAACAGGTCAGCAGAGAATACGTTACCTACTTTTACAGGCACTTCCTGAGCGCGCGCTTGGTTAACTGCTTCTTCTAGAAGACCGTAATCAGCGATTGCTGCGAAATCGTGGTTGTTGAAACGGATACGGTTAACTTTAGAGTCTGTAGAAGCACCCATACCGATAACAACGTCCATTAGTTTCACGTCGTCACGTACTGCACCACAGCTACCCACACGGATAACGTTTTTCACGCCGTATTCAGCGATTAGCTCGTGTACGTAGATACAGCAAGACGGGATACCCATGCCGTGGCCCATTACAGAAACTTTTTTGCCTTTGTAAGTGCCAGTAAAGCCGAACATGTTGCGAACGTCACAAACTTGTTTCACATCTTCTAGGAACGTTTCAGCGATGTATTTAGCGCGCAACGGGTCGCCTGGCATTAGAACTGTTTCAGCGAAATCACCTGGTTGTGCGTTAATGTGTGGGGTTGCCATAAGTGCTCTCCAAAGTTTTGTTTTGATAAAACGCCTCTATTATAGAACGCTATTACCAATTCTGTTGAACTTGTTCGTTTTCGTTGAGGCAATAATATCGGGACGTACAGTGGCCCCTTGAGAGCTTAGTCACAAAAACCACGCATTTAGAAACTGCAACTACCATTGATAACCAAATCTGTTGAAATCAAAAGAGCAATCGATTTGCTTTTGAGCAGTTTGTCGATTGCGCGCACAAATTCTTTGTTTTTGGGCCAAACTTTTTTCTGACAGCTGGTTGATCGAAATACTTTCGAGTGAAGTAAAACGATTAAATTGTACAACTTATTTTCTTGTACAATCTGGAAAGGCTTGCTATAAGTTATACAACAAAACTTTTTGTATAGGGATGCGTCATCATGGAATCTTCGATCAAAGTAGGTATCAGTTCGTGTGTTTTGGGTGAACGAGTGCGTTTTGACTCTGGTCATAAGGTGAGCAACTTTGTGACTAAAGAGCTTAGCCCGTATTTTGACTTTATTTCGGTATGCCCTGAAGTCGGCGTAGGTATGCCAGTACCCCGTCCAACAATTCGTCTTGTTTCTAATGAAGAGCGTGTTGCATTGGTTGAAACCAAAAATCCAGAAAATGATCATACCGACAATATGCTCACTTACTCGGCCAATAAAGTAGATGAACTTCAAAGCGAGCAGCTTTGTGGTTACATCGTTTGTGCCAAGTCACCAACTTGTGGCATGGAGCGAGTCAAGGTTTACAGCAAGAACAGTGCTGCGAAAGAAGGTGTTGGCTTGTATACACAAACATTGATGCAAAAAATGCCTTGGTTGCCTGTTGAAGAGGATGGCAGACTTAACGACCCTGTATTGAAAGAAAATTTTATTACTCGAGTATTTTGTCTAAATGACTTTTACGACTCGATGGATGGTGAGCCTACTCGTGGCAAAATCATCGACTTTCATTCGCGCTACAAACTGACGTTAATGGCACACCACCCAGAGTCATACCGATCCCTTGGCCGCTTAGTTGCCGATGTCGCTAATTATGAAATTGAAGACTTTTACCAAGAGTATCGTTTAGGACTGATGAAGGCGTTAACGAATCGGGCTAGCCGCAAAAATAACACAAATGTGTTGATGCATTTACAAGGGTACTTCAAACGCTCACTAACTAAAGAAGAAAAAGAAGAGTTAGCGACAGTGATTCACGACTACCGTATTGGAATGCTGCCTCTGCTAGCACCACTTACGTTGATTAAGCATTACTTAAATACTTACCCAGACGAGTATTTAGCAAAACAGAAGTTTTTAGAACCGTATCCGCAGGAGATGAGATTACGCTATGGTTTGTAGTTCAGAAGAAAAACTATACGCGATCCGAGATGTCGCAGAAATCACGGGTGTAAAACCAGTTACGCTGAGAGCTTGGCAACGAAGATACAACTTGATCCAGCCTCAGCGAACTGAAAAAGGACACAGACTCTATCGCCAGCAAGATCTCGATACGATTCGCGAAGTCCAGAGTTGGCTCGCGAAGGGGATTTCGATTGGTAAAGTTAAGGGGTTGCTAGGAAAAAGCGCCGATGTCGAAGTCAAAAACGAGGTTCGCACACTCGAAGAAGTTGAAAACATGCTGCTTGCGCTGTCTACCCTGAATCGAGGAAAAGCAGAGAGTTTACTTGCCTCTGTTCTTAAAGAGTACCCACTAAAACTCGTTATTGATCAGTTTATTAGCCCAGTATTTGATGCGCTAGATATGGTAAAAGGATCGTTGCGATCCTTGCAGGTGGGGTTATTTCAGACTTGTTTAATCACTCGACTTGCCCTTGTTATCGATTCTGAAAACAAAGCCGCTTCCAAAGGAAAGTGTCTGCTCATTAGCTTTGAACAAAACAGAGAATCTGAGAGTTGGATTCAAGCAGCGAAGCTTTGTGAACAAGGGTATCACACGACTTTGATCGATAAGGTTGATGATGTTTCTGGTCTACTAGATCACGAGGTCATTGAAAATGGTTCGTTTATCTACCTTTTCTCCAATAAAGCACTAGCTGCTAAACAAGTAGCGTCCATCAAAATGCTTCACGCACAGCTAGGTGATCGGATGGGGTGCTCTGAAGTGATAGAGAAATTACACCTAACTTAGTAGACAAAAGATAGGAGCTACCATGATTTTAGTATGGTTTCGACGTGACTTACGTACGTTAGACCACACGGCACTCAAAGCGGCATTGGATTCAGGTCATCCTGTCGTCGCTTGCTTTATCGCGACGCCAGAGCAGTGGCGGGAGCATCACATGGCGCCGATGCAGGCAGACCTCATTGCTCGTCGCTTAGCTTGTCTTAACGAGGAGCTTGAAAGCCTTAATATTCCCTTTTTGTACAAAGAGGTGCCGTCGTTTTCCGATTGTACAGATGTGATTAGTGGGTGGGCGGAAACACTTGAAGCCACGTCTGTCATGGCAAACATTCACTATGAGGTGAACGAACGAGAGCTCGATACACAAGTAAGTGAAGCGTTAGCTTCTCACGATATCGAATTTGAACTGTTTCATGACAAATGTGTGCACGCGCCAACGACGGTTCTTAATAAGCAAGGCGAATATTTTAAGGTGTTTACGCCATTCAAGCGTGCTTGGTTAACGCAGTTCCATATGCCGACGGTAGTAAAACCTCACGAGCAAGCGCCACTCAATAAAAAGGTACTCGAACAATTAGAGTCGGCTCGATTTAATTCAAGCTTCACATTTAGCTATCCTCGAGAATCCAGTGAAGACTGGCTGGCTTCGACTAATGATATTTTGAAGCAGCTTAGGGAATTTGCACGGGAGCGCAGTGACGCGTATCAAAGCGAGCGAGACTTTCCAGCTATTGATGGCACTAGCCAACTGTCTCCATACCTTGCGATTGGCGCGCTATCACCAAGGCAGTGTATTGCTCGTTTGTATGCTGAAAATCAACAAAATGACCTTACAGAAGGGAAAGCAACTTGGTTAAGTGAGATCATTTGGCGTGAGTTTTATCAGCACCTATTGGTTTTCGAACCAAAACTCGTCAAAGGCAAAGGATTTATCGATTGGGAGGATAAAATCCAGTGGTCCTATGATGAGAAAGCCTTTGAGCGATGGAAGACAGGAACAACAGGATACCCAGTCGTTGATGCAGCAATGCGTCAGCTCAATCAAACAGGTTGGATGCACAATCGATTACGTATGATTGTCGCGAGCTTTCTTACCAAGGACTTACATATTGATTGGCGATGGGGAGAAGCGTACTTCATGAGTAAGCTGGTGGACGGCGATTTTGCAGCGAACAATGGTGGCTGGCAATGGTCTGCTTCTACGGGTTGTGACGGGCAGCCATACTTTCGTATTTTCAACCCGATAAGCCAAGGCGAAAAGTTCGATGCTAATGGTGAATTTGTGCGCCACTGGGTACCAGAAATCAAAAGTGTACCGAACAAATACATCCATAAACCTTGGACTTGGGAGGGCTTTTCTTTACTGGAATATCACAAGCCGATGGTTGATCACAAGACAGAAAGAGAGATAACCTTACAGCTCTTTAAAAGTGCCAAGGAATAGAGTGAAATGCTTAGCAAAAAGCGATCAATGAGTTTCGCAAAACGTACCCTGCTATCTGTGTCGTTATCTTTAGTGAGTGGTCTATCATTCGCTAAGATGTACGAATTACCAGAGGATGGAAGCCGTTTAATTGGTCGCCTTGAAAACCACGTCGTGCAAGAAGGCGAAACCATGGCAAATATCGCTAAGCTCTACGATGTGGGTATGCTAGGTTTAATGGCCGCAAACAAAGGCGTGGATCCCTTCTTACCAGAAGAGGGGCATGTTCTTACTATTCCGACACAGCTAATCCTCCCAGACGTACCTTATAAAGGTATCGTTATTAATCTAGCCGAGCTGCGCTTATATTACTTTCCGAAAGGAGAGAATATTGTCCATGTATTTCCTGTCGGAATTGGCCGAATAGGGCGCGATACCCCAGTAATGACAACGCGTATCAGCCAAAAACGACCGAACCCTACATGGACTCCTCCAGCCTCTATTCGTGCCGAGTACAAAGCAAAGGGCATTGACCTACCAGCCGTTGTTCCTGCGGGGCCTGATAATCCACTTGGTATGTTTGCATTGCGTTTAGCTTACGGGAATGGCGAATACCTAATTCATGGTACCAACAAGGACTTTGGGATTGGTATGCGAGTCAGCGCGGGTTGTATTCGTATGGACCCAAGTGACATTGAGTGGTTATTTGACAAGGTTCGTAACGGCGAAGACGTTAACATCATTAACCAGCCTATCAAAATGACACTTGAGCCTGACAGAAGTGTGTTCTTAGAAGCACATGAGCCTTTGACTCGTAGTAATGGCGAGAAAGATGAACTGAAAGTGCCGAAAGAGTTAAAGTGGTGGTTGGATGAATTCGGTATGAAAAACGTGAAGGCTAAAGCAGCAATCGCTGCACAGAATGGGGTTCCTATCGAAATAACCGCGCCTTAACGGGCGTTAAGACGCGGTATCAAATCTTACTTAGTGTAAGACTGAGCGATGTTATCGATACGCTCGTTAGCACGCTCAGCTTCTTCTTGAGCAGCCATTGCTGCTGCGCCTGATTTTTGAACGTCAGATTGAAGAGCTTGTACGTCTTGGCTTAGTTGGCTAACTTGGTTGCTTAGTTCGTCTAATTTTGCTGCATTTGCTGTAGCTGCGTCATCAGAAGAAGCACAACCGGCTAGTAGAAGTACTGAAGTTGCTGCAGCTGCGATCAACGTTTTGTTCATATAAGAACTCCTTGCTTATAGTGAAAGTCTCGCCACTAACTATTATTTTATACAGTAGCGAGGTTAAATGTGGTTACATTTTATCAGTACATGATGTAGCAAAAGTCAAAAAAACCCAAGAATTTCATGGAGTACCTGACGTCAACTTTTACCTGAACTTAACAAAGTTTAACTACCTATCCTTTATTTCGTTCTCACAACAGTTTTCATAGCAGGTGTATTTGCCACGTTCCTGATATCAATAATTTAGACGATATTGACACAAATGAAAGTTTATTGGCCCAAATAACTGCTATTTAAGTCGTTTTGTTGATGGATAGAAGGCATATTTGAACGGCTTTTCTCTAAACTTCCTGTCCAGCTGCTCATCAAAAAGGCTAGTCTTTACTCTGAACTGAGCCACAAATGATGTTTTACCGTTACCACAGGGAATTAGTTTGTGTGATCTCTATCTATACTCCTATGATTTGCGGTATTATACCGAGCTTTATTTTTTTGCTGCGTTAGAGCGGAAACGACACTACAGAGCGCTCAGACGCTGACTGATTTATTGGAGAATACTTTGCAATTTAAAGATCTAGGCCTAGACAACCGATTGTTGAAGAACCTAAAACACTACGATTTTAAAAAAGCGACTGACATTCAGCAGCAGGCGATTCCTGTTGCGATTGCAGGCAAGGATCTATTGGCATCTTCGAAAACGGGTTCGGGCAAGACTTTGGCGTTTGTATTGCCAATGCTTCATAAGTCTTTAAAGACAAAATCGTTTTCTGCGAAAGACCCTCGCGCGGTTATCCTTGCTCCTACTCGTGAGTTAGCGAAACAAGTATATGGTGAGCTTCGTTCTATGCTAGCTGGCCTATCTTATGAAGCAGCACTGGTTTTGGGTGGTGAGAACTTTAACGATCAGGTAAAAGCTCTGCGTCGTTACCCGAAATTTATCGTGGCGACACCAGGACGTTTGGCTGATCACTTAGATCATCGTTCGCTTTATCTGGATGGTTTGGAAACACTGATTCTTGACGAAGCAGACCGTATGTTGGATTTGGGCTTTGCACCAGAGCTTCGTCGCATTCATAAAGCAGCCAAGCATCGTCGTCGTCAAACGTTGATGTTCTCTGCGACATTAGATCATGCAGACGTCAATGAAATCGCGGCTGAAATGCTCAATGCGCCAAAGCGTATTGCTATCGGCGTTTCTAACGAAGAACATAAAGATATTACGCAAAAATTTTACTTGTGTGATCATCTGGATCATAAAGAGGCAATTTTAGATCGTGTTCTTTCTGAGGCTGAATATCGTCAAGTTATTATCTTTACGGCAACGCGTGATGATACTGAGCGACTAACAGAAAAGCTAAACGAAAAGAAACTGAAGGCTGTAGCACTGAGTGGTAACTTGAACCAGACTCAACGTAACACCATTATGAGTCAGTTTGAGCGCGCAGTATTTAAGATCCTTGTAACGACTGATGTTGCTTCCCGCGGTTTGGATATTGCAACTGTGACACACGTCATCAACTTCGATATGCCAAAGCATACCGAAGAATACGTACACCGAGTTGGTCGTACTGGTCGTGCTGGAAACAAAGGGGATGCAATCTCTCTTGTTGGTCCAAAAGACTGGGATAGCTTTAAACGTGTAGAAGCATACCTACAACAAGATCTTGAGTTTTCAGTGTTCGAAGATTTGAAAGGTAAGTTTAAAGGCCTTAAGCCACCTAAACCAGATTTCCGCAATAAGAAAGCGACAGCAAAGAAAGCTCGCCCTCAAGCGAAAAAATCGGCGAAAAAACCAGCTAAGCGTGACAAGAGCTTCTACAAAAACGTATCTGTGGGTGATGATGTCTTCATCCCTAAGAAAAAACCAGCGGCACCGAGCTCTGAAGAGTAAAAGCTGCTGTAGTTTCCCATTGATTTTAGTTCTTAAAAATCCGAGTGTTCGCACTCGGATTTTTTATGTCTGTCGCTAGGTGAAATAGCGTCTTTCCATACTCACTCGTTTGTCAGCTTTTATATTTGTCTGGTTGTATATAAACAGCATAGAACGCTAATTTAGGAAGTTATTAAGTTTTATTACCTCGGTCAAAGCAAACGTTTTTCCTCACACACTAGATAAAAATCTCACATGATTATGAAAATGATAATTGATCTCATTTTTATTTAAGGGCAGAATACGCGCCATTGTATTAATCCTATAAATGAATTCGCTCTCTATATGAAATTTACTCATGTTTTTTTAGGGCTCATAATTACCTCTAGTTCTGGCTTTGCTGCTGATGATTTCAACTGGCTTCGAGATGATGCTCGTAAAGATGAGCGAGTTCTTACCTACCTAACAGAACAAAACCACAAAACTGAACAGCACCAAAAAAGTTATCAGACGTTGACAAAAAACCTACTCACGCAGTGGGGTACCATGGTGGCAGACAAAGGTGATAAGCCATGGTCGATCATGAGTGGAAGAGAGTGGACGCTAACGCGTCGCGATGGTCGTTACTTACTGTTATCCCGTGCGAGTCAACATGCGCCAGAAAACGTGGTGTTCGATTTCGATAAACGACAATCTGCGCATCAGTACTACCAACTTGGTCAATGGCAAGTGAATGGTGACACATTACTTTTCACGGAAGATATCGACGGCAGCGAACAATATCGCGCCGTGGTTGTTGATTTACTCTCCGGTCAATCTACGGAACTGGTGACGCACGTCGATAGTGGCGTATTGTTGTCACCTAACGGGAAAGTGGCATTCCTCGTTGCAAAGGAAAAGCGCACTCAGCGACCTCATCAGATCTTACGTATCTCCACTGAATCTTTGGCAAAAACAGTCCTATGGAATGAACCCAAGTCAGATTGGTTACTTTCTTTCTATCGTGCGGCAGATAGCCGTTATGCTGTGCTGCAAAGCAACAACGAGTCAACAACAGAGCAGAAGCTTGTCGACCTAGAAACGGGCACTGTCTCAGATTCATTGCGAAAGCCTGAAGTGGGTGTGGAATATTACGCGGATGTGGCGAAAGGTTACATTTATCTGAAAAGCAACCTTGAAGGAAAGTTCGCCCTTTACCAAGTCGAACTCGCACCGCTTGGCGCAACATGGCAACGCTTCACCAATCCTCGTGAGCCGCTTGAACAGTTCTACCTTTATGATGCAGGAGTTGTGGCACTTAGCAAGCCAAACAATGTGTCGACTTTGACGGTGTATTCTTACCAAGGTCAGGAAAAAGTGATACTGCCATTGGAACACGATGGTCATGTCGCTTGGCTAAGCACGTTGGGCGATTTTGAATCAAACAAGATTCGTATCCGAAGCATGTCGATGACTACGCCTCCTCAGTGGGAAGAGTTCGATGTAAAAACGCTGAATAAATCCTTGTACTCTCAAGATGCTTACCAAGACTTTGATAGTCAGCGTTATGTATCCCAACGTATTTTTATTAAGCACGACGGCGTTTCTGTCCCGGTCTCTTTGGCGTATCGCAAAGACAAATTGCACCCACAATCTCCTGTGATGATTTACGGTTACGGCGCGTATGGTTTTACGATGAAACCGTACTTTATGCCTCAGGTTATCAGTTTACTCGACCAAGGTGTGATTTACGCTATCGCCCATGTCCGTGGCGGTGGGTACTTTGGCGATGAATGGCACGAGCAAGGCCGTGGTGTGCGAAAAGCCAGTTCTATTGGTGATTTTGTCGCGGCCGCGAAGGCGCTGCAAACATTCGAACGTGGCAATAGAGAGGTTTTCGCCATCGGTTCTAGTGCTGGTGGCACGTTGGTGGCCGGAGCGGTTAATCAAGATCCTAAATTGTTTTCAGGTGTCGTACTTAAAGTGCCTTTTGTTGATGTGGTTGCAAGTATGTCGGATACCTCACTTCCGCTTACCACACAGCAGTATGGCGAATGGGGTAACCCAACCAAACCTGAACAATTGGCGTTAATGAAGGCGTACGATCCGATTCTCAATATCCATAAAGACGCTTACCCACCCATGTTGGTTCAAGTCGGTTTAATCGATCAGCGCGTGCCATATTGGGAAGGCGCAAAGTATCTCGCTAAAGTTTCAGCGTTAAGTGAGCGCAACGGGCCGTACTTGTTGCAAACTGATTTTAATTCGGGCCACCAAATGGACCCACGACAAGCGCAAGAACAACAAGCAAAAGAATACGCATTTCTACTATCACTCATTAAAACATCTAAAGCGGAGCAGTAAATGAAGCTTACCCCAGTGTCAGCGGCAGTACTTTCGGTACTTGCTGCCAGTCAAGTGCACGCCGAATCTAAGGTTTTCTCAATGGAAGAGGTGGTGGTAACCGCCAATAAAATCGATCAGCCATTGTCTAAAGTGGCAGGTAGTGTCGCGGTTATCACAAACGAGCAAATCGAAGAAAGAGGCGAGACCGAGCTATATGACGTGCTGCGTAACGAACCTGGTGTAAGCGTGACGGGCGGTGCAGGACGTCCGCAAAACATTACCATCCGTGGTATGACGGGTAACCGCATTATGATCGTTCGTGATGGCATTCGTTCTGCGGATGGCTTCGGTGCGAATGACATTAATGATGCCGTTGGGCGAGATACTTTTGATTTATCCAATTTTGAATCGCTGCAAATCATTAAAGGGGCAAGTTCTTCGGTGCATGGCTCTGGCGCGATCGGCGGTGTGGTGATTTTAGAATCCAGTCAGCCGGGTGATTTCTTAAAAGACAAAGACTTCTACACCGATGTTTCCGGTACTTACACCGATATCAGCAACAAGTACAAAGGCACGAGTAATCTAGCTTTCCGTTCCGGTGATACAGAGAGTTTGTTTAACGTTTCATACTGGCAAGGACAAGAGACACGTAACTTTGATGAAGATTTGTATAACCGCGACCTCGATGGTTACAGCGGTGCTTATACGATCAACCACTTTTTCAATGAAGAGGTGATGTTGAAAGCCAAAGCGGAACTCTACACCCAGAACCAAGAGCGTTTGGAGGGTTCACCGTCCATTCAACCTGATGGAATTTGGCATATTGAAGACTTTGCTGAGGATGAGACCACAGAAGAGTACAGCGCTTATATTGGTGCAGAGGTGACTCCGATTAATCCAACTTGGTTCGAAGAGTTGGATACCAAAGTTTACTGGCGTCACACCGAAGTGGTGGAAGACACCAACCGTTTAATGCGCCAAGTGGATCATAATGGTTTGATCACCAAGCGTCGCGAGCTGGAACACAAAACCTTCATTGACGAAACAATTGGCTTCCGTGGCGATTTCACCAATACGATTTATGCAGCAAATGCTGAGCACCAATTGGCTTACGGTGTTGAGCTTTCTACAGACTATTACGAACGCACAGATAGCGACTCCAAGATTGATTGGAACGGAGTAACACCTTCGACCAAACAACCTTTCGCTCCTGCTCGTGCTTATAACATTGGCTTGTATGTCCGAGACATGGTGGAACTGGATAAATGGACCATCACAGGTGGCCTACGCTTTGATGCGCACCGTCTCACGCCAGACGGTGCGGGTGAAGTGGGCGGCTTCCCATTAAAAGACATGGATAGCTCAGAGGTATCTCCAAGTCTGTCGGTTTCTCGTGAAGTATTTGCCAACAACATTGCTTATGTATCTTATAACCATGGTTACCGTGCTCCGGAATACGATAAAGCGTATGGCTTCGTAAGCCACGACTTTGTGCCGCTCACGCCGTTTGTCATTGCACCAAACATGGATCTAGAAGCTGAAACTTCCGACTCATTTGAAATCGGTAACAAGTTCGATAACGGTCGTGCGTATGTCTATGCGTCTTTGTTCTACAACAAGTTTGAAAACTTCATCGACGTTGTGACCACGGGCTTTGACTCAAGCAATGGTAATTACATTAAACAATACCAAAACCTCGATGGTGTCGAGACGTATGGTGCAGAGCTTTCTGCAGGTTACGCGATCACTAAGCGATGGAACATCAGCACCAAGTTTGGCTACGTAGATGGCAAAGACGCGGAAGGTGAATACGTTCGAAGCATTACGCCATTCGAAGGTAACGCTCAACTGAAATACGTCAACCAAGACTTCAATGCTTACGTGGCTTGGAACTGGGCCGCGGCCATGGATCGCGTTCCTAAATGCCAGACCACGCTTGGTCTAGCGACAGATTGCGCGCAGACAAGTGCGTGGAATACGTTTGATATTGGCGCAACTTACCACGTTTCCAAAGACCTTCGTGTTAGCGCAAACATCATCAATCTGTTCGACAAAGAATACATCCGATACCAAGACGTAGCGGGTATCGCTGAGGAAAGTAAGCGTTACTCAACTGAGCCTGGGCGCTACTTCACGCTAAATGCAAAATACGAATTCTAGGACGAAATCATGAAGCTAAAACCATTGGCGTTTTCGCTGCTTATTGCTTGTACCCCTGCGGCACAGGCTGCAGAGTGGGATTATCCCGCAACGGACTCTGTGGTAACGAATGAAGCGCAAGCGAAAACTTATCTAGACAGCCACTACTCGGAAGCGGGCGAGTTTAAGTTCCGTTACAAAACCCAGTCTCAGCTTGGTGAGCATTATAATTTTGATGTTTGGGTAAACGGTGAATATCAAGCACAGCGCACCCTCGTAGTAACAACCGATAAAAATCATCACGTTGTGCGAGTGTTTAAGAGCCTTGAAGATACGATCATTCGTAACGGCAAACCAACGGTTGCAATGGAATTGGAATCACCTCGCCAACTGCAAGCACAAGAGCCACCTGCTTTGAGCTCTGGAAGTCTGGTTGATGTTGAGGTTTCTTTGTTCAACCCAGATCTTCGCACCATGCAACAGCAAGCGGCACCAGAATCGACGTGGTCAGCACTATCCGATTACCCTCAGCCGATCGAGTACGTCACCAAGTCGATTGAGGTTTTACAGTCCGGCGGTAAGTTCTATTTGTCTAACCCAAGATTGAAGCAAGTGGATGCGACGGGCTTATTTGCAGCCCCAACACCTGGTGAAGCGCCTGTACTTGATACGTTGGATTTTCTCAGCGCAGAAGGAGTTCAAGCGTTTGACAGTGTTGATGAGATGCAAAGCACCGAGTTTGGTGACAATGCGTTCCCACAGTTGATGGCTTTTTATCATCTTGATAGCTCGATCCAATATCTGACAAGCCTGACTTACGACTTGTTTGACGAACCGCTTCGTTTTGACGCTCGCGGTTTATCAAAAGATAACTCTACTTACTATTACGGTCCGAAAGCACTCATGCTAGGTGTCGGTGGTGTTTCTCCGGATGCAGTCGATGCTGATGTCGTGATACACGAGCTTGGGCATGGCATTCATTACCAAATCGTACCGGATTGGGCGTACGGTCACACTGGTGCTATCGCAGAGGGTTTTGCTGATTACTGGGCGGGCAGCGCGAGCTACCGAACTCAATATTTGGATGCTTCGCGTCGTGGTCAAGAATTCGAGTTAGATACGGTGTTCAACTGGGACGGTGTGTTCGGAACACGCAAAACAACTCGTAGCTTATGGAACCAAAGAGCTCGTTACTTCGAGGGTTCAGAGTATCCAGCGCACGTTAGTGTGGGCGGTGAACTAGGCGACGAGTTATGGTCAACGCCACTGTTCCAAGCACTTAAAGCATCGGTTGAACGATACGGTGATGATACCGATAGGGTGTTCCGCGAGTTTGACACCATTGTTCTTGAAGGCATGTACGGCATTGGTCGTGGCGTGAAAATGCATGATCTGGCGGAGTCGACCGTGTTTGCCGCAAACACCTTGTTCCCAAATAAAGACTACGCCCAATTCCTGACGGATAGCTTCAACAAACACAACTTACTTAAAGCGCCTCTTCGTGTTCGCTATGACGCTCGATACATCGCACAAGGTCAAGACGTTGGTTTGAGCCTGAGCCAAACTGGCCGTGAAGCGAGCATCAAAGGGCAATGGCAGCTAAACAACGCATCTGTTTTCGACTTTGATGAAACGCTTTCTGACTCGACCTCAATGAAGGTGGCGTTACCAAGCGGTCTAACATGTGGCACGCAATTCGATTCCTCTATTTCATTGGATTATCAATTTTCTGAAGGCCTAAAGACTCACCAGTGGAGTGAAAAGGTGATGCTGGTTAATGGTACGCCAGAGCTCGATATCCAGCCTC
The DNA here is from genome assembly GCF_033337405.1 of Vibrio sp. YT-16. Taxonomy (NCBI): domain Bacteria; kingdom Pseudomonadati; phylum Pseudomonadota; class Gammaproteobacteria; order Vibrionales; family Vibrionaceae; genus Vibrio; species Vibrio sp. YT-16. The sequence goes on from NZ_JAWOQQ010000003.1 coordinate 433,167, forward strand.
AACCAGTGAACTCCGCTTTGCCGGAACAGGGCGACAGACTGTTCTCTCAGACGCTATCGGACAAGTCACGCACGATTGATGATTCGTTTGCGGTTTACCTGAACATCGAACATGACTCACTGCAAGATCTGCAAGTGACGCTAGTGTCTCCACAAGGCAAATCGGTCGTGCTACTTAGCCATCAATCAAGCAATACCAAAGGATTTAAAGGTTACTTCACCGCTCAGTATGACGAGGAGTTACAAGCACTTGTCGGTCAACCGAGTTGGGGTACTTGGCGTCTCGAAGTGTCTGACCGCGTGTCAGGGAACTCTGGGGTGTTGAAAGAGTGGGGTGTGAGTCACTTTGCTCAGTATCAGTGTAGTGCTGATACCACTAAAGAAAGCAGTGGCGGTGGTTCAGGTGGCAGTGGTTCGCCTTGGACCTTGTTAGGACTTTTCCTGCTTTCAATGGTGAGAGTGATTCGCTCTCGTTAATTAAAATCAAAAGAAGATAAAATCTATGAAGTTTCAATATTCTTTCGTTGCTATGTCACTAGCCCTTGCTGGCTGTGGCGGAGGTTCTGGTGGTGACACGTCGGCACCGACCTATGATGTAGCTGGCACCATCGTTTCTGCAGGTACACTTCTTGATACGCCAGTATGTATCGATTTAAACCAAAACTACGTTTGTGATTCCACTGAACCGAGTGCTAAAACGGATAATGCCGGTAAATTTAGCCTGACTTCAAGCGACAAAAACGTACTAACCAGCACCATTCTTGCTCAAGTTGATCAAGGTTCAAACCAAACGTTGCGTCTTGCGGCTCCGGGTCAAAATTTAGCAACGGGTAACACGGTCAATGGTGTAACAACGTTGCTCGCGGGTCTTGTAATTGACGGTAAAACCGTTGCTCAAGCTGAAGAGATTGTGAAAGCGCAACTCGCCGATGCCGGCGTTTCTCTTTCTGGTACGGTGATGTCTAACGCAGAAGCTAGCGAGCTAGACAAGCTAGAGCAAAACACGGTTGTGCTATTAGCTGCGATGCAACCAAAGCAAATGACCCAAGGCGTAGCGCTGCTTGCTCAAAATCTTAGCTTTCAAGGTAAATCGTTGGCCTCTGATCTTCTGTCTGAAGCGGAAGTAAGTGCATTTGCTGAAGAAATTGTAGCGGTTGCTGAACAAACGGTTGGTAGTAACGATACGGGCGCCGTTCTTTATTTTGCTGAAGGAGCAGCAGACGTTGCTGAGGTTCAAGCGTCTTACCCTGGTCAAGATGCAGAATACGGCTTCGACAAAGAGGACAAGCAAACGTCGACAGGCGCTGGCTTTAAGTTCGTTAAGCTAGATTCACAAGGTGCAGCTTTAGCTGCAGATGCGACTGAGTGGGCTTGTACTATGGACGAGCGTACTGGTCTTGTTTGGGAAAACAAAAGTGCGGATGCGAGCTCAGTTCAATTTAAAGATCGCCTATTTGCGTTTGAGTCTGAAACATTTAAGCCATTTAGCAAAGATGTAGAGCTTGCAGGTTGTAAAGACGCTGGTGATGAAGTTTGTACCACTAGCCAATATGTTCAGTACATAAACAAACAATCGTTATGTGGAATCACTGGTTGGCGCTTGCCTACTTACCGTGAGACTTATGACTTACTAGACTTTGGTGAACAAACACTGTTTGCTCCGAACGATGAATATGCAAAATACAACGTCTATGGTTTTAATGTTAAATACTTTCCACAGCAAACCATAGGTAGCCCTTATTTAGGATATGGTGCGTTTTGGCATAGCGACTTTAAGTTTACGAATGCATCATCACAACTTATTGATGGCGAGATTTATTTCCCTGCGATTGTCTCCCGGGGCAAAGATAGAGGCACTATTTCATACGTCGAGATTCGATCAAGCAACACAAGTGCGGGTGCCGATGATTCTTACCAATTCCCAATCCGTCTAGTCGCAGTTAAGGGGCAATAAGATGAAGAAATTAATAACTGTACTATCTCTTACTTTGGCTTCTCAAACTGCAATAGCTGCACAAGAGTGTTCTACTGACTTTGCTAAAACGGCACCTAACACGCGTTATACATATTCTGAGAGCGGTACCGTAACTGACCTGAAAACAGGTCTAACATGGATGCGCTGTCCAGTTGGTATGACATGGAATGTAGGAAACCAAGAATGCCAGGGGACGCGATCTACAATGTCATGGCAACTCGCTCTCTCCACAGCCAAACAAATTCGTAATAAGGATGGCAACCATCCTCTTCACAATTTTGCTGACAAAAAAAATTGGCGACTAGCAAATATCAAAGAGCTGGTATCTCTAACTGAGCGAGCTTGCCACAGCCCAGCCATAAATAGTACAGGGTTTGCTAGCGGCTATAGTCTGACAGATGGAGATGATGTTCTAGGGCGTTATGTCTGGAGCAACACACCTAATGGCGACGGTAAGCATGTTGCAACTTTTGATACGACTAATGGTGAGGTTTTCAATAGAGATCCGTTAAACTCAAGTTTCAAAAGCTCTCTCTTGTTAGTGACAGATGAATAATAATTATTACGTTAATAAGGGTTGATAGCTTTGCCTTTATGATAGGCTCCGCCAGTGCGGAGCTTTTTCTTTTCTAACCTTTGGAACTTATCGTGTTGAGCAGAGTATTTAAACTTGGAACTGCTTAAGTTGATGTTTTTGATTTTCTGCTAAACCAGACAACTCTTGCGCTGCCGCGGCGGATTGAGTGATACCAGTGACGTTCTGGCTCACTAGTTCATAGATGTTCGTTAAGTTGTTGTTGATATCAGCCGTAACCTGTTTCTGCTCTTCTGATGCGGTCGCAACTTGAGTGTTGATTGAGTTCAGATCGGCGATAGCATTACTGATATTAGCAAGTGATTGGCTAACTTCTTGTGTAAGAGCTTGGTTGTCTGACAACATGGCTAAGCTGGAATGCATACTTTCATTTGCGTGACCAGATTGTTGCTGTAGCTCTTCTATAATGGTTTGGATCTCTTTGGTGGACTCCTGAGTTCGCGCTGCCAGCATACGTACTTCATCGGCCACTACCGCAAAGCCTCTGCCACTTTCGCCCGCTCGTGCAGCTTCAATCGCTGCATTCAGTGCAAGTAGATTCGTTTGCTCAGAAATACCTTCAATCACTTCGATCACGCGACCAATGTGTTCTGATTGATCTTTTAGCGAAGTTACGACGGCAGCGGCTTCGTTAAGTTGTTCCGCCATCTTTTCACTTGCGCGAGTGCTTTCCCCAAACATGCTTATACTTTGTGAGGTTAACGTACGTGCTTGATTTGATGCACTATCGGCTTCTTGTGCATTGGTCGATACTTCAGCTGCGGTCGACTCTAGCTGATTGATCGCCGAGGCTACTTGCTCAACTTCTTGCTTTTCTTGATCCGAGTTGACGCTGCTTTGAGTCATAACAGTTGCTAACTCGGTTGATGCTGATGCCACATCTTCACTAATGCGAACCAATGCGCTTACAGTTTCACGCAGTTTTTCTATGGTTTGGTTTACATCTCGAGCCAGCTGAGACACTTCGTTTTTCCCGATGGCTTCGGCCTTAACTAGTAGGTTTCCCTTCGCGACTTCCTGCATCGTTACTTGAAGGTTACGAATCGGCGCAACGATGTAGCTGGCGAGTACCCAACTAATAAGTGAAGCGGCACTCAAGATCACCGCAAGCGAGACGGCGCTGTAAGTTAGCGTGGTTGAATGTTGTTCGCCATTCGTTTCGACTTCATCGGTGACGATTTGATTCAATTGTTTAGATAGTTTGTCGATGGCGTTGATCATCGCTTCGCCAGCTAATCGATACTCAGCCATTGCAGATTCGTACTTTTGATTGAAATCAGAGGTGGTGTAATCAGAAGAGTGTTTAGTGGTGAGCAGAGGTGTCATGGTAACGCGAGTGAAATCAACATAGTGATTCATGGCCTTACGCATAGCATTGACTTCATTTTGAACGCCAGGGAGATTGTCGATGGAGTTAAGAAAATCGCGGTTTTTGTTTTGTCGCTCAGAAAGCTCTTGGTTGAGAGACTGAACATCTTCGGCTCTAAATAGACTATAAATGGCTTTGATGCGCATGGCGTAAGTGTTGTCTACGATGCCGCTAAGTTCCTCTTTGTGAATGATTAGCTTATGGGTGGAAGCCGAAACCTTATTGAATGCTTGATCGAGTTTACCGATTCCGACACTCAGTCCAATGATGAGTAATATAACTGTGAATAGAACAGGCAGAAAAACCTGAAGTTTAATAGAAAGCGTACTAAGAAATTGACGCATGAGATTGACCCTCTATCGGTTTGATTATTATCTTTTTTATAAATAAGCATTTCGATTTTAATTGTTATATTTGCCAAATCAATGAGTTACTCATATCTAATTGTTATGAAATGTACCAAAATCGATGGGGTTATCATCTTGAACATGAGGCAACGTTATAAAAACGTTACGTTCAAATTGAGAGAGGGATAAGTCGCGGAATTAATAGTTAGAAATGACAACGTGTCATAGAGGGTTCAACTAAGTGAAACACAACTGTCATATTCAAATTCTAAAGTGAGCACCGTTCAAGTGAAACACAACGGCAATAAAGCCACTTAAGGAAATTGTGATGAAAAAGACAGTAATCGGTGCAATCGCACTTCTAGGCGCAATGGCAGTGACTCCTGTTTCTGCTAAAGAAACTATCTCTGCAGTGGGTTCTAGCAGCGTAACTCCACTGATGGAAGTTTTCTCTGAAACGTACATGAAGAAGAACCCTAACGTATTTATCGAAGTTCAAGGTCCTGGTTCTTCAGCTGGTGTAAAAGCAGCGAAAAATGGTTCAGCAGACCTTGGTATGTCTTCTCGTAATCTAAAAGACTCTGAAAAAGAATCAACACTAATCGAAGAAGTGGTTGCTCGTGATGGTATCGCAGTGGTTGTTAACCCACAAAACAAACTGCCAGGTCTAACAGCCGAGCAAGTGACTGCAATCTACAAAGGCGAAGTATCAAACTGGAAAGAAGTCGGTGGTGCAGACAAGCCAATCGTAGCCATTACTCGTGACACAGCTTCTGGTACTCGTGGCGCATTTGAAGACATCATGTCTCTAAAAATGAAGATTTCTGGTAAGAAGGTATCAGCTATCTCTCAACGTGCTCAAGTTGCAAACGGTAACGGCGCACTGAAAACAATGGTTGCATCTAACCCATACGCAATCGGCTACATTTCTCTTGGTACTGTAGACAACACTGTTAATGCGCTAGCAATCGACGGCGTTGATGCAACGGTAGCTAACGTTAAAAACGGTTCTTACAAAGTAGCGCGTCCATTCCTTGTTCTTTACAAAGAAGGCAAGCCATCAACAGAAACGCAAAAATTCCTAGACTGGATGCTAACTGACGAAGCGCAAGCGCTAGTTGACCAAAAAGGTTACATCTCAGTTAACTAATCCCATCGGGACTCTAAAGTTTGCTCAGCCCAACGTTTCGGGCTGAGCCTTTTCTATCCATTGTGTTCAACGGCATTGCCCAGAACCGTGAGATTTTTAAATGACCATCGCAACAAATAGTGAAAAGCTTATGAATACTGACGCTAGAGCTATCAGCAAGTCAGGCCTACGCGAGAAGCGTCGTGTAGACTGGAAAGAGCGCATCTTCCACGGCTTGTTCCTAACGAGTGCCGTAATCGGCATTGTTTCATTGGCCGTTATTGCATACTTCATCGTTCGAGAGAGTATTCCGGCATTCCAAGAAGCAGGCGTATCGGGCATTGTCTTAGGACAAAACTGGTTACCACCTGCGCTTTACGGTGTCGCCACCATGATTGTGGCATCTATCGTATCGACGGCTGGTGCTGTCATTGTTGGGGTTCCAATTGGTGTTCTGACCGCCATTTTTATCGCTGAAATCGCACCAAAGCGATTAGCAGACATTATCCGTCCAGCGGTTGAGCTGCTAGCCGGTATTCCTTCAGTGGTCTACGGTTTCTTCGGTCTGGTTATTATCGTTCCATTGATTCAGAAAGTATTTGATGTACCTGCAGGTAACACTATCTTGGCCGGTATTATTGTTCTTGGTGTGATGATTCTACCAACAGTAATTACGGTTTCTGAAACGTCTATTCGCGCTGTCCCTCGTACTTATAAAGAAGGTTCTTTGGCACTGGGCGCATCGAAAATCTACACCATCTTTAAGTTGCTCGTTCCAGCGGCTCGCTCAGGCATCATGACAGGTGTGATACTGGGTATCGGTCGTGCGTTGGGTGAGACCATGGCGATTATCATGGTTATGGGTAACGCGCCGGCAATGCCAGAAGGCATCCTTGATTCGGCTCGTACACTAACTGCAAACATCGCTATTGAAATGTCTTACGCAAGTGGTGTTCACGCGAACGCACTTTACGCTACAGGTGTAGTACTTCTGGTCTTCATCATGTCGTTGAACGCTGTACTACTGTACCTAAACCGAGAAAAAGCGAAGTAATCGCTCGTTAAAGGTGACTATTATGGATCGCGCAAAACTAAAAAAAGCACGCCAGTTCAAAGATAATGTCTTTAACGCATTTGTCTGGATCTCGGCAGCACTAACGGTAGGTTTCTTGTTCTGGATTATCTGGTACATCCTATCAAACGGTCTACAACACGTAGATTGGAACTTCATTACTGATAACTATACGCGCACAGGTGAAGAGCACGGTATCTTCCCAATGATTGTGGCGACCATTTACATGGTTATCGCTTCTATCGCAGTGGCAGCGCCACTCGGTATCATGACGGCAATCTACTTGACCGAATACGCGAAAGTGGGCAGTCGTTTGGTGAAAATCATCCGATTCTGTACCGAGTCATTGGCGGGTATCCCGTCGATCATTTTCGGCCTGTTTGGTATGACTTTCTTCGTGGCGATTCTTGGCCTTGGCTTCTCGATTCTGTCGGGTGCATTGACGCTAAGTATCCTAATCCTGCCAGTTATCATCCGTACAACGGAAGAAGCGCTGATGGCAGTACCACAAACGTACCGTGAAGGCTCTTATGGCCTCGGTGCTTCTAAGATTTACACTATCTGGCGTTTGATTCTTCCGAGCGCAATGCCAGGTATCTTAACCTCGGTCATTCTAAGTATTGGTCGTGTCATTGGTGAGTCTGCTCCAGTATTCCTGACAGCAGGTATGGTTGCACGTATTCCGGATTCTTTATTGGATTCAGGTCGTACGCTAACCGTTCACCTATACAAACTGACTACCGAACTGTTTACCGTTGAAGAATGGAATCAGGCTTACGGTACGGCAACAGTGCTTATCGTAGTTGTTCTCTTGATCAACATGGTAACGAAACTGATTGCTAGACGTTTTAACACCGCAACTTACTAACAACACTAATTAAGAACGCACGTTAAAAGACACGAATTCAAGAATTAAGAGATTAAGACAATGAACAAATTTGATATTGAAAACCTAGACCTATTCTACGGTGACAACCAAGCACTGAAATCGATCAACTTACCAATTCCAGTTCGCCAAGTAACTGCACTTATCGGCCCGTCAGGTTGCGGAAAATCAACGCTTCTACGCTGTTTGAACCGAATGAATGATCTAATCGAAGGCGTGAAAATTACAGGTAAATTGGCGATGGACGGCGAAGATATTTACGGCAACATTGATGTTGCTGACCTTCGCATCAAAGTCGGCATGGTATTCCAAAAGCCAAACCCATTCCCGATGAGCATTTACGAGAACGTGGCTTACGGCTTACGTGCTCAAGGTATCAAAGACAAAAAGACAATTGATGAAGTGGTAGAGCGTTCGCTGCGCGGTGCTGCACTTTGGGATGAGGTGAAAGATCGCCTTAAATCACACGCATTCGGTCTTTCTGGTGGTCAGCAGCAACGTTTATGTATTGCACGTACAATCGCGATGGAGCCGGATGTGATTCTGATGGATGAGCCAACGTCGGCACTTGACCCAATTGCGACACACAAAATCGAAGAACTGATGGAAGAGCTAAAGAAGAACTACACCATCGTTATCGTGACTCACTCAATGCAACAGGCGCGTCGTATCTCTGACCGCACTGCGTTTTTCCTAATGGGTGAACTGGTTGAGCACAACGATACGCAAGTGATCTTTAGCAACCCTCAAGACGACCGTACTCAAGGCTACGTAAATGGTGATTTCGGTTAATCCACCGTATTTACAAGCATAACTAAATAACTATAAGCGATGGTAACTTTGCCCCTCTTGATGAGGGGCCTTTTTCTTTTTAAGTCGTAGGCTTAAAACATCTACCAACACAAAAATCTTGTAAATAAGTACAACTTTCCTCCCCAGTTTATAAAGCATGTAACTTATGTGAAACATGGCTTTAAAAGTGCTGAAGAGCTCTCGAATGTAACACTAAGTCTGATAATTTTGCGAATGACTTAACAGCTCAAATTTGAACGTATTGATTGCATATCATGGCCTAAGTAGTTTTTTATCGAGGATAAAAAAGTAGATTAGGTTGGTAGGGTGAGTTTAAGAAGTTTTACAAGAAAAGTGTCTTCAACGAGGGACCATCGGTTGCTAGCGGAGGCAATCTTTGATCATTTAGAGAGTCTGTTCTCCCCTCAAGCCCTCGCTATTTTTGAAGATCCTTCAATTAACCCTCGTCATTCGATGAGCTTCTCTCGCGGAGAGCTTTACCCAACCCAAAACTATCCTGAGACATTCTGGGAGTGGGCAAGTCAGTTTGATACCTCTGAAAGCATCATACCTCTGGCGATCAACACTTGTAACTGGAATCACACCCGAGATTTAGGCGGTGATAGTTACATCATGATGCTCGACAACACGCCTATCAAACGTACCTACCTACTGATTCAATCTGTACATGCTCGCACAGCACATAATATCTATGAAGAAAGTTACGACGCAATGCAGCTCGCAGCGGCGCGTTGGCAATGTATTCGTGCTGAAAAAAATGCCTCGAAAGAGATCAGGCACAGAGATATTCGTGAAGCGCAATATGTTGATGAGATTAGCCAACGCGAGCGCTTTATCGAAAATATGAAGTTAGTTCAGCAAGTTGCACTCGAAATCTCTAATCCTGATTCTTTAAAGGACTTGTACTACAAAGCCGTCGAAGCGTTACGTGAACGACTTGGGTTTGATCGCTCTACACTGATGCTTCTCGATATGAAAAAGCGCAGCTTCAGTGGTACATACGGCACGGATGAGTCAGGAATTACGATTGATGAATTTCACACACAATACGATTTACATCAACTTAGCGAGGAGTATATCACCGCGTTATCTAGCCTTGAGAGCAACTTAGTGATTGTAGAAGACGCGCCAATATACACAGCAGGCAAGGTCATCGGGCAGGGCTGGAATGCGATGTTGATTTTACGCGATGGCAATGAACCGTTTGGGTGGTTCGCGCTAGATAACTTTATTCATCGTAAGCCGATAACGGCATATCAAAAACAGATGTTGGACTCGTTTGGTTCACTCTTCTCTCAAATTTACATTCGTAAGCGCCAAGAACAAAACGTACGCATGTTGCATTCAAGCATGGTTGAGTTATCACGTTGCACTACTGTCAGTGGAGTATGCAAATCGGCCGTCACTTTCGCCATTAAAAATCTTGGTATTGATCGAATGGCGGTGTTTTTAACTGATGAAAATTGCTCTTACATGCAAGGAACGTGGGGTACCGATATTCAAGGTAACGTGGTGGATGAATCTTACTTCTTTGGCGAAACCCAAGATTTCTCTCTTATAAATTTGGCTCGCTCAATGCCAAACGAAGTCGCATTTGAAGAATCAGTGCCTATTTATCATGACTGTAATATTGTTGGCTTTGGTTGGGCTGCGATGACGGTATTGACTTCAAATAGCAGTGGTCCTATCGCCTTTATCGCTGTTGATAATTTGCTGACACGTGCGCCGTTAACTTCTCAGTTACGTGAAGTGATTCGTATGTTCGCGTCCAGCTTAGCTGAAGTATTGCAACGTACTCAAGCTCAAGAGGCGATTCGCGAATTAAACGAAAACTTAGAGCTGGAGGTTCAGAACCGAACAAAAGAGTTGGAGGAAGCCAATCGACAGCTTGAGGTACTTTCTAAGCTCGATCCTTTGACGCGTCTTGGTAATCGCCGCATGTTAGAACATGTGATGCAAAAATATTGTGCCCTAGAGTGTGAAGACGACATGTCGTTTGGCCTGATCCTGATTGATATTGACCATTTTGGCTTATTCAATAATCACTATGGTCATCTCGAAGGCGATATCGCATTGATGCGAATTGGCTATATCTTGGATCATCATACCAAAGGTGAAGATGAAGTTTTTTGCCGTATCGGAGGTGAGGAGTTTGCATTGCTCATGATTGGTTCTGAGCAAGAGGAGGTCCGACTGAGAGCAGAGTGCATTCGTCAGTGCATCGAGGGCGAGGGGATAAAGCATCGACATAACCCAGAAGGGGAGTTACTTACCGTTTCAGTCGGTTACTCCTGTTATAAAGCGAAAGGCAAAGACTTTAATTTCGACCATTTATATCAGTTGTCGGATAAGGCACTCTATCAAGCGAAGAATCATGGGCGAAATTGTGTAAGGCGATACGAATACGAGCCCCAAGTTTTGTTGAGTAAGTGATGTTCATAAGAGCAACTTGATAGGGAAGAAGCGGCGGTTGGTGCTCTAGATAAAACCGCTAAAGCAAAATTTGGCCGGATAAGAGAATTGGCAGCTCATGAGAGCTGCCATTGTTATCTAGTTATTTATAGCTTTTCGAGTTGGTGGTCGGTTTTCGTTACGTTTGCTTTGCCAAGGTTTTGAATTTTCGCTAACAGCGAATCAGGGCTCCAAGGTTGTTGGTTAGCACTAAAACGCGCTTGATTCATGGCATTAAGCTCTTGCTTAATTGCTTGTACGTCACCAGGGTTTAACCTGTCTTGATGAGTGGTTAAATACTCATTTACAGAGCGTTCAATTTTCGCAGCATCGCCCTCTTCGATGACTTTTTTTAGCGCGTCGATGCAAAGTGGTTGTTCAGTATTTGAAACCGTTCCACTCGCTGTTATTGACCGCTTTTTCCATGCCCAAATTGCGATTCCCAATGTCATTATCCAAAGCCCTAAGAAAACAAAGGTTAACGTTCGCCAGAGACTGTTTACACCGCCGCTTGATTCAGGACTAGGGGCTGGCACTAAAGGCGCTGAAAGAGGCGATTCCGGCAACGTGATTAGCCCAGTGTCATTTTTCTCTACGTCTAATGTTAGCTCTGGTAACGTTGTTTTCTTCGCTTCATCATTTTGACTGTCCCACCAGTTCACGTCGTATCCTGGTAAGGTATATTTCCCGGCCTCTGTAGGAATAATGACTTGCTTCACCGTCATGGTAACGGTGCCATCTCTTCCGCTATCGAACTTAGGTTGTTCGGGATACACGCGCAGTGAACTCGGGTAACTAATATTGACTCGTGGCAGATATTCGGCTTGTGTACCGCGAGCCTTAACTTGAATGGTTCGAGTGAGTGAAGAACCTTGCTTTACTGTGTTGATCGCGTTAATCGACAGTAGGTTACCTTGATCGTCTTGCCAGCTCTGTGTCATTTCTAACGCTGAAGCAGGAAGCCATTCACCTTTAAATTCGCTCGGAATCGGTTTGACCGTGATTGGCATGCGTTCCGCTTTGGTGTTGATAGGCATTATTTTGGTTGAGCCCGTCAAGCTGTCGCCATAAATATAAGAACCGGTCAGTTTAGGACCTATCAAGGTATAAGTGCCTGGTTGATTGGCCGTTAGGCGAAACGACTGCTCTATGACCGCTACTTCTAACCCATTTAAGATCTTCTGTCTTTGCTGTAAGCCACCCAGTGCCTCAAGCTTCATGCCTTCAATTTGCGGAGGTACTATTTGTGGGTTATCTAGGCGTCGAGTGTCCGCTTTGATTAGAAGCTGTATACGTAATGTTGCAGATTGCTGAGGGTAGAGCGTACTGTTGTCGACCGTAATATTGAAGCTAAATAGATCATCAAGATTGGGGTCTGTTTGGCTCGCGTTGACATGTAGTTTGATCGGCTCCGTTTTCATACCATCAGCGGAAAAACTTGGAATAGTCAGAACACCTTCTTTCATTGGTGCAATTGAGATACTCCACTCGGTACGCACTGATTTTCTTCCGTTAATGTTATTGCTAGAGCGGCCATAACGAGGTTGACCCAAGAAGAAGTCTTTCTCTAGAACATTGAAGTCGATTGAGTCTGAGCTGAGCTCAGTATCTGAAATGATTCTGAGGTTAATCACTTCATTCTTGGCTACTTGTGTTTTATTCACACTAGCTTGAAGTGTCTGTGCCATCACCGAGAAACTGGATATTAGGCTGGCCACAAAAATAAAGACCAGTTTTACGCCTTTGTTCATCACAGGCTTACCACTCCTTTTGAGATTGTTGTGGAGGTTGTTTTTGTTGCGCTTGAAGTTGCATTTGCGCACGGATCAAAAAGCTTGGGTCGCGAGCACTTTCTACTGCTTCTAGTCGACGGAACTCAGGATCATCCTGATGCATTTTTTCGGGATGCGCTTTAGCCTGTATTGGTTCACCTTGATCCTTCACTTGCTTGTCATCTCGTTGCGGTTGATGTTGTTCCGTTTTTTGTTTTTCTTTTTTATTTTCAGAATCTTGCTGATTTTGTGACTGTTGTCCTTGCGCTTCTTTCCCTTCGTTTTGAGACTTTTGTTGCTGTTGCTGTTGCTGTTGCTGTTGCTGTTGCTGTTGCTGTTGCTGTTGCTGTTGCTGTTGCTGTTGCTGTTGCTGTTG
>NZ_JAWOQQ010000003.1:446050-522528 GCF_033337405.1 Vibrio sp. YT-16
CTGTTTTAGCTTTTCTTCTACAACCGATAGGTTTTTCTTCGCGGCTTCAAAGTTAGGCTTTTCCTCTAGCAGTTTTTTATACAAATCAGCCGCATCTTCTAATTGACCATTTTGAGCGAGCGAGTTGGCGAGGTTATAGCGGCCGTTAAGGGAGGCATCATGAGAAAATGCTTCGATAGCGGCTTCGTAGTCACCTTTTTGATAACTGGCGGCTCCTTTCCAGCTTGGGTTTGTAAATAGGTTTTGCGCCTGTTCATACTCACCTTGCTTGTAGAGTTCCGCTCCTTGTTGGTCGGCATTTAAGAACGGATTAGCTTCTGCATGCGGTGTCCACGTTACTGGGACTGCAGTCGCAACTACCACCCAAATCAGGCCGCGTCGAAACAGTAAAGCCGCAGGAAGAAGTAACAACGGCAGTAACCAAAAGCCACTGTTGAGACGAGAATCAGTTTTAACTTCTTCGCTTTGGGTCGCAGAAAGCTGGCTACCAATGTTATTGGTAAAGGCCGCGATGTTTTCAACATCACGGTTGGTGTGTTGAATAGGAACAAATAGGCCACCAGTCGTATTCGCTAGCGTTTGTAGATTTTTCAGATTTGTTTTCGCTACGACGGTTGTGCCTTGTGCCGTTTTTAGCAGAGAGCCATCGGGCAGCGCGATAGGCGCACCGTTAGGAGTCCCGACGGCAAGAACAGAAATGCGAAACTTTGTACCTTGGACTAAATCTAACGCGCGAGACAGCTCTGACGTATCAAGATCATCCGCTAACACGATGATATCGCCTTGTTGCGTGCCGGCTTGAGAAAACTGGTTGATCGCAAGTTCAATCGCGGCAGGCAGGTTTGCTCCTTGAAAAGGCATCAGCTCTGGTGACAAATTTTCGATAATCCCCGCAAGCGTGCTGGAATCAGTTGTCAGTGGACTTAAGTTATAGGCATCGCCAGCGTAAGCAATAAGTCCAGTGGCTCCCTCTTTCCATTTAGGCAGCAAATCGAGCGCCTTATAACGTGTTTGTGCTAGCCGATTGGGTTTGATGTCTGTAGCAAACATAGAGCGAGACATATCAAGCACCAAGATACGGTTTTGGTTTAACTCAAAGCTTGGTCGAGCATTGGACTGCCAGCTTGGCCCCGCTAATGAAATGCAAGTTATTGCCCAAGCTAAACCCCATAGAGTGAAGTAATGCTTAGACTGCGTGTTTTGTCCGAGCATCCGCGATAGGTGAGGGGCAATCAGTGTGGACTTTTGGGCTCTAAATTTGTGATTAAGCAAGAGTGCAATAGGGATCACGATGAGCCCCAAAAGCCAATAAGGATTGAGGAAAATAAACTCAGCCATGTTTTCTCCTTAATAGGAATAACAATACCGACAATACAAATGCAGCGCTTAATGGATATGGAAACCATTCAGACTGAGGGCGCCAAGTTTGTGTGTCGCTAGATACGGGTTCTAGCTGGTTGATGGTGTCATAAATCTTTTCGAGCTCTTCTGTATCTCGCGCTCGAAAATATTGTCCACCTGTCACCTCTGCCACTTTAGTCAGTGTTTGTTCATCTAAGTCGGCTGCGGTGTTGACTTTGCGAGTCATGAAAAACTCTTTTACCATCATTTCACCAGCGCCCACGCCCACGGTGTAAATAGTGGCGTTGTATTTTTTCGCAATTTCCGCTGCTTCTAGCGGCTCGAGCACCCCTGCAGTATTGCTGCCGTCACTGAGCAAAATCATGGCTCGTTGCGGAGCATCACTGTCTACAAAGGTTTTTGTGCCTAAACCAATACCATCACCAATGGCGGTTCGTTGACCAACCAAGCCGATGACGGTTTGATTAATCTGCTGCATGACGGTTTTGCGGTCTGCAGTGAGTGGTGTTTGCAAATAAGCATGGTCGCCAAACAAAACAACTCCGAGACGGTCACCTTTTCTCTTTGCTACGAAATCAGACAGAACTTTTTTGACTGCTGTGAGGCGATCGATATATTCGCCGTTGAGTTCCATGTCTTCCTGCTGCATCGAACCGGACAGATCGACGACTAACATCAAGTCCCGATACTTGGGTTGGAATTCAACGGGATCGCCAAACCAAACTGGACGCGCACAAGCGACGACAAGAAGGCCCCAGATCGCGATTGAAAGTGCTTTTTGCAGCGCTTGCTTAGGCTTGCTGCGATTCTCATTGGTTGGTAAGTACGCCAATTTGATCTCGGCTTGTTGAGATTCTTGTGGCAGGAACTTGTATACCAGCCATGGGATGGGCAACAAAAACAGTGCCCACCACCAGACAAATTCAATGTTTAGCCATTGGGCAAGATCGGTTATGAGTGTTTGCTCAGTCACGGTTATTTGCCTTTTTCTTTGGTGGCAAAGCGTAGGTTATCCAAAAGACACAATCGTCTACCAAGCTTTGATGCTGCCCTTGGGAAGAATTCTGATACAACGCTTCTTGCCACTGATGTTGTTTGTCTACGAATCGACTTTCTTTGGTATGGCTATCGAGAAATTCATACCAAGCGATTCCGGTTAATGGTGCGATCTCTTCACGCGGAAAGTAACTCAATGCTGCCTGGCGCAATATTTCCAGAGCAGAAGAGGGGGTATGAGGCGCGGTAGGTTGAGTTAAAAGTGTTAATGCTGTCTTTTTTGCGCGTAAGTGTTTTTTACGCCATCTCACATAAAGACAAATGCCGAAAACGAAGAGCAAGGTGGCTGCAAGCACCACCCACCATCCCCAAGCGAGCGGAAACCAATCCGGTGCGTTTGGCAAAATCAAAGGTTCAAGGTTTAGGCTTTGGTTGTTTGTTGTCATTATTATTACTGCTTAATAAATACTGCTTGTCAGTTTGTTAGCTTAATTGTGAAATTAAGGGCCAGCCACTTGATAGCGTGTTAAATGGAATTGCTATTGAATGGCATTGCTGCTTAATGGTTTCTTGATGTTGGGTAAAGTGGCTTTCGAGTTCTCTTCGTTGTCCTTTAGAGCCAAAGTTAAACCATTGACTATGCTGCCCATCCGAAGCTTTCACTTGACCTCTAAAGTCTGTTTCGCCTCTTTCTAACGGATCATAAAACTGAACGGCCCTTACGCTATTGTGTTGTTTGAGTCGACGTAGTTGTGCCAGTTCCGTTGGTGTTACGTGGGCAAAGTCACTGAGCATAATCAATTCGCTGCCTTTTGGGGTGAGCGTATGAAGTGTCTCCAATACTTGTGTATACGGCAGTGTACGAGTGTCGTTGCTTGCAGTACGAGTTACTTGCGCATTATGTATGTCGACTATGGCGTTAAGAATCCGCAGCCCTTGTCTTTGTAAAGAAGAGGGGCGAAATTCAAGACATTGATGTCCGTCATCAATCACTGCGCCGATGCGATCTTTTTTAGCTAGAGTTAGCCAAATTAGAACACTGGCAAAGTGGGCCAATTGAACGGATTTGAGTACATACTTAGATCCAAAATGTAGACTAGAACTTAGATCAAGATAAAGAATGACCGCTTGCTCTTTATCTTCTGCAAACAACTTTGTATGTGCTTTACCGGTCCTAGCGGTGACTCGCCAATCAATGCTGCGAATATCGTCGCCAGGTTGATATTGGCGCACCTCCATAAAATCCATACCTCGCCCTTTTTGGCGACTGGTATGGTTACCACTCATCTGCGACCAGAGACTCTGTGCTGGTGGTAACCAACGTACAGATTGAGTGCGATATTGGAGCAGCTCTTCAAGGGTTAATGTCACCCCATTCGCATGAGGTGGTAATGAATGTGTAGCGGACATATCACTCACCTGTTTATGCACTGCCAACAAGGTTTAGCAGTTTATCGATGACCTGGTTTGCCGTAATGCCTTCCGCTTGAGCGTGGTAACTCAACAATAAACGGTGGCGCAGTACCGGATAAGCCATGGTTTGAACATCTTCCGGAGAGACAAAATCACGACCAGCAAGCCAAGCGTGCGCACGTGCACAGCGATCAAGAGCGATGGTGGCACGCGGACTCACACCCATTGACAACCACTTGTCCAACTCAGTGTCATATTCGTTGGCTTGACGTGTCGCCATAACTAAACGGACGATGTACTGCTCTATCGTTTCCGCCATATGAATATCCAACACTTCTTTACGTGCGGTGAATATATCTTGTTGGCTTAACATTGGGCGTTCAACCTTTGCTTCGCCTTTTGCTTCTCCGCGGTTAATACGCAAGATAGATAGCTCATGCTCCGCATCTGGGTATTCCACTTCTAAATGCAATAAAAAGCGGTCTAGCTGCGCTTCAGGAAGGGGGTAGGTCCCTTCTTGCTCTATCGGGTTTTGAGTTGCCATAACCAAAAACAACTCTGGCAGCGGGTAGGTATGACGACCTGCTGTGACTTGTTTCTCTGCCATTGCTTCAAGCATTGCCGCTTGTACTTTGGCTGGCGCACGGTTTATCTCATCCGCAAGAATAAGCGAGTTGAAGATAGGACCTGATTGGAAAGTGAATTCTCCGGTTTCGGGACGGAAGATATCGGTGCCGGTTAAATCGGCTGGCAGCAAATCAGGGGTGAACTGAATGCGGTGGAAGTCGCCTTCAACACAGTCTGAGAGTGATTTTACTGCACGGGTTTTTGCTAACCCAGGAGGGCCTTCAACTAAAATATGCCCATCCGCAAGAAGCGCAACAAGCAGTTGCTTTACCAGATCTTGCTGTCCGATGATCTGCGACTCTAAGTATTGCTGAAGAGTTTCGAAGTTAGATTTATGCATGCTTTGGACTCTCGGTATCCATATGATTTTCGTGTTGAGTATTGGTCATTTTCCATGTGAAAAAAGTTCCAACGCTCTATTGCAATTTATCTTTTCAATATTGGGACGCTACAGAGAATTGCAAGTACGTGCTATCTCTGAAAGTGCTTATTTGACAGTGTGTTACATTTATTTTTCATAATATAATGAGAAATGCCTCTAGTTTTGTACATATGAGCCGATAAAGATTCCGTGGTGTGCGTGTCATGAGATATGCACCTGATTCCCCTTGTGGGGCCAATAACAAGTGATTCTTTTAAAAGGTCCGAATATGTTGAAACTTCATTCCTTGAGCATCAAACAGAAGGTTGTACTTGGCATTACGTTTGCTGTTCTAGCATCAACAATCATTGTTGGTGTTATGGCTCAGCGTCATGCGAGAGATGTATTGAGCCATCGTCTTATTGACATCGAGCTACCTGCGATGTTGCAGCAAATCAATACCGAAATTGACCGCGAAGTTGTCGAAATGCAACAAGCGGCAAAACAGCTGGCTACAAACGAATTTATTGTTGAAGCCCTATCTAATACAGACCGTGATCCGTCAGTAGAAGTTCAGTTGGTTCAGCAGCTCAATAACGTTAAATCACAGTATGGTCTTAATGATGCGTCGGTAGCGAATCGTCAAACGGCATATTACTGGAATCAAAACGGATTCTTACGTCAACTTAACCGAACGCAAGATGCTTGGTTCTTTGGATTTACGTCGTCTGGTCAAGAAACGTCCGTGAGTGTGTTCCAAGAGGCAAATGGCGAAGTGAAAATGTTTGCCAATTTCCAAGATATTAATGGTACATCAATGTCAGGTCTCTCTAAATCTATGGGAGATATGGTTGCTTTGCTCAATGGGTTTAAAATTGAAGATACGGGTTACGTGTTCCTCACTAATGAACAAGGCCAGATTCAAATACACCGCCAACAAGGTAAGAACCAAACTTCTATCACTAAACTATTTGGTAGTGACGCAAGTGCGCTGTTGAACAAAAATAGCTTCAACCTAATTAATGTGGAGTTTGAAGGGCAGGATACTTTTGTTTCTAGTTTGTATGTTCCTTCAATGAACTGGTTTGTTATTGGCGTGGTTCCCGTTGATGAAGTATTCGCTGACCTGAATGCGACAGCTAAAAAAATGCTGTTTACGACCATCATTGTTGCCGTTGTATTCATCCTCATGGGCGTATGGTTAGCAAACAGCATTACGAAACCAATCCGACTGATTGCCGATCGTTTTACCGACCTTGGGCAAGGTGAAGGCGATTTGGCGCAGCGTATTGAAATTAAGGGTAATGATGAAATTGCTCAGCTTTCAAAAGGCTTTAATGGATTTATTGAGAAGATTCATGCCACGATGAAAGAGGTTGCTTTAACCAGTGGCTCATTAAGTCAAGCGGCAGAAAGTGTGTCAACGAAAGCAACATCCACACACGACAACAGCCAAGAGCAGCGTGATCAAACCATTCAAGTAGTTGCAGCTATCAACCAAATGGGTGCGACCATCAGTGAAATTGCATCGAACGCTGCTACCGCTGCTGATACGGCAAATCAGGCTTCAGATAACACTCAAACTGGTCGAGAAGTTGTGATGAAAGCAAAAGAGGTGATCAGCCGCCTAGCCGATGATGTTGAAACAACCAATATTGTTGTTACGCAGTTGGCATCGACAACCAAAGATATTGGCTCGATTCTGGGTGTAATTCGTGACATCTCTGAGCAAACGAATTTACTTGCGCTAAACGCTGCAATTGAGGCTGCTCGTGCTGGTGAGCAGGGACGTGGTTTTGCGGTTGTTGCTGATGAGGTAAGAAACCTAGCTTCACGCACGGCTGATTCTACAGAAGAGATTCAGCGCATGATCAATCAGCTTCAAAGTGACGCACAAGACGCGGTAAGTGCTATGGAAGCGGGCAAAGCGGTCACCATAGAAGGGGTTACTTCTACCGATGAAGCAGTCGAGGTATTAATCAGTATTTCTGAACGAATCACCGACATCTCTGATCGTAATACACAGGTTGCAACGGCGACGGAAGAGCAATCCACGGTGGTGCATACCATTAATCAAAATATCGAAGAAATCAACGCGATAAATGAAATGACAACCGCGACAGCAGAAGAGTTGGCGGATGCAAGTCGCGATCTTCAAGCGCTCTCTTCTCGTTTGGACAAGATGGTTGGTAGCTTCAAGTTATAGAGTTGGATAGAATAGGCGAAGTTTAAAAGTTCAATCATTAATTTTAGGTAAGTACTATGAATGACTTCGAAAAAGAACTAGAGCAAATTTCTCAAGAAACCGCTCAGGAGCCAGAAGTAAAACTGCCGTCGCTAGAAGAGCAAAAAGCGATCGTCGCTGAGCTGAAAAAGCTGGAAGCGGAAGGTAAGCTGACGCCAGAAGTGTTAGAACAACACTTTGGTAAGTTTAACCAAAAAAACGCAGTTCCAATCCACTAAGTTAGGTGGTGTTTTGCCTCTAACGTGTGTGATTAAATCACCTGCTCAAACACAAAAAGGGAGTTTATACTCCCTTTTTTAATGTCTGAAAAATGCTAATACCTCTCACATACTTGCCACTTAAAAATTATTGACACTTCAATGAGTTATTAATTAGTACTAGTGATTTTCATACTTGACAATACTACCGCTCTATCTAAATCTATTGCGTATTTCAATAAAAACGACCAAGGGAATGCGATCAGGATGGAGCAGCAAAAAAAAAGAAACGTTATTTTAATCACGGAGGGAAGTCTACAGTCATCTCTGTTGAAAGATGTATTGGAGACCAAACTCGGTATTAGTGTTGCTCTAATCACGCCAGATAATCTGATTCACGGAGTGTTACATGAATCTCTTGCATCAGCCATTATTGTTGATTGCAGCGTGATCACGGATGAAATTTTTCGCCGTTATGCGGAGTTTAAAGCGGCCAAGCAGAAAGACACGCTTGAAATCTTAATTAATTGTGAGCAATCCATATCGACAGAAGATCTCTTTGCTTGGCGTACTTTGGCCGGTATTTTCTATACCTCTGATGATATAAAAACGTTGCAAGTTGGTATTGGTAAGGTGCTTCAAGGAGATATGTGGTTCAGCCGTAAGTTTTCTCAGCAGTACATTACTTACCTTCGTCGACATTGCAAACCTATAAATAAGAATGTTTCCGCTATTCTGACCAAACGAGAGCAACAAATAATTACCTTTCTTTCCATGGGGGCGTCCAATCAACAAATCGCCGAACAATTATTTGTCAGCGAGAATACGGTAAAAACGCATTTACATAATATTTTCAAGAAGATTGATGTGAAAAATAGAGTTCAAGCACTTATTTGGGCAAAGGAAAATATTTCAGACAACTCGTTAACGGTGTAATGCTATTGCAATATTAGGTTGCCTAATTTAGTAAACTCTTAATAATTTCTGTGACCTGAATGTGTTAAAAGTGTTTCTTTTATGAGAAACACTTTTTTTGATTCTCTTTTTAATAACTTTAGAATTTAAAAAAGTAGCAAATAACTTTACTCTGTGAACTAGCACTTACATATCAAACTAAGTGCTGACGATTAACTACTAATTTAAGAATGTTAAGTCACTGAAAGTATGAGAAACATTATGGAACAGTATATGGAAAAGCCTGAAATCCTAATGCTCACTCAACAAAGTTTACAGAGTGAAAACTTTAAGGAAATGCTTTCTAAAAATACAGAAACTAAAATAACGATCATTGATACTAAAAACCCTAGCTATCATGAACTCATTCCGGAACGCTACTTTTTGCTTGTTGATTTTTCAGTTGAGATCCCTTCCGAAACTTTAGTTTATTTAAAAGATAGTAATAAAGTGCTAGGAACCATAATGCTTAATCTAGGTTATGACTTAGACACAGAAGAACTCGCTTCTTGGCCTCATGTAAAAGGTATATTTGGTCCAGGAGATTCAATGGACAAGGTTTGTCAGGGATTAAAAGCAATAATAAAAGGGGATAACTGGCTGTCTCGAAGATTACTTGATCAGCTAGTAAATTATTATCGAGGTAGAGAAGCAAATAACATTATCGAACCTGCTATTGAGGTTGAGCTTACTCGGCGTGAAGTTCAGGTTTTAAAAATGTTGAAAGAAGGTGGTTCAAATATGGAAATCGCTGATTCTTTATTTATCAGCGAGCATACTATTAAATCACATCTATACAATATTTTTAGAAAGTTAGAAGTAAAGAACCGTACGCAAGCTACAAGTTGGGCTAAGAGAAACCTGTAGTACTAGTATTAACTTGCTGTAATAAAAAGAAAATACTCTATAAAGTACTAAATTTTATATTTATTATTAAAATGTCAGTCTGAAATATCATCCCATATTCAAACTTATTCCTATTCAGTTGACTATTAGACTTCTCATGTCGTGACGAATCTAGTCAGACGTGGAACAGAAGGTCTATTCAATTAATAAGCTAAGAGGGAATAAAAATGAGCGCAAGTGACAATGACACGTATTTAGGCGATGCAGGTGTAAATAACCAATTTGCTGATTTCGATGGCGGCGATGATTTGTTTATCGGTTTTGGTGGTAATGACTCGTTTGTTGGCGGTGGCGGTAATGATTATGTGATCGGCGGCGACGGCGACGATCGCCTAACTGGTGGTGCTGGAGATGACATCCTTAGGGCTGGTACAGGAAACGACTACCTCGGCGGTGGTACCGGTAATGACTTGCTGTTGGGTTTGTTGGGTGACAATAAATTAAATGGTGGTGTCGGTGAAGATATTCTTGTTGCTGGTTCTGGTGACAACGTTTTAGTTGGCGGCAGCAATGGCGATAAGTTTGTGTTCACGGATAAGTTTGGTGGCCATGGCGAAGCCAAAGTTGTTGATTTCACCATTGGTGAAGACTCTTTGCACATCATTAGCGACTCTGTCACTGACTTTGGTGATTTAAGCTTTAGCTACGATGCAGTTGGGAATGCAGTGTTTACCGATGGGGCTGATCTAACAGTGAAACTTATTGGCGTGACTGAAACTGACATCAACACCTATGGTGCAGATCTGTTCGTAATCTAAACGACTGAAAATAACTCTGGATGGGAATTAGTTTGCGTGGCTCTGCCATGCTGAGGTGAACTAATCGGACACTCTAGAGCGATTTGAGGTTACCTTAAGCTAGGCGCTAGTATTTCTGGCGCCTACAATTTTCACGTTAAACGGAAGTAGTCGTGCAAAAAACGGTTTTCAAAGAAGTGAAACAAAAACTATGCACGCTTGCGGGCTTGCTGATCGTTTTTAGCCTTTTTATCAACTTATTGGTTCTCTCGATTCCGTTGTACATGCTTCAAGTGTACAACCGAGTGATATCTTCCTACTCAACCGATACTTTATTCTTGCTCACTGTCATCGTAATTGTCGCGTTGTTAACCATGTCCATCATCGACATTGCACGAGCACAAATGAGTAAATCTTTTGGTTATTGGATGGACACAAAACTCTCCGCTTTCATGCTCAAGCGCACGATTCAATATCAATCACATACCGGGAAGAGTTATACCTCGCAAACTCTGAGAGACATTCAGAACATCAAAAGCTTTTTGAGCAGTCAAGCACCTTACCCACTGTTGGATGCGCCCTGGACACCGCTGTTTATTTTATTTGTGTATTTATTGCACCCGATATTAGGTCACATCGCGTTACTTGGATCTATCGTATTGTTTAGCCTAGGTCTACTTAATGAGCTAATGACGCGTAAAACAATGCAAGAGAGCGAAGTCAGAGCGATTTCTCATATCAACAACGCAGAATTAGCCACGCAAAACTCCAATTCAATTCTCGCAATGGGGATGATGAATGCATTTTTAGAGAAGTGGCAGTCGCGCGTGAGTGAAGTGAATGTGCTTGAAGAGCGAGTTGCAGGTAAGTCTATCTACATGGCTAACTTTTCTAAGTTTGTGCGTGGATCACTACAGATATTTTTACTGGGAGGTGGTGCATGGTTAGTAATCCAACATGAGATAACGGCAGGGGCGATGATCGCGAGCTCCATATTAATGAGTCGGGCATTATCGCCGATGGAGCAGGCGATAGGCACGTGGCGAAGTGCGATGTCTGCTAAAGGCGCCTATAAAAGGTTGAAAGAAATCGATGCGATCGTGCGCCAAGATGAATCAGATATGCCACTGCCTAAACCAAAAGGACACTATGAGCTTACCGGACTAGCCTATCGCCATCCTGGAGCAACCGAACCAGTGCTCTCATCGCTCAGCTTATCGATTCCTCCGGGTGTTGCTGTTGGGGTGATTGGCCCTTCTGGTACGGGTAAATCGACGTTTGCTCGGCTGTTATTAGGTACGGTTAAGCCATTAGCGGGTAAAGTGACTCTTGACGGTATGGAAGTCTCCGTATGGGCATCTGAAGATCGCGGCGTACATTTTGGGTATCTCGCTCAAGAGGTGGAGTTATTTCCTGGCACAATTCGAGAGAACATCGCACGCTTTAAAGAAGAAGACCCCGCTAAAGTCATCAAGGCGGCGCAACTAGCAGGATGTCATGAATTAATACTCAAGAAAAACAAAGGCTATGATTGCATTATTGGTGAAAATGGCCGTGGTTTATCTGGGGGGGAAAGGCAGAGAATCGCTCTTGCAAGAGCCGTTTATGGCGACCCATCTATTGTGATTTTCGATGAAGCGAATGCCAACCTCGATGGTGAGGGAGAGGCTGCGTATCAACGTTTAATTGCCCATTTAAAAGCACAGAGTACAACGATTATCGTCATTGCCCACAATCCGAGTACGTTACGACAAATGGATAGGCTGTTGTATTTGGCTGACGGCCGAGTCAAGTTATACGGCGCTAAAGATGAAGTATTAAAACGTTTGATGGGCGAAGAAAGAACAGATATCCCAAGGGTAAGAAATGAGCAATCAACTGCCAACCGTTAATCAGAGTTCTACCGAGATCGTATACCGTTTTAGCCCCAAAGCGAGACTAAGCTTTCGAAAACCAATTTTACTTGGTGTGGTGACCTTAAGTGTTTTTCTTGGAGGCCTTGGCTACTGGGCTGCAACAGCCAAATTAGAAAGTGCAGCGATTGCTTATGGTGATTTGTCTGTTCTCACTAAGCGACAAGAAATTCAGCATTTAGAAGGCGGTATTATTGAAAAGCTATATGTACAGGAAGGGGATTTAGTCGAAAAAGGTCAGTTATTGATTCAACTTTCTAAGCGTCAAGCTATGGCTAAGTTGGATTCGTTAAGTGGTCGTTTTATCCATACTCTAGCAAAGGAAAACCGTTTAAGTGCGGAGCTTGATGAGCTTCCAACGATTGTATGGTCTGATGATCTTGAAAGCATTCCCCGTGTCGATATCGTACAAGAAGCACAACTGGTTCAAAACAAGATCTTTGAAGCGAGAAAGCGATTCTTTGATAGTAAACTGAGTATCATTGAGCAGAGTATTTCTGGAGCAAACTTAGAGCTTGAAAACCTTCAGCAAACCAAAGTGATTGAGACGGAACGGCTCAACTTTATTGCTGAAGAAATAGACAGCAACCAAGCCTTGGTGCAAAAAGGTTTCTCGGGAAAATCTACTTTACTTCAACTCAAGCGCTTAGCAGCGGAGGTGAGAAGTACCTTAAGCCAGTTAGATAGGCAGTCGCTCACCGTTAGAAAAAGGTTAGATGAGAACCTAGCGCAAATTGAAGAGTTGAAGCTTGAAAGGCTGAATGAGATTGTCGAGGAACTACGAAATACCAAAACGGAAATTGTCGCAATTCGGGAAGAATATCGCTCCGCTCAAGATATTGTCGCAAGAACAACGATCAACGCACCTATTTCTGGTCGCGTAGTCAACATGCAAGTGTTTACCGAAAAAGGTGTGATTGGCTCGGGTGAAACGTTACTAGAACTGGTCCCGCAAGACGATAAGTTGTTAGTCGAGGCTCGTGTTAATCCTCAGGATATTGATTTAGTGAATCCAGGCCAGCAAGCGCATGTTCGTCTGACCGCTCTGAATGCACGGACGTTGGCACCTTTAGACGGTACTGTGCTGACGATTTCTGCCGATAAGCTCTCGCAAGAAAACCAAGAAGATTTTTATCTCGCTAGAATTGCAATTTCACCGGAAGATGTGACAAAACATCGTTTAACCTCAGGCATGAATGCCGAAGTGCTTATTTTATCTGAGCCACGAACGCCATTGAGCTACCTAATAAAGCCAATTACAGAAAGCATGAATCGCGCCTTTAGAGAGGAGTAATTTCAAAAAGACTTGAGTGAGCACGGACAACAGACAAAATAATTTGTTATCGTTAGCTGTTACTGGGCCGTATTTTTATTCGAGGGAGCCGTGGAATGGAGAAAGTGCAGTTAGTTGTCGATTTTCTTCTCACTCATAAATTGATTTTTACCGCACTGATCTTTGCGATTATGTGGTTAATTCGTCGTGCAATTTTATCGATGATTCGTGGTGATCACGCTTTTCTCTCAGAAGATCAGCGTAGTTGGATGTCCAGAACTAAAAATGGCACCTTTGCTGTTACATTACTGATTTTATTTATTTTATGGCAATCAGAAATTAACGAGTTTGCTCTGAGTGTAACGGCGATTGCCGTTGCCATTGTAGTGGCATCCAAAGAAATCATTTTGTGTTTTACGGGTTCGATTCAAAGAGCAAGTTCGCGTTCTTTTCGCGTTGGAGACTGGATTGAGGTCGGAAAGTTGTGTGGTGAAGTGATTGAGCACAATATGATGGCGACGGTGATTCAAGAGATCGACCTGCATCATGGGCAATATCATTACACCGGCAAAACAGCGACATTGCCTAATAGTATGTTCTTTACCTATCCAGTAAAGAACCTCAACTTCATGAAGCGGTACGTTTACCACAACTTTTCTGTAGTGGTGAAAGACTTCGTCAATTTGTATCCACTGTTACCGATTTTAACTGATAAAATTGAAGAACATTGCAGTTACTTTGCTGATGTTGCACATCGTTACAATGCGATGATTGAAAAACATGCCGGTGTTGACCTTCCTGGTTCTGAGCCACATATGCATATTTCTAGCAACATTAATGGTGAACAAATTCTGCACGTGATGATTTTCTGCCCAACCGATAAAGCTAACCACTTAGAGCACTTAATTCGTAAGGACTTTATGGAACTTTATGAGCAACGTTTTCCTGTAGTGCGAGAAGAATAGAGCATCGTACTTCGCCTTTAATTTCAAACCCCGCTATCAAAATAGCGGGGTTTGTTTTTCTTAGCGTATTTTTAGGCTGTAACAATATTCCCAACTTAGCTGAATTTACTCTTCAGCATTAAAAATAGGAAGTAAGTGCTGCCTATAATAGCGACCAACGTGCCAGCTGCGACCTGACTTGGATAAATAGCGATTTGTCCTAGCCAATCTGCCCACAACATTAGGGTTGCGCCAATTAAGGCACCGACACACAGTTGCTCTTTCACTTTTCTTGCTCCTAACATCATCGCCATATGGGGAGCGACCAAGCCAACAAAAGATATTGGACCAACTGTAGCGGTAGAAAAGGCGCATAACAAAGCAACGATGGTGAGCATAAGCGTATTGGCTACGGTAGGGTTAAGCCCTCGTGCATTTGAGAATTGTCGCCCGATGGCAATTAGTGTTAGCCAACGAGAAATCGAGAATACAGCGGCAAGCAGAACTATTATGGCCAAACATAGCATCAGTGCGGTGTCGGCTGTGACTCGATAAATAGAACCAGTTAGCCACAATAAAATTTTGTAACTGTCACCAGAACTTTGAGCTAGCGAAAATTGAACGAGGGCTTCTAGTAGTGCCGTTAGTGCGATGCCGGACAACACGAAGTTAGATGGATTAAAATGGCTTCGTTTACCGATAATCAGCAATAACATCAATACGGACATACTTCCGAAAAAAGCGATACCCCAGCTAAATGCGGAGAGAAGCGACCCAGCGATGACTCCTGTCGTTATAATGGCAAACGTGGCTCCGGAAGACACACCGAGAATATCGGGACTTGCCAGAGGGTTATAAACAATGCGTTGCAAAATGATTCCGGCAACGGATAGCGCAATACCGACAGAAAGTGCGGTTAACATTCGCGGCCAACGCAATTGCCATTGGAACTCACCTGGCACAGACCATTGGATCCCGTTTATACCATGGGTAACGAATGAGTAAGCTAGAATCCCAACCAGACTGAATAGCGCAATGCTGCATACCGCGCGTTTAGAAAGCGCCGTTTTTCCTTGGCTCATTGAAAGGTTAAGTTGATCGGTTGCCGTCAGTTTTTTACGAGTAAACCAAATTAAAGCGGGAGCGCCAATAGCTGCAGCCGCTACGCCGCTAGGAATGGTTTCCTCTAACCATAAGCTCAGCGAGATAGCGGCAGAGTCTGTGATGATTAGTAGCATTGCGCCCAAAAGCATGCTGCTGATCAATTCGTCGCGCGGTGTTCTTGCCCCCATCGCTCTGGCAATATTGGGTGTCAGTAATCCGATGAAGCTGATAATACCAACTGCGGTGATGGAGGCAGATACCAGCCAAATACCCATCACCATTAACGCACCAAACGCGGGTAATACCGCTAAGCCTCGGGCTGCTGCGCCTTCTTGTCCTAGTTTCATTAAGGTCAGAATACGTGGTGCGACGATCAAAATTACGATTGCGATAGCGCAGCGAGGCAATAACCACTCAAACCAATCCCAGCTGTATTGAGAGAGGTCTCCTGCTCCCCACATAAAAATATTCTGTGCGAACTGGGCGTTTAAAATAATAATGGCTGTGGCGATAGAACCGAGCAAGATATTGATCACCATCCCCGAAACGACCAACGGCAAACCTGTCATATTACGCACACCGGCAATTGATACGATCAGGCCAAACGCCACTAAAGCCCCAAACATTGCGGCTAATGCAGAGTAATCGGCGACCCAATCGACGAACCAAATGTTTACCACGACTAATGCAAGCCAAGCACCAGAAGAGGTGCCAAGAGTCAACGGCGAGGTGAGGTTATTCTGCGTTAATTGCTGCATTAAGCTGCCGGTGAGACCAAGCATGGCACCAACAAGCAGGGTCATACTTAACCTAGGAAGTTGCGCTTGCGTAAAGAATACATCACGAAACTCGGTTGCTACCTCTGGTTTTGTTAATAATTGCCATTGTTCGAAAAGTGATAAATTAGTATCAATTTGTAGGCTAAAGACGCTAAGTAACGTAATCAGCGCCAGATAACCAATATAATGTTTCGTTCTCATTGTTCTGGTGCCAACTCTATTAGACTGTCGGTAATCGCTTCAGCGGTGTATTGCAAAGACATGGCACCGCCATACGCCCACACTGCTCTGACTGAATTTACCCGCTGCTTTTTCACAAACGGCATCGCTTGCCAAAGTGGCGACTCTTTCAGTTTTCGTTCTTCTGGGAAAGGTTGTACGTAGAGAACGTAGCTGTTTTGAAGGCCCTGAAGCCGATTGATTCGATCTTGCTTTACTCCCCACGCTCGTGGGTCCTCTTTAATTGGAGCCTGTAATCCCAGTTTTCTAACCACGTAGTCAGTGGTGGAGTTTTCGGTTGCAAGTAATACAGTATTCGGAGTTGAAAATCGCATCACAAGAACGCTGAGTGGAGAAGAGTAATAGTGGCGAATTCGCTGGCGCATCTGCGCAAATGAAGAATCTAATTCTGCCAGTTTCTGTTCAGCAAGTGCCTCTTTATTGAATAGCTTGCTGAGCGTACGAAAGTGACGAATGGCCGTTTCAGCAGCGGCCTCATTTTCAGAAAAATTAGGTAAATAGATTACCGGAGCAATTTGTTTGAGTAACGGAATCAAGTCTTGCTGTGGAGACGCAGCAAGGATGACATCTGGTTTCAAACTGGCTATTTTTTCTAAGTTGGGCTCTGCTCGGGTTCCAATATCTTCAATTGATTCTGGTGCAGTTGGATTGACGACCCATTGGCGGTAGCCTGGTAAATTTGGGGCTGCGATTGGTTCTACGTTTAGCGCCAAAACTTGTTCTAAGATGTCCCAGTTTAAGGCTACAACGCGTTGTGGCGCGTGCTCAAAACTATGCTCACCATATTCATCGGTAACGGTGATGACTGCATGTGCATTGGTCATAAAAAATGCGAGGAGAAAAGCAGATTGTGTAACCACGGTAAGTAAACGAGCCATTATGCGCATACAACAGCCACCTTTTGGCTCGCTAATGTGTTAGCCGGGCTTGGGTGCTCAATCAGCTTAATTGGTGACTCATATAGTTTAGAAAGGCGTGCCTCGTCTAACAACATGTCGGCGTTGCCTTCAAAGGCAATCTTACCTTTTTTGAGCGCAACAATGTGGGTGGCGTAGCGCAGTGCTAAGTTCAGATCGTGCAGGATCACGATAATGCCTACATTCTCGGTTCGATTCAGTTCTGCCAGCAGCGCCATTAGTTGAAACTGATGGTGAACATCGAGCGCCGAGGTTGGCTCATCGAGAATTAAAATTGGCGATTGTTGAGCCAGTAGCATAGACACCCAAGCACGTTGGCGTTCGCCGCCCGATAAGTCATCCGCCAAAGCTTGAGCAAAAGGTGTAACTCCTGTTCGTTCCATAGCCTGCGTGATGATCTGTTTGTCTTCGGTTTTCCAACGACCAAGTGCCCCACGCCACGGAAAGCGACCTAAGCGCACTAGCTCTTCTACCGTTAAACCAGCCGAAGAGGGCAGCTTTTGTGGCAAATAGGCGATCTGTTTTGCCAACTCTTTGGTTTTGAGTGATGAAAGGGAAGTATCGTTTAGTGTTACCGTGCCTTTATCTGGTGGCATTTGACCAGAAAGCAGGTTCACCAGTGTCGACTTACCTGAACCGTTATGGCCTAAAACGACCGTTAGCTCATTTGTTGGGATGTTAAGTTGTTCGATGCCGAGGATCTGACGTCCACCTCGCACGATCTCAATATTAGACAGTTGAAACATGGATGGCTCTTAGGAGAAAACTCCCCTCAATAGAGGGGAGTAGAAGTACAATTACCAGCGGTAGTTTGCGTTTAGCATAACAGAGCGAGACTGGCCGTAGTAACACCAGTAATCGCAACCTGAAACAAACTCTTTATCTAGGATGTTGTTCACGTTTAGCTGTGCTTGCCACTGTGAAGTGATGTCGTAAGTGACTGACGCATCCCAAAGAGTGACTGAAGGAACAGTTAGGTTCGAGCTCTTAGGGTTATCTTTTGACTCACCTACGTAGCGCACACCAGTACCGATATTGAGGCCTGGAATCAGGCTGTAGGCACTGTAGTCTACCCATGCAGACGCTTGGTGCTCAGGAATAAGTGCGGCTTGTTTTTTACCTTGGCCAAAGCTCTCATCTGTTTTCGCTTTAGTGTAGGTGTAGCTTGCCATCAGCTTTAGATCGTCGGTTAGCTGCGCCGTGCTTTCTAGCTCAATACCTTGAGATGTCACTTCACCTGTTTGTGTCGCAATCCATGTTGATGGGTTAGTAACCAACGCGTTCTTTTGCGTGATGTCGAACCATGCAAGGTTGATAAAGCCATCCATAAAGTTTGGCTCATACTTCACACCCACTTCTACTTGCTCGCCTTCCAGCGGTTTGTAAAGTTCATTGGTTGCCGCATCAATAGTGCTGATCACTTCAAACGACTGAGAGTAGTTTGCGTAAGGTGACAGGCCATTGTTTGCAAGGTACATCACACCCGCACTTAGAGAGAGCTGACCATCATCACGAGATTCACTTTGATCAACGGTAGCGCCTTTGCCAGAGTTTTCTGTTTTCACCCAATCGTAACGAGCACCTATGTTACCAATCCACTGTTCATGCAGTTTCAATTGGTATTGTGAATAGAGACTTGCTTGAGATTTCTCAATCTCACGTTTCACGTTGTTGGCAGGATCAAGAGGGGTGAAGTTGCCGTAAACTGGGTTCCACGGATTGATGGTACCAAATGCGTAGTTGTCCTGCTCGTCGCCATCGGTTTTGTGGAATTGCAGATCCATACCGATAAGCACTGTGTGCTCTGCGTTGTCTGTCATCCAGTTGCCGACGGCATTGTTATCGAACGTGATGCTCTGGTTTTTTCCGTCACGGAATACGATGCCTTGCGTTAACTCTTCTTTCGCTGGATCGTTGTTTGAGAACGCGTAAGAGCTGCGCAAGTACAACTCATTCGAACCGTAGTTGAGGTTTTGCGAGAGTGACCACGTGTCATTGATGTCGTGCTCTAGTAAGTAACCTAGAGAAAACTGCGTGCGTTCGTATTTATCGTAGTTTGGCTGACCAAGGTTAGTCGAAGGATCGATTTTGCCAAAGTTAGAACCAATCAGAGTACCTGCTGCCGGGAAGAATGGGTTAGTTGGTACACCGTCATCATGAAGGTAAGTTGCCAAAACGGTCAGCATTGTACGGTCAGAAATGTCGAACTCGACACTTGGCGCTAGGTAGAAACGCTCGTTATTTGTGCCGTCCAGTTCACCATCTTGGCTTGTCATCAAGCCAACCAAACGATAGCGCACAGTGCCTGCGTCGTTTGCTTCGTCAGCAATGTCAAAACCTACGGATTGGTGTTGGTTGTTGCCAACTTCGACTTTTACTTCGCCTTGAGGCGTAAACGTTGGTTTTTTCTGCACCGCATTCACGATACCGCCTGGTGCCGATTCACCAAACAGAATAGCCGATGGACCTTTAACGACTTCTACACTTTCTAGGCCGTAAGGTTCGACCAACCATGTGTAGTAACCATCGCGGAATAGGCGGTTGCCGTTTAGGTAAGTCGCTGCATCAAATCCACGAACTTTGAACCAATCAGTGTCGTTGTCTGCGCCATAAGGCTGAGCGGTTACACCAGACGTGTAGCGTAATGCTTCATCTAGCTTTTTCGGTGCACGAACACGAAGTTCATCTTCAGAAATGATAGATACGCTGCGCGGCGTTTCTGCTGCCGGGGTTTCTACTTTAAGTGCTTGCGCGGTGACCGTTATGGTCTCCATGGCAATCACGTCATCTTGTACGACGTCTTCTTGAGCTTGTGCTGTGAATGCAACCACTGCTGTAGGTGCTAAAGCACAAACCAACGCGTTGCGGATAGCGATGGTCAGTGAGTTATTCTTTTGCATAAATCTATTCCCGATAATTATGATTAACGCTAAGCTTAATTGTAATTATTATCATTTGAGCTTTTGTTTCGGTATTTTACTGACTTTTGTATCAAAAGATAGTAAAACGTTCGCAAATTCATTCGCGGTACCTAAAGTCATTGTTATGTTCAATTGGTTTGAAAAGCTGACCCAACCCTTTCCCCAGATGGAAACCGAAAAGCCACCGAAGACGCTATTTGGCTTTTGTCGTTTTTACACTCGTGGCTTTGAAGCCCCTTTACTCGTTATGGCTGTGTTCAGTGCGCTTATTGCCATTACTGAGGTGACGCTGTTGCGTTATATGGGCGAGCTCGTCGATATTCTCTCTAATCAAGATCGCGCAACATTCTGGCAAGACCAGGGTGATCGCATGCTAATGATGCTGTTCTTAGTGGCGGTTGTGATGCCAGCTCTCGGTTTTGTCCACTCAATGGTGATGCACCAAACGTTATTGGGTAACTACCCGATGTCTATCCGTTGGTTGATTCACCGTTACTTGCTAAAACAAGCGGTTGGATTTTTCCAGCGTGACTTTGCAGGCCGAGTTGCGACCAAAGTGATGCAAAGTGCGTTAGCGGTACGAGAAACGGTCATGAAGCTGGTGGATGTACTGGTTTATATCAGCGTTTATTTTCTTTCGATGCTCTGGATGATGGGCGAAGCCGATGGTTTGCTAATGTTGCCTATTGTGATTTGGATAGGAATGTACGCGGTTATCCAGTTCTACTTTATCCCTAAAATGAAACAAGTAGCGACGGAGCAAGCGGATGCTCGTTCTGTAATGACTGGGCGCATTGTCGATTCTTACACCAACATATCTACCGTAAAGCTATTCGCGCACTCGCAAAGAGAGTTGGAATACGCAGAAAGCAGCATGAAGCAATTTTTGGTGACGGTTTACCGCCAAATGCGCATGGTGACTTGTTTACTGTTTAGTGTGGATGCCATCAACTATTTGCTGCTGATGTCTATTAGTGCTATTTCGGTTTATCTATGGCTAGATCACGCTGTAACAATTGGTGCTATTGCGATTGCTATCAGTATTGCGATTGCTATCAGTATTGCGTTGCGCGTACAAGGTATGTCGAAGTGGATCATGTGGGAAGTTAGCGCACTGTTTGAAAACATCGGTACAGTAGTAGACGGTATTAATACGATTTCAAACGATGTTGAAGTGAAAGACGTACCAAATGCTAAGCCTTTGCAAATCTCTCAAGGTGAGATCTGCTTTGATCACGTAGGTTTTAACTACAGTGATGAGAAGGCAGTATTTGAGAACTTGAATCTGACTATCAAACCGGGCGAAAAAGTCGGCATTGTCGGTCGTTCTGGGGCAGGTAAATCCACGTTGGTTAACCTGTTGCTGCGTTTTTACGATGTGAATACGGGTAAGATTTGTATTGATGGGCAGGACATTTCTCAAGTCGAACAAGAGTCGCTTCGCCAACACATCGGTATGATCACGCAAGACACCTCTTTGCTACATCGCTCAATTAAAGAGAACATTCTTTACGGTGATCCAGATGCTTCAATGGATGCCGTTATCGCAGCTGCTGAGAAAGCACATGCTCATGATTTCATTCAATCTCTACGAGACGAGCAAGGTAACGTTGGCTATGACGTTGAAGTGGGTGAACGCGGTGTGAAGCTGTCTGGTGGTCAGCGTCAACGTGTGGCGATTGCTCGCGTTCTGCTGAAAAACGCGCCAATTTTGATCATGGATGAAGCAACGTCTGCACTTGATTCAGAAGTAGAATCGGCAATTCAAGAAAACCTTGAAGTTCTGATGGAAGGAAAAACAGTGATTGCGATTGCTCACCGTTTATCAACGATTGCCGCGATGGATCGTTTGATTGTAATGGATGACGGCAAAATCATTGAGCAAGGCTCGCATTACGAGCTGCTGCAATTGGGTGGTGTTTACGCTCAGTTGTGGAAGCATCAAACCGGCGGATTTTTGTCTGAGCAAGGTGATGCTCAACTGCAAGTCATCTAATATGACGCTACACGAAAGAGGAGCAAATGCTCCTCTTTTTTGTGTCTGTCGTTTATACCGAGTAAGTAGGCGTTAATGGGCAACGTTAACTTGTGATTATTCATTGAGTTAGGCCAACTTAATGATGATTATGTTTATAACTCACTGTCGTTATTGAATTTTTTACGCTTTTTTTACGCGAACTCCGAATGGGCTTTTG
Organism: Vibrio sp. YT-16; assembly: GCF_033337405.1. Lineage (NCBI taxonomy): Bacteria > Pseudomonadati > Pseudomonadota > Gammaproteobacteria > Vibrionales > Vibrionaceae > Vibrio > Vibrio sp. YT-16. The sequence goes on from NZ_JAWOQQ010000003.1 coordinate 468,135, forward strand.
CTAAAGTTTTCTACATCGAATTTTGGTTGATGTATTTTATGTTTGTTCAATGGCGAGATAACACCTTTCTCTTTTCTACTACCGTGATTGTTGGCGCGGTTGTCGTCTCATGGTTGTTAGACCAACTGTTTGGCTCTACAGCCGCAGTCCTGCTGATTTTACAGTTAGCGGTCGTGGTAGTGGCGTTTCAATGCAACTCGCGATTCGCTTATGCGGCGGCGGTGATCGAAGCGTTGAGCTTCAACTTCTTTTTCACGACGCCTCGTTACTCTTTGCAGATGTTTCGTCCGGAAGACATTTTTAATTTAGTCGTGTTTATGGTGGTGGCATTTATCACCAGCACCTTTGCGGATCTTTATCGTCGCCAGCAGGGCGAGTTAAAACAAACCAAGCTGCAAAACAGCATCCTGCTATCGGTGTCCCATGACTTACGCACGCCGCTGGCAACCATTATTGGAACATTGACCACACTCAACGAGTACATGCCCAAGCTCAATGACTTAGAGCGTAAAGAATTGCTCGACAGTGCGACTTCAGAAAGCCATCGCTTGCATCAATATATCGAGAACCTCTTACAGGCGACTAAGCTCCAGCACGGCACATTAAAAATTACCAAAAAAGATGAGTTGATTGCAGATATTGTTCGGGATGCGGTTTCTCGTTTGCCAAATTACACCGAGAAAGTGTCCATGAATATGGATGATTCCGTTGATTATTTGTCAGTAAGTCGTTCGCTCATCGAACAAGCGATTTTTAATGTGTTGGATAATGCCATGCGATTTTCACCAGAGAATGAATCTGTTGAGGTTTCACTTTCTAAGCAGGGTTCGTCGTGCGTGATTGATGTTCGGGACATGGGGATTGGCATTAAAGCTGAAGATGCGGAAAAAATATTCAGCCTTTTCTATTCCGGCACGAACAACAAATCGGCCGATTCAGGCACCGGAATGGGACTCGCGGTTGCCAAAGGCATCATCACCGCACACCAAGGATATATTCAATCTATGCCAGTATCAGAAGGGACGCTGATCCGCATTCGACTTCCACTCAATCAAGGAGCAGAGCAGGCGTGAGTTACAAAGTTTTAGTCGTGGACGATGAGCCTCGCATTCATACCTTTATTCGAATTTCGCTGTCTGCTGAAGGGTTTGATTACATTGGCGCGAGTACCATTTCAGAAGCCAAAGCGTGTTTCGAAGCGCATTCGCCGCACGTCATTCTGCTAGATTTAGGCTTGCCCGACGGCGATGGGAAGGAGTTTCTCACTACGCTTCGTCAGACCTATAAAACGCCAGTGCTAGTGCTGACAGCTCGCGATCAAGAAGAGGAAAAAATCCGCCTTTTAGAAGCGGGCGCGAATGATTACTTGAGCAAGCCTTTTGGCGTAAAAGAGCTCATCGCGCGCATCAAAGTGCTGGTTCGAGATTTGGTGGATGAGCAAACCGTCGCTGATGAGCTGGTGGCTGGCCGAGTCAAAATCATCAAAAGCACTCACCAATTTTGGTTGGATCAGAGGGAAATTCCACTCACCAAGAAAGAGTTTTCTTTCATTGAACAATTGATTCTCAAGCCGGGAAAACTCATTGAGCAAACTCATTTGCTAGCGGTGATTTGGGGAAAAAGTCATGTCGAAGATACTCACTACTTACGCGTGCTAGTGAGTCAACTACGCAAAAAACTGAACGATAGTGCTGACGAACAGCGGCTATTAAAAACCGAGCCGGGGCTGGGTTATCGTTTAGTGCTAGAGGCGTCCAAGCACCACTAAATTCCAAATTTAATCAACGTTAATGCCAAGGTTTAGTGCTGGTTATCGGCACTCGAACAGGATTCGTGTTGCCTATTTTCCGTGACGGAAAATCAGTCTAACCCTTAACGCATTAGCATTTTCTATACATAAAACACAGTTAGGTATTGATATGGCTCACTTTACAGTAATTGGTCTAGGGCGATTTGGCGTTGCCGCCAGCTTAGAACTTATTCATCTTGGACACACCGTAACGGGGATGGATAGCGACCCGAAAATCGTCGAAAAATACGTCGAAGAGTTAACGCAAGCGGTCATATGTGACGCAACAGACGAAGGTGCACTCAGAGAGTTAGCGTTAGCGAACAGTGATGTGGTGTTGGTGGCGATTGGCGAAGACATGCAAGCCAGTTTGTTGTGTACGCTGGCGCTGAAAAATCTGGGTGTGAAATCTATTTGGGTCAAAGCGAGCACCAAAGCGCACCATACCATCGTGTCTAAGCTTGGTGTACAACGCATTATTCATCCGGAAGAGGAGATGGGCGTAAGAGTCGCGCAGGCACTCAACTATCCGATGGTGAACAACTATTTAGAAATGGGGCATGGCTTGTATGTGGTGGAAATCCACGTTAAATCCAATCTGCACGATACGCCGCTTTCTAAGTTGATCAGCCGAGGCAGTTACAACATTCAGCCAATCTTGGTGAAGCGCGAAGAAGCCGTCTACACCAATATCAATGATGAGTTTGTGCTTAATGAGTTCGACACGCTGTTGCTTTGCGGTAGTCGCGCTGAGCTGAAATACGTCGCTCCAAGGTTGGTGTAACATGGTTTTGTGGCATCCCTCTATTATCCCAATCGAGCGAAAACCCAAAGCGGGCAAAAAATTGTTGGGCGCACCGCCATTAATACTTAGCCTCAGCTTTGCGTGCTTGATCATGCTCGGCACGGTCTTACTCAAACTGCCGATTGCCACCACAGAGCCCATCACTTGGATTCAAAGCCTGTTTACAGCAACATCGGCCATTACGGTGACGGGATTAGTTGTGGTAGACACGGGCACGGCGTTTACGCCTTTTGGGCAAGTGGTTATTGCTTTCCTGATTCAATGTGGTGGCCTAGGTTTGATGACGTTTGCTATCGTGACCTTGCTGGCTCTGGGCGGAAAAATTGGCTTTTTGGAGCGAGCAGTCGCGAGAGAGGCGTTCAACCAGACTGATTCATCGACACTCATTGCCACTGCTAAATCTGTATTGATGTTCGCTCTGCTCGTTGAACTTATTGGTTTCACTATTTTGAGCGTTTATTGGAGTGAAGAGCTGGGCTGGGAAACCAGTTTGTTCCATGGTTTCTTCTACACCATCAGTGCGTTTAACAATGCAGGTTTTGCGTTGAGTGCCGATAGCTTAATGCCTTACGTGGACGACCCGGTCGTTAACTTCACCATTACCAGTTTGTTCATTATTGGTGGTTTAGGCTTCTCGGTTTGGATTGACTTAAAACGCAATCGCCGTTGGCATCGACTCACCGTTTACAGTCGAATGATGATCTTAGGCACGATGATCATTAACGTGGTGGCACTTATCGCGATTTATCTGATTGAATATGACAACCCCAACACGCTTGCCCCGTTGAGCGAAGCAGGGAAATGGTGGGCATCGTGGTTTCAAGCGGTGACGCCAAGAACGGCAGGGTTCAACACTTTAGCTATCGATCAGTTGGAAGATGCCACAACGGCGATCATTCTGGTGTTGATGTTTATCGGCGGTGGATCATTGAGTACGGCAAGTGGCATTAAAGTTGTGACATTTATAGTGTTAGTCTTGGCGACTTACAGCTATTTGCGTCGCGATGAAGCAACCTATGCCTTTCAACGCGAGATTCCCAAAGAGACCATCAGCAAGGCATTGGCGCTGACTCTGATCTCGGTGGGGGTGACTTGGTTTGCCATATTCACGCTGTTACTGACAGAGAAAGCGTCTATGTTAGACATTATGTTCGAAGCGGTCTCGGCACTGGGTACGGTTGGGTTATCGCGAGGCTTAACGGGCAGTTTGTCCGAACCGGGTGAGTTAGTGATCATCTTCATGATGTTTATGGGACGATTAGGGCCTCTTACATTAGCGTACTTCTTAGCCAGTCCAAGAAAGAAAAAAGCGCGTTACGCGAGTACTAAACTGGCAATAGGGTAAATGGGCTAACTCGTACAAAGTGAGCAAAAGGCTAGACAAAAGAGGAGTAACTGCTCCTCTTTTTGTGCTCGTTGTAGCCACGAAACTGTATACGGCAGTCTCTCTCACAACAATTTATGATTCATCTCTATTTTTTATCATTTATAAATTGTCGTTTTTGAGGTGTTGTCCAGAATGGCATTATCCACGTGCAACATAAGATTGCCGGGAATAAAAATAATTACAATACTGCCTTACTGGAAGATACATGAAAATCAAACCCCTCCCACCTTTAAATAGCCTCGTTGCGTTTGAAGCGTCGGCGCGGCACTTGAGTTTTACGTTAGCCGCTGACGAGCTAAACGTGACCCAAGGTGCTATCAGTCGCCAAATTAGACAATTAGAAGAATACTTAGGCAAGGCTATGTTCACGCGAGCCAATCGAAGCATTAATTTAACGCCTACAGGTCTTCAATATTATCAAGCTGTCAGCCAATCTTTGCTCGATATTGCTCAAATAACTGGTGAAGTGAAGAAGTGGCAGGGCGAACAAAAGATCACGGTTGCGACGACAAATGCAATGGCAGCCTTGTGGTTGTTGCCTAAGGTTGCTCAATTTCAAAATGAACATGATGACATCGATATAAGAATATTGGCCTCAGATAATGTGTTGGACTTACGCCGATTAGATTGCGATCTCGCCTTGTTTTATTGTCGCACTCCACCTGCGGAAATGGATGTGACAACGCTGTTTTCAGAAGAAGTATTCCCTGTGTGTAGCCCGCTTTATTTAGAGAAAATCGGCCAGCCTAGTAAGCCAGAAGAAATCTTCAATAAAACGTTACTCTATCTGGAAGAGTCTCAAAGAGATTGGGTGAATTGGGAGCAGTGGTTTGCGAGTGTAGGATTGCCAAATATTTCGCCTCGTAATCGCATGAACATCAATAACTATCCAATGCTGTTACAAGCGGCAATTAATGGTCAGGGAATCGCGTTAGCCTGGGGGTCATTAGTGGACGACTATTTACAAAGCGGTGCTTTAGTTAGGCCAGTCGAACACGTGCTTTCAACACCTTCCAATTTCTCTATGCTTGAACCTAAAAATAGAGGTTTAATCCCAGCAAGCGTCAAGCGTTTTAGAGAGTGGCTTTTGCAACAGTTGCCAGATGAGGTGGGTGATCGAGGTTTAGCCTAAATCAATAAGCAGAGAAAATAACAGAGTTTGGTCATGTTAAAAAGCGGGAGTACCAGTTCCCGCTTTGTTTTAATTGATTGATGAAACGACGCACTAACTTAGTACTGGTCCCTGATTGAGTGTGGAATCATCTTTTAGTGAGGATGTTGAAGCGATAGGCTCGGAAACCACTGTTTTGCTTTCAACAAGCGGTTCAACAGGACCATCAAGTTTCTCTTGCTCTGGGTGAACGTGCTCTGGAAGCATTGCCCATGGCTTAGGTTCGCGTCGAATACTATGAAACAGCGTTAAGCTCATCACTGCGATAAAAATGGCGATAGGGAAACCGGCAATAATGGAGGCCGTTTGCATTGCTTTTAACCCTCCTGCGTATAGAAGTACTCCCGCAATGGCTGCGATCATGATCCCCCACAATACGCGTATAGAGGTAGGAGGCTCACTGTGCCCAGCGGCATCGAGGGTACATAGAACCAAGGTACCCGAGTCTGCGGAGGTAATGAAATAAGTACCGAGTAATAGACACGCAAGCACGCTAAGTAGTTTACCAAACATACCTGTATCTAGATTGTCGAATAGCGTAAACAAAGCGCGTGTCGTATCGGCTTTAGTCGCTTCAAGAATAGGGCCGCCAGAAAAATCCGCAGGTGGTGTTTGTTTGGTTTCTTGTGCCGCAGTGACTTGCTCTTGATGAGCAACACGAGCGTCTTGCTCTACCTTCAACGCTGCACCACCAAATACTGAAATCCATAAGAATGTGATCAGCGTGGGTACGATGAGAGCACCGCCGATAAGCTCACGTATTGTGCGTCCTTTAGAGATACGAGCTACAAACATGCCAACGAAAGGCGCCCAAGTCATCCACCAAGGCCAGTAATAAGCCGTCCACCAGTTTTGCCAGCCAGAGTCATTCTGTGCATCGCTCCATAAGCTCATACCGACAATGTTTTGTGCATAAAGCCCCGTGCTTTCAAGTAGCGTATTTAAGATATAGCGAGTTGGGCCAATATAAAGTACGACCAGCACGAGTGCGAGTGAAAGCAGCATGTTCCATTCTGATAAACGGCGAATACCTTTCCCTACACCAGATAGCACCGACGCAACCGCACAAGTACAAAGGGAAACGATAATAAAGAGTTGAATCCCCAAACTAATGTCTAGACCAAAGGCTTGATTCAAACCAGAGTTTATTTGGATAACTCCCATCCCCAAGGTTTGAGAGATACCGAAAGCAGTCACCGCGACTGTTAGGATATCAACCGTGTGTCCGATAGGCCCATAAATACGATCACCAATCAAAGGGTACAAGATAGAGCGTAGGGTAAAAGGCAGATCTTTACGGTAGGAAAAGTAAGCTAATGCGAGTGCCACAATGATAAAGACAGACCAAGAATGTAGACCCCAGTGAAAGAATGTCAGTTTCATTGATGTTGTTGCGGCTTCATTGGTCAGGCCTTGAGTAAATGGGTTGTCAGCGTAATGCCACATCGGTTCGGCGACCGACCAGAAAATTAAGCCTATCCCCATGCCTCCGGAAAAAAGCATGGATACCCAAGACAAATAACTAAACTCTGGTTTTTCGTCATCTTTACTCAAACGAATATGCCCATATCGACTAACCATAAGGTAAAGAAGAAAACCGACAACGAGTGAAACAAGTCCGATGTAAAACCACTTCATATTCTGCAGCAAAATGCCGGAAATCGTTTCGAAGTATTGGCCCGCTTGGTTGGCGAGAATGGCGCAGAAAAGTACAAAACCGATAACGACGATCTTTGATGCGATAGTCACAGTCGGATTGAGTCCTTTCAATATCCCAGATGTTGCTCTCATAGGCATCCCTCACAGTGCGTTTGTTTTAGCGTTATTGTTTGTTGCGTTATTGTTAATTTTTGAAAGAGAGTAGAGAGAGAGCTTTTGTGTTTCAACTGATTAATACTCATCGGTTAATGAGTATTAATCATGACAAGAAGATCATTGTTAATTAAAAGGTTATTTTTTTTGTTCGAGATCAATGCATGAATGACAAAAACTCATCCAAGCCCGGCGAAAAAGTCGTTTGTTTGTTGCCGGGTTGTTAATCAAAATCATCTCCACTAACACAACACGATGTTGTACGCACTGGATGCAACTCGACTCTCGGAGATATGAATATGAGCAATGTCAACCAAACCATTATTCCTGTTGAACTTGTTGATAATGTACTGAACCCAATCAGTGAAGCAACAGGAATGCCGAATCAGGCCTACACCAGCGAAGAGTATTTTACTTTTGAGCGTGATCAGGTGTTTGGTAACACTTGGGTATGTATTGGTTTTGCATCAGACCTGCTTAAAAATGGTTATGTGATGCCACTTGATTTCATGAATCTTCCACTACTCATGATGAGAAATCGCCAAGGTGAAGTCCAAGTTTTCCACAACGTATGTAGTCATCGTGGTATGAAGCTGGTTCATGAGGCAGGCGAAGTTCAAGGCATGATTCGCTGTCCTTACCATTCATGGACGTACGATCTTGACGGCAATCTAAAAGGCACACCACACATCGGTGGTATCGCAAAACACAAAGATGACCGATTTAAGTGTGAAAAGCATGGCCTTAAGCCACTTCGTTCAGCCGTTTGGATGGACATGGTATTCGTCAACTTATCGGGCAAAGCAGAAAGCTTTGAAGAGCATATCGCGCCGCTAGAGCAACGTTGGCAGCAATTCTTAGGTGAAGAAGGATTAGGGCTTCTTCGCCGCGTGAACATGGGTGGCAACTTAGAGATAGAAGTGAAAAGTAACTGGAAGCTTGCCGTAGAAAACTATTGTGAAGCTTACCACTTACCTTGGGTGCATCCGAGTTTGAACAGTTATTCTCGCCTAGAGGATCACTACAACATCATGTTTGCAGAGCGTTTTGCTGGCCAAGGTAGTCTCGCATACAACCTCTCTGATACTGCAGGAACACACTTACCTAAATTTCCAAGCTGGCCAGAAGATAAACTGCGTCATGCAGAATATGTTGCACTCTTTCCAAACGTGTTGCTTGGTATTCAAGCCGATCATGCCTTTGCGATGATGATTGAACCAATCACTGCGAATAAGAGTGTTGAGCACCTACGTGTTTTCTATGTGGGTGATGAAGCAACGAAAGATGAGTTCGCTGCGTGCCGTACTGCTACCGTTGAGTCATGGCGAGTCGTATTCGGCGAAGATATTGGAGCGGTCGAGGGCATGCAGGAAGGTCGTTACTCACCTGGCTTTGGTGGTGGTGTGTTCTCACCAGAAATGGATGTTCCGACGCATTTCTTCCAAACCTGGTTGGCAAAGCAAGTGAAAGCGGCACTGGAGCAGTAATATGATGCATTACCTTAATTATATTGATGGTGAGTGGTGCGATTCAGAGCAAGCGCTGACCGTCATGAACCCTGGCACAGCCGAAGCGTATGCGACGATTGCAGAAGCCACTATCACCGATGCAGATCGCGCAATGGCAGCGGCACGCCGAGTGGTCAATCAAGGCCTTCTTTCGGACGTTCGTCCAGCCGTCAGAACCGAGTGGATGTTAAAAGCCGCCGCAGCTATTCGTGAAATGGTTGATGAAGGTGGGTTAGTTGCCTGTCGTGAAAATGGGAAATCTTTGCAAGATGCCAAAGATGAGTTTTTAGAGTCGGCACGTTACTTTGAATACTACGCAGGCATGGCCGACAAGCTGGAAGGCACATCAATTCCGTTGGGTAAAGACTATGTCGACTTCACTCAATATGTGCCGTTTGGCGTGTCGGTGCAGATTGTGCCGTGGAATTTCCCTGTCTCTATTTGTGCACGCTCATTGGCACCTGCATTAGCCGCAGGTAACGCAGTGGTGATCAAATCGCCAGAGATTTCCCCACTTGCCATGACTCTGTTGATTCAAGCGATTGAAAAAGCGGGCTTCCCGAAAGGTACGATTAACCTTCTATGCGGTAAAGGCTCAGTCGTTGGCAGTCATTTGGTGCAGCACCAAGAGGTCGATCAAATTGTCTTTACGGGTTCCGTTCCAACCGGCCAACACATCCTGCAAGATTCAGCGCAACGCGCTACTCCATCGGTGATGGAGCTGGGTGGTAAATCGGCTGCTATCGCGCTGAAAGATGCGAACCTCGAAACACTTTTGAAAAGCGTTCAGGTCGGTATTTTCTTTAACGCTGGTCAAGTGTGTTCGGCAATGTCTCGTTTGCTGATTCAAAAAGAGCGTTATGAAGAAGTAAAAGCGGCAGTAGTGGAAATGGCAAAAAGCCTAACCATTGGCCAAGGCGAAAGCCAGCCGGACATCACACCGTTGGTATCTGCTGATCAACAAGCACGCGTGCTTGAAATGATAGAACAAGCAAAAGCCGACGGCGCGAATATCCTAACGGGTGGCTACGCACCTGATCTATCGGGTTACTTTGTGGCACCAACAGTGATTGAAGCCACGCCAGATATGCGCATTGCACAAGAAGAAGTGTTTGGTCCTGTATTGGTGATTACACCGTTTGAAACTGAGCAAGAAGCAATCGAGATCGCGAATGGCACCGATTTTGGCCTGGTCGCTGGTGTTTTTGGTGAAAGCCTAAACCAAACATTACATGTGGCACAGCAACTGCGTGGTGGTCAAGTGTTCATCAATGAATGGTTTGCTGGTGGCATCGAAACACCATTTGGTGGCGTGGGCTTGTCCGGTTTTGGGCGAGAAAAAGGACAAGAAGCGATTTATAGCTATGTCCAGACACGCAATATTGCCATTCGTTTGCAGCAAGACAGCAACGTATAGCTACCGTGTAACTGTATTTTCATCACCTCGTACCGGCTTGGATTTCAGACCACAAGCTAGGGCGAGGTTGATGGAATCACAACAAATCTGACAGCGGTTTGTAAACACGGAAATTCTGAACAAGGTAGTTGGAGTATAAGTGATGAGAAAGTGGCTCTGTATTATTTGCGGCTTAATCTATGATGAAGCACAAGGGTGGCCATCCGATGGCATTGCACCAGGAACAGCATGGGAAGATGTGCCGGATGATTGGTTATGCCCCGATTGTTTAGTGGGTAAGGCCGATTTTGAAATGATCGAAATCACCGACGATGCGCCAGTAGAAGAGGTCGTGGCAGTGTCTTCGGTATCGGTAGAAGCGTCTGTTCAGCCAAATACGGCTCAGCCACTTCCATCTGAAGTCACTCAACCTATATTTTCAGCTGACCCTATCGTTATCATCGGCAGTGGCCACAGTGGTTACCAGTTGGCAGCGGCACTTAGAGCACAATCTGAAACGGTTCCGATCACTGTCTTTACCGCTGATGATGGCGCACTGTACAGCAAGCCTGCCTTGTCTAATGCACTGGTCATGAATAAAGACGGCGACGCGCTACAAAGTGAGAGCGCGTTGGAGTGGGAAAGCCGTCTCAACATCCGAGTTTACCCGCATACCCGTGTTGAACAGATCGATCGTGCCAATTCAACGTTACATACCTCCATCGGTAAACACGCCTACAGCCGCTTGGTACTGGCAACAGGTGCATCACCGATTGAAATCCCAATTGAGGGCGATCGCTCTTGGGTTATGAGTGTGAACGACTTAGTTGATTACCGCCGTTTCAGAGCGGAGCTGCAAGACAAAAAGCGCATCGCGATCCTAGGTGATGGCTTAATTGGCTGTGAGTTCGCAAATGATCTGATCGAAAGCGGTTATGAAGTAACAGTTATCGGGTTGGGTCAATGGCCAATGGAGCGTTTGATCCCGCAACAGTTGGGTGAATCATTACAAAGCGCACTTGCCGATCGAGGCGTGCAATGGGCTCTACAAGACAGTATCACCAGAATCGAGCCAAGGTCCGCATCCAGTGCGGTTTTACATCTAAACAGTGGCAAGCAGATTGAAGCAGATCTAGTGCTGAGCGCGGTTGGACTCAAGCCAAATGTTTCTCTGGCTGAGCGCGCGGGGCTTGAAGTTGGCCGGGGCATTAAAGTGAATCAATTCGGCCAGACGAGTGATGAGAATATTTACTCGCTAGGTGACTGTGTTGAAACTGAGCAAGGTTGGCAGCCCTATATTGCACCGATTAATCAAATGATCCCTTCTGTAGCGAAAAGCTTGCTAGGCGATGTCGCCCCTATCTCGTTAACACCAACTCCAGTGATTGTAAAAACGCCGATTCTTCCACTCACGATTTTCCCGGTAGCCGCTGAAGAACAGGGACAATGGTACATCGAGACCCAAGCAGATGAATTGACCGCTGCGTTTTATTCACCAGAAGGAGCAATGCTCGGTTTTGCGTTGCTAGGAAGAAAAGTACAGTCATTACGCGGCCCTTGGCTAGATCAATTGTCATTGAAACTGTCAGCAGCGTAGCGGAGAAAAAAGATGATTCATTTACCCAATGATGACGTGACGTGTGGTTGGTACCATGCGTTGCCAAGTATTCCAGAAAAATCGGCGTTAAAAGGTAAACAAAGTGCTGACTATGCCGTGTTAGGTGCCGGTTTCGCAGGCCTAGCTATGGCAAGACGTTTAGCTGAACTTATGCCTAATGCACGAATTATACTGATTGATGCGCAACGTATCGGCCAAGGGGCTTCAGGAAGAAATTCGGGCTTTGTTATCGATTTGCCTCATAAGTTTTCACTTGAGCATCCCGACCCTGAGCACAAACAAAAGTTATTGTCGCTCAACCGTTCTGCGATTGCTCAGCTAAACACTTTAGTGTCGAAGCACAGTATTTCTTGTCAATGGTCAGCAAAGGGCAAATATCAAGGAGCCGTAGGGGCGCGCGGTGAAGCGTATCTCGATCACTTTGAGCACCTAATGAAAGACCTTGGCGAACCATACTTCCATGTTAATGGCAGTGAGCTGGCGAAAGTCTTGGGAACCAACTACTACAGCCGCGCAATTTACACGCCAGGTGGTTATTTAATGCAACCTGCTGCTTTGGTGCGTGGGCTAGGGGAAAGCCTTCCAGAGAACGTCGAGGTGTTAGAGAACTCGCCAATCCGCAAGCTCAGTAAAGAAAACGGTTGCTGGGTATTACATGGAGATAGTGGCTCTGTTGAAACCCCTGAACTGCTGCTTGGGACCAGCATTTTTACTCGGGAGTTTGGTTATCTTAAAAACAGACTACTTCCAGTGATGACGTTTGCAAGCTGGACGCGTCCATTAACCGACGCAGAAATGCAACGATACGGAGGTGAGCTGAATTGGGGGTTAACTCCAGCTGATCATGCGGGAACGACGTTACGTATGACCGCCGATCGACGTATTTTGATCCGCAATACTTACAAACACGTGCCGAAATATGGCTCAAGCATGAACGATAAAGTCAGAGAACAAATTCGCGACGATCATCGTCAGGTCTTTCTGGCGCGTTATCCCGAGCTGGCCGACGTACCATTTACTCACACATGGGGTGGGGTGTATGCAATCTCTCGTAACTTTACTAACTTTTTCGGTCAATTAGATGAAGGTGTTTATGCCAGCGCTTGTGACAATGGTGTTGGTGCTGCGTGGGGAACCATTTCTGGAACACTGTTAGCTGACTATGTCGTTGGTGCGACATCTAAATCATTGGATGACATACAGCAAGTGACAGGAATGCCTTGTTTGAATCCGCCAGAGCCTTTTTTAGGTTTGGGAGTAAAAACGCGTATCCAATTAGCAAAATGGCAAAGCCGGAGTGAATTATGAAGCCAGTCAAACTTGTTGATAGTAAAAGTCTAGATTTCAATGTTCGTGGTGATACGCCAGGAATGGCGTATGTTGCCAGGGCGTTAAGCCCAGAAATTTCACCAAACATAGGCGTAGGCTTTGCTAAATGGGAAGGCGCTAAAGTGGCTTGGACAGTGCTTTATGATGAGGTTATTTTCGTGATTGAAGGCTGTTTCGAGCTGACCGCAAATGGTGAAACACATTTTGTGCACCCAGGTCAGATGCTGTGGATACCGGAAGGGACTGAATTGGTTTATGGTGGGCATGCTCTGTTCGGCTATGTGGTTCATCCAGGAAACTGGAAAGAGTTACATGGTATTGAATGACTTTTATCATTTAGTTGTGTTTCGGAAAGGCAAAATAAAAATCTGATTTTTAACCATAACTTTTCGCAAAAGAACTTAATCTCAATGGAGCAAGGGTTTCATACTTGCTATGTTTCTTGGTCACGTTTCCAGACGTGTTAGACCTTTCTCAATTGCTATTTTATCTATCAAAAAGGGAAGCCTTGGCTTCCCTATAATGAGTCTTCTTTTGGCTTGGCTAAAGCTTTTATTTTAGCTCAAATTTACCCTGCATGATTGCCCAGTGACCCGGGAACGAACAGAAGAATGAATAGTCACCGCCGGCTTTCATTTTCTCAGTACTGAACGTAATGCTGGTGCTTTCACCGCCACCAATTACTTTTGTGTGAGCGTAGACGCGATCATCATTTGGTTTTACGTAGTTATTTTCTGCTCCAGCTGCCATGCCATCAGTACCGACTGCTTGTAGGTTGGCTGTGTCAGAGATGACCACGTTGTGACCCATCGATTGCGCTGGCATCTTACCTGTGTGATTCAGCGTTAGTTTTACCTCTTTACAAGTGGCTGGTACGCTCAATGTTTTAGTAGAAAACTGCATCATATCGTTAGCATCTAATGACACTTCACACTCGGCACTGGCTTGGGCACCAAAGCTCATTCCTACTAATGCGAAGGTTGTTGCTAATAAACGTAAAGACATATAACACTCTCCATTTTGTATTTTAGGCTGACTTGGATTGATCTTATCCAATAGTTCTCATTATCAGCCAATTTTCACTCCAAAAACGTGCTTCAATCGGTATATTGACGTTTTGTTGCAAGCTTGTACTGGTCAGTTCCGCTATTTGATCACTCAAATGCCTTATTTCATGCGATTGCGTGAGTTAAATCAAAAGTCGTGATTAGCCAGAGTTAAGGTGAAAATAATCTCTCTAAACGGGTGGCAGAATTGTTTGGTTTTACGGTATTGGAGAGGTTTCAAGAAAGAAGCTCAGCTAAATTGCTGAGCTTCTAGAGAACAGACGACAAGTAAACCTAGCGAGTTTGCTTTAACGTGTGCAACACATCATGCAGTGAAGGTGCGACAGTATGGCCTAATTGTCTTATTTCGTTGCAAGGCTCAACCAAATCAGGAATTTGATAAGTGATCATGTTCGCTGCTACCGCAGCACGTACGCCATTATTTGAATCTTCAAAAGCGAGACATTTGGTTGGATCTACGCTTAGACGACTTGCTGCAAGCAGGTAGATCTCTGGATCAGGTTTGCCGTGTGACACTTCACAGCCTGTCGTTAAGTTGTCGAAATACTTGCTTAGGCCCGCTAACTCCAACTTCTTCTGTGCCACTTCTTTTGCTGTAGAAGTGGCGACTGCAATTGGCAACCCTTGGCCTTTCAACCACTCAAGCAGCTCAATCACCCCTTCTTTTACCGGTATCGCTTGGTGCTTAACCACAGCGTCGTAACGGTCGCGCCACTCTTGGTGTAAGCGGTCAAGATCATCCCCATAAGCTTTACGAAAAATCACTTCAATGCCCGCTGCATTGCGACCAATGATTGAAAGGTAAACATCTTTATAGAAGGGTAGGTTCTGGGCTTCACATGCTTCTTGGAAAATATGCATACAGACGCGCTCAGTATCAAGGAGCAAACCATCCATATCAAAAATAGCAGCTTGGTAGTTCATTACATTAAGACTTTTTGGTTGGGATGGCGCATTTTGACACAAGCAGATCGGTTTTTCTTCTAAAAATTAGAACTTGATTTTGATCCTATGAGTTCACATTGCCTCTGAACACACTATAAACAGAGTCTATAAATTAGGTGTGAAATATAATATTTTTAAAATTATAAAAATTTCAGTTAAATATATAAAACTCTATCTTAATATAAGCTAGAGTTTTATTAATATTCTATTGTAATTTTAACTATTGGATAATTTATTAATAGTTAAAATTAATAATAAAATAATACCAAGTCACGATTGTTTACGACTGCATGAGTGTACCAGCTCTTGACTTCAGATATTTGTTGCTCTGATAAGCCTCCGAAGTCAACGTTATCTTGGTGAATATCTTGATTTTTTATCATAAAAACAACAGGGAAATCGTCAGGGAATGGGAATTTTATAGGATAATCGGTATTAGTGAATGGAATATCGCAGAAATCGTTTACATCGCAAGGATACCAAGAGTTATTGGATAAGTAATAACCAGTTATCTTACATATAGCTTCAAGCAAGTAAGCATAGGCGTAACCCAAGTGACTGTATTTTATCTCTTCAGACAGCATCTGCATAAGAAGCTCTTCAGCTCGGATGCTTTCGCCACTACTTTCCAGCATTTCATTAATCACTTTAAAGGAGTCTTGACACCTTTCCATGATGGCTTTTTCTAGCTCTGGATTACGCTCATTCTTTAGTACGTTAAAAACCTTTTCAGTATCTAATGAATATACTGTCGCCCCATATCCCATATTTTATTCTCCTCACTTTTATACAGTTAAATTCATTTAAGTGTTTTTATCGAAGGGATTATATTTTGATGTTTTTTGAAGGTAAAGTGTATACATAGAGGTTGTATTTATTATGATGAACTTTGAAAGTTTAGATTCTTAAAATAAATACTATATATTTAATTTTATTAGAACTGGCTCATAAAAATACCTTAACTATTATTGTGTTTATTGTTAAGGGTTATTAAATCTGTGAGGTGGTTCAAGACAATAAAATTTAGAAGAAAATACCGTCAAACTTAGGTGGCTATTCTATCTGAGCACTCAGCTCACTACTTATAGTGGGCTGAGCGAGCGGTTGGGCATCGGCTCTTTATTTGGCGATGAATATGCCATATTAGGTGATATTCGTTAGTGTCTATTTTATCCCTAGCCGTTTTGCTAATCGGTGCAAATTGCCGTTATCTAATTCAAGCTGACGTGCCGTTGCTGCCCAGTTACCTTGGTTCTCTTCCAGAACTCGAACAATCATCGCTTTTTGGAAGGCGTCTGTGGCAGGCTTTAATCCGCCTTCTGGTAGCTCAAGCCGAGATTTTTGTTCCGTTTCTTCAACGTTCTTGATGTTCTGATTCGGCGTTCGGATGTCAAAATCTTGCTCAACTAACTCAATGTCCATGGCGTGGGTACGCGCTTTTGCCAAAACACCAGCACGTTTAATGACATGTTCAAGCTCTCGCACGTTGCCTGGCCATGAATAGTCTTTGAGTGCCTGCACCAAAGTGGGGGACAAACGAATGCTGTTCAATCCCAATTTGCTTCTTAAACGTTCGGCAAAAAAGCCTGCGAGTAACACCACATCGTCTTCACGTTCACGAAGAGGTGGAACATGAAGCGGGAAGACGCTTAGGCGGTGATATAAGTCGGCTCGGAAGCGACCAGCAGTCACTTCTTCATGCAATATACGGTTGGTGGCGGCGACAATGCGTGTATTGACTCGAATATGGCGGTCATCACCCACACGTTGAATGTCGCCGTATTGTAGGGCTCGAAGTAACTTGGCTTGCAGCTCTAACGACAGTTCGCCGACTTCATCTAAAAACAGTGTGCCGCCATCGGCTTGTTCGAACTTACCCTTGCGATTGCTGATTGCGCCTGTAAATGCGCCTTTGATATGGCCGAACAACTCGCTTTCCGCGACTGATTCTGGCAGCGCCGCACAGTTGAGGTAAACCAAAGTATTGCTAGAGCGGCTAGAGCGATGGTGAATAGCGCTGGCAACCAACTCTTTACCTACGCCCGTTTCTCCCATCACCAGCACAGACAATTCCGTATCGGCGACGGCATCAATCTGCTCTTGAAGATTCTTCATACCCTGAGAGTTGCCAATGATTTCATTACTTAAGGTGCGCTTCTCGGCGTAAGAGTCACGTGGCAGGCTCGCTTGTGTTTCTAATTGCTCTAACAGGAGTGCAGTGTGTAGGCCACCTGCTGCCAACGCGCTGACAAAACGTAACTCTTGGTTGCGTAGCCCATCAAATTGATTGGGGTCGAAGGCGTCAATCGTAATGGCACCAATCAGTTGATCGTCGATCAGCAGAGGTAAACCAATGCAGGAATGGACATGCAGTTTGTCATCGTGGTTTGGAATCAAGCCATCGTATGGATCAGGTAAGTCGCTGTCGGAGGGAAAGCGCACGATATCGCCTGCTCGGGCAATGGCTTCTAATCTTGGGTGCTGCTCAATGGAGAAACGGCGTCCAAGGACCTCTTTCGCCAATCCATTGATCGCTAAAGGTTTAAAGTGCTGGTCTTCATACAAAAGAAGGGCAGAAGAGTCACACTTCAATACCTCTCGAATCGTGGTTAATAACGTGTCAAAGCGAGCTTGTTGAGTGAGCGCCGAGTTAAGGTCTTGCGTGATGTGTAGCCATTGCGCGATTAAAGAAGTCATAGCCAATACCGATTGTGTCAATATGACTATTGTAGTGTCTAAATGACTATTTTCAACTGTGTCTAAATGACAGCTATTAAAGTTGGGTTTTAATTAAGCTATTGAAATATATAGAAATTAAAAGTTGGCACGCCCAGTGCAATACAAGAAGAAATTATTTTTGTTTATCCCGTCATTCAAGGTAGTAATTATGACAATTCACGTAAAAAACAACATCCACTGGGTAGGTCAACGCGATTGGGAAGTTCAAGACTTCCACGGTACAGAATACAAAATGACAAAAGGTACCAGCTACAACAGTTATCTAATTCGTGAAGAGAAAACCGTATTGATTGATACGGTCGATCATCGATTCAGTCAACAATTCATCCAAAATTTAGAGATGGAAATCGACCTTAAGTCTATCGACTTTATCGTGGTAAACCATGCAGAAGAAGATCACTCGGGCGCATTGTCTGCATTGATGGAGAAAATTCCGAACACACCAATTTACTGTACAGAAGCGGCGATTGATTCGATTGTGGGTCATCACCACCATCCTGAGTGGAACTTCAAAACCGTAAAAACGGGCGATAGCATCGATATCGGTAATGGCAAGCAACTAGTGTTCGTGGAAGCGCCGATGCTGCATTGGCCAGACAGCATGATGACTTACCTAACGGGCGATGCAGTGTTATTCAGTAACGACGCATTTGGTCAGCACTACTGCGATGAACGCTTATTCAATGATGAAGTGGATCAAAATGAGTTGATGGAACAGTGTTTGCGTTACTACTCAAACATCCTAACGCCATTTAGCAGCTTGGTAACCGCAAAAATCAAAGAAGTGCTGAGCTTTAATTTGCCTGTCGACATGATCGCTACGTCACACGGTATTGTATGGCGCGATAATCCAGTTCAAATCATCGAGCAATACTTAGCATGGGCAGACAATTATCAAGAAGATCGCATTACGATTTTCTACGACTCTATGTCAAACAACACTCGAATGATGGCTGATGCCATTGCGCAAGGCATTCACGATGTCGACCCTGGCGTGGCGGTCAAAGTCTTTAATGTCTCTAAGCATGATAAGAATGAAATTCTCGCCAACGTATTCCGCTCAAAAGGTATTTTGGTTGGTTCGTCTACCATGAATAACGTCATGATGCCGAAGATCGCAGGCATGCTAGAAGAAATTACCGGTCTGCGCTTTAAAGCGAAGAAAGCCGCTGCGTTCGGTAGCTACGGTTGGAACGGTGGTGCGGTGGATCGTATCCATGCTCGATTGACCGACGCAGGCTTTGAAACCGCAGTGAGTTTGAAAACCAAATGGCGCCCAGATGGTAAAGCGATGCGTGAGTGCCGTGAGCATGGTCAGAACATCGCGAAGTTGTGGGCAAAGCATGACCTGACAAGTCCTGTTATTTCTCCGGCGATTGCTGCGTCTGCACCACAAATTCAATCACAATCCGCTGCGCCAGCGACAACACAGGCGGTAGTAGATGCTTCTAGCAATCCTACTACCGAGGCGCATCCCGCAGATTGTCAATGCATGGTTTGTACCGTTTGTAATTGGGTATACGACCCAGCGAAAGGCGAGCCTAATCAAGGCGTTGAACCGGGTACGGCATGGTCTGAAGTGCCAGATTACTTCTTGTGCCCAGAATGCCATTTGGGTAAAGACGTCTTTGTCGAATACAACGGGTAAGGGGGCGAATATGCAAGCACCTATTGTGATTATTGGTAGCGGCTTTGCGGCTTACCAGTTGGTGAAAACAGTGCGTCGAATGGATGCACATATTCCGCTGCAAGTGTTTACTGCTGATGATGGCGCGGAATACAACAAGCCCGATTTGAGTCATGTATTCAGTAACAAGCAAACTGCCCAAGACTTAGTGGTTAAAAGTGGTGAAGCGTTCGCACAGGAACACAACATCGAACTGCTCGCCCATACCATGATTGAGCATGTCGACGTGCAAGCTCAGCAAGTGGTCGCCAACGGCCAAACCTATCCTTATTCCAAACTGGTGTTTGCGACAGGCGCGAAAGCCTTTGTGCCGCCAATATCTGGTGGTGCAGCACCTGAGGTGATAACGCTGAACTCGCTACAAGAATATCAATTAGCGGAAGAGCAAATTAGCCGCGCGGAACGAATTCTAGTAATGGGTGGTGGTTTGATCGGCGTCGAGATCGCCATGGATCTCGCAACCAGTGGTAAAGCCGTTACGGTGGTTGAGCCAAATCCCCGTTTGCTCGCTAACTTGATTCCTGAATTTGTTGCATTGCCGCTGGAGAATCAACTTAAGCAGCAAGGTATTCAACTTGCCTTAGAGACTGGAGTTGTCGCGATCAATCACTCGGATGATTCGCTGGTGGCAAGCTTGAGCAAAGGTAAGGAAATCGAAGCCGATGTAGTGATTTCAGCTGCGGGTTTACGTGCTAACACTTGGTTAGCGAAGGCTTGTGGGTTGAGTGTCAATAAAGGCATCGAGGTGGATGCTCGATTACAGACATCAGCAGCCAATGTGTTCGCATTAGGCGATTGTGCTGAGATCCAAGGTCGAATGATGCCGTACCTCCAACCGATCGTGCTAAGTGCCAATGCTTTGGGCAAACAACTACTGGGGCAAGAAGCAGAGTTGAAACTACCGCCCATGATGGTAAAGGTCAAAACGCCGAGCTACCCAATTCAATTGGCAGGCGATTTTAGTTCGGTGACGAACTGGAGCGTGCAGATTTCTCAAACTGGCATTGCCGCGAAAGCAGAAGATGAAAATAGCCGACTCATGGGCTTCGTCGTGACGGGAGAACAAGTTACGCAAGCATTTCCATTGCTTCGAGAGTTGTCTCAAGCCGGTCAGGCTTAACCGATTTAAACGAAAAGAATTGTAATTAGAGAGGGTATTATTATGTCGCATCTACGAATTCCTAAAGACTGGACTGTTCAACGTTCAACGCCTTTCTTCACTAAAGACAATGTGCCACCAGCGCTACTGACTCATCACAATACCGCTGAGGGTGTGTTTGGGCAGCTGTGCGTCATGGAAGGGCAAGTGACTTACTACGGCTTTGCTGATGAAAATGCCACAGAGGCAGAAGTAGTGGTGGTGATTAATGCAGGCCAGTTTGCTACAAGTCCACCGCAGTACTGGCACCGCATTGAGATGAGCGATGATGCTCAGTTCAACATCAATTTCTGGTCGAACAAGGACAAGAGTGGGCAAGCGATGTTCCACGCTAAGCAGTAGTGAACCTTTGTAAGTGCTTTGACTGTTACGCTAATCGTCAAGTAAAGGGGGGTAGAAGGCGCAATAAACGGACTGCAATGCAGGATCATCGAGACCGAGGAAAGAGAAATCACGAGTAATGATTTCAATTCTTTAGTAGCATGTTACGAAACATTTCAGTCAGGTGAACTAAGGGAAGCGTGCAATGGAAAAACAACGAGTAGCATTTATTGGTCTGGGTGTGATGGGATACCCAATGGCTGGTTACCTAAGTAAAGCGGGCTTTGAAACCAAAGTATACAACCGCACAAAAGCGAAAGCCGACAAATGGGCTGAAGAATACCAAGGCGTAGCTTGTGAAACACCACGTGAAGCGGCAGAAGGCTGTGACATCGTTTTTACCTGTGTGGGTAATGATGATGACGTTCGTAGCGTTGTTTACGGTGAAGAGGGCATTCTGGTCGGCTTGAAAGCGGACGCAGTGCTAGTCGATCACACGACCACTTCTGCAGACCTAGCGGTTGAGCTGGCTGAAGCGTGTGTTAAGTACGGTAATCACTTTATTGATGCGCCAGTTTCTGGTGGTCAAGCGGGCGCAGAAAATGGTGTTCTAACCATCATGTGTGGTGGTGAACAAAGCATTTTTGACCGTGTGTCTCCGGCGATGGATGTGTACGCGAAGCAGATGACGCTACTGGGTGAAAACGGTCAGGGTCAACGCTGTAAGATGGTAAACCAAATCTGTATTGGTGGCGTTTTACAAGGGCTGAGTGAAGCTTTGTTGCTGGCACAAAAATCAGGCTTGGACATCGCTCAAGTTGTAGAAACGCTTAAGCATGGCGCTGCAGGTTCTTGGCAGATGGAAAACCGCGCAAATACGATGGCTGAAGACAAGTTCGATTTTGGCTTCGCTATTGATTGGATGCGCAAAGACTTAGGTTTCTGTCTGCAAGAAGCTGAGCGAGTGGGTCTAGAACTTCCACTGACTAAGAAAGTGGATGAGCAATACGCAGACCTTCAACGTGATGGTTTAGGTCGCATGGATACATCAGTACTGATCAAAGCGGTAGCTAAAAATCAGTAGTTGATGAATCAGTAATAGATAAACAGTTCTTTGGTATCAAAGAGCTTAAAGAAATCTAAGTTAATCATAATGAACCTCCTTGAGCATGGTTTATGACTTTTGATTAAGGATTAGTGATTTGAAATCAGGAGGTGCTGTAGAGCACCTCCTTTTTTTCGTCTTTAAATCACACAGTGTAATGATTGCAGCGTTCGCTTACTTGTTTAAGCCTAGTGCAATTTCAAGACCTTTGCCGTACGCTTCGTCCGCTTGGTATGCGTGGTTTACGTGACGTTCTTTAATGAAGTCTGGCACACCATCCATCGCTCGTGCGGTGTTATCAAACAGCGCTTGGCGTTGCTCTTCGTTCATTAGTCGGAACAGGTCACCTGCTTGGCTAAAGTAATCCTCATCAACACGATGGTCGTAATGGTCAGCATGGCCGCTAATTCGCAATGGTGGCTCTGAATAATCAGGCTGCTCTGCCCATTCTTGTTTGTAGTTTGGCTCGTAACCCAGTGTTGAACCAAAGTTGCCATCAACGCGCATTGCGCCATCACGGTGGTAGCTGTGAACAGGGCAACGAGGTGCGTTCACTGGGATTTGATGATGGTTCACACCTAGACGGTAACGCTGAGCATCGCCGTAAGCGAACAGACGACCTTGTAGCATCTTATCTGGAGAGAAGCCGATACCAGGTACAACTGCTGCTGGGTTAAACGCTGATTGCTCAACTTCTGCGTAGAAGTTTTCTGGGTTACGGTTCAGTTCGAACTCACCAACTGGGATCAGTGGGTAGTCTTTTTGAGACCATACACGTGTTAGGTCGAATGGGTTGAAGTTGACTTCATCCGCTTCTAACTCAGGCATGATCTGTACGTACATCTTCCATTTAGGGAAGTCTTGACGCTCAATCGCTTCGTAAAGGTCACGGTGATGGCTTTCGCGGTCTTTACCTACGATGGCTTCTGCTTCTTGGTCAGTCAGGTTCTTGATGCCTTGTTGAGTTTTGAAGTGGAATTTCACCCAGTAACGTTCGTTTTCTGCGTTGATGAAGCTGAATGTGTGGCTACTAAAACCATGCATATGACGGTAAGAAGCTGGGATACCACGGTCACTCATTACGATAGTCACTTGGTGGAATGCTTCTGGTAGTGATGTCCAGAAATCCCAGTTGTTGGTAGAGCTACGCATGTTAGTGCGAGGGTCGCGTTTTACTGCGTGGTTTAGGTCTGGGAATTTTAGTGGGTCACGTAGGAAGAATACTGGTGTGTTGTTACCAACCAAGTCCCAGTTACCTTCTTCAGTGTAGAATTTTAGTGCGAAACCACGGATGTCGCGTTCTGCGTCTGCTGCACCGCGCTCACCAGCTACAGTAGTGAAGCGAGCGAATAGTTCTGTTTTTTTGCCGATGTCAGAGAAGATCTTAGCGCGCGTGTACTTTGTGATGTCATGCGTTACTGTGAACGTACCGTAAGCACCAGAACCTTTTGCGTGCATACGACGCTCAGGGATCACTTCGCGGTCAAAGTGTGCCAATTTTTCAAGGAACCAAACGTCTTGTAATAGTTGAGGGCCACGAGGACCTGCAGTCATAACGTTTTGGTTATGTGCGACAGGGCAACCTGCTGCTGTAGTCAATTTCTTGTTTGTCATTTTTCTTCCCCCTCCAGGGCTCAATACCTTAGAAACTGTAGAGGAGGTTATTACGGAAAAGCTGGGGGAGAAAACTGATATTGCTTATCAATTCAATAGATGGTGACTATGGTCGAAACTATATTAGAATCAGAAATTTACTACATTAGCTTGATTGACATAACAATCGACGTTCTCGAATGCGATTGACTGGGGGGAGCGCTATCCAGTTAGCGTGTCTGCGATGCTAGTAATATCGCCCCTTAAATGAAGTTTTACGTGTCATCAAAGGGGCGAAAGGGGGGAAGTAATTAAGAGTACTTCACTTCAAGTTGTTCAGCTTTTGCAAATGCTGGGTGTGTCGCGAGCTGTTTCCCATAACGTTCAATATTAGGGAAGTGATTAACTAAACCAAACTTTTGAACCAATTCGACAATGAAAGACATCATGATGTCAGCGCCAGTCAGACGCTCTTCTACTAGGTAAGTTTTGCCTTCTAAGGATTGCTCGAAGTAGCCTAGTACATTCATTGCTTCCTTGTCGGCATAGCCTGATAAAAACTGAGTTTCATTTGGCTCTTTGCTTACGAAGATTTTTAGCAGCATAGGTAAAATTGCGGAGCTTTCTGCAAAGTGCATCCATTGCAAATATTCTGTGTGTGCTTTTGTACCGCGCTCAGGAGCAAAGGCTCCGTCACTGTATTTCTCAATCAAATATTCGGTCATTGCACCTGACTCAATGATAATCTCGCCGTTATCTTCAAGAACTGGTGACTTTCCTAATGGGTGAACACTTTTTAGTTCTGGCGGTGCCATGAAGGTCACGGAATCACGGACATAGGGTACAATTTCGTAATTTACATCTAGCTCTTCAAGTAACCAAATGATGCGCTTTGAACGAGACTGATTGAGGTGGTGAAGTTTAATCATTTACATATCCCTTTTTATAATGGGTCGTTAATCTGTACTACAAGTTTGCCGAAATTCTTACCTTCCAACAGACCGATGAATGCTTCTGGCGCATTATCCAGTCCTTGTACTAGATGTTCGCGGTATTGGATCTTTCCTTCTGCCAACCATTGATTAATATCTTGCGCAAATTCACCGTAACGATGTCCGTAATCATCAAAAATGATGAAGCCTTGCACCTTGATTCGTTTGGTCAGGAGCTTACCCATTAGTAATGGAAGGTGGTCGGTACCTTCAGGCAGCTCTGTCGCGTTGTACTGAGAAATCAAACCACAAAGTGGGATACGCGCGTTTGTATTCAGAAGTGGCATTACAGCCTCGAATACTTTGCCACCTACGTTTTCGAAGTAAACATCGATACCTTTGTCACAGGCATTTCTCAGTTGTTCTGCAAAGTCTTCAGCTCTGTGATCAATACACTCATCGAAACCAAGCACCTCTTTAGCGTAACGGCATTTTTCTTCTCCGCCTGCTATACCAACAACTCGGCAACCTTTGATTTTACCAATTTGACCAACTGTTGCGCCTACAGGCCCCGTAGCAGCTGCTACCACGATGGTTTCCCCTGGTTTTGGCTGACCAATGTCGAGTAAACCCATGTACGCGGTAAATCCTGGCATACCTGCAACGCCTAACGCGTAAGAAGGGTTTTGCGGTTCTTTACCAAGTTTAATGACCATCTCACCAGTTGAGATAGCGTAGTCTTGCCAGCCAACAGTGTAGGCAAGAACCCATTCACCCGCTTCGTAATCTGGGTGGTTTGATGTTTCTACCTGACAAACGGTACCACCGACCATTACGTCATCAATTGCAACAGGGTCAGCGTATGATTCGGCATCACTCATGCGACCACGCATGTATGGATCTAGAGATAAATAAACCGTTCTCAATAGCATTTCACCCTCTTTCGGAGTCGGTTTCGTTACCTCTTCTAAACGAAAGTTTTCTTGTGTCGGTGCACCATGGGGACGTGACGCGAGTACGATTCTGCGATTTGTTGCGTTAGTCATATCTATCTCACTTTTTGATTAGACCGGTCGTCTAGTATTTATTTCAAAATATCCCGCTTATTTAAAGCGGGAAGGTTTACTGTGTTAACACTGACGCTTTTTCTGACAGTGAAACGTGTGTAGGGTGTTCATTCTGCTTCCACGCCGCCTGTTATGGACAAGTGCGCGTATTCTGCAGTAAGTGTTGAGTATAGGTCAGACTTTGCGTCAATGCTGCCTGATCTTGATAAAGTTTGTTCAGCAAGCTAGCGCCATTCCAAAGGTAGTATATCTGCCTTGCTAATAACGCACTGTCACCATTGGGGATTGAGCCATCTTGAATGCCGATGTCTATGCAATCCGCTATCGCTTGAATGGTTTTGTCTGCTCCTTGGCGTAATGCCAAGCGCATTGACTCAGAGAGATCGGAGACTTCTGCACTTAACTTAACCAATAAACATTTGTTCGCATTACACACGTCGTCTTCTACTTTGACCATTTCTTCGAAATAGCTCATTAGGCGTTGGTAGCCACTCAGTTCAGTATTGGTAAAGCGTTCGTTTAAACACTCAAAATACTTAGTAAAGTAGTCTTGAATCATCGCTTCACCAAATTGTTCTTTGGATTTGAAGTAATGATAAAACGAGCCTTTTGGCACTGCGGCCTTTTTTAATAGCTCTGAAAGACCAACACTCGTGAACCCTCGGTTTACGATCAACTCGTATCCGACGTCGAGAATATGTTGGCGTGTGTCATTCGTCTTTGCGTTCATGAAGTGTACTATAGAATGAATTAGACCAGTCGTCTAGTATTTGTTGTGGGTTATTTAATCAGCTCATACTCAACAACAAAGAGCGTGTCGGTATTTGGGTAGATTTCTCGAATTAACTGCTTGAGTTTTGGTAGTTCGATGGCTTCTTGTTCTGCATGAAACTCATTAATATCTTCAAAGTGAAGTGGTTCTACAGAACGTATCTTGATATCGCAGACTTTACGATCCGTTTCTAAGGTAAAAACTTCGACTTCTGTATTGGGAACGTAATGGCTTTCTGATTCATCTCGAATCGTTATCGTCTTTTTGCCTGACGTGATCAACGGGGTTAAGAATTCAAAAAAAGTTATCTTGGTTGGATGAGATGGCATGATGTACTCGTTAGTCTGGTTGTTTGGCGTAATTATATACCCAAATCCCCCAGAGATTCCTGTATTACTAGAACGATCGAGTGCGGATGAAGCGAATTAACTTGGCACCAAAGTAACCTGAGATAACGCCTATCCAGTTGGTGCTGAGATCATCAAAACTAAATGATCGATTTGGAATAAAAAGTTGGCTTATTTCTTCCATTGAAACGATAGCTAACAGCAGTAGCAAAAGACGAATCCCAAAAACGTCGGTTTTATTCGAGCTCACCAGAGAAGGGAACGTGAAGACCGATAAAAAGCCGATCAATAAACTGAAAGTAAAGTGAAGCGTACTTGATCCGCCTAAGTAGGTTTCCATTTGCAGGTAAGCAGTATGGTGTAGGTCAGAGCTTTTCCACAAAGAGAGTGAAGCGGTTAGCATCAGGACTAAAACAAAACTCGTGCGTGCCAGTATTAAAGCCATAATTAACCTATTGGAAAGAAGCCTAAGTAACGTTTTACAAAGTACAGTGCAGCTAAATTCTGGATAGCCATGCCAATTGCCATTGCCCACGCTGCACCAATCACACCAAACATTTGACAAAGCGTAACAAGTAGGCAGATGGACACCGTACCGGAGGAAATTGTAATGTATTTCATGGTTCTCTCATGACCACTCATTAATAATAAAAAACCTACTGAACCAGTCGCAACATTGACTAACTGCCCCAGAGAAAGGACGACTAATAGTGGTGCCGCGGCGAGAAACTCCTCACCAAAAAACTGCATTACAAACTCGGGGAAGAGGGTGCAAATAATTACGGGTACAATCGCTAAACCAACATTGGCTCGGCACGCCAAGCGGCTCAGATTCTGCAGTTTGCGCATTTGGCGTTCTTTGTAGAGAGAGGCAAACATCGGGGCGACCACAAAGTTAATGGTAATCAGCACAAAGCCAATCAGTAGTGATGTACGTTGGGCTGCGGCTAACAAACCGAGTTCCGCTGTTGAGATAAAAAAGCCCGCAATAACAAGGCTTCCCCATTGAAGAACATTCGTGAAGATACTGCCAACCCAGACTTGCTTGGCAGAAGAGACCATTTTTTTGTTTGGTACGAAAGCCGATGTTTGATATTGATCTGAGCCTAGCCAATTGACACTAGATATGACCGCGACACCTATGCTCGCTAAAAGCAGTGCGGTCATTAGATTGTTGATATTTTGCTGACCGATATAGTCTAGGGCAAAGACAAAAATGACCATCAACATGCTTACCCCAAGCTGCAACGCAAACAGAGATGATACAACTTTTCTACATGCTTGAAGCACCCGACTGTTGGTTTGCGCAAGCACCAAGAAAGGTATGCAAAGCAAGCATAAAATAATCGCATACATCGGTGATTGAGTCTGGTTTAGCTGTTCTGGAAACAGATTAAACCCTGCCAACAAAACGCCTATGGCGAGCAAGCAAAATGCCATACTTCGATAAAGTGCGGTTTTATAGTTTTGGCTTTGTTCAAGCTTCTCTTTGTTATTAAAAGCGATCGCATTGTAACGAACTAACGAGACATCAAAACCTAGCTGAGAAACGATAGCGAGTAGCGAGACTAGGTTGAATAAAAAGAAAAATTGACCGGCCGTCGAAGCGTCACTGGTCTTCGATACAATCAGAGTCAGTAAAAAAGCAAATAGCGCACTCAACACACGCGTGATTGCGGTTTTTAATCCAGTAGATAACAAGCTTTTTTTACCGCTGGGCATCAACAGTAATTTTTGTTGAACAGTGTGAAACATAGGGGCATTTAACCGTAAAGTTTATTGAGTGCGAGGCGCTGTTTTTCTTCACTGAAGGCATCGTTTAATTCTGCTGTATATTGGCGAAAATCGATCTCTTCATAATGATTGACACAATGCGCGATCTGCTTGGCCATTTCTTCAGGTGTGAGCGCTAAAAACGGGTAGTTGAGATCTTTGGTTGCGCCGATGGTCCGAATAACCATAGGAAGATGTAACTTGGATGCTTCTAGAATGGTTAACGGCATCCCTTCCCATGCTGCAGTATGTAGATAAAGGTCTGAACCCTTGAGCTTTTCAACTACCTCATCGCGAGGCAGCATGCCCGTTACATCCACATTTTCAGTGCGTAATTTCTGTTCGAGTACGTGGTCACCGCCACCTATCCATGTGATCTCTATCGGGCGGTTAAGCGCATACCGATTAAGGAACTGCAATGTGCTGATAAGAAACTGAGGATCTTTTTGGGGCGCGACACGACCAAGTACAACGAGCTTCAGCGCTTCTTGCTTGTTTCGCTCTATACGATCTTCACTTTGATAAGACACGTAGTTGTTGAGCAGTTCGGCACGTTTCGCACCAATGCTAATGGCTAGGTCACACTCTCGTTGGCTACAGCCTGCAACCACATCAATTTTGCTCAGTTTTACTTTCTCTAGTGCTTTATAGATCTGGCGTGCAAGCTCTGAGATATCTTCACGTTCGAAGGCATAACAGTGCGGTGTGTAAACCAAGCGTGCCTTGCCAAGCTTTAGAAATCGGCCGAGAAATCCTGCTTTACTCGAGTGCAAATGCACGACGTCGGGACCAAGTGATGCAATCATGTGGTTTGCATCGCGAATAAATTGAAGCAAGCCGCCTTCTACCCACTTTGTCTGTACGAAAATGTGGTGGTTGTTCTCATTGGTCAAGTCGTTTTCTCGGGCTCTGGCTAGCAAGAAATGCTGATAAGGCTCGTCTCTGGATGAGTGAACATAACTATAGAGGGCGGTTTGAACGCCACCTCCAAATGCTTCTGTAACATGGAGCACTTTCTTCATGATGATTTTGTCCCTGGTGTTTGCATCCATTTGTGTTTAAAAGCATCACGCTCTTGCTCTGAATAAACGTGGCGATACAAGGGAAGATCGTACATATAGAACAGTTTTGAGAAGTCGTAGTGATTCTTAAAGTGTTGGTGGATATTGGAGTACCACTTGTTTTTCGCTTCGTTGCTGTTTTTCAGCACGAAGTCTTGCAACTCAATAAACTCACCGATTTCTTTATCAAGAGAACTGAGCTGTTCGCACTTGATTAGCATGACGTTGGCCTGATCGTTCTGGAATGTGAAGAAAGGTTGAGTGTTGTCCAGCTCTTGGCGCATCACATCGATATTGAAATTACGCTTTAACTCGTTGTCGAACCAGTCCGCAAAATAGTTGAGATTGATATAGTTATCAAAGCAATGCTCGAGGTGCTGATACGTGACTTCCATATCTCGGTGAATTGCATCATTCTTTTTGCCTTCGATAAATTGCAAATGGAGGTCTTGAAAGAAACGAGAAAAGACAGTTGCGATTGGATCGCGGACCAGCGTAACGATTTTAATCTGCTCGCGTTTTTGTAAGATACGTTTTCGCTGCTTGAGCACTAAGCGATAGAGTGCGCGGTTTCGGAAGTCGAAGAATTTACTCACGTCTTTTTTATTGTGATACATGTGAAATTCTTCGTGATCATCAAAGGTGTGGATGTGATAGCTCGGGATATTTTTCTCCCCTAGCGTGTGCTCAATTGATGAGGAGCCAACTTTGCCCATTTGGTAAACTAAAACAAAATTATCAGCTTGGAGTTCTCGGTTCTTTTCAAATTGTCGAGAGATTGAATACTTCATCTATCCTATCCTTGATTATTCATATTCGTGGTGATGGTTTACCGGAAAAGTATGAGCAATGGCCCTTGAGTCGTTGCTCATGCTGATCATGACGGGTAATAAGAGTATTAAAATTATGGTGGTGTTTACCGCAACGAAAAACACCATGATGAGGGCGTATATCGCAAGTAATAGGCTTTTTCTGTTTTCATTAAGACTACGGAAGCAAAAGCGAATAAAAAGAAAATAACCACCAAACAGCAGACCGATACCAAGCAATCCGTATTCAATTGCGGTATCTAACACAAAGTTGTGGGTGTAGATCGCCAGCTCATCATAGTTAAAGTAACTGATCATAAAGTTGGGTAACATTTTCGCGCCGACACCTAGCACTGGGTGTTGAAGTAAAATATCTAGCCCATTGGCAAGTAAAAGTTTTCTATGAAGATTCGATACCCAGCGGGCTTCACTTTGGTTGGCAAATAAGACGTCTTCTTGGGTTATTTCCAATGTGTCTGCTAGCGTTTCAAACCCAACGTAGAGTGTGGTTGTGACGGCAGTAAACACAATGAAGCTCAAGGCTAATAAAATCGCCCACGTGTACGTTTCGCTGAGCGATTTTCTCATTAAGTTTTTTACGAGCAGTTGGTCAAAGAAGAAAAGCAGACAAAAACCAAGTAGCGCTTTTCTTTCTTGTGACAACACCAGTAATACTAAAGCTACGAGCATCAAAAGGTGAAAAGCGCGAATTTTATCTCGATAAAGGTACAGTAGTGAGCACAGTACACCGAACCCGTATTTACTTACCCCGAGTAACTTAAACCCGCTTTGATAACCCTGAGCAAAGTGCCATAAGGCAACGAGCGTACAGATGAAAAACAACAGATACGTGAAATAAACCATTACCCGTTCGTCATCAAACACGCCATAGGCGTACATTAGGCTCAGTAGGCACAAAATCGCTAACCATTGCACAGTTTCTATAACTAGCGGCATTAAAGGGACGCGATTTAGCAGACCATTTATGAACACATACCCAGTGAACAATACGAGGAACCCCATACAGGGATGCATGAGTTTTTCAGCTTTTCCTTCCAATACCACTAATGCAGTAAAACCAATAGACAAAAGGCTTGCGATGTCAGATGGGGCTAGCGCTATTCCTCCAGCACGAAACTTCATAGGAATAAAGAACAATGCTAATAGGCATGCTGCAAGCAATGAGGCGCGATGGCTCGATGGCGCGGAACTATTTGTTGGCGCAAAGCTGCTGGTAGATTCCATAGTAACCTTCACGAAATTTATCGATGGTGTAGAGAGAGGCCCTATTGACGGAGTATTGACTTGCAGCGTCGTACCGCTCAACACTTTCACACAGCTGGAGAACTTTTTGGCTCAGTTCAGTGGCGTTACCAACTTGAAATAAATATTCGGCACGTCCGGTGACTTCATCCAAACCAGGTACGTCCGACGATAGTACGGGTAAGCCTGCTGCCATCGCCTCAACCGCCGCCAAACCAAAGCCTTCGACGTGCGACGATTGCACGTAAATATCCATGTCGTTCAAAAAGGCTGGAATGTCAGAAACTACGCCATGAAAGTGAACACGTTGCGCGACGTTGATTTTTGTTGCCAATGCTTGCAGTGACGATTTTTTTTCTCCATCTCCCGCAAGGTGGAGTTCGTATCGTCTTGGTAAATGGATAAGTGCTTGGATAAGCGTTTCATGATCTTTATGTTGGTGAAGTCGGCCCACCATTCCAATCTTGATAACTGGTTTGTCGATTAGGTGGCTGGCGCATCTTGGCGTCATAGAAAACCTTTTTAAATCAACGCCATTGTGCACCACGTGATATTTGTGTTGGTAGCGAGGCATGAACTTCACCAGTTCATCTTGTACTTTTTCACTAATACTGACCGTCAAGTCGTGGCCCCAATACAAGACGTATTCCATGAACTTAAACAGCGGATAGTCACGTCGACGGTTATAAGAACAGTGCTCAGTCTGGATTCGTTTTTTACCTACCGCCAATAGCGCTAGGTAAATGGAAGGGTAGAGGTGCCCGTGAACGACATCCGGCCAACGCAGCAAAGAGAATTTCTCACTCAATGGCAATGTGCGCCAGTTAAAACACTCTATGCCTTGGGCGGATAGCATTGGTAAGTAATCATTTTCATCACACAAGACCAAAATTTTGATTTCGTATTCAGGCTTATGTTCTAAAACAAGGTCGACTAAGAACTTCTGAGCACCGCCGTTCTGAGAAAGATCATTGATAATATGTAGAATCTTGGTTTTCATGATTAATTGGTCAGATATTGCTGTTTAAGGTCGGTGATTTCTGCATTTGAGAAAAAGTGCTTCGTCAATTTAGAATTCAGCATTTCTTCAACGTACTCGGGTGTAGGTTGAAATTGCGTTTTGAATTCTTTCATTAGTGGCGAGTACCATTTGTTGTCTGATTGATTTTCATAAACAACATCCACGGGGTAACCTAAAAAGTCTTCAACTGCGGAGTTAGCCTTCGTTAGCTTGTCACTTCGAATTACCAACAGTGAGAAGTTATTGTTATGGTATGTTTGATAGCCTACTTCGTGATTAAAAGACTCGTTAAACACATCAATCCCTGTTAGTTGTTTGATCTCGTTGTCAAACCACTGCAGCGCATATTGATGATTCATGTGCTTATCAAATGCTTCTTGGAGTAATTGCGGTCGTTCGGTACGTATTGCGCTGTCATCCTTTAGATATTTGTCCGCCATCCAAAAAGGAAGTGCTTGAAAGAACATTGAGACATTTCGTCCGATCGGTTCACGCACCAGCGAGATAATTCGAACTTTTTTCTTACGCTTTAACATGTGGCTCATTGTTATGCGCTTTAGTCGTCGCTTTAACGCATTGATCTGAGGCTTATGCAATTGCGCTCTAACAGGGGATATTTGTTTTTGCGCATCGACAGTCATAAGGTCGTGCAAGTGAATCGAGTTAGGAATGGAATGCTCTAATGCACTCGAACCTACTTTGCCCATTTGATAGATCAATACCGGCTGTTCTTGGCTTTTCAACGTTTGGTACCAAGATAGGTTTACGTTAGTAGGCGTATTTCTGGACATAAAGCGTCTCTCCTTCCTTGGCCTTGGCTTGTGTGATTAAGACGCCAAGAGATGGAACTGAGTGTTGTATTTGTTTAGATAACGCAAGGTTAACCAGTGATGATTTTGTCGATTCTGAGCGAATGACGGTAATCAGACCATTGGCATACTGACCAAGAATAAGTGCGTCACTCACTGACAGTAGGGGCGGTGTATCGATAATGATCCGGTCATACTTATTTTGAAAATGTTCGAGCAACTTTTTAAAGCGATCAGAAGCCAATAATTCCTGTGGGTTTGGCGGAATTAGGCCGGCCGGTAATACATCTAAGTTGGCTTCTTTTATATGTGTAACACAATCTTTGATTGGCGTATCCATCGTCAGGATATGCGTTAAGCCAGGGCTTGATTCAGCAATACCGAATCGCTTTGCGATGGAAGGTCGACGTAAATCGCAGTCGATGATCAACACCTTTTCCATTTTTGAAAACGACACCGCCATATTGATACTGGTTGATGTTTTTCCTTCTTCTGGAATAGCAGAGGTAAAGGGCAATATCTTTTGCTTCGTGTTGGTTAATCTGAGCAGAAGCGAGGTTCTGACTGAGCGGCAAGCTTCACTAAATAGCTTTTCTTCATCATCTAAATACGCGGTATAACTGACGCCGTTTTTACGCAAATTGCGTTTTTTGACCATAGGAATCACACCTAAACACGTAACACCAAGTTTTTCCTGCACATCGGCTGTGCTTCGGATAACTTCTCGCATCGTTTCTAAGATGATGACCAGAGCGCAAGCAATGGCAAAGCCAAAAAAGGTGGCAATCAGTACCAGTTTGATTCGTTGTGGTGCCACCGGGAACAGAGGAATGATGGCTTTATCAGTAAAGCGAGCCGTGACATTCTTGTAGTCGCTGGTGGCGTTGGTCTCTTTCTCACGATTTAAGAACGCTTCATAGAGTGCCTTATTAGATTCAACCTCGCGTTTTAACTGTTCGTAACGCGCTTTTTGTGACCCTAACGATTGGAAGTCTGACTTTTTGTTATCGAGTTCTGCTCGAAGCATGTCCTCTTGCGCTTTTGCAGCAAGAAGGTCTTGTTGCTTACTGAAGGAAATGTCACGGATGAGTTGCTGGGTTCTTGATTGAATTTCAGCAAGCTGTGCTTTCGCCTGAATCATTCGATCATGTTTAGGTCCGTAGCGCTGTGCCAGTTCAGAGAGATTTTTGGCTGCCTGTGCTTCCGACAATTTTAGATCGCGGATTTGCGCTTGATTAGCGAATTCATCAATTGACAACAAGCTGTCTAAACTTTGCGAAGATTTACGTCGTAACAGTTGGATTAACGTCTGCGCTTCAATACGCTTATTAACAGCGATATTCAGCTTGCGAGTGAGTTCTTCTAGCTCATTTGCGTAAATTTCATCAATACCGTTTATATCGATCAACCCTTCTTTTAACAAGAATTCTTGCAGCGCTTGCTCCGAGTTACGTAATCGCTCCTCCAATTTTTGAGAGTTATTTGTCAACCAAGTAGCCGCATTTTGTGTAACGACCAATTTGGCTTCAAAATTTGCGTCAATATAGGCTTGGCCGACCGCGTTGGCGATTGTCGTAGCAAGCTTAGGATCGGTAGAACGAAAGCGAATTCTGACTAATTGGGTGTTACGTACTGGCTCAATATCGAGTTTACTTCTGAAAGCTTGAAGTGCCTGATAATAGGACTCTGAAAACTGGGCGGTTTCTTTTGGGCTTGGTGCCACATTCAGTAGGTCTTGAACAAAAGGAATCGACTTTATTTGGTCGATTTTTTTATTTAACCCCCCTGAGCTTGTGAATTCAGGTAATTGGGTAAGGTTCAGCTCTCTAATGACCTTATCTGCAATATGATTCGATTTTAAAATGGCGATTTGCGTTTGAAAGTACTCTTTTTTTGTCGTGTCGACGCCATATACTTCCTCGATTGAAAGGGCGCTTTTTTGCTCCTCTTGGATGAGTAGCGTAGCTGTAGCTTGGTATATCGATGCTTTGGAGTAGATATACCAAGTACAAGTTAATGAGAACAGAAGCGTGAATGCTGCGATGCTTAGCCAATTCTTTTTAATCGCTTTGAAGTGATGGCCAAAACGAATCAGTTCTACTTTGTTCATCTGGAGATTATTTGGATGAGTCCCGTTCATTTGATTCCCTGTCACTTAAAAGAAGCTCTGGTCAATAAATACAATGTCACCAGGTTCAACGTTGCGGTGCATACTGACCTCCTCCATCGTTTGACCTGTTTTATGCTTGGTGAGGTTAATGCCTTTGCGTGAGGCTCTGTCGGTCAAGCCACCTGCTAGAGCGATGGCCTTCTCTATGGTTAACCCTGGACGGTACTCAAATCCACCAGGTTTCCTGACTTCTCCATTAACGTAAAACAGACGAAAGTTATTGATGGTGACCATCACTTTTGGATTGATGAGATAATCGCCTTTTAAGCCCGTTTCTATTTCGTACTTGAGTTGTTTTGGTGTTTTTTTGATTGCTTTAATTCGGCCAAGGTAGGGGTAATCAAAGTAGCCATCTGACGTTATTAGAATATTTTTAATCGTAAGATCTTCTTCACCATAGACCTGCACGGAAATGGTATCGCCAGTATCGAGTAAGTAATCTTCCTCGTTTGAGTCAGCGTTGACCAAAGTGCTAAATAGCAACAACGCTACACTCATGAATTTGATGAATGCCTTCATTAATAATCCTTTTTACAGAGAAAACTGTGCGCTTAAAGTCCAAATATTTTGTTCGAAGCTATAATCCGATCGGCTAGAGTTTTTATCTTGGTATTGCCAATCGGCTTGCAGCTGTATCCAACGTTTGATCTGATAATCGATACCAAAAGATAGAGTGTACCGATCGTCGTTTCTGGAGATTCCCGTGTAATCATCTTGTTGATAAACAGCACCTAAGCGAGTTGCAAGGTAACTATTCCAATCGTGCTTCAGGTTCAGTCGGTAACGAGTTTGTAGGTTGTAATCGCCATCTTGATCGGGGTTAACCGCCGCTTGAGTGGTTTTCACGCTGACTAGAGTTTGTTCTTGAGGCAACCATTCAAAGCCGATATCCCAACTAAAGCCTTTAAATGTCTCTCGTTGAGCGCTGTCAAAATCTTTGATTTGATAACCGAGTCGAGCGATGCCTTTGGTTTTTCCTGTGACTTCCCATTCGGCACCGGTGTAATAGAAACTGGTGTTGTTATCTTTCGATGGCTGCGCAGAATTTCGGTGCTGATACTCGGTTACGATTTGGGTTGTTCCGACTAACCAATAGGTTCTTGGCGTCGCTCTTAAATAGAACTCCAAATGTGCATTGGGAGCTCGAAAATCGTTGTATTTAGTTTTAGCGTTTGGGCGACCAGGCAAGCCGTCACGATAGTTTTGATAGGTTTTATCACTATAGCCTAAACCGAATTCGAGTCTGCCTTTGGCACCGTTAGATCCAAAGACATAATTGGTTTTTACATCGTTACGGTTGAACTCTATTGGTGAGTCGATTGCGCTACCATTACCTTCGGTAATATCTTCTCCTCGAACTTCATGCTGGGCGCGAAAACGGTAATCAACCACTAAACGATGACGATGATTAAATTCGAAAAAGTTGGAAAACTGAAAAGTGTGGTCGTCGAAGTCGTTGCGATCGTCAGATGAAAAGCCCGCTTTTAACTTATATAAAATATCTGCGCGATAGCGATTCCGTTCTATACGTGCTAGTAAGCTTGGTTCTATACCCCAAATATTGACCGATTCTACATTGCCGGATTTTTCCGCTTTATTGATGTTGTCATCTCCCTCGTAGAAAGTTTTTACGAGGGGAATCAACTCTATACCAGACTCGGTTTGGTAAGCCATCGGTTCTGCGAGCAAGTCAGTAGAAAACAGACTCAATGCTATTGCCATTGTCAGTTTCTTCATAATCTTAACCTTAGTAAGCGTTAGCACCAGTGAAGCCTTTGAAAACGGTCATAAAGATGATTTTGATGTCCATCCAAACCGACCAGTGGTGGATGTAATCCAAATCAAACTCGACTCTCTTTTCCATTTTTTCTAAGGTGTCTGTTTCGCCGCGATAGCCATTAATTTGCGCCCAGCCAGTAATGCCTGGTTTTACTTTGTGACGTAGCATGTATCGGTCAACAATCTGGCGATACTCTTCATTGTGCGCCACGGCATGAGGGCGTGGACCAACAATAGACATGGTCCCTTGCAGGACATTGATAAATTGAGGCAGTTCGTCCAAAGAGGTGCGACGCAGAAATCCGCCAAAAGGCGTAATACGAGGATCGTTCTTTGTCGCCTGTTTCACGTTGGAACCTTGATCCATGGTTGTCATTGAACGGAACTTCCAGACTTCAATCTTGCGTCCATCAAGACCGTACCGATGTTGTTTAAAGATGACAGGGCCTTTAGACGTTGCCTTAATGACAATCGCAATGACGAATAGAATAGGGGCGATTAAGACCAAAATAATGCTCGAAAACAAGATGTCTTCAAACCGTTTTACCCAAGAAGAAATTCCAGCAAAAGGTGTATCAAAGACACTTAGTGTTTGAACTTGGCCGATCTGCGCCCAACGAGAATGTAAAAGGTTATAAGTGAAGAAGTCGGGAATCAGATACGTATTTGCGGTGGTATCTGAGAATTGGTTAAGAAGTGACGCAATGCGCTCTTTTGCGTGCATTGGCATCGCGATATAGACGTAATCTACTTCCCCTTTTTTAGCTCGCTCAAGGGCGTGGTCAACAGCTCCTTTAATAGGATAATCAGAATTTGGCAATCTGTCGGAAGATCGCTCGTCGTAAAAGCCATCAAAAAGCACACCGTGTTCTGTGTGGTTTTGAATTTCGTTAGCTAGGGTAATACCGTGAGGAGTTTGGCCGATGATGATCGCAGTGCGAGTGTTGAATCCTTTTTTTCTCAAATAGGCTAATCCGGTACGGAATGTTACTCGCCATGCTAAGAGCAGAGCGGGCGTAATCGCAAACCACAGCGCTAAAATTGTGTTATCAAATAAGGTATGGACTTCAGAAAAATACAGCACAATAAAGATAAGTGCAGAAGTCACCGCCCAAGCAACACAGACAATAAACATCTGCTCTTTAAACGAACTGGTTCGCCAAGAGCGATACAGATTGCCGCTTTCTGCCATAAATAGAAAGGAGATGCCTCCAACGAAAGCCAATATGACGTAATCTTTCCCCATCGCAGTATTCATGTCTTTGAACACTAAAAGCAGCATAAAAGAGACGATGACAGCAAGATCTGAGATGCGATATAAAAAAGCGAACTCCATCTCATGAGAGCGGATAAGTCCTTTTTGTTTCATGACTCAGTTTCCCTTCTGACACGCTACCGCCCTTGGGTGTCTTCCCCAATTGCCGTGTCGTGAACGTTATTAGTAGTTAGTGCACAGAGCATTCTGTGGAATGCTGCTGAGTTTTTTGTCACGTGTAATTTCGTTGATAAGTGTAAAAATTTGCTTTGTTGAGGTAAGTGGAAATAAGAATGATATTTAGCCCTTTGGCTAAGTTTGGCGGGTTAGGAAAAAGCTGGTACTTACTTATGAGGAATGAGGAAAAGTATTAAAAATGAAGTATCAGTACAAAGACAATGGTTTATGTGAGGGTAGAAGAAACGGGTGATTTGATTCGTTAACGATTAATGATTTAGTATCGAATTGCTGATATTTATTAAGATAAAAAAATCCCTCTCACTTGAGAGGGATTTTTGAGTAAGGACGAATGAACTATTCGACTTCTACGCCGTTTTCTTTGTATAGGCGGCGGCATGCGCGACCATCACTGTGGAACAGGTGACAACGATGAGCTGGAATACCGATCTCGATTTTATCGCCAGTGTCGACTGCAAGCGTGTCCGGCTGACGGAAAATAACGTCGGCGTCCGCGCCTTCTAGATTTAGGTATACTTGAGTTTCGTTACCTAGCTTCTCAACAATCATCACTTCACCGTGAATACTTGCATCAGCTTCAGAAGCGGATAATAGGTGCTCAGGGCGAATGCCTAAAGACATTCGGTCGCCGCGGTTAACTGTTGTACCATCCACCGGAATCCAGAAAGATACGCCGTTAGATAGTTGAACTTTGACGCGCTCTGCTTCTACTTCATCAATGAACACGCTCATGAAGTTCATTTTCGGAGAACCGATAAAGCCAGCTACAAAGCGGTTTTGTGGGTAATGGTAAAGTTCAAGCGGCTTACCAACTTGCGATACATAACCGCCGTCTAGTACAACGATTTTATCTGCCATTGTCATCGCTTCTACCTGATCGTGCGTTACGTAGATCATGGTACAACCAAGTTGGCGTTGTAGCTTAGTAATTTGTGCACGCATGTTTACACGCAGTGCCGCATCCAAGTTTGATAGTGGCTCGTCTAGAAGGAATACATTTGGCTGCGATACTAATGTTCGGCCAATCGCCACACGTTGACGCTGTCCACCAGAAAGTGCTTTTGGTTGGCGCTCAAGCAAGTGGCCTAGTTGTAGGATTTCTGCTGCTTGTTCAACACGCTTGTCGATTTCTGCTTTGTCTGCTTTTGCTAGTTTCAAGCCAAATGACATGTTGTCATATAAGTTAAGGTGCGGGTAAAGAGCGTAAGACTGGAATACCATACCAACACCACGTTTGGATGGTTCGACGTCATTCATGCGCTGGTCACCAATATACAAATCACCTGAAGTAATGTCTTCAAGACCGGCAATACAACGTAAAAGGGTAGATTTACCACAACCTGATGGACCTACGAAAACAACAAATTCACCTTCGTTGATTGTTAGGTCTACGTTCTTAGAAATCAGTACGTCGCCATACGCTTTACAAACATTTTTTAACGTGACACTCGCCATGTAGCTCGTCCTCGATCAATTTTTTATTATTCACCGCTCATCATTATATGAATTATCTAGCGAGCAGTAACAGTAGGAATCGGTAAGTTCTTGCGGTTGGTAAGAAAAGTAGGGTAGCACTTCAATAAAATGTCCTGAATAGAAGTGCTACCCATCATAGCCAAGTACGAGTTTCTCTCCCCCACATTATTCGTATTGTCTCCCCCGTGAAATAATTACCACAAACAACACTAATAATGACATTCCACTCGTCTGGCAATGCAAAACCAGCAAATCTTTTTCCTAATACGTAGGCACTGCTGGGAAAGGGTTCTTACCATCCACTCTTGGATGACTGCAGTTTCTAAGATTGTTCGTAGTGCGACATCCTCCTAATAGAAATAATTGTAGGGGGAGTAGAAAGGGAGGAGTAAAAAAGGAGGAGGAAGAAAGCAGTTGGTCGGAAATCACATTATTGCACCACCTAAAGTTGAAACCGATCACAGGAACTATCCATTTTGTGATTTGAGTCTCTTACCCTTGGCGATTTAGATCACGAAAATACGTCATAATTGTAAGGGCGTAGGGATTAGGAGGATGAGACATATTGGATTATTTCAGATGATATATGTCGAAATACGGCTGAACCTCAATGGACTAGCCCTACATCAAAAATATAAAAAGGATACGAACATGAAAAAGTTAAGCGCTGTAGCACTAGGTACTCTTGTTGCTTTGGGTTCTTTTGGTGCTAATGCTGCCATCGAAGAAGGACAACTTACTATCTGGATCAACGGTGATAAAGGCTACAACGGCCTTGCTGAAGTTGGTAAGAAATTTGAAGAAGACACAGGCATTAAAGTGACTGTGGCTCACCCAGATGGCCTTCAAGACAAATTCCCTCAAACTGCAGCGACTGGCGACGGTCCTGATATCGTATTCTGGGCTCACGACCGTTTCGGTGGTTACGCAGAAGCTGGCCTGCTAGCAGAAATTAAACCTTCTAAGAATATTCAAGAAGGTATCGTTGATTTCGCTTGGGATGCAGTACGTTACGACGGCAAATTGATCGGCTATCCAGTTGCGGTTGAGTCTCTATCTCTAATCTACAACAAAGACCTAGTTCCAAACCCACCAAAGTCTTGGGAAGAGGTTGCAGCATTAGATGCAAAACTTAAAAAAGACGGCAAGTCTGCAATCATGTGGAACCTAAAAGAACCGTACTTCACTTGGCCATTAATGGCGGCTGATGGCGGCTACGCGTTCAAATACACTTCTGAAGGTTACGATGTTAAAGACGCTGGTATCGCGAAAGAAGGTGTTAAAGACGCAATGAGCTTCGTAAAAGGCTTAGTTGATAAAGGCGTAATCTCTGCGGATATGGATTACTCCGTGTCTGAGTCTGCGTTCAACCAAGGCAAAACAGCGATGACGATTAACGGTCCATGGTCTTGGGGCAACATTGAGAAGTCTGGCGTTAACTACGGCGTGACTACGCTACCTAAGTTCCAAGGTCAATCTTCTAAGCCATTCGTTGGTGTTCTAACGGCTGGTATCAGCACTGCGTCTCCAAACAAAGACCTAGCAGTTGAGTTCATTGAGAACTACCTACTAACAAACGATGGCCTACGTATGGTTAACAACGATAAGCCTCTAGGTGCGGTAGCACTTAACTCGTTCCAACGTGAGCTTGATTCAGATACTCGTATCGCAGCAACAATGGACAATGCGATGAACGGCGAAATCATGCCAAATATCCCTCAAATGAACGCATTCTGGGGTGCGGCTAAGAACGCAATCATCAACGTAGTTGACGGTCGTCAAACTGTCGATGCAGCTCTTGCAGATGCAGAAAAACAAATGACTAAATAATTAAGTAAGACCTTTTTAAGGAGGAGGCAACTCCTCCTTACTTTTCTATATTTATTCTATATTCGCTAGCAGGTTCCCTATGCAGTCAGTTCAAGGTACAAATGCTATGACAGCACCAGAAGCCAGCCTTCCGAGCAGCAAAAAAGTGTTCATGAAATGGTCACTTTTAGGCACAGTCGGCATCATCAATGGCTACGCAACAATCCTTATGTATTCTCGCGGTGAGATTGCGTTTGCACTACTTACGCTCATTCTTACCGCTTTAGCGTTGTTCATCTTTGGTAGCAAAAAGACGTACGCACACCGTTACATCTACCCTGGTATAGCAGGGATGATCCTTTTCATTCTTTTTCCTTTGGCGTACACCATAGGTTTGGCGTTTACCAACTATAGCGCGAAAAACCAACTCTCTTTTGATCGCGCTCAGAACGTACTTTTGGACCGAACTTACCAAAGTGGTGATAGCTACCCGTTCACTTTGTATAAAACGGAGCAAGGCCATCAACTTGTGGTTGAAAAAGATGGTGAGCTACTTGCAAGCCCGACTTTTCAGCTTG
Organism: Vibrio sp. YT-16; assembly: GCF_033337405.1. NCBI lineage: Bacteria > Pseudomonadati > Pseudomonadota > Gammaproteobacteria > Vibrionales > Vibrionaceae > Vibrio > Vibrio sp. YT-16. The sequence goes on from NZ_JAWOQQ010000003.1 coordinate 510,685, forward strand.
ATAACCTTTCAGCATCGGAGTTTGATCTTTCACCAATTGAAGAAGTAACGGGTGAAAAAGAATCAATCAAGGCGATTGTTAAGAACCGCAGTGCGTTGAGCAGTGTCGATTTACATTTGCCAAGTGGTGATGATATCCGCATGAGTGGGCTGCGCAAATTTGCTGCAGTTGTGCCTTTGTACACATTACAAGAAGATGGTGAAACGCTTTACAACAACCGGACTGAAGAAACGCTACGTCCAAATATGGAAGTAGGTTACTACCAGCCTGTCGATGAAAACGGTCAATTTGTTGGCAGCACAGTGTCACCAGGTTTCGTGGTGAACATTGGTACCCACAACTTTGAGCGTGTTTGGAAAGATGATGGTATCAAAGAGCCGTTTATCAGTATCTTTATCTGGACCATTGTTTTCTCTGCGCTAACCGTATTATTTACGCTTGTTATTGGTCTTGTCCTTGCCAGTGTGGTTCAGTGGGAAGCACTTAAAGGTCGCTCAGTTTACCGTTTGTTGCTAATCCTGCCTTATGCAGTTCCGGCGTTTATTTCTATCTTGATCTTTAAAGGTTTGTTTAACCAAAGCTTTGGTGAGATCAACATGTTGTTGGAAGGCTTATTCGGCATTAGCCCGGCTTGGTTCTCTGATCCGTTCATGGCGAAAACCATGATCTTAATTGTTAACACTTGGCTTGGTTTCCCTTACATGATGATTTTGTGTATGGGCTTACTAAAAGCGATTCCAGACGATTTATATGAAGCATCAGCAATTGATGGTGCGAACTTTGTCACGAACTTCACACGTATCACACTACCAATGATGTTGAAGCCGTTAACACCATTGTTGATCGCGAGTTTTGCATTTAACTTCAACAACTTCGTACTTATCCAGTTGTTGACAGGCGGTGGTCCAAACATGATTGGTACATCAGAGCCTGCGGGTTACACCGACCTGCTAGTAAGTTACACCTACCGAATCGCATTCGAAGGTGCTGGTGGTCAAGACTTCGGTCTAGCAAGTGCAGTAGCAACGCTTATCTTCCTATTGGTTGGCGCATTGGCACTTATCAACCTACGCGTAACTAAAGTAGCTCAGGACTAAGGAGAAATTACAATGGCAATGGTACAAGGTAAGTCATTAAAATATCGTGTTTGGGCTACTCATATTGCAATGTGGGCATTCTTGGCACTGATTATTTTCCCTTTACTGATGATCATCGCGATTTCATTCCGTGAAGGTAACTTTGCAACGGGTAGCCTGATCCCAGACAACCCAACACTTGATCACTGGAAATTGGCATTAGGTTTCTCGGTGACTAATCCAGACGGTACAGTTACACCGCCACCATTCCCAGTAATGACATGGCTGTGGAACTCTGTAAAAGTGGGTGGTATTTCTGCAATCCTAATCGTGGCGCTATCAACCACATCGGCTTACGCGTTTGCTCGTATGAAGTTCAAAGGTAAGAACACCATTCTTAAAGCGATGATGATCTTCCAGATGTTCCCTGCGGTGTTGGCACTGGTTGCTCTGTACGCGTTGTTCGACAAACTGGGTCAGTACATTCCTTTCCTTGGCCTGAACACGCATGGCGGTCTGATCTTCGCTTACTTAGGTGGTATCGCACTGCACGTTTGGACCATTAAAGGCTACTTCGAAAGTATTGACTCGTCTCTAGAAGAAGCGGCGGCTCTTGATGGTGCTACACCATGGCAAGCATTCCGTTTGGTATTGCTGCCACTGTCTGTGCCAATCCTAGCGGTAGTCTTCATCTTGTCGTTCATCATGGTAATTGGTGAAGTTCCTGTAGCGTCACTACTGCTTTCTGATGTAGACTCGTACACACTTGCAGTGGGTATGCAGCAATACCTATATCCACAAAACTACTTGTGGGGTGACTTTGCCGCAGCTGCTGTACTTTCAGCAGTGCCAATCACTGCCGTATTCTTACTTGCGCAGCGCTGGTTGGTTGGTGGTCTAACCGCTGGTGGTGTGAAAGGATAATCTCTTGTGGTCTGAGATTGATAAGAATAACTAGAAAAGGGCGACCACATGGTCGCCCTTATACTTAGCACGGATATTACAATTTTGGTTTGGCCGCCGATCAGTAATATCTTGGCTTTTATTGGCGTTACGCATAGCTGGCTGTTAGCTTAGTTCCTTACGATTCAATCACTAACAGTTTTTGTAACCATAACCTGAGTTTAGACTCAGGTTTTTTTATGCCTGTTAAAGGCAATTTTGCAATAAGTAGATAGAGATTAGCGGCTTTGCAATGGATTACACAGGGCTTGAATAATGCCCTGCGTAGCACTTCACATAAATAACTAGAGCTTAGTAAAAAGCTAAATTGAGGTAGGGAAGGAAGAGATTAAAACTCTCGGCTGGAAGGTGCGCATCCAACGTATTGAAGCAGCGTGTACAAACTTTCTTGCTGCAGTGCGACGCGACGAAATAAATTAGCAAAGGTAACGTCACCGCCAAAGCAAGTTTGAATGTAATGATTAATTTCTGTTTCGTTATACCCCTCGACGTACATGGTTCTCACCCACTGGTACTCGACCGCTTTTAAATTGGTCAACGTCTCTTCACTTAAGGTCGTTTCTTTTAGTCTCAAGATCCAAACTCTATCCAACTCTAAAATAATGGATGGATTTAAGCAAAGCTAGGTGAAGGATTTATGACAGAGAAGGGCGAGCGTGAAACAAATGGCGAAACCATGATGTTGCTCCACACTCTGGGTCTAGGTAACGTTGAGGTACTTAATAGCGTTCTTAACGGATGCCAGTTACTTGAGATATTTAACGTGTGCTTCCATTTCTTCCCCAATCTCTTTACGCATGTTCATAAGACGGATAGCGGATTGCTCTAAGGCTTTGTCTTCACCTGACTCTGGAATCCATTTCGGTACATCGGTTGGTTTTCCGTTTTCATCTACAGCAACCATGATAACGATACAGTGAGTGGTGAGTCTGTTTTTCATTTGCTTTGGATCACTGGCTTGCACGTCAATCGCAATGTGCATTGAGCTTCGTCCGGTATAAATGACTTTCGCGCTAACTTCGACTAAGTTGCCGACATGAATCGGCGCAACAAACCGAATGCCGCCAGCATATGCGGTAATGCAATATTTACCACTCCACGCTGCAGAGCAGGCGTACGCTGCCAAGTCGATCCATTTCATTACGGCGCCGCCGTGCACTTTTCCGCCAAAATTTACGTCGCTGGGTTCTGCTAAAAAGCGAAGGGTAATGTCTCTTTGACCACTGCTCATCTGTCTTTCCTTGATGGGTTATTGTTTTCCCAATTTAGCAGCAAGATGAATTTTCGGGAATAGCGAATGAAACAAAATTTTAACTTTTATTCGAACGCTGGAAGTGACAAGCCACAGCGTAGTTCTGTGGCTTGGGGTGTAGATGTTAATTGGCGGTAGAGGCAATCTCAGAATTGGATAATGGTTTTCTCTGTCTTACTTTTACTTGCGACAGGATAACGCCAGAGATGACTAACAACCCACCAATAATGTGGTAAGCGTAAATTTTCTCACCAATTAGTGTTGAAGCAAGTATGACGGAAACCACAGGCATTAGGTTCATGAACATAGCACTTGAATCAGCACCAATTGAATCAATCGCTTTGACCCACATCAGCGGCGCGAAAATGGAAGCAGCAATACCAGCATAAGCGATTAATGGTAGCGCATCTTGGCTTGGTAACAGTTGCTCACTAGAGAGCCAAAGTGGTGTGAGCATCAAAACAGAAAAGAAGCCCTGCATGTAAACCAGAGTTAAACTACTGAATGGCATTTTCCAGCGTTTTAGCAGAACACAATAAGCCGCGTATACCATGGCAGCAACGAGCATTAAGCTGTCACCTTGCGTTAAGTCTTGATGTAAAAAGTAAGTGATATCACCGTGACCAAGCATAAATGCCAAGCCGCCGAGCGAAATGACACCACCGACGATACTTAACATTGATATAGATTTACCGAGCAATGGGACACTTAAAAACACACTGATCAAAGGAACTAAAGAGGTGATCAGGGCCATATTAGAGGCCGTTGTTGTTAAACCGGCATAGTATCCAAGTGACTGGTTGAGAACCATACCAAGTAACGCAAGAAACGCCAACTTAGCTAAGTAAGGTCGAATAATGTGTCGTTGTTTGATGATTGCAGGCAGGCAAAATGGCGTTAGGAGTACCATTGCGACAAACCAACGGTAGAAACTCATCGCACTTGGTTCAATGGCGCTCGCAGCCATCTTGTTCACAATTGAGTTACCACCCCAAATCATAACGGTGAAAAACGGAAGTAAATAAATCATGAGAACCCTATAGCACAATTATTGATGGCGCTAGTCTGGCAGGTCTTTATAATAAAAAGTATCTCTTAAAAGACATCGTAAGCGATAGGAAGACAATTTTGAAAAAGAGCGCCAGAAATCTTCACCCCTCCTTATCAATCGATCGTGCGCCATCAGATGTATTTATGAATTTCGAAGCGTTTCTCTCTAATACAGAAACACGAATTCATAGCCACCCTTGGGGGCAAGTGCAACTGATCAGCGGTGGGATTCTGGAGATGGATGCAGAAGACACAAGATTTCTAGCACCTCCACATCTTGCTATTTGGGTTCCCGCCGGAATTCGTCACACTAGCTACAACCGTAAGCCAATCGAATATTGTTCTTTGAACATTGCCCCTGAATTGACAGCGCATTTTCCTACCAAAACGAGCTTGATCAAAGTGACTCCAATCGTGTCATCTATTATTGAGGACTTTCGTCAGCGAGACATTAACGTGGCGCAAACTGATGAAGACAAGCGCTTGGTACAAGTGTTATTGGACCAGCTTGCAAAGCAAGAAGTCGAACATCACTTTTTACCGACTACCGACAATAAGTATCTTGAACCGATTTTAAAAGCAGTAGAAGAATCGCCGACGGATGAGATCAGTTTGGCGGAGTGGGCGGCAAAAGTGCATACCACAGAACGCACGTTAGCGAGACATTGCCAGAGTGAATTAGGAATGAGCTTTACTGAGTGGCGCTTACGTGTACGTTATTTGCATTCTATGGAGTTGCTGCGTAAAGGGCAGACCGTAAAAGAAGTCGCTCTGACGTTAGGTTATAACCAAGCTAGCCCTTTTATCGCGATGTTCAAGAAATACTCCGGCATGACACCGGAGCAATACAAGAATCGATTGTTATAGCTGAGCGATTATGTAATTCAAACCACCCACCACGGCTGCAACCTGTGCATCGTTACATTCTTCGTCGGTCACCGTTGGGCTGTCTGGGTACACTTCCGTTGTCGTGCCGTAAACGCAATTTGTTACGCCGCCACACAGGCCCAGTTTTACCATTGGGTAGTTGATAACGCCAAACTGTACGACGGGTGAACCAATGATTTCGCCGTTTTCATCTGCTGGTGCAATGTGAGTCACTTTTGCAACTGACTCAATGACCGCTTTTTGGAAGTCAGGCTGAGGGTTTTCACTATCTCCCACCGTGTAAAAGCCATCTGGGATCATACCTTCAATGTACTCAATACCATCACGAGCAGCTAAGGCTGGACGGAACTCAGTTTCGTCAGAATCTGTCGTTTCATGTAGATCAATGTGCATTGACACATCGCCTAAAGTTGCAACGAGCTTCATGAGGTTAGCGGACTCTTCGGCAGGGCTATCCTTATAGAAAGAGCGGTTTGGATCAATCGCGTTTGGATTCCAGCGGTTGATCACCTCGTAACCCCAAGGGCTTACGCAGGGTGCAACGACAATATTGAAATGCTCTGCATAGCGCTCTGCTTCTGTTTCTACAAACTTTAATGCGCCATGTACACCGCTGGTTTCGTAACCGTGCACGCCGCCTGTGACCAACACAGCAGGTTTAGTTGAATCCCAATTGCGTGTTTTGATACAAAACAGAGGGAAGCGTGCCTCGTTGTATGAGAGCGCACCATATTGTTCAACATCAAAACGCTCGCGTAGGGCATCGATTTTACTGACGACTTCATCTTGGTAGCTACGTTTTACTTCTTGCGTTGCTAACCAAGCTTTACGTTCTTCTTCGTTCCAAGGTTGGCCAGGAGTACCGATCGGGTAAATGTATCCACTTTTCATCTATACTTTTTCTTTTGACTGCTGAAAGGTATCACAAGACTAGACCTGTCTTATCTTTACGGCAATATAAAACACCATTTGGGGTGGTATTCTTTGCAAAATCATCACTTTGATGAGTGATTCATTGGTGTTACATTTTGTTACTTACTCAATTTCATATAAGAGACAAAAAATGGCTGGAGCAAGTTTACTCACACTGTTGGACGATATTGCCACGGTGCTTGATGATGTCGCCTTAATGTCAAAAATGGCGGCAAAGAAAACCGCAGGTGTATTGGGAGATGATCTAGCGTTAAACGCTCAACAAGTGTCTGGTGTTGCATCTGAGCGAGAGATTCCAGTGGTTTGGGCGGTTGCAAAAGGCTCATTCAAAAATAAATTGATTTTAGTTCCTTCAGCTTTACTTATTAGCGCGATTATTCCATGGCTTATTATGCCATTATTGCTAATTGGCGGCTTATTTCTCTGCTTTGAAGGGGCAGAGAAAGTACTTGAGAAAGTGTTTCCTCACTCGCATCCGCACGAAGAAAAAGAGGAGCTAGTTAATACTGGCGAGTCGATAGAAGAGTATGAAAAGCGTAAAGTTTCTGGTGCGATTCGAACAGACTTTATCCTTTCAGCAGAGATCATCGTGATTGCGTTAGGTACCGTGACAGGAGCCAGTCTTGTTACGCAAATTTTAGTTGTCAGTTTAATTGCAGTGATTATGACGGTTGGAGTTTATGGACTAGTCGCTGGGATTGTGAAGCTAGATGATTTAGGCCTTTACCTTGAAAGTCGCTCAAACGGTAAAGGTTGGGTAGCGAAAGTCGGAGGGGCCTTGGTCGCTTTTGCACCAAAGTTGATGAAGTTGTTAACCATTGTAGGAACTGCTGCGATGTTTTTGGTGGGTGGAGGAATTGTGGTGCACAACGTGCCAGCCATTCATCACTTTGTAGAGCCGATTATTATGAACTTTAGTGGTCATTCGGTTGCTACAGCCATTTTGCCTATTTTACTGAACGGTATTATCGGCTTTGTGGCGGGGTTGGTTGTGGTTGCGGTATGGACGATGGTTGAAAAGCTTCGTGGTCAATAATCACATCTAAAACATGAGACGATAATAACAAGGGTCATGACTTCTTTTTACAAAAAGCATGACCCTGTTTTATGGGTGAAACGTCAGTAAAGTACTTACTTCACTTTCCACTCGATCTGTTCATTTGCTCGAATAGGCACAACGATATCATTGCCAAATGGCATCGTTTCTGGCACATCCCAAGCGGATTTTTCTAACGTTACTGTATCTGTGTTACGTGCAATGCCGTAAAAATCAGGACCGTTGAAGCTTGCGAAAGCTTCCAAGTTTTCCAACTTGCCTTCTTTTTCGAAGACTTCTGCATAAAGCTCTAGCGCAGCGTGTGCAGTGTAAGAACCAGCACAACCGCAAGCCGATTCTTTTGCCCCTTTCGCATGTGGCGCTGAGTCTGTACCTAGGAAAAACTTCTTGCTACCACTAGTTGCTGCTTCGATCAGCGCTTGCTGGTGGGTTCCGCGCTTAAGAATTGGCAAACAGTAGAAATGAGGTTTAATACCACCCACAAGCATGTGGTTACGGTTGAAAAGAAGGTGGTGGGCAGTGATGGTAGCCGCTACGTTGTCTGAGGCATTGTTAACGAAGTTTGCTGCGTCGGCGGTGGTGATATGTTCTAGTACGATTTTAAGATTAGGGAAATCATTGACGATAGGAGCGAGGACGGTATCAAGGAATTCTTTTTCTCGGTCGAATATATCAACATCGTGATGTGTTACCTCCCCATGAACCAAAAGTAACATTCCTACTTCTTCCATTGCTTCTAAAACGTGATAAATGTTTTTCGCATTGGTCACACCGGAATCTGAGTTTGTTGTGGCGCCAGCAGGATAGAGCTTGGCAGCAACAATGTGTCCGGTTGCTTTAGCCTTACGTATTTCGTCTGGTGTCGTGTTATCTGTAAGGTAAAGCGCCATTAAAGGCTCAAACTGTTCGCCATGTTGCTCTTTGAGAATTCGGTCACGGTAGGCTAGGGCGAGCTCAGTTGTAGTAACAGGTGGGACGGTATTTGGCATAATCAGCGCACGGCCATTGTAGCGGCTGATGTCGCGAACGGTGTCTTTAAGAACTTCCCCATCGCGTAAGTGAACGTGCCAGTCGTCAGGACGAGTGATAGTCAGTGTTGTCATTAATTGCTCCCACCATTGAAAAGTTGTCTGATTGGAGCCTAAGCGCCGTATTTGCTTTTGAGCAAACGCTTGCGCTTAGGCGACAGGATGATAGAGGAATTGCCCTCATATTTCATCCCATTTTTCAATTTTATAAAGAGTGAGAGTGTAAGTGGTTACTTCATTGTTAACCAAAGCGCGTGGATCGTACCTGGTAGAAAGAAGAAACACGTCAATATTAGATTAATCAAAAAGTCCTTATTTAGACCTTTCTCCATAAACACCGCGACAGGCGGAAGAAAGATACATAACAAAATCAGAACCAGTTTTCTTGTATCCATAATTAAGCTCCAAATCGATAAATGGGAGTAGTGATAACTTGGGTGAATTATGTGTGTCGTATCACACTTTATCAAACGGTATTTGGTCAGAACGGTGTTAAAAAACGCGAATATTGAGTGTAGTAAATACTTGTCACTAAAACCAAATTTATAAGAATATGGTTTCGAGAAAGTTGAAATGGATGAAGAGGCAGCAGACTCTGCAACTTAATGTGATTTGAGTATACAATACCGCAACAAATAAAAAACACCCGTAGGAAGAAGGCTATGTCGCAACCCGTTTTATCCCAAATTAATGTTTTTCCGGTTAAGTCAGTTGGCGGATTATCGCTGTCGTCCGTATGGGTTGAGAAGCAAGGATTGAGCTTCGATCGTCGCTTTATGATTGCGAAAGCTGATGGCTCGATGATCACTGCGCGAAAGTATCCGCAAATGGTAACCATTAAGTCTGCCTTATTGTCCGATGGAGTGGTGTTTAGTAGTTTGGGTATGGAGCCACTTAAAATCCGTTACCAAGATTTCAAAATGCAGGAGACACCTGCAACGGTTTGGAAAGATACGTTTACTGCCTATACCACGACAGATGATGCAGATGACTGGTTTAGTCGTGTTTTGGGGCAGCGCGTTGAGTTGTTGTTTAGTGGTGAGCAATCGAATCGTGTCCGTGAAAAGCTAGGTCAAAACGTCAGTTTTGCTGATGGTTATCCGGTTTTAGTGATCAGCCAAGCTTCACTTGATGAGCTGAACCGAAGAAGTTCAGAACTACACTCAATGGATCAGTTTCGTACTAACTTAGTTGTCTCTGATACTAAACCATTTGAAGAAGATTCATGGAAGCGCATACGAATCGGTGAGGTAGAGTTTGAGTCTCTCAAACCTTGCGAGCGCTGTATCCTGACTACGGTGAATACCCAAAGAGGCACATTCCGTGAGAGCAAAGAGCCGCTCAAAACCTTGCAACAGTTCCGTGCAAACGATGTCGGTGGTGTGTTCTTTGGCCAGAATCTTGTCGCGCGAAATGAAGGCATTATTCGTCAAGGCGATAAAGTTGAAGTATTGGAGTACAAAGAGCCGGAGTTTTACGCAGATAACTCGCCAGTGCGCATGAAGCTTACATGTGTTGAGCGTGAAGAAATTGCCCAAGACTTTGTGACCTTATGGTTAGAGCCAAACAAAGGTTCGTTGCCTAATTACTTGCCAGGACAACACCTGCCAATAGAGGTGAATATTGATGGTAAGAAAGTGGGTCGACGCTATACCTTATCATCCAGTCCTTCTCGCCCGGGTCGTTATGCTATTTCTGTAAAGCGTATCGCGGGTGGAAGAGTCTCTAACTCACTCTTAGACAACTTACAAGTCGGTGATGTTTTAGAGGCAGAACAACCTGACGGTCAGTTCCACCTTAAAGCGCATGAAGCGCAGCCTCTGCTGTTACTCTCTGCGGGTAGCGGAGTAACACCAATGTTATCAATGGTGCGTTACTTAGCGGATCACAATCAGTTGGATAATGTGGTTTTCTACCATCAATGTCGCACCGAGAATGATATTCCTTGTCGCTCAGAGTTGGAGCAGTTAAAGCGTGAGCACCCAGGGCTAGAAGTAAAAGTCTGTTTAACGCAACCTGCTGTTGATTGGTTTGGTTTGAAAGGGCGTTTAAGTTTGTCACACATTAAGCAAATCAAAGATGTTGAACAGCGGCAGGTGTTTGTGTGTGGTCCTGATGGTTTTATGGAGAAAGCGAAAAATCTCCTGCTAAGAAAAGGGCTGCCAGAGGAAAACTACCATCAAGAAGCGTTTGGAGTTTCTTCTCTTACGTCAAAGCCAGAGAAAAGTCTCGCTATTGACTTTAATGGAACTAAAGTCGTAGGCAACAACCAAAAAACGTTGTTAGATCAGCTCGAGGATGCTGGGAAGGTTGTTAGCAATAGCTGTCGTGCTGGCTTATGCGGCGCGTGTAAGGTTCAGCTTACGTCGGGTCAAGTACATCATCCGGACGTGCCCGCGTTGACTGATGAGGAACGTGCAATGGGAACCGTATTGGCGTGTTGTGCTGTGCCAGAGACGGACGTAACAGTAACCAACTAGGCGAGAACGTCTTTGTCCTTCGACAAAAACTGTTCCTAGACAAAAAAACGCTGCTATTTTTAGCAGCGTTTTGAGTTTTAAAGAGAGCTGAAAATATCGCTTAGTCGTAAATCGTCGGGATTGGCTGGCGTTTGTGCTGCGTTGCTTTGTAAATCGCTACCAGACGGTCACTCACTTGCTGTGGAACAGGTTTGCCCTCTAAGAAGTCGTCGATTTGCTCGTAAGTTAGGCTTAGGGCATCTTCATCTGCTTTTTGTGGAGCAAGCTCTTCTAAGTCTGCTGTTGGCACTTTCTTAACTAGTTGCTCAGGTGCACCCAATGTAGCAGCTACTTCACGAACTTGGCGCTTACTTAATCCGAACAATGGTGCCATGTCACAAGCGCCATCACCAAATTTAGTGTAGAAACCAGTGATGTTTTCTGCTGAGTGATCAGTACCAAGAACAAGGCCGCCTACGTAGCCCGCGATCTCGTATTGAGCAACCATGCGAGCACGCGCTTTTACATTGCCTTTTACGAAGTCGACTTTTGCTGCATCAGTTGGTAGAAGATCTGTGCCTTCTAATGCAACGTGAGAAGCCGAATGAAGCCCGTCAACACCTGCTTTGATGTTCACCGATACAGAATGGGTTGGCTGGATAAAAGACAGAGCGAGCTGAGCCTCATCTTCATCTTTTTGCTCCCCATAAGGCAGGCGAACTGCGATAAATTGGTAGCTATTGTTGCCCGCTTCTTCGTTCAGCTGGTCTACAGCCAACTGAGCTAAACGACCACATGTCGTTGAGTCAACGCCACCGCTGATGCCAAGAACAAGAGACTTACAGCCCGCTTCTTGCAATTTACGCTTAATAAAAGCGACACGGCGTTCAATTTCAAAATGCGGATCAATTGAAGGGAGTACGCGCATTTCGTCACGGATGGATTGTTCCATTTAGGGTTCCTTTTCCTGCAAATATTTCAGACTCTAAAGCACATTTGCTCAAATGGTGATAAACCATACAGTTGAGGCTCATTAAACGCGACTTTAGGGTCAAAAGCTGTAAAGATTAGTAGTATCATACCGAAATCATCAGATTAGAAAACTCTCTTCAACCAGGTAATCACCGGATATGAAAAA
>NZ_JAWOQQ010000040.1:0-4606 GCF_033337405.1 Vibrio sp. YT-16
CCGTATGAAATGGTGAATTTATCATCTCAGAACTAACGGCTGAGTGATAGGGAGGAAGTCCATTCCATACGCTAAGCTTTTTACCCCGCTGAACGCTCACTTGCCAACTTCTTCGCCACCCGAATTACTGTACGATCTGAAACATTGGTAAGTTTGGCGGTATCACTGATACTCAGCTTGTTGACAACTCGTAGCTGATAGATTTTTTCGTGTAGATCTGAATCGGCTTGTCGCCCTCTGTATTTCCCTTCCTCTTTGGCTTTCTTTATTCCTTCAGCCTGACGACGGCGGCGATCTTGGTAATCTTTTCTCGCGATAGCAGCTAGCATATCCATCATCATGCTATTTATCGCTTTGATCATCGATCCAGTAAATTCATCGGTGATTTGGGGAGAGAATGCAATATGACTGGTTGGCAAATCCAGGCTAATCACTTTGAGTTCTTTTTCGTGCAGCATTTCTTTTAAGGTGAACCAGCTTTTCTCATCCAGACGAGAAAGCCTGTCTATCTGTTCAATGATGATTGCATCGCCTTTCGCAGCATCATCAAGTAAACGAAGAAGTTCAGGTCTTTGCAGAGAAGCACCTGATTCATTTTCAATGTACCATCCAGCAATACGAAATCCTTTATCCTGTACAAACTTCTGTAAGGTACTCTGCGCTCGTTTTGCATTTTGGTCGCTTGTTGATGCTCTAAGGTAGCCGAAGATGTACATAATCTGCCCTAAGTGACATTTAAGTTATGATCTAACGTGGTGTGTCATATAGGTTATGACAAATATATAAAAACTGCCACTTTTTATCTGTGATCATAGGGTATACTTCATTGTCATACGAAGATCGTGATTTGATTTTGAATTTTAGTTGACCTATTATTGGTGTGTTAATTATTCACACATGTAGGTGGAAATATGTCACGCACAACTAGTGTTACGATTGGGTCTCAGCTAGATGAGTTTGTCGGCCAACTCATAGCGACTGGTCGCTATGGCTCAACAAGCGAAGTAGTTCGTTCTGCATTGCGGCTACTCGAAAGGCAAGAGAAACAAACCACGGCTCTAAAAATGGCGATTGAAGCCGGAGAGCAGAGTGGTCAATGCTCATTATCACTTCATGACATTGCGACTAAAGTAAAGCAGAGACACAATGTATAAACTTTCCAACCTCGCCGCAGAAGACTTTGAGCATATCTTTGAATACACCCTATTGAACTTTGGCATAGAGCAAGCGGATGCTTATACAGACAGTATGCATGACGTTTTGCTAACGCTTGCAGAACAACCTTTGATGGGTTACGAGTGCCCCGAAATTGCCGAAGGGCTTCGCCGCCACGATCACCATAAACATGCTATTTTTTATCGCCCACAACCTCATAGTATTTACATAATCCGTATTCTTCATCAGCAGATGGAACCATTGCGGCATTTCCATCCAGATATTTATTAAAATTCCTCATGGCTTACATGCCGGAAATGGGAAAACAATACGTCACTGATTTGAGTTTGTGTAACCAATAAGAGGTTTTGGCTATGCCCGTAGATTTTTTAACCACTGAACAAAAAAATAGTTACGGGCAATTTAATGGGGAGCCGAATGATGTTCAATTGGCGCGGTACTTCCATTTGGACGAGGCTGACTTAGCTTTTGTTACACAAAGACGTGGTGAACACAATCGATTTGGAGTTGCGCTGCAATTAGGTTGTGTTCGCTTTCTTGGTACTTTCTTGATCGATTTAAATCAAATCCCAACGAATACCCAATGGTTTGTCGCAAGGCAACTGAATATAACCAATATTGGTATTTTGTCTGACTATTCTCAGCGCGAAACCACACGCCGCGAGCATACCGCTCTGATCCGCAATCAGTATGGTTATCGTGAGTTTGTTTGGCCGTGGTCATTCCGGTTATCCCGCCTTCTCTATAGCCGGAGTTGGATCAGTAATGAACGCCCGAGTTTACTGTTTGATTTAGCGACCGGATGGCTGATCCAACATAAAATCCTTTTACCAGGCGCATCAACTTTAACCCGTTTAATTTCACAAATCAGAGACCGAGCAGAAAACCGATTGTGGCAGCAACTATCCAGTCTCCCAAATTCGGATCAGCAAGCTAGGTTGGATTCCTTACTACAAATTCCTGAAGCAGCCAGAACAACACACTTCGACCGTTTTCGTAAGGGGCCGGTCAATGTCAGTGGCCCTGCATTTAATGAGGCTATTGAACGTTACAAAGCACTTCAAACCTATGGAATAACTGAACTGGATTTTACTGGTATTCCTCCCGTCCGGTTTAAACATATTGCCCGTCATGCTGGAATGATCTCGGCATACAAAATAGGCCGTATGCCGGAGACTAAGCGTACTGCGATACTCGTGGCTTTTGTGAAAGCCTATGAAATTATTGCATTAGATGAAGCGTTGGATGTACTGGATCTTTTGATTACAAATATCGCTGGCGAAGCGAAGAAATTAGGACAGAAAAAGCGTCTTCGTACTCTAAAAGATTTGGATAAATCTGCACTGGCTTTAGCTAAAGTTTGTGCTCTGCTGCTAGACGACAACTTAGATGATGAGTCGCTACGTCCGTCAATCTTTGCTAAATTTTCACGGGAAAAGCTAGCGCAATCTATTTCTACCGTACACGAGTTAGCCCGACCTTATGATGACAATTTTCATGAAGAGATGGTTGAACAGTACGGGCGAGTTCGGCGTTTTCTACCAAAACTGCTCCGTGATATCGAATTTTCCGCCGCTCCTGCGGGAGACAAAACGCTTGAAGTTCACCAGTACTTAGCGCAATTACTCGACTCAAAAAAACAAATTCTTGATGATGCGCCAGTGGATATCGTATCTAATCCATGGAAGCGATTGGTATTAGATAAAGGTGGTCGGGTGACTAAACGAGGCTACACACTGTGTTTTTTGGATAAATTACAGGATAGCTTGCGCCGACGAGATATCTATGTCGAAAACAGCGATCGCTGGGGCGATCCGAGAGCCAAACTTTTGCAGGGGCAAGAGTGGCAGTCCAACCGAATTCAGGTCTGTCGATCACTGGGACATCCGCTAAACGCAAAAGAAGCCATCGATGCGTTAGTCAGGCAACTGGATACAACCTATCATCAGGTTGCCGCAAATTTTGACGATAATGGTTCGGTGGATATTGATATCTCGGGGAAACGACCAGCTCTGACCATCACAAATATTGATAGACTAGATAACCCTCCGAGCTTACAGGGATTATCCAAACAAGTTGAGGCGTTACTTCCTGCCGTAGACCTCACAGAACTACTACTTGAAGTCAATGCTCATACTGGCTTTGCCGATGAATTCACTCATATTAGCGAATCTAACGCACGTGCCAATGATTTAACGGTAAGTATCTGCGCCGTGTTACTGTCCGAAGCTTGCAATATCGGCCTTGAGCCACTGATAAAGTCTCATATCCCTGCTTTAACCAGACACCGACTCAGTTGGGTTAAACAAAATTATTTACGTGCTGAAACGTTAGTAAAAGCCAACGCGAAACTGGTCGATTTTCAGTCTACTCTTGCACTAGCTAAGCATTGGGGCGGAGGTGAAGTTGCCTCTGCTGATGGGATGCGATTTATCACACCAATAAGAACCGTCAATTCAGGTGCGAACCGAAAATACTTTGGCTCCAGCCGTGGTATCACATGGTATAACTTCGTCTCCGATCAGTTTTCTGGATTTCACGGAATCGTTATACCAGGAACACTACGAGATTCCATATTCGTACTCGAAGGGTTATTGGAACAGCAAACCGGATTAAACCCTACTGAAATCATGACAGATACAGCAGGAGCCAGTGACATGGTCTTCGGCTTATTCTGGTTATTGGGATATCAGTTCTCGCCAAGGTTAGCCGATGCAGGCGAATCGGTATTTTGGCGCGTAGATAAAGAAGCGGATTACGGTGTACTCGATGAGCTAGCACGAAACTGCGTAAATCCACAAAAAATAGAGCTTCACTGGGATGACATGATGCGTATAGCAGGCTCTCTTAAACTGGGAAAAGTGCAGGCATCAGAACTGATTCGGTCGTTGCTCAAAAGTGACCGACCATCGAGTCTTGCTCAGGCCATTATCGAAGCTGGTCGTATCAATAAGACATTATATTTACTGAATTACATCGATGATGAAGACTATCGACGCAGAATACTAACCCAATTAAACCGAGGCGAAAGTCGTCATGCCGTTGCCAGAGCTATTTGTCACGGTCAACGCGGTGAAATCCGCAAACGTTACCGAGAAGGGCAAGAAGATCAATTGGGTTCGCTTGGCTTAGTCACTAATGCCGTTGTGCTGTGGAATACCATCTATATGCAAGCTGCATTAGAGCACGTAGAACGACAAGGTGAAACACTAAAAGATGAAGACATTGCAAGACTATCACCACTCAGCCATAAACATGTGAATATGTTGGGGCATTACTCATTTACATTGACCGAACAGGTTTTAAATGGTGAGTTAAGACCGCTTAAACAGCCGTCAGAACAGGAAGATTTTGCTTAGCGTATGGAATGGACTTCCTCCCTATCACTCAGCCGTTAGTTCTGAGATGATAAATTCACCATTTCATACGG
>NZ_JAWOQQ010000041.1:0-4336 GCF_033337405.1 Vibrio sp. YT-16
TGAGTCTCTTGTTTTTATATACAGCCAGAATAGCGGCTTATCGAATTTTCTCATTTTTTCCTCAAACAGCTAACGCCGCATTAAGGGGTGAACAACGCATTCCACCCAAACTAAACCATTGTGCCGTAAACACTAAAGCCAATTCAAACCAAAACTGCCAAGCGTTGTGAATCCCTCTTGAATGCTTTGTTAGTTGCCAAACCTAACGCTTTGATTTGAAATTGATTGCCGTTTTGCCAACACCAGCTTTATGTGCATTGATATACTCAAATCAGGCGCAGCTTCAAAGCGCCTATCACTGAAACCACTTGGAACAGTTAGCGCCGTAGAAAACGGACTAACAACACCAAAAAGCTCATTTGAAAAGACAATATCACAGAGCTGACTTTCAACAAGCAAATCGGTTTCTGAAACAGAAAATCCAACCACAAAAGAAACCTGAGATCGATTTTCACAAACCCGAACGATTCAAAATTGAAGTACGAAACCCCACCAAAAACACACTGACTTTAACTCTAAACATTCTGTTAATGCCACGCGTTGCGAATCACTCTTAAACAGTTTGTTAAATGGAGGATTACATCTCCCAAAAAACTGGCATTGCATTAGATGTCTGAATGACTGTCCCACTTTTTTTGCTATTGCATGATTGGCAAAGAATTTGGAGGTTTGTCGGATCATTTACGCCATTTTTAGCAATTGGAACGATATGATCTATAGCAACCTTGCCATGTGTATGATAAACAGAAGATAAGTCCGTTTTACAAAGCGCACAAAGCCCCTTTTCCCGACAAAACAATTCTCTCTCAAGCCATTTAGGCCAGTAAGTATTTCTCTTACTTCGCTCGCCCATAGACTCTGCAACATTTATATTGAAAACTTTCATAGCTTCGCGATCAGCGAAGAGTAGCGAAAATACTTCAGTAACTAATACAGGGACAAACTTTGCCTGTACCAAAGGTTCAATATAGTCCCACGCATATTGGTACTTATACTCATCAATGTGCTCTTCAGTAATTTCGACTGTTTTTCCACTTTCATCGTCTCGCAGTAGCTCTTTAATGTAGTGGTCTAACTCTTGGTATTCGATTTGATGTGATTCAAGCATTGAAAGTACTGGTAGAACATCCTCAAATTCCCAGCCGCCACCTCTAAAGTAGAAATTGAGATGGTCAACCACAACATACTCTATGTAATCATGCAGTAGAGTTCTTTTTTGTGGCTTAGTCACCTGTAACTCTACATCTTCTGCTACTTCTAACGGATCAATTGCATAGTCGCGTTCAAAAATCGCTTTTCTGACTTTATCTGCAAAACCATATGATTCACTAAACTTGAACGTATGACACTTTTCTAGAATACTGCTCATTAGCTCCTCCATTTAACGCCCTGTTAAGGTGTGAGCAACGCAATACGAAAGCCTCCGCACACCACCTAAATCACTAAAATCAACGCAGGGTAAAAATGCCACGCGTTGCGAATCACTCTTAAACAGTTTGTTAGCATGTTGTTTCCGCTACAAACTCATTCACTTGAGAGCGCGTTGTGAAACGTACTTTAGAACCGTGAAAATCTCTGAACAATTGCTGATGGAACTGTCGTGAACTTTTGGATTCGCGAACAGAGTATTCAGAAGCCCATTTTAATAATTCACGAAAATTCTTCTCCGCCTGTTCCTCATTAAGTTGCTTCGAGCTCTCCGAACCACGAGAATAAAGAGAACTTTTACATTCAGACCATTCCAAATCCAAAAACAACAGCATGTCAGCAGATAAAATAAGCTGTTCGGCTAAAGCACCAAATACTCCCTCAACTACCCAGTTGCATTGAGACTTTATACTAGCAATTTCATTTTCGATTGCTCCGGTGGAGCGTTTTTGATTATAGCCACCTGGCTCCCATACAATCGAGTCCAAGTTAACTTCTTGCAACTGAAGTTTTCGGGATAACTGTTTCGACAACCAACTCTTGCCTGAGCCAGAATTACCGATGATGAGAATTTTCTTCATATTACTCCCGCATGCTAACGCCCTGTTAAGGTGTGAGCAACGCAATACAAAAGCCGCAGCATACCACCTTAATCACTTAACCCAACGCATGGTAAAAATGCCACGCGTTGCGAATCACTCTTGAACAGTTTGTTATGTTGAAACTCAGCACGTGTTTTACATTAAACTTTTACCGCATTTTCAACTGCATCAAGACTTCCAGGTGTCAAAGACAGCTTCAATATTATGACCATCTGGATCATGAACGAAGCAGGCATAATAGTTCTCGGTATAGTGAGGTCGCGGTCCTGGAGCTCCGTTGTCTCGCGCTCCTGCTGAAATAGCTGAGTTATAAAACTCTCGAACCTTTTGCTGACTCGCCACACGGAAGGCAATATGAAAGCTTGTTAAAGCACCCTCAGTCTTAGCACTACAGATCTCGAATAAGAAGCCCTTACCGAGGTCGAAAGCCCAAAATTTACCTTTTTCACCAAATGCAATTTTGTACCCTAGTGGACTAAAAGCTTCTTCATAAAACTTCCGGCTTCTTTCTAAATCACTAACGGGAATTGTAACGTGAACAATCATGTATATACCTAAGATATTGTGTGGAAGAAGAGATTAGCTGAATACCTGTGGGCTTTGAAGCCCTATTCAACATAACGCCCTGCTAAGGGGTGAGGCACGCAATGTCGAAGCCTACGCATACCACCTTAATCATTAAACCCAACGCATAGTAAAAATACCACGCGTGCCGAATCACTCTTGAACAATTTGTTATGTTGAGATGTTAAGCAACGCGTTCATGACTATCTAGCATCTTCACAGGCAACTGGTTTTCAACCAGAAAATGGTAAAATCTTAGATCTTCAATTAAGTCAGGAGAAGCTAGTTCAAAGTCTTGATATGTCTGATTTTTGAAACGAAACCTTACCGTATGTTCAAACCTTTTGGTTTGCGCATACAAAATTTCATTAATATCAGCAGTATTTATACTTGTCCCTAAAAGAGATAAACTATTACCATCAAGCACAACTTCTAGCGACTGTTTCGGTTTAGCTGCTAAATACTCAGCAGCTAAAGATACAGCACAAAAAAATACGATGTATCCTAATTGTGTTAAAAATGGAGCCTTAGATATCTCGACTAAGTAGTAAGCAAACATGCCACAAATTAATACTCTAGTGATAAAGCTATACATTAATTTAAAACTGACCAATTTACTTTGTTTCAATAAAGTTTTCATAACTTCCTTCTCAACATAACGCCCTGCTAAGGGGTGAGCAACGCAATACTGAAGCCGCTGCATACCACCTTAATCACTAAAATCAACGCATGCTAAAAATGCCACGCGTTGCGAGTCCCTCTTGAGCAGATTGTTAGCAATCACGTTGGCGCTGCAATTATTTACTTTCCAAGTCATTAGACACATAGCTCAGTTTTTTCATAAGCCTTCGAGCATCTTCTTGCGATATTTCAGCGAGTTTGAAAACTTGTTGTTCACGACTTGGAGCAGTAATAACCGTTGCATTACCATCAATGAAAACCATATCTGTCGTTAGTTTGTTGGAAGCATGCGCTAGCTCCCACCCTTGGTATAGATAGACCGTTTGACCTTGCTTGAGAGTGAACTGTTTGTCCCAGAAGAGCCTTGAAGGGATTAAAGGATCATAAAATTCAAGATTTTTTTCACCAGGCTCTGCGTAAAACCAAGTATAAGATCCGTTCAGCAACTTCCCTGTTGGCTCTCCATTTACTCGATAGGTTTGGACATTTTCCAACAGCCCTTTGTTGTTGCCTTGCAAAATATAAACGATTGACTTTCCGTTATTAAAATTAGGCTCAACTTTATTTGCTTCCACTCTATCAGGTGCTGATGCACATCCCCAGAGAGAAACTAGCAACACTGCCATTCCTATTACATTTTTCATAATACTCCTTTTTGTTATTAGTGAATGCTAACGCCTTGCTAAGGTGTGAGCAACGCAATACCTTAGCCTCCGCATAATACCTTAAACACATAAACCGACACATAGTAAAAATGCCACGGGTTGCGAATCACTCTTAAGCAACTTGTTATACCGCTTGGTTGAGGCTAAAATGACCAACATAAAAACCACTTAAGAGACCGATTATATGACCACTAGAATTTTAGCCGATGTTGCTGCAAGCATTACTGAGTTGAAAGCTAACCCTATGAAAGTTGCAACTAGTGCTTACGGCGAACCTGTTGCTGTATTAAACCGAAATGAACCAGCATTTTATTGCGTGCCTGCCGAAGCGTACGAAATGATGATGGACAGACTCGAAGATCTTGAACTACTAGCTATCGCTAAAGAGCGTGAATC